>DFNJ01000032.1 GCA_002376005.1 Firmicutes bacterium UBA3570
ATCGCGCATGAGGTCGATGAGACGACCCGCATCGCACTCGAGGTAACCGGCAACGCCTTCCAAGTATATGATCTACTTTCCGAAGTAGCAGGTCAAGTGGTTTTGGCGAACCCGGTGGGGACAACCGTCTGGGCAGTGGGCGTCATACTGATCGGGTGGATGCGGAGATGTTAGCGAAGATGCTGATGTTAGGCACACTACCTGCCGTTTGGGTGCCGCCGCAGGAAGTACGTGAAATGCGGGCCTTGCTAAGCCATAGAGAGGCTCTGGTGAAGCAGAAGACACAGTGCCAGAACCAAGCCAAGGCCATCCTGAGGCGCAATGGCTATGCTCCGGGCAAGAACGTTGATATACGCACCTGGCTGAGGGAGCATGCTGAGGATCTTGGGCTGGGAGCAGCGGACCTGGCAATCCTGATGAGCACAATACGCATGCTCGATGTCCTGGATCAAGAAATCCACGCCGCAGAGGCGGAGATAAGCCACCGTGCCTTGGACAACCCCCAGGTGCGGCTCCTACTTAGCATCAACGGTGTGGGTCCGGTGGCTGCATGCGTCATCTGGGCACGCATTGGCAATCCTTGGCGTTTCCACAGTGCCAAGGCAGTAGCTCGATATGCCGGGCTTGATTCTTCGGTCCATCAATCCGGCCAACAGGATCACCGAGGTCGCATCAGCAAGAACGGTGCTGGTGATCTACGTCGCGTCCTGGTACAGTCAGCCTACCAGCCTCGGGATATCCCAAGAACGCCAGGTAGTGCTCTTGTTTGGTTTCCAGCTGGCGGGCCCAGTTTGGTTTGTGCTGCTGGATGATTGAGCACACCTCAGCGAAGTAAGGTCGGGCCTCCTCCCGGTCCCGGGCAGCGCGGATCCTACGCAGTCGATCCCGAGCCTGCTTGAAGGCTTGCCGGCCCAAGCCCCGGCGGAGGTTGCGCTCAAGATGCAGCAGGCAGAACTGGTGCTCCGCCCCGGGGAACAGTTTCTGGATTACCTCTTCAAGCCCGCGGAAGTCGTCGGTCACAAACAGCAGCACCCGGTGGACTCCCCGACTGATGAGATCCTGCAGCACCTCCACCCAGAAACCCTTATTCTCCCGGCCCCGCAGCACCCAAAACCCCAGCACCTCTTTGTTTCCATCAAGATCAATCCCCACCGCTACAAAGAGGGAGATCTCCTCAACCTTGCCGTCCTCGGTGCGCAACCTAGCCCAGTATGCGTCAATGAAGATGGCAAACCAGTCGGACTTCAGAGGCTGGGACTTGTAAAAGTCCAGTTTTTCTCTGATGAGATCCTGGGCATCAGAGAGCGCCTCTTCGGACAGAGGCAGATTCAGGGCCTTGAGGGCGCGCTCCATCTGGGCGCGGGAATACCCATTGGCCAGCATGGCAATCAAGAGCTCCTCGTAGTCTTTGTCCACCCGGTTGCACCGCGCAGGCAGAATGATGGGACGGAAGGCCCGGCCATGACGTACTCTGGGAACATTCAGGTTGAGTGCACCCAGGGTGAGGTGAAGCCGGCGCTTGTAATACCCATTCGCCTGCTCCCCTTGCCCCGCCTCGGACTGCAAAAAGCGCTCCCGCTCCCGTTGCATGACGCCATTGAGGAACTGCTCCAGCAGAAACACCAGGGACGGATGCTCTCCTTGCTCCCTGCGGCGTCCAATTCCTCCACTACCTCGTCAAGCCAACCCGGAGCCGGATGTGAATTTTTCTTTTGCCTTTTCCGTAGCCTCCCTGCCACCTTCAGCCCACCTCCTGATCTACTCTACTTGGGCACTGCCCGCTTTCCTCTCCACACTCCAGCCGCTTACACAATTTTTGAGCCTACCCCCTCAGGAGTCCGGGTGGTGACGTGGTCTGTTTCAATCCCTCATAGGTAGGCTCCGAACAGCCTTTGTCACCGTTCCAGAAGTATACCGATAATAGTTTCAATCCCTCATAGGTAGGCTCCGAACAGCAGCAATTGAAGCGGCACGCGCATTACAGCAGTTGTTTCAATCCCTCATAGGTAGGCTCCGAACGCTGCGGTAGGGGCTCTGCCCCTACCGCTTTTTTTGTTTCAATCCCTCATAGGTAGGCTCCGAACACAAAGGAGGAGGAAGGATGGCAAAGAAGAAGGCCAGTTTCAATCCCTCATAGGTAGGCTCCGAACAGTACAAGAAGTAGTCACAGAACTGCTACAGAAGAGTTTCAATCCCTCATAGGTAGGCTCCGAACGAGCACCACGTTGTAAACTTCCGCGTCCGAATAGACGTTTCAATCCCTCATAGGTAGGCTCCGAACTCACCGAAGCCGGGATCCCCGCCTGGGACATGCTAGGTTTCAATCCCTCATAGGTAGGCTCCGAACCCACGTTCTCCAGGCTGGAGCGGCCTGAGTACTTTGGTTTCAATCCCTCATAGGTAGGCTCCGAACCCCGTCGCCGTCGACCTCGTGGTGG
This sequence comes from Firmicutes bacterium UBA3570, assembly GCA_002376005.1. Classification (GTDB taxonomy): domain Bacteria; phylum Bacillota; class Sulfobacillia; order UBA3561; family UBA3561; genus UBA3561. Next base: position 2,439 of record DFNJ01000032.1, read on the forward strand.
GGAAATTTGTGTTTCAATCCCTCATAGGTAGGCTCCGAACCCGCATCAAGTACACGCAGCGCGGTGTGGTGACGAGTTTCAATCCCTCATAGGTAGGCTCCGAACGCCGATGGCAACGGTTGATCTGTACAATAACCTGTCTGGTTTCAATCCCTCATAGGTAGGCTCCGAACTGATCGCCTCGTGCTGGCCGGGGTAGACGTTCCGGTGTTTCAATCCCTCATAGGTAGGCTCCGAACGAGAATGCGTGAGACTCTGCCGCCCGTGGCTCTGTAGTTTCAATCCCTCATAGGTAGGCTCCGAACGCGAGGGTGGACCTGGGCTCCCACCGGATGACCAAGTTTCAATCCCTCATAGGTAGGCTCCGAACGGACAGGATCGTCATGGACGCCATACGCCTGGCGCGTTTCAATCCCTCATAGGTAGGCTCCGAACGGGGCCCGCGTTCCGCTGGCACCCCCGTGTAACGGGGTTTCAATCCCTCATAGGTAGGCTCCGAACGAAGGCAGGCGATTGTTCACCCCGCTAGGGAACATTGTTTCAATCCCTCATAGGTAGGCTCCGAACATTCATTAAGGTAGATGTCCCCGCGAAGCACCAAAGAGTTTCAATCCCTCATAGGTAGGCTCCGAACCGAAGAGGATCCGCACCGCCGCGCCGGACGAAAATAGTTTCAATCCCTCATAGGTAGGCTCCGAACGCGGCACGAAGTAGAGGTGCAGCTGCAGCAGCACATGTTTCAATCCCTCATAGGTAGGCTCCAAACCGCTAGCGGCCATTGCCGAGAGCCTGCAGCAGCTGCGTTTCAATCCCTCATAGGTAGGCTCCGAACTCAATCCGCATTCACTACTACCGGCGCGGCAGGGTTGGTTTCAATCCCTCATAGGTAGGCTCCGAACTGGCCTACCTGTACATACTCCTGCAGGAAGAACGGGTTTCAATCCCTCATAGGTAGGCTCCGAACGAAGGCCGGCCCAGCAATCGAAGTAATCCACACCGGTTTCAATCCCTCATAGGTAGGCTCCGAACTGGCCTTGGGCCTCTCCGAGAAGGGGGAGGAGACCATGTTTCAATCCCTCATAGGTAGGCTCCGAACTCAAAACAGGAGGGGTTAGCTGTGCAACTGGAGTTGTTTCAATCCCTCATAGGTAGGCTCCGAACTACCCTGTCCTCGTCAGGGTACCCTGCAAACTGAATAGTTTCAATCCCTCATAGGTAGGCTCGGAACCAAGTTTATTAAGCTGGAGAAGAGTGTATCAAGCAGTTTCAATCCCTCATAGGTAGGCTCCGAACCCACCAGCGTCAGCAAATCGCTCATGATCATCCGTGTTTCAATCCCTCATAGGTAGGCTCCGAACTTCCCGCAGAGTTCATCGTTAGGATATGGCTACAAGCGTTTCAATCCCTCATAGGTAGGCTCCGAACTGAACCCCGCCGCAGAGATCGAGACGATGATCGAGGTTTCAATCCCTCATAGGTAGGCTCCGAACTAGATGTGTATCACGTCGAAGCCTTCATGAATTGCCGTTTCAATCCCTCATAGGTAGGCTCCGAACGCTACCGTGACTTTCTTGACCGGCGGCGCCTGGTACTCGTTTCAATCCCTCATAGGTAGGCTCCGAACGTTCTCACCCACTGGACACCTTCGATGGCCCAAATTTGTTTCAATCCCTCATAGGTAGGCTCCGAACTCACCTACCTCTCGGAGATGTACTCTTCATACAACTGTTTCAATCCCTCATAGGTAGGCTCCGAACCTGGCGGCCAGAGGATTGTAAGTAGGGAGGGGAAAGTGGTTTCAATCCCTCATAGGTAGGCTCCGAACCTGAATACATGCCCACTGCTTCTGATCTTATTACCTTGTTTCAATCCCTCATAGGTAGGCTCCGAACTCGACTATGCTCCCGATACAGTAGAGTTTTGGCTTGTTTCAATCCCTCATAGGTAGGCTCCGAACGCTAATGATCGAATCCGTAAACACCGCCACCACAGAGTTTCAATCCCTCATAGGTAGGCTCCGAACTCCTTCGCCATGCTCTAATAGCGTCATATGCTGGGTTTCAATCCCTCATAGGTAGGCTCCGAACATACCTGCACGCCACTTGTCTCCTTCTCGAACTAACGTTTCAATCCCTCATAGGTAGGCTCCGAACTCGCTCTCTCAATAGCAGAAGTAATTCCTCCAGAAAGTTTCAATCCCTCATAGGTAGGCTCCGAACCCTTTCTGAGCCGCCTGTGCAGGGCCCGGGAATACCGTTTCAATCCCTCATAGGTAGGCTCCGAACGGTCCAATCCCGGTGGTTCCGGGAGCTGGGTAACGCGTTTCAATCCCTCATAGGTAGGCTCCGAACGGTCGGCCGGTGCGTCACAGCGGAAGGGCCGGCCGAGTTTCAATCCCTCATAGGTAGGCTCCGAACCCAGTGAAGCTCAGCGAAGTCATGAGCCTTGATGATGTTTCAATCCCTCATAGGTAGGCTCCGAACCGGGGACGGGGGGGGAGGGTCGGTGAACGGATCACGGTTTCAATCCCTCATAGGTAGGCTCCGAACTAGGACCCGGACGGCAAACCACCCGGCGACAATCCAGTTTCAATCCCTCATAGGTAGGCTCCGAACCCGCCTCGGGACCCGGAAACCGGGCGGTTTGTGAGCGTTTCAATCCCTCATAGGTAGGCTCCGAACCCAGAGGGCAACCATGGTCTCGAGCAGCGTCTCCTGTTTCAATCCCTCATAGGTAGGCTCCGAACATCATGAGTGTAATCGTCCCCTCTGAGGACCTCGTGTTTCAATCCCTCATAGGTAGGCTCCGAACGGCATTTCATGAGCCACGACAGCGGCACGTGCATATGTTTCAATCCCTCATAGGTAGGCTCCGAACGGGCCAGCCTTAAATGCCGTGGTGCAAATCAATCCTGTTTCAATCCCTCATAGGTAGGCTCCGAACAAGCTATTAGTCGTCACAACACTAAGTGTCTGGAGCGGTTTCAATCCCTCATAGGTAGGCTCCGAACATGACCCGTTCGCTCTCTGGAACACCATCCTCAAGAGTTTCAATCCCTCATAGGTAGGCTCCGAACGCGTAGGTGGCCGTGCTGAGCGTATATCCTCCTCCTGGTTTCAATCCCTCATAGGTAGGCTCCGAACCCGTTAATGACGAATGGCCAGAAGACCGACATCCTGCGTTTCAATCCCTCATAGGTAGGCTCCGAACCAGTTCGGCACGGGTGTCGCCTTCTTCACCAACATGTTTCAATCCCTCATAGGTAGGCTCCGAACCAGGGGTAGCCTCTGGGATTATATCCCGCCAGCAGCGTTTCAATCCCTCATAGGTAGGCTCCGAACTTCGACGGGCGACGTGGTCCAGGTGTGGAAGATCAAGTTTCAATCCCTCATAGGTAGGCTCCGAACCACCACAAGGACTCTGCCCGACCAAGGACAGGTTTGTTTCAATCCCTCATAGGTAGGCTCCGAACCTCTAGCAGTAGACGACGTAGAGAGCTCCGTCACGGGTTTCAATCCCTCATAGGTAGGCTCCGAACGTCTCCTCCAGCTTTTCGGTTTTCTTCTGTAGTACCGGTTTCAATCCCTCATAGGTAGGCTCCGAACACGAGAGGAGGTACCCAGGGAGCATGCCTGAAGAGGTTTCAATCCCTCATAGGTAGGCTCCGAACCACCGAAGGCCACGAGTTCTCATACCGGGATGAGGAGTTTCAATCCCTCATAGGTAGGCTCCGAACTCTTCGAGGATTGCCACCCGATGTGCCTGGGACAGTCGTTTCAATCCCTCATAGGTAGGCTCCGAACGCTGTGGGTGGATAAGGATGCGGTGGTTGTGATCTGTTTCAATCCCTCATAGGTAGGCTCCGAACGCTCGCCACGAACATACATGAGTACCGGGAGCTGAGTTTCAATCCCTCATAGGTAGGCTCCGAACCAGCCCAGGCGGCGGAGCTCTCCGTGAAGCTGAGAAGTTTCAATCCCTCATAGGTAGGCTCCGAACGCATATCATGCCTTTCACCACGGCTAAAAGAGATACGTTTCAATCCCTCATAGGTAGGCTCCGAACGAATTCGTGGCCTGCCTACGTGCTACGTAGATCATGGTTTCAATCCCTCATAGGTAGGCTCCGAACGGGCGCACTTCGCGGTGGTGGCAGGCACTCTGAAAGGTTTCAATCCCTCATAGGTAGGCTCCGAACTGGCGCAGGGCCAGCAAGGAGAGGGGAGTGTGGTGTGTTTCAATCCCTCATAGGTAGGCTCCGAACGGGATCACCCTACGCCTGTAGTCTAGAGAAGAAAGGGTTTCAATCCCTCATAGGTAGGCTCCGAACGAGCGTAGATCCGCCCGGGACGGTCCAGGAGAATGGTTTCAATCCCTCATAGGTAGGCTCCGAACGATTCACGAGTGCAGTGCCCGTAGTACCTATCTCCAGTTTCAATCCCTCATAGGTAGGCTCCGAACTCGGGGAGCACATGGAGCAGTACGGGCCTTTCCAGGTTTCAATCCCTCATAGGTAGGCTCCGAACGTGAGCCGCGCGGACCGCATGAGGCTCTCAATCCTGGTTTCAATCCCTCATAGGTAGGCTCCGAACCCGATTCGTAACGTTTTGTGAATTCTGTCATCAATAGTTTCAATCCCTCATAGGTAGGCTCCGAACGAGGATGTCTGGGTGATCCGTGAGCGCGTTGTAAAGTTTCAATCCCTCATAGGTAGGCTCCGAACTCGGATTGCCCGGTGCAGCGTCCTGCGGGTAATAGTGGTTTCAATCCCTCATAGGTAGGCTCCGAACCGGTTACTGCAATTCTTGTGTGTGTTCCATAACCAAGTTTCAATCCCTCATAGGTAGGCTCCGAACCTATGGTGGATGGGTGGTCGCATCAGCAGGGTTTCTCGTTTCAATCCCTCATAGGTAGGCTCCGAACCTATCAGAAAACGAACGGCATCTTTGTTTGAATTGGAGTTTCAATCCCTCATAGGTAGGCTCCGAACCTTAAACACGCCCGCGACAGGAGCAGCAAGTGTGAGTTTCAATCCCTCATAGGTAGGCTCCGAACTGGGATTCGGCGTAGCGATCAGGCAGGCGCGTGAAGGTTTCAATCCCTCATAGGTAGGCTCCGAACTTTTGTACACCGCATCGGCGTCTTCAGAGATGGCCGGTTTCAATCCCTCATAGGTAGGCTCCGAACGCTCAGGATATGCACCGACCTCGCCCAGTCCATCGGCGTTTCAATCCCTCATAGGTAGGCTCCGAACGGCCGGACTTGACCGCGAGACCTGCCACAAGTTTCGGTTTCAATCCCTCATAGGTAGGCTCCGAACCCCCCGGAAGCCGGAGTACGCCCATGAGAAGTACATCGTTTCAATCCCTCATAGGTAGGCTCCGAACGCATATCATGCCTTTCACCACGTCTGAAGGAAATACGTTTCAATCCCTCATAGGTAGGCTCCGAACGCGGCCACTGCCGCACATACCTCGACAGGATAGAGATGTTTCAATCCCTCATAGGTAGGCTCCGAACGGCCGCGAGCTCACAGATCCAGAGTCGATAGAACGGTTTCAATCCCTCATAGGTAGGCTCCGAACCCTCCAGTATCTGCCAAACCTTGCCATGTGGAGTGCGTTTCAATCCCTCATAGGTAGGCTCCGAACCTTTCCTCTCCCGGGAAGAAGCCGTCATCCTGACCAGTTTCAATCCCTCATAGGTAGGCTCCGAACTGTAATCCGCCGAGGAGCCCGCCTGGTTCTTCGGGGTTTCAATCCCTCATAGGTAGGCTCCGAACCCTACAGTGAGACTGACGCGCATACCGCGAGCTGGCGTTTCAATCCCTCATAGGTAGGCTCCGAACGGGAACGGTGACGGCGTCGAACATCTCAGGAACTTGTTTCAATCCCTCATAGGTAGGCTCCGAACATGTTGATGATGTCCTGCCGCAGCTCGCGCAACGCGTTTCAATCCCTCATAGGTAGGCTCCGAACGTGAATCAGGAGATAACAAGTGCTGATAAGAAGAGTAGTTTCAATCCCTCATAGGTAGGCTCCGAACGATCGAATGCCTGCGGAGAATACACGATCAGAGCGGTTTCAATCCCTCATAGGTAGGCTCCGAACCCATCCAGCGCGTCGCCGACCGGGCCATCAATACCAGTTTCAATCCCTCATAGGTAGGCTCCGAACAGGAGGAGAGGGAAGTGCGGCGGGAGGCAGAGGAAAGTTTCAATCCCTCATAGGTAGGCTCCGAACCTCCGGAGACAGCTTGTAGCCGAATATCTCATCCTGTTTCAATCCCTCATAGGTAGGCTCCGAACGGTGGATGTGCCCGGCCTCGATGAGCGCCTGAAACGTTTCAATCCCTCATAGGTAGGCTCCGAACGGTCAGGAGGTTGGTGTAGATCACCACTCCCACAGGAGTTTCAATCCCTCATAGGTAGGCTCCGAACTGGTTCTTACCGTCGCAATAGTCGCCATGTTCTTCCTGGTTTCAATCCCTCATAGGTAGGCTCCGAACCCAGACGGGAGTATCTTCGTCACCCAGCACCAACCGTTTCAATCCCTCATAGGTAGGCTCCGAACATGAACCCCGCGGCAGAAATCGAGACGATGATCGAGGTTTCAATCCCTCATAGGTAGGCTCCGAACCTATGGCAACTTTCTTCAAGATCATCTCCCCTTCATAGTTTCAATCCCTCATAGGTAGGCTCCGAACCCGCGACTGCACTACGCGCATAGCCATCGCTTGGAGGTTTCAATCCCTCATAGGTAGGCTCCGAACTGACCTCCGCCACCGCCTCCACCTTGGGTCTCCCTAGTTTCAATCCCTCATAGGTAGGCTCCGAACATACCTGTAGAGGCTATAAAACAACCAAAAAATGCGTTTCAATCCCTCATAGGTAGGCTCCGAACTTTGGGCCTGTCGATGATCCACACGCGTCTGCCAGGTTTCAATCCCTCATAGGTAGGCTCCGAACGATAAAGAAGTGCGCAGAAGCTGCGGCCTTGCGGAGTTTCAATCCCTCATAGGTAGGCTCCGAACGAACCACCGTGCCACCAACATCGACGTCAGTGAGTTGTTTCAATCCCTCATAGGTAGGCTCCGAACGCAGAGGTGGAATTCGACAGCGCCTTTATAACTGAGTTTCAATCCCTCATAGGTAGGCTCCGAACGGGGAAGTCCTGAACGAGAAAGGGGGCCGCGATGTGTTTCAATCCCTCATAGGTAGGCTCCGAACAGGTGAAGCAATGTGGCTCCGTCTTGATGTGTCTGGTTTCAATCCCTCATAGGTAGGCTCCGAACAATACGCGTATTAGCAGTGATAACTGCCGCATATAGTTTCAATCCCTCATAGGTAGGCTCCGAACCCCCATTCTCTTATTGCTCCAGTTAAGTCTTCTATGGTTTCAATCCCTCATAGGTAGGCTCCGAACTTAACCCGGCGGCGTCGAGTAACTCCTGTGGGATATGTTTCAATCCCTCATAGGTAGGCTCCGAACCATTGTTACTAAGTCTGATATGGAGGGTATTCTGGTGTTTCAATCCCTCATAGGTAGGCTCCGAACCTATAGACGTACCTATCTTAAGTTTCCTTATCTGTGTTTCAATCCCTCATAGGTAGGCTCCGAACGCGCAGGCCCAGAACGCCCTGGTGGAGATGATGATGGTTTCAATCCCTCATAGGTAGGCTCCGAACTCGCCGACATGGTAAATTAGAAATAGGAGTTCCAGTTTCAATCCCTCATAGGTAGGCTCCGAACAAGTTACGAGAGGAGTGAAGCTGTTTGGCTAAAGTGGTTTCAATCCCTCATAGGTAGGCTCCGAACGGTAATTGCGAGTGCCTGTTCTTTTACGTCTTCAATGTTTCAATCCCTCATAGGTAGGCTCCGAACTCGGCGTCCTCGACTTGTCCGGTGTGACGTTGAAGCGTTTCAATCCCTCATAGGTAGGCTCCGAACTAGAGTTCCGGTTATCGGACTGTGTGAGTCTTTGAAGGTTTCAATCCCTCATAGGTAGGCTCCGAACGGAGCCTGCAGGGATTTGCCTTCCGCGGATGAGTAAGTTTCAATCCCTCATAGGTAGGCTCCGAACTTGGGCAGAACTACGTCCCCATGAGAAAGTAAAACCGTTTCAATCCCTCATAGGTAGGCTCCGAACGTTTCGTTTCGAGCTCCTGTGCCTTCGGTGTATTTGCGTTTCAATCCCTCATAGGTAGGCTCCGAACGAGAGACTTACGTGCAGGTGCGGGAAGCGTACTAAGGTTTCAATCCCTCATAGGTAGGCTCCGAACGGTGCTCCATGCGGAACCGCTTGATGCGGTTTCCGTGTTTCAATCCCTCATAGGTAGGCTCCGAACACTCGAGGGGCTGCTCTCCTACATCCGCAGTATCCGCGTTTCAATCCCTCATAGGTAGGCTCCGAACCATGACAACCTATCTGGCAAGACGGCCGCTGGTGATGTTTCAATCCCTCATAGGTAGGCTCCGAACGCGATAGTGGTAGTAACTGCAATTTGATCAACGTCGTTTCAATCCCTCATAGGTAGGCTCCGAACTGCTCCGGTACGTGACTTCAAAGCGTCCGTCGTCAGTTTCAATCCCTCATAGGTAGGCTCCGAACAGGTCCTCCGGTCCGCACTGGAGGCTTACTTCGGCGGTTTCAATCCCTCATAGGTAGGCTCCGAACGCTACTCGAAAGGACCAAACGCTACCGCGCTTGTGCAGTTTCAATCCCTCATAGGTAGGCTCCGAACCCTCCGGTGAGCCTTCATGTGTCCGCCCAAAGCCTGGTTTCAATCCCTCATAGGTAGGCTCCGAACGAGATCCGTGAGAAACTGCTTGCGGTGCCACACATGGTTTCAATCCCTCATAGGTAGGCTCCGAACCCGGTGAGCGTCCGCCAGTGGATCCGCTATGAGCGTTTCAATCCCTCATAGGTAGGCTCCGAACCTGAGGAGTACGCGGCGGTAGAGGGTGTTCTGAAGGGTTTCAATCCCTCATAGGTAGGCTCCGAACCCCTACCTCTCTCGGAGATGTACTCTTCGTACAGTTGTTTCAATCCCTCATAGGTAGGCTCCGAACTCTATCTTGAGCCGCGGCAGCACGAGCTGTTGCGGCGTTTCAATCCCTCATAGGTAGGCTCCGAACACGTAGTGCCCAAGCTCACGCTCCCCATGTTGCTGGTTTCAATCCCTCATAGGTAGGCTCCGAACGGTTGGTGCCAGGCGATGAAGATACTCCCGTCTGGTGTTTCAATCCCTCATAGGTAGGCTCCGAACCTCAGACGTTCGAGGAGGCACTGATGGGTGCCCAAAGTTTCAATCCCTCATAGGTAGGCTCCGAACGGTAGACGGTGTCCGCGCTTACCTGGAGATATTCGGGTTTCAATCCCTCATAGGTAGGCTCCGAACGGCCATCTCTGACATAGTGGAAGCAACGCGAGAGACGTTTCAATCCCTCATAGGTAGGCTCCGAACTCTCTCATACTGTTCCTTCAGCCGTAGTATTTGCTTCGTTTCAATCCCTCATAGGTAGGCTCCGAACGGTACCTACTGCCAGGATGTCCAGGGTAGGAGGAGTAGTTTCAATCCCTCATAGGTAGGCTCCGAACGCGGTATCCCCGCGTGGAGCACATGCGGCGCACTACCGTTTCAATCCCTCATAGGTAGGCTCCGAACCGTCGGAGGCTCCCATCATTCCCCTTCGCTTCAAGAGTTTCAATCCCTCATAGGTAGGCTCCGAACCCGTCCATTTCCCATAATAACAATGTCCGGCGTCTTGCACAAGCGGAGACTCCGTCTCTGGTCTGGTTGATTCGCTATCGGCCAAGAAACGCGTAATAGGGCACAAGGTGCGTGCTCACGACGACGGCCCGTCTTGTCGTCGATCCCCTGGTGTTTTTTCATCACCGGTGGTCGACGACAGCTTTCGCGAAGCCAACCACGCGTCACTCTTGTCCCATCAGAACCATCAGCCGCTAGTTGGCAGCGAGCTTTGCCCAAGACACACCGGCCTTCGTCGTCCTGCCCTCAGTGCATCACAGGGCGCTCCTCCTCAAAATGATCACTCGTCAAAGCGTGTGGATCTAAAGGCGCCCGCTCCGCGCCCAGTTCCTAACCTTCTCCAACTCTCGAAACACTATTCGTCTCCCCTCTTCCGACTGCCACCAGTTGGTCCGGTTGACGTCCTTGCGGCGATCAGGACAGCACAGGATCCGCACGTAGGCAGGGAAGTGAGACTGGAAAACCAGTTTGGCGCGGCGCATGTGTACAGGCGCCGAAACCAGGATCACGCTCTTCAAGGTACCCAGCAACCCTCTGTCTTCGAGGAACTTCAGCCCGAAGGCTACATTCTCCACCGTATTCCCCGCGCGAGTCTCCACCAGGATCCGCTCCTCCGGTACCCCCGCCGCGATCGCCGCCTCCCGCAGCGTCAACGCCTCGGGCACACCCACTGCCCTCTTGTCACCCCCCGTAATGAATACCAGCGGCGCCATACCCTTCAGATAGAGTTCGGCGGCCCGTTCACCCCGCTCATGGTGTCGGCCGCCGAACACAAAAATGAGGTCGGAAGGCTCCGGCTCGTCCTCGAGGAACAGAAACTCCGTGATGTCCCTCAAGGACATCCCCTCGTAGATTCTTTCCAACTCAATACCTCCCCACGCTTGGTGTAGGCAGTATCACTCGGTTACACTTCGTCCCAGCAACAGGGCACCAAACAGCAATCTGAAGGCTTCGAGGTAGTCACGCCCTTGCAGAGCTACCGTCTTGGGACTCACCTGCCGTACCATAGGCAGCAGCGCCGCGGCGTGGGCCTGGGCGGTAGTCTTAAAGTCAACTTCGAATTCCACCATCCCCTCCACTACGAAAGGCTGCACCTGATGGCGATTAGTGAGAGCTTCAGCCGCCGCTTCTTCAATCATCGTGGCAGTCCTCTCCGGCGCCAGGCAGCATGCCACGTAGCGATCCAGCGCCTCTTTGACAACCACGGTCCGCACGCCCGGTATCAGACTGGCTGCCTCCTCGGACACCAGCTGATCCCCGGTCACCAGAACCACTGGCACTCCGTAGTAACCCGCCAGCGCCGCGCTGATTGCAGTCTCTCCCACCGGCTTGCCGTTCAGGCGGATTTCCCACACCGTCCTACCGAGGAGCGTGTGATTCAGAACTGCATCCGCCCCGCCCTCTCGCCCGTGGTACGCCACCAGGAAACAGGCATCAAAACTATCATTGATTCCTTCCATCTGACAGAGGTGCTTGTTGTGACCGCTTATGAGCCTGGCGCGGCTGTCCAACTCTTCCAGCAGGATATTCACCATGGGCCCATGAGCGTCGTTGACCAATACTTCCGACGCACCGGCGCGAAAGGCACCGCGGATGGCAGCGTTCACATCCCCTGTCAGCAGCTTACGCATCCGACCATAGTCGCTTTCCTTGGGCGAAACGTGCTTCCAGGCCACCACGCCCGTGGCGCCCTCCATGTCCGCAGAGATGTATACCTTCACTCACGCCTCCCCTTCCTGGGATATTTTCTGTCTTGCTTGGTAATTCTTCTCACGCCGATGCAGGATTCCTGCCACCGCAGTACAAGGATAAAGCTGGATGTGGAAGGCCATTTGTATCCCGAAATGGAGGGGAAAGACGTGCGTCCTACACCGACGCTTTGGGGGTTCGTCCTGGTAGCCCTGGGGGTACTCCTTCTTCTCCTGCGTGAATCGATGTGGGGGCTGGCCATCGGCGCCGTGGGAATCTACCTCATCGGCTCTGACCGCCGTAAACCTCCCAGCGAGCACAAAGAATCATCACCACAGCAGCGAAGCACTTCGCAACCGCAGGAACGGGGTGGCCCGTGAAAAGGGCCACCCCCGCTCCTCATAAACCCGCTTCCCGGCAGGCCTCGTCCAGGGAGGCGGCCATCACATCCAGCGCCTCATGCAGCTGGTCATCAGCAATGACCAAGGGACACAGGATCCTGATGACGTTGCTGTATATACCGCACTTGACCAGAATCACCCCGCGGTGCATTGCCTTTTCGATGATGCGCGAAGTGAGCTCAGGCGCCGGTTCTTTGGTTTGCCGATCCTTCACCAGCTCCAAGCCGACCATCGCCCCAAGAGCCCGCACATCACCCACCGCGGGAAACCGATCCATGAACTCGCGGAACTTCTCCTCTATTATCTTGCCGATACGCGCAGCTCGCAGGGGCAGCTGTTCGCGCTGCATTATCTCTATCACCTTGATGGCCGCCGCACAGGCTACCGGGTTTCCCACGAAGGTCCCACCGATGGCACTGTCGCCAGGAGCATCCATGAGCTCCGCCCTGCCCACCACGCCACTGAGCGGCAGACCGGCAGCTAACGACTTGGCCACGCACATGAGGTCCGGGTGTACGCCCCAGTGCTCACAGGCAAACATTCGCCCGGTGCGCCCGAATCCGGTTTGAACCTCGTCCAGGATGAGCAGGACGCCGTGCCTGTCGCAGATCTCCCTCAACCTAGGCAGGAACTCGGGAGGCGGCACCAGGAAACCGCCCTCTCCGGGCACCGGCTCAACGATGATGGCAGCCAAGGTTTCCGGGGCGACCTGAGTCAGAAGGGCTCTTTCCACTCCCCGCGCACACTCCAGCTCACAGCCTGGATACTGGGCCCCGTAAGAACACCGGTAACAGTAAGCGAAGGGCACTCTATACACTTCTGGCGCAAAGGGCCCGAAACCCCGCTTGTACGGACGTACCTTGCTGGTAAGGGACATGCAAAGCAGCGTTCGCCCGTGGAAGGCCCCTTCGAAGGCCAGAACGGCCGGCCTGCCGGTGGCGATACGGGCGATTTTGACTGCGTTCTCCACCGCCTCTGCTCCCGAATTGAAAAACGCACATTTGGCACTGCCTTCCAGGGGAGCGATTTCGACCAACTTGGCCGCCAGCTCCACGTACGACTCATACATCACCACGGAGAAGTCGGTGTGCAAACAGCGTGCCGCCTGTTCCTGGATCACCTCCACCACTTCCCGGGGGCAGTGCCCCACATTCAGGACGCCCATTCCCCCCGCCAGGTCCAGGAAGCGATTGCCATCCAGGTCGGTGAGCACAGCCCCTTCCGCCCGGTCCACGGCCGTGGGGACATGGATGGAAATGGCGTCAGAAACAAACTGCCGCTTGCGTTCCAGCAACCGCTTCGCTCGAGGTCCCGGGAACTCCCCTACTCTAGCATGCTTGCCCATTCGGTATCAACCTCCTCTGGTGGCTCCGGGTCATCGCTCACTATATTCTTGGCCACGCAGAAAGGTTCTTCCGGCCCTTAACAGTTCCCTGCTGTCAGTACATCCCAAGGACCAAACTTCGTGGGGCTGGACAGGGCGTGGCCCGGCCAGGCGCTGGTGCCGACCGGCCCGTGCGTCTTCTGTCTTGCCATCACCCGTCAGTACTCATGACCGATGGCCGCAGCCAGCTGCTACCTGACGAATAGCTGGTGGTTTTCATTCACATGAATAACCACGGATGGCTGCAAAGGAGTCCAGTAACCAGCGAAGGAGGTTACAGCATGGCGGGATTTCCCAATCTATTCTCAGAAGGCAAGATTGGCAATCTGACCATCCCAAACCGCATTGTCATGCCCCCGATGGCCACCAACCTCGCTAATGAAGATGGATCGGTGAGCTCCAGACTCATTGACTACTACGCAGAACGCGCAAAATGCGGCACGGGACTCATCATCCTGGAGAACGTTCAGGTCGATTACCCCCAGGGGAAGAACATCTGCTGTCAGTTGCGGTTGGATGACGACAAGTACATGACAGGGTTCTTCGAGCTGGCCGAAGCGGTCCACAACTGGGGAACCAGGATCTTCATGCAAATACACCACGCCGGTCGCCAGACCACTCCAGACATCACCGAAGGGCATCAGCCAGTAGCCCCCTCACCTGTTCCCTGCGGCTTTCTGGGCGTCCAGCCCCGCGAACTGACAGTGTGCGAGATCGAGGAGATAATCCAGAAATTCGTCAGGACCGCAGTAAGGGCGAAAGGGGCCATGTTCGATGGAATCGAACTGCACGGCGCTCACGGTTATCTCATCGGGCAGTTCATGTCCCCCCTGACCAATCGACGCATTGACCAGTACGGAGGAAGCCTCGAGCGGCGCATGCGGTTTCCTCTCGAGATAATCAGCAGCATCAAAGAAGCGGTGGGTACCGATTACCCCATCTGCTTCCGGTTCAGCGCCGACGAGTTCGTCGAGGGTGGGATCACCCTCGAAGAGGGAAAGAAAATCGCCAAGATGCTGGAAGAGGCGGGAGTACACGTGCTGCACGTCAGTGCAGGAATCTACGAGTCCATGCCCACCATCCTGGAGCCATCCAGGTTCGAACAGGGTTGGCGCGTGTACCTGGCCGAAGAGGTGAAGAAGGTAGTGAAGATCCCGGTGATCACCGTGGGCGTGATTCGGGAACCCGAATTTGCGGAACAGATTCTGGCTGACGGACGGGTCGACTTCGTGGCCATCGGCCGTGGGTTGATAGCGGATCCGGAATGGCCCAGGAAGGCACAGGAAGGACGTTCCAACGAGATCCGCAAATGCATCTCCTGCAACATCGGATGCATAGGCGCCCGGGTGTTCCAGAATCTCCGGCTGCGTTGCACCGTCAATCCGGTGGCGGGACGCGAGGGCACCTTTGGGGTGATCACCAAAAGCCCAGCGGCTAAGAAAGTGGTGGTGGTCGGTGCCGGACCGGCGGGCATGCAGGCTGCAATTGTCGCTGCGAAGCGAGGACACCACGTAACACTGTTTGAGAAGGCAGAACGCCTGGGAGGGCAGCTGGAGCTGGCCACAGCAGCGCCGGGGAAAGACAAGATCGGTTGGTTCCACCGTTGGCTTGAGGATGAGCTGTCAAGAGTCGGAGTCGAGGTCAGGCTGGGGACCTGCGCGACGGTGGAAAATATCATGGAGCTCTCACCCGATTGCGTCATCCTTGCCACCGGGTCGCTCCCCGCACAGCCCACCATAAGGGGCGCAGAACCGGAAAAGGGATTTGTCGTGCAGGCCTGGGACGTCCTTGCCGGCAAGACAACTTTTGCTCCCGGCGATGAGGTAGTCATCGTCGGCGGCGGGTTGGTGGGCTGTGATGCTGCGCACTATCTGGCCGACAAGGGAGTCAAGGTCACCATCCTTGAAATGCTGCCCGACATCGCCCAGGACATGGAACCCATCAGCCGCTTTGATCTGATGCAGCAGTTCGGTCGCCTTGGCGTCACCATGCGGACGAACGTTATTGCCACTGAGATCACCGCTGAAGGGGTGTCGATAATTACCGAAGACCGCAAGCCGGATTTCGTGAGGGCAAAGAAGGTGATCCTGGCCATTGGACAGTCACCGACGGGGAAAGAACTCGGCGACGCGCTAAAGCAACGTGGGGTATCGGTAAAAGTGATCGGGGACGCCTGCGAGGTGGGCAAGATCATCGACGCGGTGGCCACTGGGTTCCAGGCCGGCTGGCAGCTGTAGGCAGTTCGGCCCGACCCGGAGGAACCTCACGCGGCAGGCCACGTGCAAATGCTGGGTAGTCTCCGCCACAGGGCCAACCGGGCACGATTGCTGTACCGTTCCATCAGAGGCAAAGCAGGAGACCCGCCCTCCGGGCGGGTCCTTTGATCCGATCCCCCGTACTCCTCAACCGAGGGACAACACCTCGCAGCACCCTGACTCCAGGTCAAGACATAGCATGCGCCTTCGCAGTGCGGGGGGACGGCCCAGCAGCAACCAGATGGCCTCCTGGGCCTGCCAGGACGCCGCCGCCGCAGGCGTGGCGGGAGGGGTACCCAACACCAGCTCTGCTCCTCCCTCCCCCGGCGGCTGGGGCCCGTACAGGGCCTCGATGCCCGGGTCTCCGGGCAGCACGGTCATCACCTGGGCCATCGAACCCCCAATGGCGGCGGACACCAGGGGACGACGTAACTTTCGGCACCGGGCCTGCAGGCAGTACCGGGAGGGGAAATTATCCAGGCAATCCAGCACCACTCCCGCCCCGGCCAGGAGATCGTCGCCCAGTTCCTCGACCTTGCCCACCACCGGGATCACCTGGACTGCGGGGTTGATCGCCCGCACCCGCTCCGCGGCTGCAACCGCCTTGGATCGGCCCACGGTATCTCCCGTCGCCAGGAGCTGACGGTTGAGGTTGCTCTCCTCGAACCGATCCCCGTCCACCAGGACCAGTTCGCCCACTCCCGCCCTGGCCAAGAGCTCCGTGGCCAGCCCTCCCAGACCTCCCAAACCCGCCACCAGGGCCCGGCTTTCGAGAAGCCGAACCTGCCCGCAGCAACCCCACAGACCCATGTTACGCCAGTAACGAATCGGCACCAGGTCCTGGCTCAGAGCCGTCCGCTCCACATCCCGCAAGGACCAGCCCGTTTCCTCAGCAATGGCACACACAGTCCTAGACTCCAGCACCGCCACCACCCGGCCGGTGCGGTCACGGACGCAACGCGCCTGCTGCCGCAGCCGGGCTTTGAGATATTCCAGACTACCCACCCCCACAGCTAGCCTCCCGCCACCGCGGGAAAGAGGGCGACTTTGTCGCCTTCCCGCAGTGCCTGCTGGAGGTGAGCGCGGCGGCCGTTCAGGAAAGCCTGTTTCACTTCCGCAATGGGCATGCCCAGCTGGCGGATCAGATCCGCCAGCTGGGCCCCCTCGGGCAGCTCTACCTCTACCGGCTCACCCAGGGGTGATTCGAGATACTTCCGCAGGGTGGCGTAAGCCACCACACGCACCATCATGACGGCTGCATGCTCACCCCTCGTGCACGCGGTCCAGGTCTTCGTCGGGCACGTCGAAGGTGTGGTTGTGGGGTGGGAGCGCCTCCATCTTCATGAACTCGGGCAGGCGGTCGTAAGCCGGTCCCAGACCCGCCCGGCGGTTGAAGTCCCGCTCCAGGGCCAGCACCCGCGCCCCATAGGAGTCCACTTCCTCCACCGTGAGGTTGGTGCCCAGCACTCCGTTGACCGAATCCACCACTCCCTGGAACGCCTCCGGGAAGTCCAGGATGGCAAAGGCAATGAAGAGGCAGTAGCCGCTGCTATCCAGGAAGGCAGTAGCCCGCTGCAGCCCGCGGGACATCTCCACCTTGCCCGTTGTGACCAAAGGATCGGCCTTGCCTCCCACCGCCAGAATCTCCGGCGCTATGGTGTACCCGGCGGTATGATCGGCACCCATGGTAGAGGTAGCATAGGTGATCCCAATGCCCTTGACCGCCCGCGGTTCGTACGCCGGCATGCCCTGTCCTTTGACCACCGGCACCCGGGTGACACCGAATGCGCGCCCGGTGAAATGCGCACCGTTGCCGAGTATGCGGCCCAGCGGAGTGCCTTGGCCTATCTCCTCTTTCAGCAACCTGATGGCCCCATCGGCATCGCCGAAAGGTATGACGCCCGCCTCCATGGCCACACCCAGGGTCACCCCGGTCTCGATGGTGTCCAGCCCCAGGTCGTTGCAGAGCCTGATCATCTCGGCGATTTTGTCCAGATCGTCGATCTCCAGGTTCGCCCCCAGCGCCCAGTCCGACTCGTACTCGATCACCGACACGTGCTCGGCCCCGTCAGGACGCGGCCATATGTTGGAGCACTTGATGAGGCAGCCGGGATGGCAGGCATGCCCAGTGGCCCCCGCTCCCCCTCGCTGCCCAACTATCTCGGCAATGGCCTCGCCGGAGATCTTGCTGGCTCCTTCGAACTGGCCGCGCGCAAAGTTCCTGGTGGGCAAGCCTCCTGCCTCGTTCAAGATGTTGATGAGCACTGCCGTACCGTAGCTGTTCAGGGCGCCGCCGGGCTTGGTGACGTCGTGCTTGAGCAGACCGTCGGCCAGCGCCTTCACACCCCGATCAAACAGCTCCTGATCCTTTATGGTCACTCCCGGCCCGCCCCGGTCGTCGATGACGATGGCCTTGAGGCCCTTGCTGCCCATCACCGCTCCCAGTCCGCCCCGACCGGCGTAGCGGCTGGCCCGGTACTCGCCGTCGTTGAAACAGATGCCCGCCACGGCCATCCGCATCTCTCCCGCCGGTCCGGTGCCCACCAGTCCGACTTCACCAAACCGATCGCGCAGCCGCCGGAAGGTCTCGTACATCCCCAGACCCTTCAGCTCGTCGGCAGGCTTCAGCCGCGCCCCCCTGGCATCCAGTACCAGCAGCCACCTCTTGTCCGGGTCCGCTGGCTGGCCCTCAATGACCAGCGCCCGTATGCCCAGCCGCGCCATCCTCTGGCTGGCGGGAGTTCCCGCATTGGCCTCCTTGATGCCCCCGGTGAGCGGTGACTTGCCCCCCACCGACACGCGACCGGAGGAGGGCGCGCGGGTACCCGTCACGATCCCGGGGGCGAAGACCAGTTTGTTGTTCGGACCCAGGGGATGACAGGTAGCCGGCACCTCATCCACCACGATCTGCGAAGTGAGAGCCCTCCCCCCCAGCGTGGCATATTTGTCCGGCAACGGCTCCTCGGTCACCTTCAGCGCCGACATGTCCACCCGCACCAGCTTCGCCAAGCACATCACCCTCCATGGAGACTTGTTGAGGGGACGAGAAACCGACTGCTGCCAGGTAGGTAGCCCGGCCAACTGGGTACAGCTTCTGCGCCGAGCAAGTGAGGGTATATCCCCTCTCAGAAAATTCTTGACCAGGCCCTCAAGTTCCTGCTTCAACATCCCGACCAGGGAAGCAACCCTGGGGGAACGGTGAACAAATACTAAAAGTGCCGGTGGGAAACGGAGCCACTGCCGAAAACTCCCAAAGGTCATCGAGAGAGGAGACAATAACTTGCTGCAACGCGCCCGGGTGAACCTGGTTACTTTCCTGGCATCGGTCCTACTGCTTGCAGTCCCCCTGCTCACCGCGCTGGTGTGGTACCTCTACCCCCGCTACGAAGGGAAGCAGATCAGCTGGGCACAATCCTTGCTCTTCGTGCTGGAGACCATGAGCACCACCGGGTATGGGCACCTGGGGCCCATCACCTCCTGGCCCCTGACCCTGCTGGCCATCTTCACCATGCTGCTGGGCGTGGGCACCTTCTTCATAGTACTTGGCTACCTGGCTGGCGAATGGCTGAGACGGAACTTCCAGGAGATCCCTCCGGATCGGGCGCCGCCCGGGCTGAAGGATCACGTGATCATCTGCACCGACAGTCCCCTGGCGCGCACCCTGGCCGCCGAACTTCAAGACCACCGGGTCGCGATCCTGCTGGTGGATGACAGGTTGGAGCGGATCCTCGACCTGGGGCGCCAGGGCATCGCCTGCATGCTCGGCGATCCCTCCGATCGAGAGGTCCTGAACAAAGCGGGCCTGCAACGGGCCCAGGCTCTGGTGGCCGCTGCCTCCGATCCCAAGAACTCTCGCATCCTCCTGGCGGCCCGCAGTCTGGGTTGCTCCCGCCTGGTAGCGGTGGTGGAAGAACCGCACAACTCCCGATACCTGCGCTATGCGGGCGCCGCAGCGGTGGTCTGCCCCAGGGAGGCACTGGGAGAGGCACTGGCGCGCTGGATCCTCTCCCGGCATCCCACTGCCCTGCTGTCGGTGTCCTCCCAGCTGGGAGAGGTGGAACTGGCGGAAGTGATGGTGGATCCTGCCTCTCGGCTAGTGGACAGAACCTTGCGCGAAGCCCGAATACGAGAGCGGACGGGGGTCACGGTACTGGGATACTGGTTCGGAGGTATTTTCCACCTGGCCACCCCCCGCACCCGCATACGCAAACATTCCGTCCTCACCGCCATCGGCACCAGGGAGCAGATGGACCGGTTCGCCGAGCTGGCCCTGAACCGCCAGATGCCCCTGCGACGCGCCGAGGTGGCAAAGAAGGTGGTCATCGCCGGTCATGGACACGTGGGGCGGCGGACGGAGCAGGTGTTGCAGGCGCACGGCGTCCAAACCCTGGTGGTGGATATCGCCCCTTTACCGCCGGGAGCGGGAATCCGGGGGGACGCCACCGATGAGGACACTCTCCTCAGAAGCGGGATAAAGGAAGCGGGCGTGTACGTGGTAGCCCTGGATCACGACGCCAGGACCATCCACTCCACCTTGCTCGCCAAGCAACTGAACCCCTCCGTGGAGGTGGCAGCACGCGCCAACACCCAATCCTCCGTCAGGCTGCTGCATGAAGCGGGTGCCTCATACGTGGTCAGCCTGGCCGAGGTGGGCGCCAAAATGGTGGCTTCCGCTGTCCGCGGCACCGACCCGGGATGGGTGGCCCATCAGATCGAGTACCGGGAGTTCCCCGTCGCCCGTGCGATGGTGGGAAAAGCCCTGGCCGACTGCCCCATCACTCGGGATAGCGGCGCCATCGTGCTGGCGGTGCGCCGAGGGCAGCAGATCACCGCCAATCCACCGCCCCACTGGCGGTTCCAGTCAGGTGACCAAGTGTTGGTGTTGGGCACCCAAGAGCAGCTGGAAAGCTTCCGTGCCCGGTACGCGCAATAGCAGGTTCAGCTTTTCTGCCACTTTTGCCTCTCGTACTCCTCCCCCAGCCGCGCCCGCTCCTCTTCGGGAACCGATCGTCCGAACTCGCCGCGGGGGATGTAGTAGGCCGCCGACCCCAACAGCGCCAGCAAGGTCAGGTACCGCGCCAGCTGAGGGACCAGCAGCCAGCAAGCGGCCAGCAGCATTATCCCCGCCATGACCAGCCCCCGGCCGACCCACGGACGCCGGGTGACGGCAGGAAGCAGGACCGAGCCTCCCCCGGTTCGCGACCACCGCGCCAGGTCAGCCCGGCGGCGCGCAAGCTCCTCTTCCCCCACCTGCTCCAGGGTGTCCGCCGCCTGAGCTGCCCCCCGTGCCGCGGCCAGCAGCTTCTCCCAGCACTCCCACGGCCCCAACAGTACCGACACTCCAGTAGGCGGTCGTCTGCTCACTGCAGCACCACCCCTGATCCCGCCTCCTCCCCCGCATCTCGCACGGTGATCTTCCTCCGGACTGGCGCCGCCAGTAGTTCCTCCTCCACCAGGCGATCCGCCAGCAGGCCCGCCGCCACGGTGAGGATGGCGGCCACCCAGTCCCTGCTGCCTGCATCTTCCAGATGGGCGAAGGAACCCCGTCGGTACGCAGCACGCAAAACAGGCTCCGTTTCCCTCAGTGCCCGCGCCAGAGCGCCGCAAAGGGCCCGGAGGACGCCCTCAAGAGGCTGGAGGAGACCTGGTTCCAGCAGGGGCACCGTCAGTCGGTAATCCATCTCGTGCGCGGTGCGACTGCCGCGCAGCATCCCGGCCTCTGCCAGGCTGGCCCGGCTACTTTCCTGAACCATCAGGCGACCGTCGGCCTCCGCGGTGCCCAGGCTCTGCCGTACTGCCGGCTGGGCGAAGAGCATCCCCAGCTCCCTGGCCATGGGAAACCGGTGTCCCTCCGGGTAACCAACGGCTATCTGGGGAGAACAGGGTACCAGCCGGTAGCGGAGATGGGGCAACTCTCGCCCCACCCCGAAGGCAACGTCCCGCAGACCCGCCGACTCCGCCCAGAGGTTTCCCAGGATGGGAGCTAGCAGTGCCCATCCCCATTCCGCCCAGCTGGCGCCGGGCCGAAGCTCTACCAGCTCGCTGGCCAGCTCCCACAGCGGAAGGATCAACAGCCTCAGCGCCCGATCCACCAGGGTGCTGACCGCCTCCTTCTCTTCGTTGCTCAGGCTTTCGGCAGTCAGCAGGGGAAAGTCCAGCATCACCCGGTCTCGCGTACGCCGCACCAGGCGCATGGCCTGCAGTCGCTCCAGCGTCCGCCCCAGCTGCCGCTGAGGGAGCCGAGCCCTTTCCCTCAACCCCCAGGTGCTGACCGGCCGGGGGGCCAGGGCACGCATCAGTGCCCGGGCCGGCCCATCCAGCTCCGTGGCGGGCCAGTGTCCGCCGAACCGTTCCAGCAGCGCCCGGGGCTGGGTGTAGTTGCAGTAAAGCTGCCAGTCGTCATCCTTGGCCACCGAGTTCACCATCCTCCAGGATCTCCAGGTTGGCCAGGGGGATGTCGTGGACCTGCCCGTCGTCCATCCGGACGCGGGCCACCCGCATCGCGGTGCCCGTCGCCACCCGTACTGCCTCCGGCGGCAGCTGCACTATCCGGCCTTCGCGTCCCCAGAAACTGCCGCGCAGGATCCGCACCCGTTCGCCCGCCCGCGGCTGTCTCCACTGGGTGAGGGGCCGCTGGGGGACCCACGGCACTCGTGCCCAGGCTTCCTCAGTCAAGGAGGCCGGAGGCACGGACACCAGCAGCTTGGGCCGGATCACCCCAGCCCGGATGTGAGTGGTACCATCCAGGGTGGCCGTGCGTCCCTGAAGGACGGTGGCCAGCCGCCAGAGGGCCTGCGGCAGCCCCTGGGGCATGAAACCACCGGTGAGCACCACGGTGGTGGTCACCAATTCGTCCCCGGTGATTCCCATCTTGGCCCCCGCCCCCGCGTAATCCAACAACGCCCGGGGAGGCAACCAGGCCAGCACCAGGCCCGCCGCCCCCACTCGCGCCACTTCCCTGAGGGCCTCGCTGGTGGCGGTGGCACCCCCCACTACCACCTTGCCCTGCCAGTCCGGCTTCACGTGTTCGGCATCCAGGAGCCCTTCCGGGCCCGCGGGCCCTGGCACGAGCGGTCCATGGGTGATCCCTCCCACCCCGTAGACACCCGCCATTCGGATTCCCGCCGTCTCGATGTCGATTACCTCGTTGGACACCACCCGGCGCACCTTCCCGTACACGTGGGCCAAGACCTCTCCGCTGGTGAACAGCGGCACCACGGTAACCGTGCCTTCCTCCAGGTCGATGTCCGTCACCCGGCCGAAGGTGGGCGAAAGGGAAGTCAAGCGCCCCCGCGCGTGTCTGGCCGCCAGGGGCTGGCCCCGCACCACCGCTTGTCCCACCCGTACCAGGAGATATCGCCGGATGGCGCGGCCCACCGGAAGCTCCAGGTCCTTCGCCACCTGCACGCGCACCGGGCCGCCCACCTCCCCCAGGGGGATGGGTTCGCGGATGTAGACATATCCCAGCTGCGAGGAAACCAGCCCCAGCAGGCCGCTTCGAGGCGCGAGGGCCGCGCGGGGTTCGAAGAAGCAGCAATGCGCGGCGAGCAGCTGGCCCTGTTGGACCGCCTGACCCGGAGCTACCAGCAGGTATTCCTTGATCTGCGGTCGGGGTATGCCCAAAGCTCCCGCCACGTCCACGCGATACAACCCGCCGGGAAGATATTTCAGACGGGCCACCGCACCGGACGGCTCCACCACCTGGCCCTCCGATACCAGAGGCTCTCCCAGGTAGGGCAAGGGTCTGGATTCAATCCACCTTTGTATCGGGAATCCTTCCCACTCAGGGCTGGACCGCACCGTCGACCCCTCCCCCCACGTCCTCCAGCCACTGGGCGACCTGCCGCGCCCGTTCCGACTCCTCGGCGGGAAACCGGAGCGGCCGCCCCCGACCATCGATGATCAGGCCCACCACCCCACCGCGTACCCGGAAGTGGGTTGTCCCTGCCGGCATCTTCAGGCCTGGTCCAGGGGTGATCTCCACCTCTGTCTCCTCGTCTCGCCCCAGAGGGATGACGCAAAGCCTCCCTGCCGGCACCTGCAGCTGTCGCGGCTCGCCGCCAGCAGTCCGGTAGCTGATGCGGGCGGCAATGCGACCGCTGGGGCGCCCCTCGAGACAGAGGGCGGTGCCCAGGGGCACCAGACAGTCCCCGAACAGCAGCTCCATGGCCGCCTCTTGATCCACGGTGGACAGCACCCCCAGGTGGGGCAGCATGAACACGCTGTCCACCGCCAGCTCCACCCTCCCGGTGGGCTGGATCCCGTCAAGGAGCATCAGCGCCGCCTGGGCGCGCTGAGGGGCGTGGGAGAGCACCCCTCCGCTTCCCACCAGCATTCCCAGTCGGGAGGTGTCCACCAGGGATGGCCGTTCCACCATGTGGCGCAGCTGCTCCTCCGCGGACATCCTCATCCTCTCCAGCGGGGTGAGCTCCTTGGCTGGCGCCACCGCCAGCTGCCGGTGGTGCTCCAGCGAGAGCCGCAGCGCCTCCCGCGCCACCGCCTGCTCCAGCCAGAGGTCGCGAGGCTCGGCGGGCAGGGTGGTGGGATGGAGCATCTTGGTGGCCACCTGCGCCCAGACTTCGTCATCATCCGAGGGGTAGGGCAGCCACCGACGGATGGAGGCCGCCGAGGCCCGACACAGCACGTTGCCGGCGGAGTACGACATCCCCAGGTTGGCGCTTACGGTGCGGTGAAAATGTCCATCGAACACCGTGAACACGTCGGTGGTGGCCCCGCCGATGTCCACCACCATCAGGTTGGACCCGAGGTGCTCGCTCAGAAGCTGGACCATTCGCGATACCGCCGCGGGGGTGGGAAGGATGGGAGCACTCACCCAACAGCACAGTTCCTGGTATCCCGGGGCGTGTTGCATCACGTGGGCCATGAAGAGCTGATGTATTGCCTCTCGAGCCGGGGCCAGATTCTCCCGATCCACCCGGGGCCGTATGTTGGGTACCAGCTTCACGCTGAACCGCCCGCCCAGGGCATCCTCCACCAGAGGGCCGGCGTCCACATTTCCCGCGTACACCACCGGCAAGCGGAAATTGCCCCCGAAGCGGGCGCGGGGATTGGCGGCACTGAGGAGGTCGGCCAGCTCCAGGGCGAACTGAACGTTGCCCCCGTCCACGCCGCCGGCCAGCAGGATCATGTCCGGGCGTAACGACCGCATGCTGGCCAGCTTGGCGAAGGCGGGACGCCCGTCGTCACTGGCCAGCACATCCAGTATCACCGCTCCGGCTCCCAGGGCAGCCCGTTCCGCACTCTCCGCCGTCAGCTTCCGGGTGGCCCCACAGACCAGCATCTGCAGGCCGCCGCCGGCGCTGGAGGTCGACAGATACCGCTCGGCCTCGCCCAGGGCGAGACGGCCGTGGTTATCGACAAAGCCACGTCCCATCTCCTCGCCCAGCAATTGCACCGCCTGACGGACCCCTATGGTCACGTCCTCCCAGGGCCACTCCACGGTGGTGGCCGATTCCGCCCGAGCCAGCAGTCGCCATCGGCCGCCAGCGGGCTCAAACCACAGGGCCTTGGTGGTGGTACTCCCCACGTCCGTCACCAGAGCCGCCCGCACCCCTGGGTCACCTCCTCCTGGTTTGCACATCCCCTCCATAATTACAACCACACCAGCAGGAATTTTTCAACTCCGACGATCCGGTGGGAGGTAAGCAACTGGGCGTGGGGGAAGTATGAGAGAAAGTGCACCGCGGTGGGCAGAGCATCCTCAAGGGGGCATGAAGTCGATGGGGCTGAGCCTGGACGACGTGCTGGACATCAAGTACCTGGGCAAGTGGGAGTGGTCTCCCGACGGCGAGCAGATAGCCTACCTGTGGGAGGAAGGTGGCAGGGTCGACCTGTGGCTGGTCAGTCCCGAGGGAGGCCGCCAGCCGCAACGGGTCACCGCCTCTCAGCAGTCGGTCTCCGACTTCGCCTGGCACCCCTCCGGCAAGCAGCTGGCGGCGGTAGTGGACGGGAACCTGTGGCTCATCCAGCTGGACGCAGGAGGTGGAGCGCGGCTGCGCCAGCTCACCGACACCACCGGGCGGGCCTCCTGCATTGCCTGGTCGCCGGACGGCAGCTGCCTCAGCTTCGTGGAGGATGGAAGGTTGTGGCTGTATGGGCTCGAGGGGTGGCCGCTCAGGGAGCTGCCACTGCCCGGCAGGATGGCGGGGGCATTCGGTGGGGCAACAGGGCGCGTGAGCTGGTCTCCCAACGGAGAGTTCATAGCTTTCAACTTCGTCGACCGGACCCGCCAGGTCCATCTGGGAATCCTCCGGGTCTCTGAGGGCAGGGTGATCTGGCAGCACCGCGACCATGACCCCGCGGGTCCCTACGTCTGGACCAGGACCGGATTGCTGCTGTACAGCGTGGGCCGGGATCACAATCGTCAGCGGGACTACTACCTCCTTTCCCCGGCAGCGCAGCAACCCGAGCCCAGATACCTCTGCCGGGTGGAGGGTGACGGACGAGGTCCCCTGCTCCTGGTGCAAGCTTTTGCCGCACCTGAGGGAGCGGCGGTGGTGATCCTTGGTGAAGACGACGGTTGGGCTCACTGGTACGCACTTTCCCTCGAGGACGGTGGGCGGCGGCAGCTGACCTTCGGCGAATGCGAGGACTTCGGCCTGGTCGGGGATGCCCCCGCGTGGTCGCCCGACGGGCGGAAGATCATCTACTCCTCCAACCGCGGCTCGCGCGCGCAGCGACAGCTGTGGTTGCTGGATCTGGAATCAGGCCAGCACCACCAGCTGACTCACCTGCCGGGAACCAATGTCCAGCCCAAGTGGTCCCCCCGAGGGAACCGGGTGGCTTTCGT
This sequence comes from Firmicutes bacterium UBA3570, assembly GCA_002376005.1. Lineage (GTDB taxonomy): Bacteria > Bacillota > Sulfobacillia > UBA3561 > UBA3561 > UBA3561. Next base: position 28,749 of record DFNJ01000032.1, read on the forward strand.
GCACTGCGATCCCTGGCTGAACATGGACCTGTGGGTGATGGAGGTGGACCAGCCGGGCTCGGCGCGCCAGCTGACCTTCTCCATGCCGGAGGCCTGGAGCCGGGAGACGGTGGTGGTCCCGGAAGAGGTGACCTACCCTTCCGCGGGAGGTCTGGAAATCCACGCCTTCCTCTTCAAACCCCCCAATCTCCAACCAGACCGCCGCTACCCGGCTCTGGTATGGGTTCACGGGGGCCCCATGCGGCAGATGCGGTGGGGATGGCATCCCATGCGCTCTTACGCCATATTCTACGCCTACCACCAGTACCTCGCTCACCGCGGGTACGTGTCGTTGTCCATCAATTTTCGTGGCGGCATTGGCTACGGCCGCGCCTTCCGAAACGCCCTCTACCGGAAGATGGGAGTCGACGACGTGGCCGATGTGGTGAACGCCGCCCGCTTCCTGAAAACCCTGCCTTACGTGGACCCGCAACGGGTGGGAGTCTGGGGGCTGAGCTATGGCGGATATCTCACCCTGCATTGCCTCACCCAGCATCCCGATGAGTTCCGCATGGGGATCAACCTGGCGGGGATATGGGACTTCCGGCAGTGGCACCGGTGGGTGAAGGAGCGGTACGGTCGCCAGGCGTTTTTCACCGCCTTTTTGGGAGGAGAACCTGAAGACAGCCCCGAGCTTTACGATCAGGCTTCCCCCGCCACCTTCGCGCACAACATGAAGGCGCCCCTGGTCAACTTCCACGGCACCGCTGATGCCAACGTTGACTTCGGCCAGCTGGACCGGATCATCCAGGACTGCGTCCGGCTGGGAAAGACGTACGAGGCCCATTACTACCCCCAGGAGGCCCACACCTTCATCCACCGGCACACCTGGCGAGATGCTTTCACCAAGATCGAAGCGGCACTGGAGCGCTACCTGAAGGCCTGAAGGCACCGCCCGCGCCGCCGTGCGGGGACGAGAAAGAAGTCCCGCACGCCCCAGGGCGAGGTACCCTCCGTGGACGGAGGCCCAACCGCCCGTCAACGGATGGTCCGGCCAGCAGAGGCTGGAGGCAGTCATCACCTCGCGCGCTCAGCGGCGAGTCGCGCGCTTTGCGACGTCGGCGCAAAGTCTGTCTACCGGCGTCAGCTTAACCTGCCGGCAGCGGATCCGGTCGGAGAGAATGCGGTCATCTTCATCGAGGCAGCTGCCTATCAGCTCCAGGATCCGGTGGACATGAGCGGTGGCTGCTGCAGCGTCGGAGATACGATAGTAGGTCCAGCGCCCCTCCCTCCTGTCCTCCACGAATCCCGCGTTCCGGAGCACCGCCAGGTGGCGGGAAACGGTGGACTGGTCGAGCCCTAGCGTGGCAGCAATCTGGCAGACGCACAGCTCTCCCTCGCCCTGGAGGAGTTTCAGGATCCGGAGGCGGGAGCGGTCGGCCACTGCCTTGAACGTCCTTTCCATCGTGGTGAGCACGGCTGTCCTTCCCTTCTCAGGTGAATCCGGGATGCAACGGGTCCCCTCTTGACTGAACCCATGGCAGGCTCTATTATATGCATAAGAGCGCATCTATGCAAAGGTGGGCTAAGGAGCCTACGCCATGAGGGAATGGCAAAGGTTCGTCGTCATCACTGTGGCATTCGCGGCCGCGTACCTGATACCCTTTGACCACCCCAAGGTTCAACAGGCGGTGATCGAGGCCTTCGCGCTCCTGCACCAGTATGCCAGGGAACACGTGTTGTTTTGCCTGGTGCCGGCGTTCTTCATCGCGGGGGCCATCTCCAACTTCGTGTCCCAACAGGCGGTGCTGAGGTACTTCGGGCCCGGTGCCAAGAGGTGGCTCGCGTACGCGGTGGCGTCGGTCTCCGGTACCGTCCTGGCCGTCTGTTCGTGCACCGTACTCCCCCTCTTCGCCGGCATCTACAAGAGGGGGGCTGGCCTGGGACCGGCGGTGGCGTTCCTGTACTCGGGTCCGGCGATAAACGTGCTGGCCATCGTGCTCACGGCCCGCGTGCTGGGCTGGCAGCTGGCGGTTGCCCGGGCTATTGGAGCAACCGTCTTTTCGGTCGTGATCGGTCTGCTGATGGCGTGGCTGTACCGCCGGCAGGAAAGCCAGCGCACTGCCGGCGGCTTCCCCACCCCCGAGGAACTGCCACCCGGAAGGCGGACCGCGGTGCAGAATCTGACGTACTTCGCCACCCTGGTGCTGGTGCTGGTCTTTGCCGCCTGGACCCGTCCGGCTGGCTCCGAGGGGGCATGGTTGGCCGTGTACCGGGCGAAGTGGTGCCTGGTGGGGGTCCTGCTGGCATTCCTCGGGTATCAGACGTGGCGCTGGTTTGACCGAGAGGAAAGAAGGTCGTGGCTGGGCGCCAGCTGGGGGTTTGCGCAGCAGATTCTGCCCCTGCTGTTCGCAGGGGTCCTGGTGTCCGGCGCCCTGATGGGTCGGCCGGGGTCTGATCATGGTCTCATTCCCGGCCGGTACGTACAGGCCCTGGTGGGTGCCAACTCCCTGCAGGCCAACCTGGCGGCTTCGGTGCTGGGTGCATTCATGTACTTCGCCACCCTGACCGAGGTCCCCATACTGCACGGGCTCATAGCAGCAGGCATGGGGCGGGGACCGGCACTGGCCCTGCTGCTGGCCGGGCCCGCCCTGAGCCTGCCCAACATGCTGGTAATACGAACCGTGCTGGGCACCGGGAAGACCCTCACGTACGTGGCGCTGGTGGTGCTCATGGCGACGGTCACTGGCCTCTGCTTCGGCTGGCTGATGATGTGAAGTCGCTGACCAGGTGCGGGTGCCGGCAGAGGATGGACGTCATCCGTCCACCTCCCGGCGCCGTGCGGCACGCACCGGCAGCTCAGGAGCGAATCCTGGGAGGGGGAGATGCGGTCGTTGCCGCCATCGAGGGCAGCGCCCCTTGATGGTGGCCAGAGCAGGCGGGAGATTATCACCAGAGGGAGGTTGAGCATCGTGGAAATCAAGATTCTGGGCCCCGGCTGTCCGAGGTGCAGGGCGGTGGAGAAGGTGACTTTCGACGCCCTCGCCGAGCTGGGAGTGGACGCCACTGTCACCAAAGTAACTGAGATCGACGAAATCACCCAATATGTCATGGTAACGCCCGGACTGGTGATCAACGAAAAGGTCAGGTGTTCTGGACGTGTCCCCAACAAGGAAGAGATCAAGAAGTGGATACAGGAAGAGCTGCCGGCGTGAGGTAGGCAGCCCCGCGACGGGATTGCGGCTCACCCGTCAGGGAAACAGCCGAGGAGAGATATCACGAAAGATGAAACCGCAAGCCGCGGCACCGCCATCACAGGAATACTCGCTGGGCTACTTTCAAAGGTACCTGTCATTCTGGGTGGGCGTGTGCATCGTCGTGGGCATATTCCTGGGACGGCTCTTCCCAGGGGCGGCCAAGTTCCTGAAGTCCCTGGCCGTGGCTCAGGTTAACATACCGGTGGCCCTCCTGCTGTTCGGGATGATGTACCCCATAATGGTGAGGATAGACTTCACCGAAGTGGCCAACGCGGTCAAAGCACCCAAAGCGGTGCTGCTCACCCTCATTGTCAACTGGGCGGTCAAACCGTTCGCCATGTTCTTCTTCGCGTCGCTGTTCATGCACCGCATCTGGCGACCATTCATCGAAACCTATCTGGCCCGCGAGTACGTGGCCGGCATGATACTCCTGGGAAACGCTCCCTGCACCGCCATGGTACTAGTCTGGAGCTATTTGGCGAAGGGCTTCATGGGGCTCACGCTGGTTATGGTGGCCATCAACTCCCTCACCATGCTGGCGCTGTACGCACCTTTGGGAAACCTCCTCCTGGGGATCGCACAGATGCCCGTACCCTTCCTCACCATCGCCCTCAGCGTGGTCCTCTACGTCGGCGTCTCTCTGGTAGCGGGCTACTTCACCCGTACTCGCCTGCTGGCGGCGCGGGGTGTTGAATGGTACGAGAAGGTGTTCCTCAAGCGCACCGAGGGAGTCTCCATCGTGGCGCTGCTCATCACCCTGGTCGTGCTGTTCATGCTGCAGGGACAGGTGATCGTGAGGTCGCCAGCGGTGGTGGGGATGATCGCACTGCCGCTGTTCATACAGACCTGGTTCATCTTTGCCCTCGCGTACCTCGCCTCGAGGTTCATCGGGCTCACCTACGAGGAAGCAGCCCCCGCCTCGATGATCGGCGCCAGCAACCATTTCGAGGTTGCCATCGCCACCGCCGTGACCCTGTTTGGTCTGGAGTCCGGGGCAGCGCTGGCCACGGTGGTAGGAGTGTTGATTGAAGTACCAGTGATGTTGATGCTGGTCCGGGTGTGCCTCGCCACCATGGACAGGTTCCCGCGGATGGGCTGAAGCTCCGGCATCCACAGCTCAGTTCTTGACAAGTCATCGGCTGGACCTTGGAGTGGTCCGGTCACGGCAACGGCCAGCAGCCGCGGGCATCACCGGCACAACGCAAGTGGTCCTCTTACGAAAAGCCCGCGGCCACATCGGTTGACACCCGTTCCCACGACGGCTATAATATGTGTGTGGCTGGAGGCGTAGTGTAGTCGGTTGAACATACCTGCCTGTCACGCAGGAGATCGCGGGTTCGAGTCCCGTCGCCTCCGCACAAATCAAAACCGAGGTTGCAACGCTCCTCGATAGCTCAACGGTAGAGCGGCCGGCTGTTAACCGGCAGGTTGCAGGTTCGAATCCTGCTCGAGGAGCAGTATTGTGGGGGCGTAGCTCAACTGGAAGAGCGCCTGCCCTGCAAGCAGGAGGTCAGCGGTTCGACCCCGCTCGCCTCCACATTTTCTAGTTCCACCCATCGAGGCCAAGGCCCGCTCGGCAAAGGGTCGCGCCATCAGAACCATCCCGGGAGACCCTGCCCTGCAGCGCCCACATTATGTTTCTCGCGACGCCATATTGTTAGGTGGCCTCACCGGAGGTTGTACGCCTGGGAGGCCGGCCGGGGTTGTACGAGATCTCCGTACAAACCCGAGGGATGGCCGAAGTACTTCAACAAGGTCACTGCGTTACCGCAGTAAGAAACGCACCTTTGCAGCTGCCCTTTCCTCGTTCCTGGGAGACATAGGGAGCCCCGCGGGATACGCTCTCCTTTGGCCTCCGGCCCAGAGGCTCTCAGGTGGGCAACCTGCGGTAACCTTCCAGCGAGGGAACGGGCCAACTCAACCTCAATGCAGTGGAAGTAGGGCATTGAAGCAACCCCTGAAGTTCTTGATGACCGGGAAGAGGCACACACCTCCTGCTGCAGGAGTTTTCACCCCCGCGGCGAAGGCACCAACACGGCGACTGTCCGGCCGCCAAGACGAACCAGGAAAGCGGCGTGCGGGTTCGCTGCTTCATCCGGAGCCTTTGTGTCTGCCCGTTGTGGCCGTTCACCCCACTCATCCGGAAGCAGGGCCATAGCGTTAACGAGGAATATGCATATCACCTCGAGTAATGCCACGGTGTCACCACCCACCGGGACTGCAGCCCGCACGGACAGGTGAGAGGAGAGCTGAAATGGGATTCCGATTTTGGAGACGAATCAAAATTGCCCCGGGAGTAACCCTGAACCTGAGCAGGTCGGGCGGGTCTCTTTCCTTCGGGCCGCGCGGGGCGAAGTTCACCATCGGACCCCGGGGCAAACGCGCAACCGTGGGCATTCCGGGAACTGGCCTGTTCTACACCACGACCTTGTCAAGCAGGAGGTCAACTGCCAGGAGCGGTATGGCTTCGGCTGTTCCCTCGGCTCCTCCACAACGCCGCCTCACCCTGGGCTTCTTCAAGCGTCTCCTCACACCGGAAGACGAGGAGGCCCTGGTGGACGGCTGCCGCGAGCTGGTCCTCGGCAACGAGGACAAAGCCCTCCAGTACCTGGAGAAGGCGGTACATCTGGCCGACGGCGCGTATCTCGCCGGTTTCCTGGCCCTCAAGAAGGGCCGCCTGGCAGACGCAGAAGGTTACCTGGCAACGGCGGTGCAGAAACACAGCCACCTGGGCCGCTACTTTTCCCGGTACGGCATCTCTGCGACGATCAGCCTGGCCATCACCGACGAAGTGGTGGCCATCATCGACCCCAACCTGCGGGGCGTCCTGCTCGGCCTGGCGGAGGTCTACCAGCGGCAGGAGCGCTGGCAGGATGCAATATCGTGCCTGGAAAGACTCTGGCAGCTCGGCCCGGACGACGTGGTGGTGAAATTGTCCCTGGCCGAGCTGTTGCTGGATGCTCACCCGGGCGACCAGGAGGTCTGCCAGCGGGTCGTGCGGCTAGCCGGGGGAATCGGAAACGACACGCCAATCCACACCGCTTTGTTGCTTTACAAGGCCAAGGCCCTGCATGCCCTCGGTCTGCTGGAGGCGGCGCGGGACACCCTGACCGCCGCTCTGCGCCGGAAGAAGGGTCGATCCGAGGAGCTGCTGAGAGCACTCAGGTACCAGCGGGCCCTGGTATACGAGGATCTTGGGCAACGCCGGCGGGCCCGCCGGGATCTCGAGAAGATCTACGCTGAGGCTCCAGATTACGAGGACGTGGCCGCCCGGTTGGGGCTGCTGTGACATGGCATGTCTGAGCGCTGGCCACTCCAGCTATTCCAGGTTGCCACCTAATCACGGGCTTTCCCGCGGGGTAACCAGCTGCAGGATGGCAGCAATGAGTGTGCTCGGTGCCCCGCCGCTTCCCCCTCCCTCGCCAGTGTCCGGATGCTGAACCCGGGGGGCGCAGAGCTCCTGACCGAGCAGGCCGTGCCGCGCATGGTCAAGCACAGGGCCGGGCAGCGGGCGCTTCTCAGCCCGTGACGCGGTACACAACCCACTGGTCGTATCCCGTGAGTACCCGGACGTAGCCGCTCAACATCCGGTCCACCTCGTGGTCTCCGGTGTCCACGAGGAAGGGCTGGCCCCTGAGCGAGTTGATTTTCTCCTTCGTCGCGATGACCATGATGTTCTCCCTCCCCACCTGGCGGATCACCTTGGGGCTGAGCTGCTGGTTGCCCCTGCCGAACAGGTAACCCTGCCCTCCTATGGGCGTAATGATTATCTTGGCCCTCCTGCCCTCCAGGAGCCGCAGCAGCTGGCGCTCAGTCAGGTCCTTGCCCACCAGCTGTCTCCTGTGGACAGCATCTACCCCCAGCAGGGTGTACTGCAGCCCCAGCATCTCCATGATGGGCCTGGTGCTGGTGCCAGGTCCGATGATATATAGGAAGTCGTCCTCCATCCCGTCTATGACGGCCCGGGCGATGGCCTGGAGCGCGGCCTGCTCGCTCGGGCTGCTCCCGGCCTTCAGTCCCTGTACGTACTGGCGTCTGTAGGGTATCTTCAGGTAACCGTAGAGTCTGGCCGTCACCCGACCCTCCCTGAAGGCGTCCTCGTCGATATCCATCACCTCGGCCTCGCGGACCGCCGCCTTCCCCTGCAGGTACAGAGCCGCCAGGTCCCCGGCCAGTCCGGGGTTCCTGGCGTACACGGCGGAATGAATCTTCACTCCGGCAGGTATGCCCAGGACCGTCACCCGATCCCCGACAGCATCGTATATATCCCGGGCAGTCCCGTCACCCCCGGCGAAGAGGATCAGGTCCACACCGAGCATCAGCATCTCTCTGGCCGCCCTGCGGGTATCCTCGGCGGTGGTCTCCCCCCTCCGTATGCAGCCTATCACCTTCGGGTCAAACCCAGATCGTCTGGCCTCCTCTTCGCCCATCTCGTGCGGATAGGTCACGATCTCTAGCTCAGCCCGCAGGCGAACCAGCCTTTGCAGTGCCTCAACCGCCCGCCGCGGCGACTCGGGCACCGCGCCCATCCTCCGCGCCCGGGCCAGGACTTCCCGCCCGTCGGTGCCCTTCAGGGCCACCCTTCCTCCCATCCCGGCGATGGGATTGACTATCAGCCCGAGCTGCTTCATGAGTTCCTCCCCCAGCCCTTCGCCCGGCTTCTCTCCTCAGGGCCCATGCGCCGGCTCCTCACCGCCCCTTGACCTTCTTCAAGTACGCCCGCCAGGTTACCGCCCAGCGGGAGGGGTCGTCCAGCGCGGCGTGGTCTATCTTGTGCACCACGCTGTTGTAAGGTGCGTTCCTGACCTTGTCCGGGTCGGTGTAGGCCTCTCTGGCCACATGTCGCAATATGGCAACGTATTCATCCAGCTCCTTCCTGGAATACGATTCGGTGGGCTCCAGGGTGAAGGGCTCGGGCACCACCCACGGATGATGGCTGGTCCAGTAGTGGACACCGAAATCGAACATCCGGCGTTGCACGTCTTCGGTTCCCACGCCAGTCTCCCTGGCAAGCTCCTCGAAGCTGTACCTCACCTGCTCCATGCGGTGCCTCCCCCTGGCGTAGGGCGCGCTGGCTCCCGGGATCTCCCGTACCTTCTTGAGCAGGTAATTGTTGTTGAGGACCGCTATCTCGGCCACCTCGCGCAGACCCTCAGCGCCCAGGCTCATCACCCACGCATAAGCCCGCAACACAACCGGCACCGCCCCATAGAAGCTCCGGACCTTGCCGATGCTGTGCGGCATGTCGTAGTTCAGGCGGTACTTCCTTCCGTCGAACTCGACTGTTGGTCGCGGCAGATACCGGGCCAGCTCCCTGGTGACCCCCAGGGCCCCGACCGCCGGCCCCCCGCACCCGTGGGGCGAGGAGAAGGTCTTGTGCAGGTTGAAGAAACAGAGGTCGAAGCCGGCCTCCTTGGCCCTGGTGATGCCCAGTATCCCGTTGGCGTTGGCCTGGTCGTAGGAGCAGAGCCCTCCCGCCTCGTGCACTATCCACGTGAACTCGGCGATCCTGGGGTTGAAGATGCCCGTATCCTCAGGGTTGGTGATCATCAACCCGGCCGTACGTTCGGAGACGGCTGCCTTGAGGGCTTGGATGTCCGGGTATCCGTCCTCGTCCGGATACAGGGTGATGACCTTGAAGCCGGCCACCGCCGCCGCTGCCGCGTTGACAGGATGCGAAAAGATGGTGGTGATTATCTCGTCTCTCTGGGTCTCTCCGCGATCCTGGTGATAGGCCCGAATGATGGAAGCGATGGCGAACAGGGCCTGAGCACCGCCCCCCGGCTGGAAGGAGAACTGATCCAGCCCCGAGATCTCCCTCAAGAACAGGTCCATCTTGTACATGATCTCGAGGATCCCCTGGACGGTGTCCTCATCCTGCAGCGGATGCAACTCGGTGACCTTCGCCGATCGGGCCAGCTCCTCGTTTACCTTGGGGCTGTACTTCATCGTACACGTGCCCTGCCCAACATCGATGTTCAGGTCCGCCCCCAGGGTCTCCTGAGAGAGGCGTAGGTAGTGCCTCAGGACCTCGGGCTGCGACAGCTGGGGCGGGTTGGGCGGCCGCTTTCTCCGCATGCACTCGGGAATCTTCGATACCCCGTCGCCAACGGCTTCCTCTATCTCCTCCTCAACCTCCGGTACCAGAAGGCCCCGTTCTCCCTCGGTGCTCAGCTCGTAAATGATGGGCTCATCCCATCTGGCCTGATGAAAGCGCCTCAACCTGCTGCTCATGTCCATTCCCATGCTCGAGATATCCCCTCCCCAGACAGGTCGCTCAGCGGAGGCAATCCTGCAGTGCATCCGCGAGCCGGTCGATGTCCGCCTTAGTGTGGACCTCGGTGACACAGTACAGCGCGCACTGGCCCAACTGGGGAAATTCGGCGGAAAGGTCCTTGCCGCCGAAGATGCCCCGTTCGAGAAGGGCCCTGTTGGCCTCCGCCACCGTCTTGCCGCTGGCATTGAAGTCGACGACGAACTCCTTGAAGTGCGCGCTGCCGAACGCGGGAACGCGCAGGCCCTTGATCTGCGACAGACGCTTCATCGCATACTGCGATCTCTGCATGATTCCTTTGCCCAGCTCCTGCATCCCGTCCGGGCCCAACAGGGCTAGATACACACCCGCGGTTATGCCCCATAAGGCGGTGGCCGTCCCCACGAACTCTTTGCCCCGCTCCCTCAAGGCGAAGGAGGTCCTCTCGAACAACACGTCGCCGAATCCGTATTCACCCTCCACCACGGTCGGGGCCAGGCCGAACAGGCGAGAGGGGTACTCGGCCACGAACCGCTCCTCGTCCCGGGTGGCGATGAACCCGGAAAGGCCTCCGCCGTACTGCATGTGGATCCCCAGCGGCTGCAGCTCGCCGCAGACGATGTCCGCTCCATAGGCGCTGGGGGGAGCCAACACCCCCAGCGAAATCGGGTCCACGCCCACCACGCACAAGGCGCCGTGTTGGTGCGCCAGCGCGGAGATCTCCTCGCCCTGCGACTCGATGAACCCCAGGTACGACGGGTTTTCGAAGTACACCGCCGCCGTCTGCGACGACAGCTTCTCCCTCAGGTCGTCCAGGTTCAGCTGCCCGGTATCCCGGTGATAGTCAACCAGGGTGACTTCGAGGTCGGGCTGGCAGTAGTTTCGGATCACCGACAACCGGTCAGGGCTCATGATCCTGGGCAGCAGCAGCTGCTTCCGACCGGTGATGCGGGCGGCCATCCGCAGGGAGGTGCTGGCGGCCTGCGCCCAGTCGTAGGTGGGGACGTTCACCACGTCCATGTCCACCAGCTCACCCATCATGCTGGCATACTCGAACAGCGCCTGGAACCTGCCGTGGTCCTCGTATGGCTCTCCACCGTACGCGGTCAGGAACTCCGCCCGCCGGTTGATCTCGTCGCAGACTGCGGGCACGTAATGCTGCCAGCAGCCCGCCCCCAGGAAGTTGAGGTACTCCTGGCAGGTCTTGTTCTTGGCCAAAATCCCCTCCACGTGCCTCCTGAGCTCGCACTCGGAGCGCAGAGGCTCCGGCAAGTTCATCTCCCCTTTGAACCGCAGGCTCTCGGGGATGTCCGCGTAGAGCTCCTCCACGCTGCTCACCCCGATCTCCCTGAGCATCTCCGCCTTCACCCGCGGCGCGGAGTTGGGAATGTAGGGGTGAGCCACCCTCCTCCTCCTGCTCATCAGTCATCCCTCCAAGCACGAACTAACCGAGGGTCAGCGGCCTGCCAGGCCGCCCCCGTCCACCACCACGGCGGTGCCAGTCACCCACGCCGAAAGGTCGCTGGCCAGGTACAGGACGGCGTTGGCGATGTCGAGCGTACTCCCCAGTCGGCCGAGAGGCCGGGCGGCTGCCCTGGCCAGGAAGTCCTCCTCCGGCACCCCCAGCTGGCGGGCCTCGTCCCGCAGCAGCGGCGTATCCGTATCCCCGGGACAGATGCAGTTGACCCGGATGCCCTGCGGCCCGTGGTCGATGGCCATGGCCCGGGTCAGGTTCACCACCCCGCCCTTGGCAGCACAGTAAGCGGCGGCTCGGGGACCACCCACCAGGCCCCAGCCGGAGCCGATGTTGATTATGCTTCCACCCCCGCCAGAAGCCATGATGGGGATCACCTGCTGCGACAGCAGGTAGACCGCCTTCAGGTTGACCGCCAGGACCAGGTCCCACTCCGCCTCCTCCAGCTCCACCACCGTCTTGCGCCGCATCACCCCCGCGTTGTTGACCAGGATGTCGATGCGCCCGAAGGCCTCCTTCACCGCCCAGGTGGCGGCCCGGCATTCCTCCGCGGAGGTCACGTCACAGCGGAAGAACCTGGCCCTGGCACCGGAATCCAGAATCTCCCGCGCCGCCTGCCTGCCCCCGGCCTCGTCGATATCCAGCAGGGCCACCGCCGCCCCCGCCTCAGCCAGTCGCCATGCCGTGGCCCGCCCGATGCCGGAAGCGGCTCCCGTCACCATAGCCACCTTACCCTCCAGCGAGAGCACGCTGGCTGCTGCAGAACCGTCGATCATGGGCATCACCCCTTGCTAAGCGGTCTCTCCTCCGTCGATGGCAATGTACTGCCCGGTTATGTAAGAGGACTCGGCCGACGCCAGGAAGGCGAACAGGGCCGCCACCTCCTCGGGCCGGGCGTGACGCTTGAGGGGAATCTTCTCATTTACCTCCTCCAGCATCTCCGGCGTGTACTCCGCCTCCTGCATGGGCGTCATCACGTACCCCGGGCAAACGGCGTTGACCCGCAGCCAGGGCGCGAACTCCAGCGCCAGCGTCTTGGCCAGGAGGATTACCCCCGCCTTGGAGGCGTTGTAATCGGCGTAGAGCGGATGCGCCACCATGCCGTTGGTGGAGGCGGTGAACAGGACCACCCCGGACCTTTGGGCTTGCATCCTTCTTATGGCCTCCTGGGCGCAGAGGAACACCCCGCCCAGATTCACCCCCAGGACCTGGACCCACTGTTCGTATTCGATCTCCAGGAAGGGCTTGCGGACGCTGATCCCCGCATTGGCGATGAGCACGTCGAGGCCGCCCATCAGGGCATCCACCTCCCGGAAGGCTCGCCGCACCTCGTCGGGGCAGCTCACGTCGGCCACGATCCCCCCCACCAGACCCGGGTGGTTGGACAGGACCTCGTCCAGCGCGTCCTCATTCCTGTCAATCACCACGACCTTGGACCCTTCGCTCACGAAGCGCCGCGCGGTGGCAAGACCGATGCCGCTCGCCCCTCCGGTGATCACCACCCTCTTGCCGGCAAGATCCTCGTATCTCCCTGGACCTGGCACCTGGATACCCCCTCTCAACACTCAGTGGAAACGACTCCAGCACTGGGGCCGGATGACCCCTCCTCTCCCCCCTTTCTAAGGGCACATCGCCGGCTGGGATGACGCTCACGTACCCCCGGCTTTCTAAGTCGGGGAACCACCGGTTCCTTCATCGGCCCACTGCGTCATCACCTGGAGCACCCGGCCATGAACTTTCACAAGCCCCACCCAGCGGCTCCGGCCCCCTCGATACTTCGGCCTGGCCCGGCCAGCGCCAACCGGAGCCGAACTCCCCACCTGGAAATCCCGGCAACCTCCCAGGCTGTCGCCCCTGTCGCTGGATTCCCGGAGGGGATACAGCAGCCCTCTGCCAGGAAACTGGTCAAGAAATGTGGCCGGCTGGGGATCTGAACTGAGGAAATTTTCGCCAGAATTTCTTCCCAATCCTTTTGAGGGGCGAGGAGTCACATCTCACCGTGACCCTGCTTGAATGCCCTTGTGGGGTTTAGGGAAGTGGGATCAGCCCGCGCGGGATGCCAGCGGAGGAAGCGGCAGGTTGAGGCCGATTTTCTCGATGCGGCGCAGCGACAGCGGATCCCGTGGCACCGCAGGAACCGCGTCGCTCAGGCTCCCCGCTTCCAGCCGGGTCCTGGAGGCAGGAACCAGCTTTGGGCCCCCTCCTTTCGGCACCGGTGGCCAATGCCGGTCGAGATGACTGCCCGTGCTTCTGCCGGCCCTCTCCCCGCCCAGCCGCCGCCCTCACGTGCCGCACCACCGTTGCCGCCGGCAGTGAACGAAGGTGTTTGCAGGGCCATCGCAGAAAAGGACAGCATGTGTGCAATACCGACGGGAACCTGCATCTAGCGAAAGGAGGAGCGCCTCGTGAAACCGGACTGGGGATCATTCGAGGAGTACGTGCAGAAGACGATGGCCATCTACCAGGTACCCGGGCTCGCCGTCGCGGTGGCCAGGGACGGTGAACAGGTATACAGCCGTGGCTTCGGCTGGCGAGACCGGGACAATCAGCTGCCGGTGACCGAACAGACGGTATTCGGTATTGGTTCCATCACCAAATCCTTCACTGCCGTGGCGATCATGCAGCTGGAGGAGCGGGGCAAGCTCTCGGTGGCCGACCCGGTGGTGAAGTATTTGCCGGAGTTCCGGGTGGGCAGGGGCCATGCCGCGGAAGCAATGACCATCCACCACTTCCTCACCCACACCAGCGGGCTGCCGCCACTGCCGTCGCTCTTTTTGTGTATGGCGCGGAGCATGGAAGGCGATCCCGCGGTCAAGGAGATGCCCTTCAGGGCCGACTGCGCCAAGCAGCAGCCCATCGACACCTACGAGCAGCTGATGGAGTACATCGCCAATCTGGAGGTGGAGCTGCTGGGTCCGCCGGGTGGCTGTTTCAGCTATTCCAATGACGCCTACGCCCTGCTGGGGGCCATCATCGAGCGGGTCAGCGGGCAGTCCTACCAGTCCTACGTCACCGAGAACATCCTGGAGCCGCTGGGGATGAATCACACCACCTTCGACCTCAAGGTGATGGAGAGGTATCCGGAAGTCACCGTGCTGTATGCGCAGCGGGAAGAGCAGGGGAAGGAAGAAATATTTGCCGCTCCCCAGTGGTGGGAAGCGCCAGCTATGGTGGCGGCCGGTTTCCTGCGCTCCAACGTGACCGATCTGCTGCGTTACATGGAGATCTACCGCACCGGGGGCGTGGGCAACGGCCAGCGAATCCTGTCCGCCGACAGCGTAGCCCGCATGACCACACCGTTCGTGGAGTGTCAGCCGGGGCTTTATTACGGCTACGGACTGATGGTACACCCCAACTACCACGGCGTATCGCTGGTGGAACACGGAGGGGGCATTAAGGGGGTCTCCGCCTACGTCAGCTGCGTCCCGGAAAAGGACATCACCGGCGCAGCCCTGGCCAACCTCGGCCAGGTCCCCTCGGGCCAGATCCTCCTGGGGGCGATGAATGTGCTGCTGGGGTTGCCGGTGGGGACCCGCCGGCTGGAGTACCGTGATTACGCCTGCCCAGCGGAGCGTCTGGGCCGGTACGAAGGTGTATACATCTCGGGCGAGGGAGTACGGTGCGAGATGGCGGTGGTGGACGGGGAGCTTCACGTACAGCTCCGGGGCAAGCAGTTCCGGGCAAGGCCGGTAGGAGTGGACATGTTCACCGTTAAGATGAAGGAAGAAGAAATGCTGTTACGCTTTCTCAGTGATGCCCGCGGCCACGTGTACGCGGTGGCATTTGGATTCCGCATCGTGCGCCGGGCAACTGATCACAAAGGTCAGCAAACCGCATAAAGCCACGCTTGAACAAGTGCGTGGGCACAGAAACACGACGCAAAGGGGATGACCCACCCTCACCGGCCGCGCGGCGACAGACCCCGGAAGGTGGTTCCAGGGCTACGACAGCTGTGTCGCCAGCGGTGGGTATGGGGGGCCGCGGCTGAGAGTTCCCGAAGGCGGCGGCCACCAGGAACCAGCCGCACCCTCAGCCCCAGGCGTCCCCCACCGCGTCCCGGCGGTGGCAAGGAGATGATCTCACACCTTCCGGGCAACTATTCTATTCACCGCGTGCCGGTGGGGGATACCTCCTGACATGCAGTCGAAGATCTCTTCGGTCAGGTATTCGATTTTCCAGTCGTGATAATGGGTGAACAGCTCGCCCGATATCCAGGGGTGAGCAGTATCCTCCGCGTCCGGCGCCCTGGCGATGAACGGTTTTCTGACGAAGACCGACAACACGTGCAGACCGCCCTCAGTGGTGTGTGCCTTGTAATCCTCCAGGAGCTCTTTCCTCAAGTGAGGGGGAACGTATTGCAAGACCCCGGTGGAGAATATGATATCGTAGTCCTCCTGCAGGCGGTAGGAGTTCAGGTCGGCCTGGAAAACGCGCACCCGAACGCCCACCCTCTCGGCATACTTCTTCGTCTTCTCCACCCCTGTGGCCGAAAGGTCAAACGCCGTCACCTGGTATCCGTTCCGGGCGAAGAAAACCGCGTTCCTTCCCTCGCCGCACCCAACATCGAGCAATCTCAGGGGTCGGTCGGGGGGCATCAGCTCGAGTACCTTGTAGCACGTTCTTGAAGGCCGAAAGCCCCAATAGTAATCTTCGCCAGCATACTTCTCGTCATAAGGAGTTCTCACTGAGCATCACTCCAAGTCAGGTTGGTAGCTGTCCGCCACCTCCAGTTGGCAAAAGCTGCCCGCCATGCTCCAGGGGAACGCGAGGAGCACGGGTTCGAAGGTGATGGGTAAACCCTCGCCGCCAGATCCATCCCGTGGCGGAGTTTCTCCTGGACACTCCTTCTGGAGACTGCAATCCAGCAGTCTCGCACTGTACTGGACCGCCGACCTGAACGCCCTTCGGACTCCGCCGGTCCCTCGAGTCCCCCGTGCGTTTGGTTGAGCCACTTCAGACCTTACCAGGTGTTCGACGCCCAATCACCGAAATCCCGCCCACCGTCACCGCCACCAACATCATTGCCACTTCCCCGGTCTCCCTGAAGGACCAGTGGACAGAAAACCCCGGTCACCCATCCGGGCTGCCAGGTGTGGTGGATGCCGCAGGTGTAAGGTGCTATGATGCGCTGACGCTCCCGCATCCAACGTTCATCCCACACAACGAAGCGCATCGGGGGACCCCCCACCTCTGCCATGGCTCCACGAATGCTCAAACCAGGACCAAGGGGTTCGGGAGGCGAAGGTCGTCCTGGCCCGCCGCCGACCACCGACGAGAGACAGCGGGCAGGAGCTCAGACCCGCCGTCGTGAAGACAAGCCCAGCCTGGGCAAAAGCTGAAAACGCTAAGCTCAGCGTCAAACTAGCACCCGCCGGCTGGCGTCAGGAGGTGGTGACATCTGCACCCTACCCTGGAGTTCGCACTGGGTGAAATCGCCCGGGGTGGGCCGCTCTGGGCAGAACTCTTGGTGATGGACGGGACCGACGTGCTCCTGCTGGTACACCCGCGCCAGGAGTACGGTACCGAGGAGAAGCCCTTGGCGGTCTTCGCCCCCGGAGCTCAGGTGCCTGATGGCGGTCAAGCCCTGCCCGCAGCGCGGGAAGCAGCGCACCAGACGGGCCTGGAGATTTCCATATCCGATGCTCATTGCACGTGGTTTTTCCTCAATGCACTCCCGCACCCGCTGGGCGCCCGGCTCCACCGCCGCTACCGACCACGCCCGGCTCTGGTTTGCCAGCTTTCGCCATGCTACCGAACGTCAGCGGCCTTTCTCAGTACCCTCGTGCGTCACCAGGATCACCCCTCCCGCCAACTCCCCCTGGTGCGCGTGCCCCTGAGATCGTGGCACCGTGCGAGCATCAGCGCTCCCTCAGCCACCGCCCCCCGGGAGCTGGTCCCCCGCGGGGCAGCTGCATTCCTCGGCCAGTGGCTGAAACACCGTGACCAACCGCTGCTTCACATCCCCGACCTTGACGAATGGGTAGCCCGGGGAGTGAGCTTGCTGCAGCGGTACGGAGTGCCGGATGGGGTCATCGAGCACTCCCTGCTGGTGGCGGCGGTGGCTGTGGTTTTCGGACACGCCCTGATGGAAAAGGGCGTCGGCATCGACCTGATCCAGCTGGGGCTGGCCGCCCTGACCCATGATATCGGCAAAGGGTGCCGCCGGCCACCGGGCCTGACCGCTCGCGACCACGGGGAAGCGTCGGCAGCCATCCTGGCCCGGGAGGGACTGGATAATCTCAGCCAGCCGGCCTGGCGCCACTTCTTGCCCAGCGTGCTCGATCCCCGGCGGGCACCGGTGACCTGGCTGGACAAGGTGGTGTATTACGCCGACAAGGTGGTTTTGAGACGCGTGGTCACGGTGGCAGAGCGTCTGGAAGACATACGACGGCGCTATCCCCACCAGGCGAGTAATCTGGAGGCATGCCTTCCCCACATCCAACGGCTGGAACGGGAGATACTCACTGCCAGCGGCCTTGATGACCAGTCCTGGCCGGCGATGGCCTGGATCGTGCGGTTGATGATGTGAGGCCGACCAGGCCCAACCACGGGCTGCGCCCATGGCAGTTGCCGCTGGGCCATCCTGCGCAGACCGCTCCCACCAGACCCCGTCCGATGCGGGTATTGTCAACGCCAGCCGGCGCACCCACCATGGCCCGTGCAGTACCCGGCGGAGGGCGGGCAATCCGAAACGAGGACCGGGGCTTCATGCCCCGGTCCTCGTCCTGCCATCTGGCGCTCATGCTGTTGAGGAATCAACCCAGATCCTCTCGTTCCCGCCTCTTCTGCTCACCCCAGGTGTTCACGGCGATGGCGGTAACCCCGATGCCGCAGACGAACACCACCACGCCGATGATGGCCAGCTCCCACTTGGCGTTGGGGATGTAGTTGGTCAGCACGCTCCACGCCATGGCGGTCATGGAGGTGACCAGCATCAGCACGAAGGGCACCACGTAATGTACGGTGGGCCTGCCCAGCTTGAGGAGGAATATAGCCGATGCCAGCAGGGCTAACGAGGCCAAGATCTGGTTGCTGGCGCCGAACAGCGGCCACAGGACCATCCCGTGCCCGGACACCGCCAGGAGCAGGATTACGACCCAGCCCGGCAGCAGGGAGACGGTTCTGTCGGTGAATATCTGGGGCAGCTTGAAAGTCACCGCGCTCTCGGCGAAGGCTATCCGGGTGAAGCGCATGGCCGAGTCCAGGGTGGTCATGGCAAAGCTCTTGGCCACTACCGCCATGAACGCCGCTGCGGTTGCGGCAGGTATCCCCAGGGCCCCCACCAGGGCTGAACCGCCTTCCGCCCACACCTTGGGCCAGGAGGCCTGCCCCCATGCGCCGTAGAACTGCTGATAGCCAGCGACACCCAGGCCAACTACCGCCGCCACCAGGGCTATGACCGCCAGGTAGCCCTCGCCCAGCATGGAGCCATAGCCCACCAGCCGGGTATCCCGTTCGTTCTTGAGCTGTTTCGGCGTGGTGCCGCTGCCCACTATGGAGTGCCAACCGGAGATGGCACCGCAGGCTATGGTGATCATGACGAAGGGCCATATGGGCGGTGCTCCGGGCGGATTCAGCCTCAATGCCGGGGCCACCACCTGTCCGCCACCGGCTAGCGCCAATGCCACGACTCCCACCGTGCACACGGCCAGCGCTATCACCAGCTGGATGCCATTGATGAAGTCCCTGGGCTGGACCAGCAGCCACACGGGAAGCCTCGCCGCTATCAGCATGTACCCGAGCAGGATGTACACCCAGGTCTTGTACGGCAGCTCGAGGGGATAACGCACGCCCACACCGATCATTGCATACATGATTGCCACCGCGATGAGTGCCGCCAGATACGTGTTCACCTTCCATTTGTACCGCACCATGAGCCCGATCATCATCGCCAGGGGAATCTCAATCCAGATGGAGTACACTGCCGCCGGGTAAGCCGAGGCCAATACCGCGATCACGTGCACGAAAACCGCGGACACCAGCACCAGCAGGAAGAACGCCACCACGTACATCAGCTGCATGGCGCGGGGCCCGAGCAGGTCCTTGACGTAGTCAGCGATTCCCCGGCCATCGTGCCTGATAGAGGTTACAAGAGCCCCGAAGTCGTGCACCGCGCCCAGGAATATAGTGCCGAAGACTATCCAGATGAGTGCCGGTACCCAGCCCCAAACCGCGGCCACTATGGGGCCCACGATGGGCGCGGCGCCGGCGATGGAGGTGAAGTGGTGCCCCAGCACGATCTCCGTCCTGCTGGGCACGTACTCGAAGCCGTCATCCTTGGCAACAGCGGGAGTGACTCTGTCGGGGTCGAGTTTCCAGATCTTTTCTGCGAGGAACTTCGCGTAAAAGCGGTAGGCCAAATAATACAGGACCAGCGCCAGGACGACGAACACCAGACCGTTCATTTAGCTCCCTCCTCCTGTCGTGATCACCGGCTACCTGGTCTCTGGCGCCGTTGAAGGCAGCCACCGCCTCCGCCCGTTCTTCAGGTTTGATCCTCACCTCCTTTCCACTTCCTGCCTCTGTCGGGATCCATAGGCACACAAGTCAAAATTCTCCATATTGCCCCTTAGTTCCTTCAGTGCAGCAAGCTGCGGCTGGCCCGTCCCCCGGACCCAACGGTGTGCTGCCATAAGAGGGGCGGATGTCCTCCCCGCCTCATCCCTCCTCGAACTGCTCCGTGATCCTCATGCCCCGCTTGCCCAACTCCTCACGCAACTCCTCGTACATTGCCGCATCGGCAAACACCTGCTCCAACGGGACCACCCCAGGTCCGGCGATCCGCCCGCGCAAAAGCATTCCAACCAGGATCGAACAGGTATATCCCGTGGTGCGCGCCATCGAGGTCACTCGATTGTCGTGGTCATAAAAGTCCACCATGTCGAAGGTCCACGTGCCCCGCTTCCCCTGGCTCTCTCCCCGGACGACCACCCGCAGTACGGTCACATCCGCCTCGTCGCCCTGCTCGAGCAGCGACCCCAGCAACGCCCCGGTAAACCGCCTGGGCACCACCTCCACCCCGTCCACCCGCACCGGCTCCCGGGAAAAGAAGCCGCAGTCGCGCAGGAAGGCCACCTTATCCCGGTGGCCGGGGTAGCGCACGGTCTTTTCCGCCAGCTCCCGAAAGCCCATCTGCATCCCGGTACGGACCATGGTCCCCAGCCCGTCGGTGTAGAAGGCCTCGCAAACACCCACCGGATCCGGGAAGGCAACCTCCTCGAGACCATCCAAAGCCGGCACTTCCACCACCCGCCCCTCTTTGATGACCAGGGCGGGGACCACATACTCATCGATCAGCGCGTCCATGGAAAACACCACGCGGTAGCCAAGCGGCGGCCGGGGATGCAACGGCAGTCCCCCCACGTAAATGACCCCCTCGGAGACGCGGTCGAACCTGGCCGCCCCCTGCCCCACCAGGACATTGGTGAGCCCGGGAGCGACCCCACACCCCGGCAGCAGGGTGACCCCGGCAGTCACCGCCCGCTGATGATAGGCAAAGATGTCAAACCCCTCCGCCGATCCAGTCAGATCGGCGAGAGATACCCCCGCCTCTATCGCCGCCTCGGTGACCTGGGCAACCGCCGCCGCCGGATAGGCACCCGCCACCACCTCCACCTGCCGCATGGCGTCCACCAGCGCCTGCCGGTCCCACACGTCAAGAACCATCCCCTGGCAGCGCTCAGGCCCCAGGCAACGTACCACTTCCCCTACCCGCTCAGGATCAATATCCGCAACCATCACCCGCTCAGCGATGCCATACTTCAACAAATCGCTCGCAATGGCCGGACCCATGAGGCCCGCACCCAGCACCAGCACCTTCGCCATTCGGTCCTCCCTCCCAACCAGTACTTCTGCTCTCCGTGCCAGATCATCCTGCCCCGCCCGCATCCACGTACTCCTTGACCACACAACAGCTCTGCATGGCAAATAGCAGCGCGGCGTAGTTCACCCGGAAAGGAATTTCCTGCCCCACCCGCACGGGGCACCGGGCAGCAGTGGCATCAAGGATGAGGTGGTCACTGCTCGCAGCCACCACCCTGAGACCAGACAGCCGGGGCTGGATTCCCTCCACGTAGACGTCCTGCCTTCCCAGCGCACAAATGGCCCGCAGCATGGGCCCGCGGTCCTCGAAGGCAGGCCGCCGGCCAAAGGCATCCAGCCCCACCTCCCCTTCGGGTAGCGAGGGCTTCCACTTGAGTTCGATCACCGGCGCCACCAGCTCGAAGGCGTCGTGGCGTGCCCCCGGCACCGGGTGGTCCCAGGTGTTGTAATCCCCCAGCCAGATGGCGGTGCCCATGCGCAGGTGGGTGATGCCCGCCGGCACCTTGCCCTCCAGAAGCAGGGGAATCACCAGGCTGCCGCCCCCGGACACCAGCTCCAGGCGCTGGCCCAGCTGGGCTTCGATCTCCCTGGCCAGCTCTGCCACCAAGCCCATGTTGGCGGGACTGGGCAGCACGCCGCTGATGCAACCGACGTTCATCCCCAGACCGTAAAGCTGCACGCCCTTCATCTTCATGACCGCGTCGGCAGCCGCCAGCACCTCGGTGGGCATGAGGCCCTCCCGGCGGTCACCCACCTCCACCATGAGGACCACCCGGTGAGTACTGCCCCGGGACTCTGCTGCCCGAGCCAGCAGCCTCACCACCTCCACCTCCGAGTGGTAGCTGACGTCAGCCAACGAGAGCACCTCAGGAATCTCCTGTGGGGAGGGCGCCCGAAGGAGGTGGAACTCCGCCCTGATTCCCGCTGCCCGCATTCTCATGATGTTACGCAACCGTGAGTCTCCCAGCGTGTCCACTCCCGCCTGGATTAGCTGCCGGACAATGACCGGATCCCCCAGGACCCCTTTGGTCACCGCCGTTAGCCTCAACCCCCGCGAGGAACAAAGCTCCAGGACCAGCTGGGCGTTGTGCCTTATCGCTTCCAGGTTAATCACCAGGCGGGCCATTCCTCGGTCCTCCGGTAGGGAAACTCTCCGGGCGGCCGACACCGCCGGCCACGGGTAGCGGCAGCCGTCTTCCAGCTCGACGCCAGGGCGGAGCATGCGACCAGAACCCATGGGACTTCGCGCATCACTCCCGCCAGCCAGTCCAGGGTCGAAACGTCTGCCGGCAACAACCCGGCAGGAATGACTCGCCGGGCGTTGCAATGAAGGCTAGTTCTCCCCTCGTTCGCAGCAACTGTCCCCCACCGCCACCAGAGGCGCTTCACGGAGCGGGAACAAAGGGTAGACAGCAGCAAGCCTCCCGCGCCATGACCCGCCGCATGGCTTCGTCGAGCCTGGAGGCTCGTTCCGGATCCAGGGGACGGGGCTGGTGCTCGGCCAGGATGCGCTGTACCCGTTCCTGTGCCCGCATGAGCGCATCGCATCTCCCGGCTTGCTCCCAACCCTTGCGGTCCAGGCGGTCGATGACCAGGCCCGGCAGATGTAGCTCCGTCCTGAACCAGCGGCGCGTGTGCGGATGCGAGAGGTAGTCGCCGCCTGGTCCCAGTTCCAGTATCAGATCGGCGGCCACGGTCTCGGGTGAGACTTCTATGCCGCGCAGCACCCGCTGAATCATGCCGCACACTTCGGCATCCAGCACCAACTTCTCGCAACTCTGGGTGGCCACGAAGTCCAGGGCACCCACCCCCGCTATGAGGTTGATGCGAGCCAGGGCGGCCAAGAGACCGCTGAGGGCCGTTTCCGCCCCGGCCTGGGCATCCACCACCTTGGAGTCGCTCAACGCCGCATACGTATGGGTGGGCAGGCCGTAGTATCTTCCCATCTGGGCAGTCGCCACCGCAATCAGCGTGGCTTCTACGGCGCTCAGCGGCGTGGTACCATATCTCATGTCGAACTGCAGCGGTGCCCCTCCCCAGACTAACCGGGCGCCAGGCCTCACGGTTTGCGCCAGCACCACCCCGCTGAGCGTCTCCGCGGTATGGATCACCACACTCCCCGCCAGGGTGACCGGGGCAGTAGCCCCCGGCATGGGCATGGACGCGAACTCGAGGGGGAGACCGGCAGCAGCACCATCCATCACGTTGGCCGCGGTGTTGGCAGTCCACTTCAGGGGACAAGAGGGGCAAACATCGAATACGGCACATGGCGCCTCTTCGGTACGGCCCAGGGTTACCGCATCAAGGATCGACTTCATGTCCCACAGTCCCTGCTCACTGAAGGCACCGGTGATGACCGGCTTGGAGGAATTGGCGAGAACCAGGTAAAGCCGGTACGTGTCGCCCAGGGTCTTGGGGGCCTCGCTAGCCACCACCGCGGTGGACTGAAGCTGGACCTCCGGCAGAGCATCAGCCACCCGCACCAGCCGCACCAGATCCTCGGCCCGGGAAGGACGAGCGGAATCACCCTCCTGATACCTCACGGCACAGGAGCCAGTGGCGAAGTGTACCCGGTCCCCACCCACCACCAGTGCCTCGTTCCCCTCCCGATCGTACAGCTTGAACGACCCGGGACATGTCTGCAACGCCTTCTCCACCAAAGCAGGAGGGAACCGAACCCTGCCCGACGAGAAATCCACGTCGGCCCCCCTTTCCGCCAGATGCTCCAGGGCCCGTCGGTAATCTATGAACACGCCGCATTCTGACAGCACCCTGAAGGCCGCCTCGTGGATCTCCTCCACCTCACTCCGGGAAAGCACCGTGAAAACCACCGCTGCACCCACCTGCATCACCTCCCCGCCATGATGGTCACTCACCAGCCCCGACCAGCCCCAGGGCGACTTCCACCGCCTCCGTCGCGTTGGACGCGTACCCGTCCGCACCAATCTCGGCCGCCCACTGTGCCGTTACCGGGGCACCCCCCACCAGCACTTTCACCGCCGACCTCAACCCCGCCTCCTGGAGGGCCTCTATCACCACCTTCTGTTCCACCATGGTGGTGGTGAGCAGCGCACTCAGCCCCACAATCCTGGCTCCTAAATCCCGCGCTGCCTCCACGAACTTCTCGGCCGGTACATCCTTGCCCAGGTCATGTACTTCAAAACCAGCCGTCCTCATCATGACCGCCACGAGGTTCTTGCCCAGATCATGCAGGTCTCCCTTCACCGTGCCTATCACCACGCGGTGACCGGCCTTCTTCTCGTCCCGCGACAAGAGCGCCGGTTCCACTAACTCACTGCACTTCTTGAATATCTCGGCCGCAGCCACCACCTCGGGAAGGAAAGCCTCCCCACGGTTCCACCTCTGGCCCAGTTCCGACATGGCAGCTGCCAGGCCCGACTCCAGGATTTCCCGGGGCTCGGTGCCCTCAGCAAGCAGTCTGCGCGTCTCCTCAACCGCTGCCGCCTCGTCCGCCTCCAATAATGCCTGCCGTAAGCCGGCCGTCGCCTCCGACACAGGTGCCACCTCCCCGTCATCGCATGGTTGTGGGTCATGCTGCAGCCCACACCAGTACCCAAGCCACCTGGCGTCCACCAGTCAGACGCGTCAACCCGCTTTGGCTGCAACGCGGTCTCGCCCCACCATCCCTGCAGGGCAAGGGAGGGATTGGGCTTGCCCTGCTGCTACCACCTAGATTTGACCAGCACGCTCACGGCTGGCCAGCCCGCCAGTCCTGCCCGAGGCTTTGCCCATAGCTGCCGTCCTCTTCCAGCTGTCTTCGCCGTCACACCGCCCACACCTACTGCTACTCGTGCGCCGCGCCGTGGGATGACCCCACGGACGCGGCGCCCTGGCGGTGAAGGATGCGACCGGCAGCGAAGGCTGCTTTATGACAGTCAGGCATGGGCAACCCATGGTGCCGTGGCCGTCCTCATTTGCCTGTGCCGTGCTTCCCGGCCCAAAGTCCGGGTTACGCTAGCGGCCGCTGGTCGTACTGCGACAGGCTCACTCCTTTCGCGCATCCATCCAGTCTCTCTTTCGGCATCAACAGTCAAAGCCCACTTTCGGAGCTTCTGCGTCAACCAAGGGGCAGATTCCCCGGGGTTCGTTCACTCGCCGGCTGTCCTGGTTTCTGCGAGAACCTCCAGCTCGGTGGGTTTCCCGAAGAACCTGACCCAGAACCACAGGGCCAGCAGTCCTGCAGCCAGGGATATGTATGGCGGCAGCCCAAAACCTACCGGGATGAATCCGACGATGACCGCCGCGATGGCCGCAGTGAGGGCATAGGGCAGCTGGGTGGTGACGTGATCTATGTGGTCACACGCTGAGGCCAGAGATGAGAGAATGGTGGTGTCGGAAATCGGTGAGCAGTGGTCTCCAAAGACCGACCCCGTCAGTACCGCGCCGATGGTGGGGATCATGGGCGCACCCAGATGATATGCCAGCGGTATACCCAAGGGCATCACTATGGCCATGGTGCCCCACGAGGTGCCAGTTGCGAAGGATATGCCAGCACATACCAGGAATATCAGAGCGGGAACCAGCGCCGGTGATAGAAAGCCCTTGGTGATTCCCACGATGTAATGCGCGGTGCCCAGATCCTCACAGACGCTGCCCAGCGACCACGCCAGGACCAGAATGGCGCAGGCTACGAACACCGACTTGCCCCCATCCACCCACGCGTCGACCGCCTCTTGCAAGGTGAGGATCCGCTGGCCCACCACCATGGCAATCGCCAGAATACTGCCGGCAACGCTGGCCCACAGGAGGGCCACGCTCGAGTCGGAATTGCCGATTGCTTCCATGATGCTGACGCCCTCAGCCCCGCCACCCGTGTACCACATCCCCACAATGGCGATGACAATCACCGCCACGATGGGGATGATGAAGTTGTACGCCCGCAACGGCGCCCCTTCCGGAGGTTCGGCTTCGGTCATCTCCTTAGCCACGAGGGGCGAAGCCCCGTCCCTGAGCAGTTTACCCTGAGTCCTGGCCCGCACTTCCGCCGCGTACATGGGCCCGTAATCCCTGCGCTGCAATGCGAGGAACAGTACCAGGATCAAGGCGAAGATGCTGTAGAACCTGAACGGTATGCTGCGCAAGAAGGTCAAGTAGACGCCCCATTCTATGCCCAGCTTCCCGAAGGCATCCCTGATCAAGCCCATCTCGTAACCTATCCAGCTGGATATGATGGCCATGCTGGAATCGGTCGCGGCGGTGGTATCCACGATATAGCTCAATTTCTCGCGAGAGATCTTCAGTCTGTCGGTCAGAGGTCTCATGGTGTTACCAACTATCATGGTGTTGGCGTAATCATCGATGAATATGATGAGCCCCATCAACCAGGTGGCCAACTGCCCGCTACGGGGATTCTCGCTGCGCCTGGCAAACCAATTGGCGATGGCTTTGGCACCGCCCGAGCGCGCGAGCACGCCGCACATCCCGAACATAACGAAGGTGAAAGCGAGTATGGCGGCGTTCCAGCTGTCACTTATGGAGGCGACGACGTACTTCTGCACGGTATCGAGGAACGCTCCCAGGGGATTCCATTTGGCCAAAAACAGCGCTCCAAGCCACGTGGCCAGGAACAACGAGGGCAGAACCTGCTTGGTGACGATGGCAAGGCCAATGGCCACCAAGGGCGGAATGACTGAGAGGAATCCGTACCCCTCCACCAAGCATCTCCTCCTCCGAAGTCCCGTCGTAAATGAAACCCGCGCCTCGTGACTGAAACTCGGACCGCGACTTCACCAGCCTCCGCAGCCTGGCTCCCCGCCCATGATCCATGCCTCTCGCTCGGCTGCCCACCCGCCTACAGCCAGTGCGCTCATGAACAAGGGTCCACATGATCCACTCCACGAGCTGGCGATATAATCAGCGACAAGATGCCGGATTTCTGACCCTCGGCGACCGGGGTCTCCGCAAGGGCAGGGTGGGGTGGCGTAATCACGGCCCAGTCAGCCAAACCTATTGAGCAACCCAATAACTCGACCCGTACACTACCAACCGGTCACAGCCAACCTCGGCCGGGGCGCCTGCAGTGCCCGCCCCGCACACCAAACCACCTCGACCTCCGCCTCCCTCAAGTGGTATCCTCAATCGTCTGAAACTCCATCAAACACCCCCTTCACGCACCGGGCCACAAGCCGCATAATTGCCAATTCTCTGTGTTCTGCAAATTTCCTGCCACCGCTTTTGCGGTATGCCATCATCCCCCCAAAGGCAGCCAGGATAAGCCAAGCTTTGGCGAATGCAGGCGTGGTCAGCATGACGAAAGCAGGGGTCATCCGTTGACTGCTGGAGCGAGGGGTTGCGGCGGTGTCCTCCGTCCCTGGGTTGAAGGAAGGCGTTTCTTTGAGGAGTGGCCGGCAGGGTCTGAAACGAGACCACATGTCCAGCCCGGAAAGAGGGAGTACAGGCCCCAGATGATGGATCGGAGATGAAGAGTCAGTGCCCGGGCCCGAGAACGCCAGGGGCAACAATCCAGCCAGAGCTCGCCTTATCCTCTAGACACCGGCCAGCTCAGTCGGCGTCACGGGCCATCTTCCCCAGAAAGAAAGCCGCCCGGCAAGCGGGGCACCACCACGGCGTTAAGGCCAAGCCCCTGGTGGAAAAGCGCCCAGCCCAAGCTACTTCCCCGGGAACGGCCAGGAAGCCCGCCGCCCCAGGAGCCCCGGATCATCATGTTGTGTTTCGCTCCGCCCTCGCTGAGCTCGGCTTTGGCCTGAGGTGACCGGTATCACTCGCCTGCCCGATATTCCTTCAGGAGGGATACCGTCCCGGCGGCCACATTCTCGTACCTCACCAAGCGGTGTGGAGGGTCCACCTCCACCCATCCAAACTGGTTGGCCCCCTTGAGCTCCAGCTTCCAGGCCTCGACGTCGCCCACGGCGGTGCGGACGGTCTCCTTCCCCACCACCTCCACCGTCAGCTGCGCTTTGGAAGCGGCGCGGGTGACGATGACATTGAATGTACCCTTCCAGCCCTGGCGTAGCGGCAGGGCCCGTAGCAGAGCAATGAACTGCTCGTTGTCGTAGTACGGTGGGGCGGGAAGCTTCACCGTCGCCTCCTGGGGACCATCCGGCCGCTGGGCCCTTATGGTGACCTCGGCAGAGCCGTAGGTTGCCGTGTAGGTCACCCGCCCGGCTGGCCCTTCGGCTTCGAACTCCACCCGGGTGGGCTCCAGGCTCCCCGGCCGCGCCCACACCGCTGCTCGCTCGAAGAAGTTGCCCGCCGTCGTCTCGGTGATCAGGACCCACATGTCCTCTTCGCGCTGCACTTTGAGGGTCAGGGTGCCGATGACCTGTCCCCTTTGGCTCAGCTCCAGGACACTCACTTCCCCCGCGGCCCAAGGCTCCGCCAGCTGCAGCGGGGCCGGCCTGCCGCAAGCCGCCAGCAACAACGCCCATGCCAACCCCAAACCCACCACCGTCATCCCTTTCCTCGTCACGTCCTCTCCCTCCTCGCCCGCACTAGGAGGTATGCCAGGGGGAGCAAGCAAGTCAGATAAACGTAAAGATATGTGCTGGTCAGACCCAGTACCCCCGTTCGAGCCAGCACCACACCGTAGTTAATCAATCCGTGCCAGAAAGCCACCACCAGCAGGGCCGCCATACCGCCCGCCGGACCCGACTTCGCCCAGTGGCCGAGGACCAAGGCGGGGAGAGCAGCGTGTACCGCCACCACCGGCAATCTCTCCGCCACCGCCGCAGCCACCATCCGGGCCGTGGTCCCCGGCGCGCGGAACAGACCCGACAGGATCACCCACGCTTCCATCCCTCCGTAGCCTGCCCCGACCCAGGCACCAAACAACCCCCCAACAGCACTCGCGCTTGAATTCCCGGCAGATCGCGCCACCCGCCAGCAGGCCAGAGCGAAGACCGCCTTGACGGCCTCCTGGATCAGCCCGGACAGGGCTATGGCCGGGATAGCCGTGATCAGCTGATTCGCGGTGGACAGACTGCTCATTACCCATCGCGAAACGGCAGTCTGGCAGGGAACCTGCACCAGTACGATGGAGGGTACAAAGGCAGCAGCAGCGGCAGCCAGGCCCGCCCCCAGTCCCCACTGCTGCCTCGGCGTCGTGTCTGCGCGCAGGCAGCGCCCGATCACCCAGAGCCACCCGATGGTGATCACCGCCGCCACCACCAGTCCCTGCAGTTCCAGCCGCGACCACAGCGCCCTGACGCTCGTCCAGTCCAGGAAAAGCACCTCCCCAAAGTTGATAACCTGTGACGGGCAAACATCTTGGGGGCTGTACGCCCCGGCGTGCCAAGCCCCGCGGATGAGCAGCAGCGTACTTCCTACCTGGCCCCTCCACTGCCCCAGTTCAGCCCGCACGAGCCCTGGGCGTGCGACGCCACCCAGCGGTCCTGCGGATCACTTGGAGCTAAGGAAGCCAGCGCATGAGTTCCGGTGGAGGCGGGCGTCCATGCCCTGAAGGCTCGATGTAGCGGCCACACCGAACTGCCAGCTCGTCCTGGCCTGAGGGTAGCCGGATCTCAGCACCCCCGCCAAGATCGGGCAACTGCGGGCCTGCAATCCAGTTCCTGCCTCAGATCCGGAATCCTGCTTCTGCCGTCCCGGCTCCAAGGTGCAGCCAACCAGCCCGATCCATCCCTCAGTAGCCAGGCGGTGACCGGTCAGAAGCCCGGCACACAGATGACAGATGTGCGGTATTTCACGCGCTCTGGCATCCGCCAGGCCTGCTCTCGAGCTGGGGCTCCAACGCCCGCCGCCACCCCTCCCCGGCATGTACCGGAAGCCCGGTGCTGGACAAGCAGTGGGCCTGGCATGAGCTCGGTGCGCAACAGCTGACTTCAGCAATGGCCGGCACACTCACCTGCTCAACGGCGGACGATCCCCCAGGTGGCCAGGGGTGACCGGCCAGTCAAATTGCACATCCGGTGTATCGCCGGGGCAAATCTGCCACCACCCATCGCTGTGAGTCGCCCGAAGATGCCGACCTACAGTCAAGGTCAGACATTGAACCCTGCAGGGTCAGCCGAAATGCGCGAGGATGCTCAAGAGCCGCAACCGCAGCTCCTCCAGATCCTGGGGGAAGAGATTGCCTCCGGGCGCCACGGCGCGGGATCGCACCCATGCCAGCAGCAGCTCCAGCTCTCGGAGGAGGCGATCTTTCTTCACTTTTCCTTCCACCACCCTTCGATCTCCACCCCATATGACCAGGCAATTTCTTCCATCTTCTTCCACACCGGTATGTCAATGGGAATGCCGTCTCGCTCCCTCACTTCCTGCTGCCGAAACTCGATCTCCCCGGGCAGAAAGATCTCGGCGACTCCCGCCCGCCGCGGCGCTTCTTTCATCTCGCGGGCCAGCTGGTCCACCCGATGCTTGAATTCCTCCACCGGCAAGAACCGGGAGATATCCACCGCCGCGAAGAAGTGCCCCACTTCCTGGGGGCGATCGGGCCGGCTCAGCTGACCCACCTCGGGTCCGAAGGCAGCTCCCGTGAGCACCCCGCAGAGCACGTCCACCATCAGGGCGAGACCGTAACCCTTGTACCCGCCCAGGGGCATCAAGGTGCCCAGCAGCCCCACCTCCGGGTCGGTGGTTGGCTGTCCTTTCGGGTCCAGTGCCCAGTCGGGCGGTATGGCCTGCTTGCGCTCCCGCGCCACCACCAGGCGTCCCCGGGCCACGGTGCTGGTCGCTCCGTCGTAAACCAACGGCCATTTCCCACCGGTGGGAACGGCGATGCAAATGGGGTTGGTGCCCAAGAGTTTCGCGTTCCCTCCCCAGGGAGCCATGCTGGGGGAAGAGTTGGTCAGGGCCAGCCCGATCATGTCGTCGCGAACCGCCATGAGGGCGTAATGGGCGGCTATGCCGAAGTGATTTGAGTTCCTGACCGCCACCACCCCCACCCCGGTCTCCCGCGCCTTGGCCACCGCCATCTTCATGGCTTCAGCACCAGCCGTAGCACCCCACCCGTTGTTGGCATCAAGCAACGCCGTGGAGGGAGACTCCGCCACCACCTCCAGCCTGGTCCGGGTTTCTATGAAGCCCTTCTCCAACCGCTGCAGATAGACGGGGAGCCGGATCACCCCGTGGGAATCGATGCCTCTTAGATCGGCAGCCGCCAGACAGCGGGCCACGTTGATGGCATCCCGCTCCCCCACCCCGGCTTTGATCAAGACATCACGGATGAACCGTTCCAGCGCTCTCGGCCATATCCGATACCTCTTGACCTTCTTCACCGGCTACCTCCTCTTTCTGAGACTGAAAATCCTCCTGACGGAGTTCCATCACCAGGTATCGCAATATCCCCAGGAGCGGCCACCGGACCTCGCGCACCACCCGGAAACCGCACTTGCGGTAACATCGCAACGCGGGTCGGTTAGCAGGCAGTACCCGGAGCCAGACCCGGCGTAGACCTACGGATTGGAACAAATGATCCAGCAGCGCCCGCAAGGCCGCCTCACCGTAACCCATGCCGCGAAACCGCTCGAAGATGACGATCCCCACCTCGGCGCTCCCTGACGCCCGGTCCAGCTGCATGTACGCCACCTCTCCCACCGGTCCGTGCGCCCGGGAGTGCACCTCAAAGACGACTTCTCCCGGAATCCAGCGCGGGGCCGGCCGGAGTTCCACCTGCCGCACACTCAGCCCTCCTCGACTGCTCGCCATTGCACCTTCGTCTTCTGCTCGGGCCCCGGCGGGACATAGACGAAGGCAAACACCAGAGGGGATGAACCATCGTTGACCACCGCGTGGGCCTCGGCCGCCGGCACGTAGATGGCACATCGCGGCTGCAGCCGGTGCCTGCCGTCCTCACCTTCGATATATCCGGTACCCTCCAGCACCAGCATCAATTCGTCGCTGGCATGCCGGTGGAAGTCCGCCCTCTCTCCGGGAGCGTAATACGAAATGCCGAGGGAAGCCGCCAGCTCCTCCCCCACCGTTGCTGAGTCCAGCAACACCCTGGCCCGCCGGGGATAAGGTGCCGGGGCCTCGAACAACCTCACGTCACCTTCCCTGACCACCTTCACTCTCCGTCACCTCCCTCAATTTGACAATCATTGCCTTCTTTCCGTACAATCAAACCGTCCAGGAGCAGTCAGGTCGATGTACTGTCGGGTAGCCCTCACCCAATGCACCAGCTACCATCCGCAGGAGGTGCGAGCGGCCGTCGACCGCGCGGTAGCCGCCGCCGGCGGCTGGCCACCCCTGAGCTCCGCCAGCCGGGTGGTGGTCAAGCCCAACCTGCTCATGGCCACCCCTCCCGCCCGAGCGGTGACCACCCATCCCCAGGTAGTGGCGGCGGTAGTCAGATCGCTGCAGGAGGCGGGTGCCCGCGTGATGATCGCCGACTGTCCGGGCGGACCCTTCTCCCGGTCCGCCCTGGAGCGGCTCTACCGAGTCACCGGCATGCTGGAGGTGGCCGAAGCCACGGGTGCCCAACTCAATTTCGACACCGGGTCGGTGGAGCTGCCTCTGCCCGACGGACTGGTCATCCGCTCCCTGACCGTGGCCAGGGTGCTGGCGGAGGCCGACCTGGTGGTGGGGGTGTCTAAGCTCAAGACCCACGGCCTGACCCGTCTCACCGCCGCGGTCAAGCTGATGTTCGGGGCCATACCCGGCCTGAAGAAAGCCGAATACCACCTCAAGATGCCCGCGGTGGGCGATTTTTCCCGCCTGCTCCTGGATGTGGCCCGAGCCATCCGTCCCGGCATGTCCGTGGTGGACGGGGTGGTGGGTATGGACGGGCCGGGTCCCAGCCGGGGATCCCCCCGTCCTTTAGGAGTGATCGCCGCCGCCCGCGACCCTTACGCCCTCGACTGGGCATTGGCCCGCTGGCTGGGAGTCGATGAGTCGACCGTCCCCACCGTCTCAGCCTCCATCGCCGCCGGCCTCCTCGACCCCCACCAGGTGGAGCTGGTGGAAGTTTCACCCCGCCCCGTAAGGCCCACCGACTTCCGCATCCCCACCGGGCGCCCAACCGCCATACCCGGCTGGCACCGCCTGCCGGGCCCCGTGCGGGCCAGGCTGGATGCCCTGCTGCGTCCTCGGCCTCTTTTCGATGCTCGACTGTGCACCGGTTGCGGAGTATGTGTCCACAACTGCCCCCCCGGCGCCCTGCGGCTGGACGAAGGAATTCCCACCGTCAACCTGCAGGAATGCATCCGCTGCTTCTGCTGCGAGGAGCTCTGCCCGCAGGGAGCAGCGCGCATCCACCAACCCTGGCTGATGCGGCTGATGTTCCGCTGAGATCCTCAGCTCTCTTCCTCCGGCTCTGGGACCTCTTCCTCCAGCGCACGGTCGGTCAGGGTACGGATGGCATCCAGCGCCCAGTCCGGATTCTCCAGCAATGCCCGGCCGATGCCCACCAGATCCACCCGGCCCTGGCGCACGGCCTCGTCAGCGAACAGGGGATCGGTAATGCCCCCCGCGCAGAGCACGGGCACCCGTACCTCCGACCGGATCCTCTCGGCGTAAGGGAGGAAGTAGCCCTGGCCCTCCAGGCCCGGTGGCTGCGACCCCGCTAGCCCCCCGGAGATGTCCAGCAGATCCACTCCCGCCTTCACCAGCCAGCGGGCCACCTGGATGGTGTCGTCAATGGTGAGCCCTCCGGGCATGAAGTCTTCCACTCCCAGGCGGTAAGCGAGGATCGGCTCCGGACCGATGCGATTGCGGACCTCCCGCACCACCTCCAGGGCAAAGCGGGCGCGGTTCTCCAGGCTTCCCCCGTACTCATCGGCACGCTGGTTGGTCAGTGGCGAAAGGAACTGCCCCAGCAGGTACCCGTGAGCCCCGTGCAGCTCTATGATGTCAAAACCAGCTTCCCTGGCCCGCCCCGCCGCCCGGGCGAAGGCCTCCACCAGAATCTTGATCTCGGCGAAGCTCAGCTCCCGGGGTTCTTCGCTCCCCCGAGGATGCATCACCGCCGAGGGACCCACGGGCTGACACCCGCAGGCATCGCGGGTGGTAGCGGAGCCGGCGTGGGTGAGCTGGATTCCCGCCACCGTCCCCTGGGCCTTGATCTCTTCCGCCAGGCGGGCGAACCCCGGTACCGCCGCTCCCTGGGCCAGGCCCAGCTGGCGCACATTCATGCGACCCGCCCTGGTCACCCAGGTGTGCTCCACCATGATCAGCCCCACCTGCGCCTCGGCGCGGGCCACGTAATGCTTGATTATCTGGTCGGTGACCTCTCCGTCCTCCGTAGCCTCATTGGTGGCCATCGGGGGCATGGCTATGCGGTTCTTGAAGGTGACGTCTTTCAGTCGGAATTCCGAAAGCAAACCAGCCATGAATTGCTGTCCCAACCTCCTCCAGACGAGATTCGACGAGATTCATTCTCCGGCCCTCCTGACCGGCACCGCCAGGGGACCGTCCACCAGCACCGCCACCCGAGCACCCTCCCCGAGGGATTGCAGCTGGCTGGCTACGGCCCCATCGGGATCCTCCACCGGCTCCAGGAAGGCACGTCGTACCAGTTCCGGGTCAAGTTCAGAGTACAGCATCAACCTGTGCTTGACCAGGATCTGGCACATCACCTGCGCTTCCCATGAGTCGGGCCGGCGGTATCCGGGAGCGAGTATCTCGGCCAGCAGCTGGCGGGGCCCCTCCGCAGCAAGCAGCATGCGCTCAAACTCCCCGCCCGCCGGTAGTCCCGCCTGACACGCCGCCACCACCAGTATGCTGCCGCCGATCCTGCAGATCGATGCCGCCGCCGACATCCCCTTCACCGCCTGATACAGGTTCTGGTCGAGGGGGTAACCGGCGTTGCTGGTGATCACCAGGTCAAACCACCCCTCCACCTCCACCAGGGAGCTGCGAGCCGCATGTTCGCAGCCCGCCCGGTGGGCCTGGATGGGATCTCCGGCGTAAATCCCGGTGAGGCAACGTTGGCGGTTAAGGGTGACGTTGACCAGGAAGAACTTCCCCGCCATCAGGGCGGCCTCGGCGATCTCCTCCTGGACCGGGTTGCCGTCCAGCACTCCCCAGGTGGTGCGGGGATGGGCGATGAGCTCGGGGCGGTGCAGCTCCAGGATGGTATCCATACCCGCTACTGCAGGCATCACCCCCTTGGGGCCACCGGAAAAACCGGCGAAGAAGTGGGGCTCGATGAAGCCCACCACCAGGCGATTGGTGGCCGAGACGTAATGTCGGTTCACCCAAACCGGGGTGCCCGAGGACGTGTGACCGACCAGGACCAGATCCTCCCGCCGACGGGCATCGTGCACCAGTACCCGGCAGCGCCGCCAGGCTTCCTCTCCCACCAGGGCCCGTATCTCCTGGGGACTGCCTCCCTCATGAGTACCGGTGCCCACCAGGACCGTGGGGTGCTCTATGTCCGCCCGGGAAAGGACATCCAGTATCCAGGGCAACAGCCGGGCGTTGGGAGTGGGCCTGGTCTTGTCGGAAGTCACGATGCAGGTCTCCGCCCCGCGAACCAGGTACTCGGCAAGGGGAACGCTACCCACGGGGTTGCGGATGGCTCTCTGAAAGGCTGCTTCCTCGTCGGCCAGCGGCGCCTCATCGCCGGCCCGGATGATGACCGCGTCGTCGGGTACGCACAGGCTCACGCTGGTATTGCCGTACGGCAGCTTGACTTTCAGGGCGGGACCCTCCCCTGGTGGCGGTGAGACCCCCATGTCTCGTGCCTTGTCGCCAGGTGGGCAAAGAGCATGATGCGGGCCGAGGCCTCCAGGCAGGAGGTGAGCCGGTAGGCCTCCTCCAGGCTCCGGCCCACCACGAAGCTGCCGTGCGACCTGAGGAGCACCGCTCTGGCCTGATTCAACCTGCGGGCAAGCAACCTGCCCGTCTCCGGGTCGCCTATCAGGCGCGCGGCGGTCACCACCGGCACCCGCCCCAGCAGGAGGGCGCCCTCCGCGTCCAGGGGCACCAGCTCTTCGGCCACCAGGGAGATGGCCACCGCCGCCGGCGGATGGGCATGGATGATGGCCAGTGCAGGGGTATGCAGGTATAGCTGGCGATGGACCGGCAGCTCCGAGGAAGCCTCGGCCACCGGTCCCTGGTCACCGCGCAATGCCACCTCCACCAAATCCCGGTGGGTGAGTCTTCCCAGCATGCTGCCGCGGCGAGTGATGATGATGCGGTCACCACAGCGCACGCTCATGTTGCCCCCGTGGGAAGTTACCAACCCGGCCAGAAACATATCCCTGCCAATCCGCCGGAAATCCCGGTACACCGCCCGCCACCTCGAGCCAAAATCCCCCACTTACTTCTGCACGGCAGCTGCGGTTCCTCCCGCCTGCCGAGGTTCGCCAGTTCGCTTCATGGCCCCGTGGGGTCAAGGTGCAGACCTCCCCCATCAGCTCCACCAGACCGGGGCGGGGAGGAACAGCAGTGGGGGCGAGACTCCCTTTGGCCGCCCCTGGCAGATACCGCGGGCTCGGGAGGCAGGGCAGTGCCCCGGCGAGCAGGCAATCCCGAGCTGCATGGCCATCACCGCGCTCCAGCGAACACACCGGCCCCCTGGCGTCGCTAACACAGCAGGAGAAAACCGCCACATTTCCGTGGGACAGCCGATTGATTGGGAAAGAGGAGGCGGGGCAGGTCCGAACCCGACCTTAACGCCCAAGCCTTGATGTGGGGGGGTCGACAGGAATGTCCGGCGGATTGCCACCGGCGCGACGCCGGGATGCGCCCCGGCAGTTGACAATCGCCCTGATCAGCGAGGGCAGCGGGCATGCCACCACCAGCGCGCACGACACCTGGTGTTGTCCGCATCCGCACCACTGCCAGCCCTCTCCCTCGCCCTTCGACTGCCCCCAACGCAGGTCGGAAGCGCTCCCGAGCATTCCGCAGCTACGGTACCCCGAACCCTTTGCCCCTCTGCCAACCGCGCACCTCCCATTGCGACGGCCAATCAGGTGGCCATCACCGTGTCCAGGTCATGAGCGGAGTACACGAGCGGCAACATCCTGGGGGTGAAGCCGCCCGCACGGTCCTGGCCCGCGGGCTTGGTTCTTTCCGGCCTCACATGAGAGACGAAACTGGTCCTTTTCTCCGACGTGTTGGGGCACACCAGGGAACAGTTCATCGGTCGCACAGCATTTGGAGCGAAGCACTCGTGGTGCCCTCTCGCCAAGCCCACTCGCCCCTGATCTCTAGGACGGCTTCAGGCCGCGAGCGAACAACCGTACCAGCGCCTGTAAAGCCTCCGATTCCCCTTCACCCTCCGCTCGGATGGTGATCTCCTCGCCATCCTTCACCCCCAGGGCCATCACCTGCAAGACACTCTTGGCATCTGCCGTCTTGCCCCCGTATTGGATGCTCACTCTGCACGGATGTCGGCCAGCTTCCTGGACCAGGGCGGCCGCCGGCCGCGCGTGAAGTCCCACACCAGTACGTACAACGACACGCGCTTCAACCATCGACGACGCCTCCCATGAGATCGTGACTAGTTCACTTGGATTGACGGTTTTGTGTCAGTAGCTGGCGTACCTCGGCGGCACTGCGACAAGCAAGCGCTCGACGGGAGAGCTCCTGTGCCTCTCTCATGGAGGTGGCCCTAAGCGCCTCCTTAACTTCGGGCAGGAGTCGCGGTGCCATGCTCAGCTCATCCACGCCAAATCCCGTCAGTATCGGCGTTGCCAAGGCATCACCTGCCAGATCGCCACAAATCCCCACCCACTTTCCGCAACGGCGGCCGGCCCGCGCCACCTCGGCAATGAGCCGCAGCACCGCGGGGTGCAGTGCGTCCGCCAAGCATGATACCGTGGCATTGGTACGGTCCACGGCAAGGGTGTACTGGGTGAGATCGTTGGTCCCCACGCTCACGAAATCTACTTCTTGCAAGATATGATCAATCAGCAGGGCCGCCGAAGGGATCTCTACCATGATGCCTACCGGCGGGTCCCCGTGCGGCACCCCCGCGCAGGCCAAGTCCTCCTTGGCTTTATCCACCAGGCGCTTGGCAGCCCGGAGTTCCCCCACATCCGCCACCATGGGGAACATTACCCACAGGTTGCCGTGGGCGCGCGCACGCAACAGCGCCCTCAGCTGGGTCAGAAAGACATCTTCCCGGGCCAGGCACAGCCTGATCCCCCGCAGCCCCAGAAAAGGATTTGCCTCTACCAGCTGGCCCAGCCAGGGTATGGGCTTGTCCCCTCCCACGTCGAGCGTGCGAATGATCACCGGACGTCCGGAGAACGCCTCCACCGCCCGGCGATAGACCTCGAATTGCTCCTCCTCGGAGGGGGGAACCTCTCGATCCATGAACAGGAACTCGGTGCGGAACAGCCCTATTCCTTCAGCACCCCATTCGAGGGCCGAACTGAGATCCTCGAGCGAGCCGATATTGGCCGCCAGCTCCACCCGGTGACCGTCCCTGGTAACTGCCGCTGCACTGATGAGCAATCTGAGCTGCTCCCGACGCCGGTCCCACTGCTCCTTCTTGACCTGCCAATCGCCCAGCTCATCGGCAGACGGACGGATCACGACGACGCCGGTATCCCCGTCCACTACCACGGCGTCGCCTGGAGAAACAGCATCGACGACCCCTTTGACACCTACCACCGCCGGGATGCCCATGGTGCGAGCCAAGATGGCGGCGTGCGATGTGCAACTGCCGGTCTCCATCACCAAGCCAAGCAATTTATCCCGGTCCGCCTGCGCGGTGTCCGAGGGCATGAGTTCCTCGCCCACCACCACCACCGGTCCCGGCAGATCGCCAAGCTTGCCGCCGGAGCGTCCCTGCAGGATGGAAAGTACCCGCGACACCACGTCCCGCACGTCAGCAGCGCGGGCCCCGAAGTATTCGTCAGGCAGGGATTCCAGCGAGGACGCCACTTCTTCTCCCACTCGCTGCAGGGCCCATTCGGCATTGCACTTGGCTTCCATGATCAACCTCTCCGCTTTGCCCAGGAGCTCCGGGTCCTGCAACATGAGACCTTGAGCTTCGAATATCGCCGCTTCTTCAGCCCCATGCTCGCGCGCAGCCTTCTCTTTGAGTTCGGCAATCTGCTGCCGCGCAACCTGGGCAGCCCGCTGCAGCCGCTCCACCTCGCTCGGCAAGCTTTCCGGCGGCAGCCGGCACCGCACTACCTCTTCGCTCCTGCGGAATAAATGAGCAGGACCGATGGCGATGCCCCCCGACGCGCCTAAACCTTTCAGCTCGACGCGGCCGGCCACGCGCCTTCACCTCCTCCCAGGTAGCCGGCCACCGCGCTCGAATCCTCCCCGGCGCACAGCGCGGGACCGCGCCTCCTGGTGGGCCAGGCCTTGCACGCCACCCCGGCCCAAATTCGGCCCCTCGGAGACGCCACCAACAGGCCGGTGGTCGACGTGTACTCGGTCGCATCCGAGCGGTGGGCCACGGTCATAGGACTGGGAGCCCGCCGGGTCGGCCTCGGCCGGGTGCTGCCCGCCCACGTGGCATCGGGGTCCCCGCAGGCACTAGCCGTGGGGTGATTGTGAGGAGCAGGCCTTGATATCCCCATTGGCCGGCAACCAGATGCTTGCGAGGCGCCCGCCGGCACCGCTGCCCATCCGACATCGCCCCGCGACACCAGGTCAGTGTCCAGCATGGCATCCGCAGGCCAATCCGTGATCTCGTACGTCGAAATTTCCGCTATGACATCCAGTGTGCTCACCCCCTTGCGGAAGTCCAGCTGCATGATTCGATGGCCCACACCCTCACCCCGCGCAGGGCGGGAGAGCATGGCGGCCCAGAAGGAGCGCCACCGAGGCCAGGGATTGGGACTTCGGGTCATGCGGAGGCTGCTCCTACGCCCGGCCCTTCCTCGACCTTACCTCGCTCCCCTAACCAGAACACCGCCGTCTCCAGGCCACTGAGGCCAGCTACACCGCTTGGGTTGTGCGGCTCAGTGTGACCTCTGGGCCACAGGTGCTGGTTGCAGCACGCCCGCTCGTCCCAGGATATATGAGTTGGCGTGGGTCGGTGCAATCGAGTGTCGCGCGCTACTGTCCAGCACACCACCCTCACCTCCAGGGCGCACTTCCGGGTTCCTGTGCTTGGCGCGGACAAAGGATCAAGCCTCTCATCCTTCATGAGTGGCATGTCCCCGCAATTTTCGTTCCCCGCCCGTCGAGGAGAGAGCGGTTTCCTCCGCGCATACCCAAGCACCGCTGGGTCGCTAGCGCCCGACCGGTTGCACTGCCACTCTCAGCTCCGCACCAAGGGGTATCTGTAGCACCGCCGCGCGGTACCCCCGAGGATGTCCACCAGCCTGGGGTCCACTATCTTTGTGGGGAAAGGCAACGGAAGCTGATCTAACCCTTCCTACCCCTTGGGAGAGCCGGGAGCCCGGACATGGGTGCTCGGAGCATACCACCGTTCCCTCACAGACCGCGCTCATCCATGTACCGGGCGAGGTCAACCAGGCGCTGGCAGTAAGCCCACTCGTTGTCGTACCAGGCCACCAGTTTGGCCAGACCATCGACTGCCATGGTCAGGGATGCGTCAACAATGGCTGATTCCGTAGCCCCTTTGAAATCGGCGGAGACCAGGGGTGCTTCGCTCACTCCCAGGATGCCCTTCAGGCTGCCCTCTGCCGCCTCGCGCATGGCTTGGTTAACCTCCTCCGCGGTGGCAGGCCGGCCCAGCTGTGCCACCAGATCCACCACCGACACTGTGGACACCGGGACTCGCAGTGCCAGGCCAGTGAGTTTGCCCCGCAGCTCGGGAATGACCAGGCCCACCGCCCGTGCAGCGCCGGTGGTGGTGGGGATGATGCTCAGCGCAGCCGCCCGGGCCCGCCGCAGGTCGCGGTGCGGAAAGTCCAGGATTACCTGGTCATTGGTGTAGGCGTGGCAGGTGGTCATCAGCCCCCTGACCAGGCCGAAATTCTCCTGCAGCACCTTGGCTACCGGCGCCAGGCAGTTAGTGGTGCAGGAGGCCATGGAGACCACCCGATGGCGGCTTGGGTCATATTGGTGGTGGTTGACCCCAACTACCAGTGTGATGTCCGCTCCCCTGGCGGGCGCAGAGATGATCACCCGCTTGGCTCCACCTTGCTTGATGTGCAGCGCTGCCTCTTGGGCCGCGGTGAACTTGCCCGTGCACTCCACCACCAGGTCCACGCCCAGGTCGGCCCAGGGGATCCGGGCAGGGTCCTTTTCCCGGGTCAGGCGTATGCGCCTGTCGGCCACCCAGATACCATCATCTTCGGCCCGCACGTGAGGCGAGAAGGTGCCGTAGTTGGAGTCGTACTTCAGCAGGTGGGCCATCGTGGCTGCGTCCACCAGGTCGTTCACTGCCACCACTTCCAGCCCCTCTTCCCAGGCAGAGCGGAAGAAAATCCGTCCGATGCGCCCGAAACCGTTAATCCCGATCCTCATGACTCACTCACCTCCATGCACGGGAGCAAGGTTCACACCGGACATGCGTTTCCCCAACGCCGCAGTTGGACTCCCCGCTGCAAGTGCTGAACGACATCCAGGAAATCCGTCCATTCGATGACTTTGATGCCAAGACCCCGGGCCACTTCCGACAGCGCTCCTTTGCCGAAGACCACGTCCGAGGCCGCCGCACCGTATACGTCGTTCCTCCCATCGCCGACGAAGGCCACCGGGCCCGCGCGCCGCCGCAGTCCCTCGACAACCTGGCGCTTGCACGTCCCGCATAACCGACAGGTGGGGTGTGCGTGAGGAAATTCAAGTCGCACCGATTGGTCAAAGGTCGTCTGGTTGCGAAAAACCTCCAGTCGCGGCAGGCCATACCATTTCAGCACATCCTCGACGTAAAAGCCGAAACCGTCTGTGCACAGCACCACTTCGAGGCCCACAGACCGACAATACTCGAGGAACTCGCGAAATCCACGTGCCAAGCTGGTATTGTCCAACACGTATCGTGTCAACCTCTCCCGGTCACATGGCAGGCCCTCAGCGCCCTCGATCAGGAACTGCCTCATCCCAATCTTCCCTGCACGGTGCCGCCGACGGATGCTCTCCCAAAGTTCAGGCGCGAACCCGCTCAGCAATACCTGTGAACCGTCAGGCTGGATGACCGTGCCATCAAAGTCGACCACCACCGCTCCCAGGTTACCGCAACCTACATCCGCCGCTTGCCACTCAGCCAAGGTGCCCACCTTCCTACTCCAGCACCACCGACCAGCCTCCTCAGCCGGACGATAATTCTCGCCGCTCTGCCACAGTACTTCTGGTAACTGCAACCATGAGTCCCTGGGCGCTGCTTGGGCAATCACTAGTTACTTTTCCGCTGCCTCGTCACGCCTCGCACTGACCACCGTCTTGATGAGGGCAACCAGCTCTTCGTAGGTCTCCACGTCCCGGAGCCGGGAGATGAGCCCCTGGTCACTCAGCAGCTCCGCCAGCTGCGACAACACCTTCAGATGCGACTCACTGTCCACCGCCGAGAGCCCGACCAGCACGAACACCGGGCTGTCCTCCCGACCTGGAAAATACACACCTTCTTTCAGGGTCACGATGCTCACCGCCACGCGTCTGGCACCGTCTTCTGGCCGCGCGTGCGGCATCGCCAGTCCCGGAACCAGAACGATGTAGGAACCAAGCTCATCGACGATGTCAACCATTCTCTGTACGTACCGCTCGTTGACCGCCCCACTCTTGAGCAGCAATCGACCAGCCAGGCGGACTGCGTCCCTCCAGTCAGTTGCGTGGGCCTTGAGAGCGACTGTGTCTCTGCTCACAACATCAAGCAATCCTTCCGCCACCGTGACCCTCCCCACCGCAAGAGCGACCCCAGAGCCGCTCGTAGTAACTCTAAGCTCTTCCGTCACCTACCTCGGGGTACTCACCCCATCACCGATCCTCCTGCCCTGCCCATTGACCGCAGCACGAGTTCCCCACTCCGGATACCGCTTCCCACGCCCGCCAGGGGCTTTGGACGCTCAGTGCTCCCCCATCAATCGGCACCACCGCCCCGGTCACGTACGAAGCCCGGTCACTGGCCAGAAATGCCACCAGGCCGGCCACGTCTTCCGGAACGCCGGCCCTGCGTAGCGGAACCTGTCTCACCTTCTCCTCCGCCCGAGACTGGAGCGATTCCCGCGACATCGCGGTAGCGATGGTCCCAGGTGCGTACGCGTTGACCGTTATCCCGTACGGTGCGAGCTCGGCTGCCAAAACTCGGGTGAGCGCTATGACCGCCGCCTTGGAGGCGGAGTAGATCCCCCGTCCAACCTGCGGCTCGATGCCGTACATGGACGCCGCGTTGAGGATCCGACCCCAGCCCTTTCCCTTCATGACCGGTACGGCAGCCCGCACCATATTCAGGCAGCCGCGCACGTTCACGCCGAAAATGGCGTCGATGTCCGCCTCCGTGAAGTTCTCCAGGAGGCAGTAGCGTCCCAAAACGCCGGCGTTGTTCACCAAGATGTCTAGGCCCCCGAGGACCCTCACGCAGAGCTCTACTGCTTGCGCCGCACCCGCTGGGCTGCTCACATCGTAGACCGCAACGCAAGTGTCACTCTGGTAGGCGCCACACGCCTTCTGGCTCTCTTCTGCTGCCTCTCCATCGATATCGTTGATGCAGACCGACGCGCCTGCTCGCGCCAGTTCCATAGCTATCGCGCGACCGATCCCGCGACCAGCTCCAGTGACCAGGGCGACCTTGCCGGTCAGGCTAGACATCGCAGTCCCCCCTCTCATGGCGGCCAATGACAATGTAGTCGAGATCTCCGGCAGCAAGGGCACACAACTCGTCCTCAGACAGAAGTGTCCCTCGCAGGATGAGATGGCGCACCAGTCCCACCGGCAGCGCCTCCCCCACCATTACGGCTGCCACCAGCCTGGATCGTCGCAGCGTGAGTCTTGCATACCTGTCCGGCCCTCGCCTCGCAAGGACCCGTATACCGGTCCGCTGCTCGCTCCTGCCGAAGGCCACAAACTGCGTGGCCCCCAGTGTTACCACGTTGCCCCCAGCGTGGGGACAGTAAGAGGTTCCCAGACCCAGTATCGATCCCGCCACCACCCGCGCTTGGTTAACAGCGGCACTCCAACTGCCGAACCGGACGCCCGTTGCGCCACCGGTCGCCGCTACCTCGGCACAATCGCCACACGCCCATACCCGGTCTCTGCTCGTTTTCATCTCCAGGTCAGTCAATATGCCCTCACGACCCAAACGCACGCCGCTGTCCTGCAACCACCGCACGTCGGGCCGTTGACCTTTCGCCACCACCACACAGTCCGCTGCCAGAGTGTCACCCGTCTTCAGCTTCAGGATCGCCCCAGTATTTCCACGCGGCTGGACCGCGGACAACTCTGTTCCAAGACGGACATCAACCCCCCTGTTGGTCAGGACCCGAGCAGCGAGGTAGCCCGCTTCGCCATCCAGCATTCGCGCCATGAGCCAGGGGCTCGCAGAGATAACGGTCACCCTGCACCCCCGTGGGGCGAGCTCGCACCCAAGCTTACAGGCGATGGGACCACCGCCCACGATGACCAAGCTGCCATGTCGACGGACCAGCTCGCGGAGCATCACCGCCTCGGCGCGGGTGTGCAAGTGAAGGACCTGTCTGCCAGCTTCAAAAACAGCGGGTAATACAGGACGAGCTCCAACAGCCAGGACCAGGGCGTCCCACTCTATGCAGACTTGGCCACCTTGCGCGCACCGTGCTACCACACAATCTTCGTGGTGCGCCAGCTCTACGGCGCGGTAACCCCACAATACCTGCACGCCTAGGGTGCGCAGCTGGTGGTATCGCTGGCTTGCCTGGGATGGCTCTAGCCGGCCCGCCACCACTGAGACCAAGGCGGGTTTTGGCACCGGCGGAACCGAGCTCTGCTCGACCACAATGATGTTCCCGTCATATCCCCGTGCGCGAAGCTCCCTGCATACCGCCAGA
Source organism: Firmicutes bacterium UBA3570 (assembly GCA_002376005.1). Classification (GTDB taxonomy): domain Bacteria; phylum Bacillota; class Sulfobacillia; order UBA3561; family UBA3561; genus UBA3561. The sequence continues at coordinate 73,308 of DFNJ01000032.1, forward strand.
CCCGCAGCTCCGCACCCGACAACGACCACCCGGTCCAAGCTCATTGCACTCGCTTCACTCCACACCCTCCGCGCTGATCTGCGATCAGTTTCCGGTACGCGGCTGCGCTGGCCGCCGCTTTAGCCTCGGCGAGATTCGCTGCCTCATCCACCGCCAGGGCATTCCGCGGGCACCATCTCACGCACAACGGGTCCCCACCGCACAGGTCACACTTAGTCGCATACCCTTCGATAACCCGGATGTTCCCGAAGGGACACACGAGGCTGCACAGCGAGCACCCAATACAGCTGTCCGGGTCCACCTCCAGCCACCCTTCTGGCGTGCGCCGGATGGCCTGAACTGGGCATACCTGGACGCATTCAGCATCGGTGCACTGCAAACAGCACCACGGCTGGAACCCCAGGTCGTCTAGTACCGTCACCCGCCGAATGGCCGACTGTGTGGGCCGGAACTGGCCCGTCTTTGCGTGGGAACACACCAGCTCGCACGTCCTACAACCGGTACATCTTCGCGGATCGACCGCCAGCACTTGAGCCACAGGACGCCCCCCTCAAATTGTGGAGAATTGCCCTTTATAGGTAGCGCGTAAGCCCCAGTTGGGAGAATTTCTCCCTCTTCGGCAACCCCGTATCAGGGTCCCAACCCCGCTCTTGGTAGTAGGCGGTCAGCGCCTCCTCAAACTCTTTCTCGCCGAAGGCGCGATTGCGAAAGTAGTCGGTGCATACCTCCACCCCTTCGGGGCTCACCATCGGTCGCAGCCACAGTCGAGGAACCGCATCGAACCGCCGGTTAAAGCCCTCTCTCGCGTTAAGCAGCTTCTTCAGGTTGAACGCCCGCTCCCCCGCCTCCATCAGTCCGTCCACGCCCACGTCCCTTCCAGTGAGCGCCGCGTACGCTTCCGCCAGATCCCCCATCCGTTCCATGCCGAAAGCGGAGTACATGGAACAGACTCCCAACATGTTGCGGACCATCATCGCGTCCTCGACGTACTTGGTGCACCGGCCCACGTCGATCTCGGGCACCGGCGCTTCCCGGAACAGCCGCTCCACCGGGGCTCCCCATTCCCGCATCTGGGCTATCAGCTCTCCCACGGTCTTGCCCGGTCCGGTGCTGAGGCTGTGGCCGCCTCCGTGATGCGGGCGCGGGTTGGTGACGAACATCAACATCAAAGGGTGTACCTTGGCAGCGCGAGCGTCGTAGATGAAGTCGGTTCCCTTGCATATGCCCCCGTACCAATACTCCTGCGGGTCCAGGCCGAGCTCCCTCTGGACGCCGACCCAACCTTCAGCGATCAGGCGCCCCACCCCCTCGCGCTTGGCGGTCTGCCACGCCAGCTCCTCGTAACAATCGAATGTCCGCCGCAACTCCACTCCTCCGGTGTCGCCCCGGGTGAGCCGACCGTCGCGGTAAAGATTCGTCAGCCAGTCAACCATACGGGTAAAGGTGTAGAAGCACATCCCCAGGCGGTTGCACACCGTCACCAGATGCAGCATGTCCCGATAGTCCGCCACGTCGAGCAACTGGCCCGATGTCGCAGACTTGCCAAACGGCGATCCATGCCCCACCTCTCCGTCAAATCTGCCGCCTTTTATGCGCCACTTGATACGACAGCCCATGGCGCACGCTGCACACGCGATGAGCTGGTCCACGCTCTCGGCGCGGACGTGTTCACCGTAAAGCCGATCCCACACGCTCCTTGGCCACTTCCCAGGGTACTGCGTGTACTGGAAGATCGACCAGCCCGCCCCCATGCCCAGCTTGGACCATTTCTCCAACCCGGGCCACGCCGCCACTCTGTCCCTGACCCTTGACGCCACCGCCAGGAGCCGTTCCGGATCGGCGGCGGAGATGCCCTTGGTCCCCCGCACCACAACTGCCTTCAGTCCTTTCGAGCCCAGCACCGCACCGAACCCACCGCGCCCCAGAGAGTGCGCCTGGTCGACAAATGCCATGGCGAAGCGGACGCCATTCTCGCCGGCGGGCCCTATGGTGATGACCCCTGCTGCCCCGCCGTACCTGGCCTTGAGCACCTGGGCCGTCTCCTCCGCATCAGCCCGGCCCCACAGATCGGCAGCGGACTCGAGCCGAGCTTCTCCGTCCTCAATGCTCAGATAGACCGGCTGGGAAGATCTCCCTTTGATCACCAGGTACCCAATGCCCGCACCTCGCAGCGCGAGACCCAGATCCCTGCCCCCGGCCACCGAGCAGCCAATCCAGTGCATGCCGTCAACCGAGGCAAGAACGGGTGACCGGAAGGCCGCACTGACCTTCGCCGCACCCGGGTAGGGAGTGCCCACCAGGGCCCCCACCCCGAGAACCACCGCGCTCTCAGCCGACAAGGGATCACTCCCCACCGGCATCGTCTCCCACAGCAAGTGCAAGGCGGCTCCCGCACCACCCAGCAGGGAGTCTCGTATGCTCTGATCGAGGGGGGATCTGTGAACCGTACCTTCCGATAGGTCAACCGTCAAAACCATGTCCGCTGTTTCGTGCATGACTCGTCACCTCCCGGTCACCCCGGTTCCGCTTCCTCCTACGGACATTGGTTCACGATGGCGACCCCGGAGCTGGTGCCGATACGATCCACACCGCACTCGACCATCTTGGCGGCCAGCTCGTACGTCCGTATCCCCCCTGCCGCCTTGACCTTGATGCGTCCAGCAGCCAGGCGCTTGAGGAGGATTACATCATCGGCGGTCGTGCCCCGCAGCTTGAACCCCTTGAAGCCAGTTGAGGTCTTGACGAACTGTGCTCCGGCCTCCGCAATCAAGTCGCAGGCCACCGCCGCCTCGGTTTCGGTGAGTAGGGGAAGCTCGATTATTACCTTCACCGTTCTGCCTTCGGCCGCCTCGACAACCCCCCTCAGCTCCGCCCGGACCTGGTCCAATTTGCCTGCCTTCAGCGCCCCGACGTTCATCACCACGTCCAATTCTTCAGCGCCGTCCTTCACCGCCTGTCGGGCTTCGGCAGCCTTCAATTCCGCTGGCCAGGTCCCGAGGGGGAAGGCCAGAGCCGCGCAGACCTTGGTGTTGGTGCCCTGAAGGATGGATCTTGCCAAAGAGACGTTGCAGGGGAGGAGCGCAACGGCGGCAAAGCCTAATTCACCTGCTTCCCTGCAGAACGCCTCCACGCGGCCCCGGTCGGCCGAGGGGTCGAGAAGAGTTTGGTCGATGATGGACGCCAGTTGGGTCTTGGTTAGCATTTCCGTGAAACCTCCCCTCTCTGCTACTCCGGAAATCCAGCCAGCACCCGGAATGGAGTGCTAGTCGCCACTCGATCCGCGCCGGCTGCGAACATGGCCCGGGCTTGGTCGGCGGTCCGTATCCCGGCTGCCGCCATGACTTTGAGAGAGTCGCCGAAACGCGACTTGATCAGTTTCACGCAGTCCACCGCCGTGACGTACCCGAAGCCCGGGTTGGTCTTGATGAAGTGGACGCCGCCTTGCTGGGCAGCCTCGCAGGCACTGATTATCTCCTCTTCGGTCATGATGCTGGAGGTGATCACCGCTTTCACGATGCATCCCGGACAACGATCCACAATTCTGCGGTAGAACCTCTCGATCGCGCGATACTGTCCCGAGCGAAGCCACCCGAGGTTCATACCCACGTCCAGTTCTCCCGCTCCCCTCGCCACCGCCCACTCGGCGCAGGCAACGGAAACTTCCTCGCTGCATGCTCCCAGCGGATACGAAACTACCGCCACCACTGCCGTCTCCGTATCCTTGAGGAGCCGGTGCGCTAATGGAACGTAACACAGATCCACGCCAATGGCCGCGAACGGATACTTCCTGGCCCGATGAAAGAAGTTGACGACCTCCCCTTCCGTGAGCCCTGGTTCGATGATCGACGTGTCAGTTCTTCTCGCGGCCTCCGTTCTGTTCACCTGGACGCACCTCCCTAGCCAAGAGTTCTCGGAGGGGCATGGCTGCTTCGCCCCCCCGAGAGATCTTCACTTACCGGCCCCCACCGGTCAACAACCTGAGCAGCCCGAAGACAATCGGACCGAAGACTCCGCAGTCCGGGTAATCCATCGCCACCTTCGCCCCCATCAGCACGGAACCGGAGAGCGGGTACATCAGCGCCCACCCGAACTGGAAGATGAACCCGAGCAAGAAAGGTACTACGAGCACTGCGCGCCGCCCACCAAATCGGTCAGCGAAGACGCCCATCAGCGCGCCGTCCCAAAAGTCCATGAACACGCTGGGCATCACCACCACTGGCAAGCGCATCGCCGCTTGGGCCAGAGTCCCCACCACTGCCCCCAACAGCTTGAAGAAGAAGCCCAGGAAAACCGCCGTGGGTGCGAAGTGGAACACCGTGGGGTAATCCAGTGCCATCACCGCACCGGGAATCAGTCGCTCGGCGATGCCGTTGAACGCTGGGACGATCTCCGCAATCAGCATGCGCACCCCGTACAGGACCACCGCGATTCCTGCTGAGAACTTTACCCCGAGCAGCACTAGATATATCAGCCAGTGCTGGTCACCCGAGAACTCCTGCACGGCGGCCGGCCCAGCCAACGTGCCCAGCACCACCCAGATGACCGCGCCGAACACCGCGATGCTGACCACGCTGTCGCGCACCCACGCGAAGCGATCCGAAACCTTTATTTCTTCGCAGGACTTTTCCGGATCGCCCACCAGGCGGCTCAACCACGCGGTCAGGGCTACGCCGCTGATGTTGGGCATGCAGAGGGACCACTCGGGTGTTAGACGATCCTTCATGAAATTCCTGATCAGGACCGGGCTCAGCCAATACTGAAGGCCGCATAGCAATGCCCCAAGTCCCACCAGGACGCTCCCCGAGAACCCCAAGCCGCCCAAAACCGCCACCACCCAGGCGGCCCACAACAGCATGATGTGACCGGTCACGTTCACGCCCTTCCAGGGCGTCAGCCGGGCGAGCAGCAGATTCAGAGCGAAACCGAGGAGCAGTGCCAGCCCCACCTGGGTGCCGAATTTCGACATGCCAAGACTGAGCACTACCCACATGTTCGGCTGCACACCTTCTACCCCGAGCAAGACCCCGATCCAGCGCGCTATGGGCTGGCAGATGTCCGACAGCATTGTCGCCCCGGCCAACAGGATGAGGAAACCCATGATGGTCTTGGTAACGCCCATCACCACGTCTTGGACCGGTTTTCGCTGCAGCACCAGGCCCACAAGCGAGACGAGTCCGAACAAAACCGCCGCGTTGCCGAATACCTGGCTGGTGATGAATTCCAACACGGTCACCCTTCATTCACCTCCTTCCCCCCGGTCCCCGCGGACAGCTCCTCCAGAACCGGCAGGAGCTTCTCCTCGAGTTCGCGTTTGCTGACCAAGTTCTTCAGTAATACGACGCGTCGGTAATTGCCACCCACATCCCCGACCGCCTTCAGGATGTCCGGAGTGGTGAGCAGGATGTCACCTGACAGGGCCTTGATCCCTATCATGTCGCCGACCGTCACCTTACCTTTGTAACCATGCGCCTTGAGGAGATTCTCGACATTGATCCGCAGCATGAGACTCGAGCCCATCCCGCATCCGCACAACGTGACTATCTCCACGCACATCCCCCCGCCACCAGAGAGTGCAATCAGAGACTCCTCAACTCTCGCCGCGCAGGGCATCCTGGATCTGCCGCGCAATCGCTTCCTTCTTACCCGCGAACAGCTCGGTTATCACTACCACCGGCACTCCCGCTTCGGCGATTTCCGCCGGAAGGGGCACGGTGGTCAGGATGAGATCCAGGTCTTTGAGCCGTCCGCTCACCTCGTGCAGCCTACCCTTGATCAGCCGGTACCGCCAGCCGCCGCGCTCGAGGATGTCTTCAACCATGGGCGCCACTAGCGTGCTCGAGACTATCCCCGAGCCGCACACCAGCATGACCTTCTTGGTCCTCCTCTCCCTCACTGCTCAACCACCCCCTACCAGCCGTCCTGCCTCGGGAACCCGCCCACACCAAGCACCACTGGAGGCGCTCACTGCGCTCTCAGCTGCTCGAGCTCCTCAGCGTACTCCCGCGGGCGCCTGCGCACCGCATACCACACCGCCGCGAATACCAGCAGTATCCCCAGTCCAATGGCCAAGTCGCCAATGGATCCCGCGGCACCGAGGAACTGACAAATCTTGAAGCACGCGAATCCCACGAAGTGACTGCCGATGGTGATGGAGGTAATCGCCATCGCCCCTTCCGGCAGCTCGAACCCAGTCTGCGCCACCATCTCCATGGTCACAGGGGACAGCGCGCCGCTGATCAGGAGGGCGACAGGAATCCACAGGATGAGGCTGTTGAGCAAACCCCTGAACAAGTTTCCTCGACAGGTATTCACCGCGAATACGGTGAAGAAGATCATGAAGCCGGCTGCGTCGGCCAGCGGGAGTACCGCGTTGCCGGGAAGCAGTACTGCTACCAGGTAGCACAACGGCGCCAGCAAGACTCCCAGTGCCACGTGCTCTGGAGCGCCCACCAGTACTGCCGCGTCCAGACCCAGATAGAACTCCCGCCCAGGCATCCGCTTGACGATCCACTCCCTGATGCTCTCAGAAAGTGGCGCCATGCCCATGACGATGAGCTCGCTCGCCCGCGGCAGCAGATGCATGAAGAAACCCAGCGTGAGTCCCAGCTTTATGACGTTGGCGATCTGATCACCAGTGGGGGGCCACGCAAGGTATGCCAACCCACCGACCGTCGCACCAACGGCAAAGCCGATCACGATGGGCTCGCCCAGGACCCCGAAACGCTCGCGTATTCCGGCAGGATCAATCTTGATTTTGTTGATGCCAGGAATGCGATCCCACAACCTGTCCAGCACAAAGCCGAAAGGCGCAAACAGAACCGAGTGAGAGTGAGGGATCGAGATTCCCGCGATCGGCATATCGTAGTATTTGGGCAGGATGGGTGCAGACCAGTCGGCCATCTTGAGGGTCAGGAACCAGTAGATCAGGCAGCTGGCAATTGCCAATCCCCAGCTGCCGGTGACAAGCTGCACAGCACCGAGCACAAATACGAACGGCCAGTGATTGAAGAAGTCCACGTTCAGCGTCTTCACCAAGCCGACCGCCACCAAGACGGCGTTCAGCAAGAACAGCAGGGCAATGGCCAGCATTGAGTAAGCCAGGGAAAACGTTATTCCCGAATGCACCGGCCAGCCAACATCAGTGATGGTCAAGCCAATCCCAAACCGCTGCGACATCAACTGTCCGGGAGTTCCGAGCGCCTCAAATATGATCCCGATTAGGGCATACAGTGCGGTGAATCCCACTCCCATCCTTAATGCGCAAGTGACCGTCCTGCGGAAAGGCGCTCTGAAGATGAATCCCAGGATGAGTACCGACACGGGCACTATGACCGGAGCACCCTGCGCGAACAGCCATGCGAACAGCTTCAGGAGCACGCGTCTTCTCCCCTTTCGGTGTCACGGTCTCGACAAGCTCGGCCAACAAACAGACGGCAACCCTCGGCCGGCGCATCACCTCCTCGGCAGGTGTCGCCCGAAACACAGCACCATTTCACATCAGCGCGCAACCACTACGTCGTGTGAGGGGGTTCGCTGCGGCCAGACGGCGCTCCTGTTTGCACAGCACGAAAAGTTTGGACATCGACTATCCTGCAAAAATGCGGTGCTTGGGTCAGTTGCCCAAGCACCGTGTTGCACTTCACCGTCCCCTGCCGAGGGGCTGACTATTTAATGCGCGATCTGCCCTAGACAGGCTCCCGTATGGCCTCGATGACCTCTCCGATCACTCGACAACACCGGAGCCGAGCTGCCAGCCCGTGCTGCAGTCTATGGAAAAGATCCATCAACGCACGCACGTGAGAACAATAATCGGGACAGGCAAACGAAATCACCACGTCGACGGGATCGTTGTGGGGAGACCCGAAGGCAACAGCCTCCTTCAACAGCACGACCGAGAGCCCCAGGCTAAACGCCCCGTCTTCAGGCGAGGCGTGCGGCAGAGCCACCCCCGGTGCGACAACGATATACGGTCCGAGTCGCCGGTACAGGTTGACCATGGCCTGAACATAATCAGGGCTGACCAGGCCCCCGTCAACCAGCATCCGCCCGGCCACCATAATGGCCTCCTCCGCGTCGGCAACCGGTACGCCGACTGCAATGAGATCCTCGCGCACCAACTCGCCCAAGCGCATGCCAGGGCTTCCCGCACTATCGCTGGGGGGGACATCTGCGAGCGTACTCTTGCAAGCTCGCAACAGCTCCACCTCGTTGGCGCGGGGCTTCCCGTATACCACATCAGCAATCTTCCGGATGTCCCGTGGAGGCAGGAAAGGGCTGACCACGACCACCGGCACCGGGCCGGGCGCGAGCTTGATGGTGGAGATCACCACGTCTGCCTTGAATGCGGAGGCCTCGCGCCAGACAAGTCCTGGCTCTGCGGCGCTGGCCACCCTCAGCCGTGCGTAGGGGAACTCAGAGGCCAGGCGCGCCCTGAGCATGCGGGCAATGCCAACCCCGCTGGCACACGCCACCAGGCCCCTCCACGATCTTCTCCTTTGGGCCATGCGCTCCAGAGCCGCGCCTATGTGCAGGGCTATCCACCCCGCCTCTTCCTCCGGTATTTCTACCCCTAGCTCCGTGCCTGCCTCTCGAGCCGCATTGCGCGCCGCGCCATGGATAAGGGGATATCGGGCACGGATCTCGTCTAACAGGGGGTTGCGAATAGGAAGGCCCGCCCGGATTTTCTCCAGCGAACTGTACAGGTGAGCCACCAAGCCGGCCCTCAGCTCGGCATCGTGCAACAAATCCACACCCAGGGCCTCCCCCGCCTTTTCCGCGATCGTTCGCGCACACAGCCCCAATTCTTCTAAGCATGGTAGTGGTTTCCCATCAGGTTCCACGCTGCTCGACATCCCTAACCCGCCGGTTGCCAGGTACAGCGCGACATAACCCACCTCAGCAGCAGGCACCGAGATTCCGAAGGCACCTTCGACCGATTGCGCAATCCATGACGCCATCGCCCACTCGGGGCGCTGGCGCAGCCGCCTCACCTGCTGTCTGGTGGCGGGAGCATACCGCCCCTGCCTGAGCCGGGCCACGGCAACCAAGATGTGTGCCACCAGAGCTCCTACCTGATTGGCCCCCAGCCATACCCCAAAGAGCTGTTGTGCCTGAGCTAGTATGGCATACACCTTGGACGCGGCATTGGGATCCCCCACTTGCTCCAGCAGCTGGCGAAGACAACGCCCCGCGAGCGGATCGACTTGCGATAAGCCCGACGCCTGCCCGTCACGAACCCACGCCACGAGTCCTGCCAGACCGTCGCTCCCCGCGTATCTCTCCAGGAATTCGAGCATGAGGGATCGACATCGAATTTCGTTGCCCGACAGCGACACGCGACCCCGATTGCAAACCAGCTCCAGTCCCTGTCCTCGAAGCCACTCTTTCAGCCTGGCTAAGTCGTAGTAGATCGTGCGCTCGCACACACCCAGGATCCGTGCCAGAAACCTAACCCGCACGGGTTCCGCCGAGGAAAGTACCCACCCGAGAATCAGCCAAGGCCGGTCTTCCTTCGTCGCTACTACCGCAGGGCGCGTCGGTTCACCAGCGATTACCGCCAACGCCGCGGCGCGATCCTCCCCCCGACCCTCCACCCACACACCAACTCTAGGCTTGCGGCACAACCGCAGTCGGTACTCCCTCAGCCACAATTCAATCCCTTGTAGATCATACCGGATGGCCCGTTCACATGCACCCACGCGGCGTGAAATCTGCTGCACGCTGATCGGGCTGTCCGATTCCAGCAGGAGCCTCACCACGCGAACAGCTCGCGACGTAAGTGCAACCACGTAACTCACCACGCCTCACTGTGTGACCTCTCGCATTACCTGCCGGCCGCTCGATTCAAATATACCACTATGGAGCGGAGGCAGAAACCTCGTTGTCAGCCCATCTTGCCGGCGATGCGTGCACCCGTCGACTCAGACGGTCCGGAAGCCCGCTGGCTCCCGCGGAGCAAGCAACCAAGAAAAGCCCGGGAGCGCAGACGGCACCGCAGAGGTTTATGACGGCCACCCTTCACTGACCCAGGCTTAGCACGCTCTTGTACCACGAAGTAAGAGCAGCTTTCCTCCGGACGCCACTTTAGCCGGTGAGATCCTGCCCGGCAACCCGCAGCCAAAAGTTGAGCCGGTGCGCGTCTCACTACCTGCGCGTTCGGTTCAGAACCAGTCCGGCTTCCACCTGTGCAACGGCCGCCGCCCGTACAGGAAGTCGTCAGCCCAGAGCGCCACCCGCTGGGCGGGAGGAAGTTCCCGGATCATCGCCCTCAGCATCCGGTGCAGCATGGTGTCGGGTTTGGAGTAGGGGCAGGAATTCAGGCACATGGCACAATCGGTGCCCGTCCGGCGCCAGAAGCGGTAGCAGTCTTCCCAGGAGATGCGCCAGCCGGCCTCGTCCGGTTCGTCATCTTCGCTTATCGCCTGGGCGGGGCAGTTGCGGGCGCATTTCTTGCACAGACGGCAGAAACTCTGCACCCCAAAGGGCCGGGGCTGGTCACAGACCAGGGGCAAGTTGGTGCTGACCATTCCCAGGCGCACCCTTGGCCCGTGATTTTCGGTCACCAGCAGGCCCATCCGGCCGATTTCCCCCAGGCCGGCGGCCGCCGCCAGGGGTGGCAGGACCGCCAGATAGTTGCCGTCCATGTGGGCCCGGGCATCCCATCCCAGGGCGCGAATGTTGGCCGCCAGGGCGAGAGCGATTTTGGCCGCCTCCAGGTACTGATGGGATGATTCCACCACCACCGGAAGGCGGGGGGCGGCCCTGACGAAGCGGTAGTCCATTTCCACGGTGAACACCACCGCGTACCGGTGATCGAAGTCGACCTCCGCTCCCGGTCCTATCCGGCGCCCGTACTCCTCCTCCCGACGGCCCACGTGGCTGTAGACGAACTCGGTGGGCAGCCTGGTCACGCCCACATCCAGGGCCCCGTATAGACGGGCCAACCCCTTGATCCTGGCGGTCATGGCCGCCGGCGAGGTCCGATCACCCAGGGCACCGGCCCCCTGGCCCTCGGGCCCGATGCGGCCTGATACTGCGTCATCGGCCTTCATCTCTACCCCGGACCTCCACTCCGCCAGCAGCCCGAAGATGGCAGGGGCTATGCGGGAGTTCAGTGGATCATAGGTGGCAGAACCGGGCCCGCAAAGCTCGGGGAGAGCCCGGAGGGTGTCGTCGATGTCTCGCCTCTCGGGATGGCGGGAGTAATAGTCCGCGAAGGCCGGGCCCCCCGGAGTGTAGTTCATGCGCGCGAAGATGGTGTCGCGTTCATCCACCCGCCCCGGACGGGTGCCCACCCCCACGGCCGCCAGATCCACTGCCCTGGTGGTCGCCCTTCCGAGGATGAATCCGCGCACCACGAGGACCACCGGCAACCCGAAGCCCAGCACGGCCAGCAATGTCACTACTTGCTGCGCGGGCTCAGGGCCGAGGGCGATGATCAAACCCCACACCGCTAGAGCGCCTGCTGCCGTCCAGGCCAGGCGCAGCGCTGCGCGCAGCTCCCCTTCCATCCGAAGGGCAATCACCATGGCTCCCGCCGCCAGTACCCCCATCCCCCAGCAGACCCAACTGAAGATGGCGACAGCAGATGCACCGGGCAATCTCATCCCTCCTCACCCTCATTTCCCGCCCCACGCGGGAAATTCCTGTGGGTCGAGAGGAGGCAAGCAGTATCCCTTAGCACACGTCCACCCCAACGAAGACCCCCCATACTCCAAGCCAGGCACCACCTGCGCCATCTTGAGCCTCGAGAGCGTTGCCTCTACTCCCTGCCCGTCGCGGAAAGGCAGCCCCTCCGGATGACGAAAGTTCAACCCACACCATCGGAACTTGGGCAGCCCTCGCCGAGCTTGGTCGGGAATCCTGAGGCGGACCGGCAGTGGCCGGAGCGGACGCGGCAGGATCTGGCGAAGGAGTCCGGAGGTCCGCTTTCAGGAGCGAGAGGGAATCAGCAGGCGCTCGTGGAGGCAGTTCTGTCTTGTGCTATTCATCTTGGCAGTGAGGCCGTACCTGCCGAGGTACGAGTGAGGGCCCGCCAACCGGTGGCGGCTCAAGAGTACGAGGAAGGGCAGGGCACCTGCCGCCCAAAAGGCGCGCCCTGACGGTGTGGGGCACGCCGCCCCTTTCGCCGGGCCAGGCACCTGTATTCAGGGCAGCATGGTCCCCGTTTCCAGATAGCGATGGTGCCACAGCAGCGCCTCCTGCAGGAGATGGGGTGAGTATCCGCCCTGCCGGCAGGCGCGGCCGAAATAGTCCTCCAGCAGGGGCCGGTACGTGGGATGGGCACAGCGGGCGATGATGGCCCGGGCCCTTTCTCGCGGGCTCAAGCCCCTCAGGTCGGCCACTCCCTGTTCGGTGATGAGCACGTGGACCTCGTGTTCGGTGTGATCGACGTGAGAAACCATGGGAACGATGCAGGAGATGGCACCGTCCCGGGCCACCGAACGGGTGACGAAAATCGAAAGGTACGCGTTCCGGGAAAAGTCTCCCGAACCTCCAATCCCGTTGAGCATCCGAGTGCCAAACAGGTGGCTGGAGTTGACGTGCCCGTATATGTCCACCTCCACCGCGGTGTTTATAGCGATCACCCCCAGACGCCTGATGGCCTCGGCAGAGTTGGAGACCTCTTGGGGACGGAGCACCAGGTGCTTCAGGTACCGGTCCAGGTTCCGATGCAGACGCTCCTGACCCGCTGATGACAGGGCCAGGCAAGTGCCGGAGGCGCCTTTAGCCATCCCAGCATCGATGAGATCCAGAACCCCGTCCTGGAGCACCTCGGAGAAGAAGGTGAGTCCGGCGTGATCCCACTCGTGCAAGGCCTTCAGCACCGCATTCCCCAGGCTGCCGATTCCGGTTTGCAGGGGCAACAGGGCGGCAGGCAACCGACCCACCTGTACTTCCCCCCGCAGGAACTCCAGCAGGTGCTGGCCTATCTTGCGCAAGGCCTCATCGGGGGTCTCGAAGGTGTACGGGTGATCCGGCCGGCAGGTTACCACCACCGCCGCGATGCGGCCCGGATCCACCGCAATGGCCGCCTGGCCAACCCGCTGCAGCGGATCGGTGAGGGAAAGGCAATGGTGTCCTACCGGCGGCAGAGGATAAGTCCAGATGTCATGCAGGCCTTCCAGCTGGGCGGGCTGCCACAGATTCACCTCCACGATCAGCCGTTGGGCCATGGCGGCATACAGGGGCGCGTTCCCCACCGAGGAGGTAGGCACGATGGCCCCATCCTCGCGGATGGCGCAAGCCTCCAGCAAAGCGACGTCGGGCCTGCCCAGGTGCCCCGCCCTCACCATGCCCGGAAAGCTACCCAGGTGCTGGTCCGCGTAGGCGACCTCGCCCCGGTTGATGAGCTGGCGGAGCTCGGGTAGCGACTGGTAGGGAAGGCGGCGGGCAATCGCCCCCGTACCGGCCAGCTCGCGGTCCACCTCGGCTCCCACCGATCCTCCCGACCACACGGTAAGGCGGAGACGGCGCCCCTCCCTGGCCTGGCGGGCAAGAGCGAGGGGCACCTCCTTGGGGCTTCCCGCCCGGGCAAACCCGCTCACCCCCACCACCGCCTCCTGGGGGATCAACTCCGCCGCCTCGTCGGCACTCATCACCCGGCGCCGCACTGCAGCATGCCTCACCCTGCATTCCAGCTCATCCATCAGCGCTCCCCCCAGCTGGTCCTCTGCCAACCCTGCCGGCAATCTTCCAGCTCGTAGCCGCATTCTCTTACCTGTCCAGCATCAGCAACCCAGACTGCACCAGGGCCCGGGTGAACTCTTCAGAGGGACTCAGCCGTCGGTCGTATTCATCCCGGAGGAACCACTCGAAGAGCACGAACAGGGGGTTGCGGACCACGCACATCTTGCTGCCGCCTTTCAGGTCGTAAAGGCCCACCCGCCCCAGCAGCGTACGCGATGCCACCATCATGGCCGCCGCCGGCCTTTCAGAGCTCGGCAGATCCGTCACCACCAGGAGCTCGACCGCCGGCAGGAGATCCAGTAGCGCTGGTGACAGCCGGGGCAGGATCACCATCTGGTGGTCCTTCCACCGGAAGCGAGTGCCTCCCGGCAGTCCCCCCTCTGCCTCCGCAGAAACCAGGGCCCCCTGGCCGGTCCGCTGCAGGTAGGACCCAAACCCTTTCATCAAACATCGCCAGGCGATGGCGGAAGACCCCAACCAGACCCGCCGGCCCAGGCGGTGGCTCCCCAACCACCGCGCCACCTCCGCCCGTGAGCCCGGCTCCAGCGCTATCTCGTCCCCCTCCACCCGAAGGACCCCTGCCCGCGCGAGAGGCTCCACCGCCCCCCGGGCCCCGCTAAAGCCGAAGGATCGCAACTCGGTTTCTGCCCGTTGCAGGTCCACGGTGCCATGCTGCAATCCCGCATCGACCAGGGTCTCCAGGAGAGCCAACCCGGCGTCATCCAGGGCTTGCAGCAACCTGGCCAGTTCATCCCGATTACAATTGCCCACCGGCATCCCTCTCTTCCAGGAGCTCCTCCAGCCCCAGGAGCGTGCCCTTCGCTTCCCACGCAAACCGGAGGGCTACCCCTGGTGGGTCACCACCCACGTGCACCACGATGACCTGGACCCCCAGCCGGCGGGCCAGGGCCCCGTAGGCGATGACGTCGGACTCGGGGTCGGAAGAAGCACTGACCCCCACGTTAGGCTGAAAATCGCTCACCACTACCAGGAAGGGCACCGAACCGCGCTGGCGGTACCTCTCCTGCCGCAATACCCGGAGGGCCTTCTCGATGCCGGAAGCGAGGGGAGTTCGGCCGGCCACCGGCAGGCGACGTATAGTCTGGAGCGCCGCCTGGAAGTTCCGCCCCGGCCCGTAGTACACGTGGCCGCGGGGCTGGCGGATCCCGCCGAAGGCCACCACCGTCACCCGGTCCCGCCGCCGGCAGGCGTCACTCATCATGCCGGCCACGGTCCGGGCGGCCACTTCCATGACCGATGCAGCGTGCATGGAGAAGCTGTTGTCCAGCACGAAGGCCACCGTCAGGCGGTTGGGCGACCGGTGCAGCTTCAGGCGCAGATCCTGCACGTCGGGCCGTTGTGCCGGCCACCACCCGCCCCACCTGGCCAGCCGGGCGGCGAATGACCTCAGCGTGGCATCCAGTGCCATCCGACCGGGGCTCAAGGTCGAGCGCAACAACGTTGCCCGCTGGTACCTCCCCCGATGGAGGCTGAGCAGCCCCACCCGCCGGGAACCGGGTGCCACCAACCCCCTGAACCCGCGCCTGCGCCGTGTGGGAACTCCGGTTTCCATCAGATCGAGCAGGCCACCCTCGTGCTCCGTCATTCCGGCGTCGGGCACGCGTGACGACGGCTGCCACGGTCCGTTTTTTTTTGAGTCCGGCTAGGCTCCTCGTGGAGGATATCCTCCAGGGTGCGGTGGATGTCGCTAGCATCCATTTCCGCAGTGATGGACAGGGGCTGGCGCTTGAGGCGGTGACTCAGCACCAGGGGAGCCACGCTCAGCAGATCCTCTGAGGTCACCACCAGGCGACCCTCCAGGGCAGCGGCGGCCAGGGCGCACTCGGCCAGCGCAATGTCGGCGCGGTGACTCACCACCCCCAACCGGACGGTGAGCCTGCTGATGGCATACTTCAGCCCCTCCGGTACCCTCACCTGAGGGAGCAGTTCGCGGCCCCGCCTGACCGCCTCCCGCAGTCGGGCCGTGGCCGGTGCGAACTGCCGCCTGAAGGCAGCAGGCTGAGCCCAGAACTGCTCCCAGCGTTCCAGGACCTGCTTTCTCGTCTCGAGGTCGGTGAGGATCTCCGCATCCACGTGGAGACCAATGCGGTCCGCGATCTGTGGGCGCAGCTCGCCTTCCTCCGGGTTCATGGTGCCCACCAGGATGAAGCGAGCGGGATGGGTAAACGACACCCCTTCCCGCTCCACGTAGTTCACCCCCAGGGCGGCGGCGTCCAGCAGGATATCCACCAGGTGATCGTCCAGCAAATTGATCTCGTCCACGTACAAGATTCCCCGGTGGGCCAATGCCAGCAGTCCCGGGTGGAATGCCAGCTCCCCCTGCCGCAATGCCCGCCCCAGATCCAGGGTACCCGCCACCCGGTCCTCGGTGGCATTCAACGGCAGGTTGACCAGGCGGACCGGCCGACGCACCGCCGGCAGCGAGCCGGCAGCCGCCCTTTCCTGGCATTCGGGGCAGTAGCCCCCTTCCCCCCGCGGGTGGCAGGAGAAACGGCAGCCCTCCACCACCTCTATTTCCGGCAGCACCTCCACCAGACCCCGCACCAGGGTCGACTTCGCGGTCCCGCTGGGCCCCGATATCAGCACACCCCCGATGCGCGGGTTGACGGCGTTCAGCAGCAACGCCCGTTTGACCTGCTCCTGGTCTACCACTGCCGCGAAGGGAAACAGCACCCTGCCAGCACCCGTCCTGTCCTGAATACTACCGCACTTTCCTCTTGCCGAAGGTGGGCTCAGCCGCCGGAATGGGCGGCATCTGCCAGGTGGCGATGAGCGGAACCGGCAGATCCCGGTCTATGATCACGTCCAGTACGGTGGGGACTTGCGACTTCAGGGCGTGCTCGAAGGCTTCAGCGAAGTCCGCCGCCCGCTCCACCCGGATTCCCTGACCTCCCATGGCCTCGGCCATCTTCGCGAAGTCCGGGTTCCACAGCTCACCCGTGGAAACCTTCCGGAAGCTGGTGCCGATCTCGCGGCCATCCAAATAGAACCGCTGCAGGTCGCGGATGCAGCCGATGCTGTAGTTGTTCAGGATCACCCACACCGCCGGCAGGTCGTACTCCACCGCCGTGGCCACCGCGTGCGGGGTCATGATGAAGCCACCGTCCGAGCACACGCACACGCAGGGGGACTCAGGCCTGGCCAGCTTGGCTCCCAGGACTCCGCAAACCCCGAATCCCATGGCCGCGAATCCGCCCGGACTGATGTGGGTGTACGGCCGCGGGGTCCCCCAGTACTGCTCGCACCAGGCCTGGTTGTTGCCCACGTCCACCACTAGGATAGTGTCCTCGGGAGCAATGCGCCTCATATCGCCCAGGACTCGCCGGGGATCGATGGGATGCGCGGAGGACTCCATGGCCGGCCGTATGAAGGCTTCCCATTCCCCTTTGTAGGCCCGAATCTCATCGAGCCACGGATAATGCCCCCGCTGGGCGGTCTTCTGCCGGGCCAGTGCCAGCAGTTGCTGCAGGAAGGCTCGCACATCAGCCACGATGCCCAGTTCCACCGGATAGTTCCGTCCTATCTCGGAGACGTCTATGTCCACCTGTATCAGCCGGGTGGGCGGGATGTTGTAGGCATAGCCCTGCAGCCAGGAGGCGGTGTGCAGGTCAGAAAAGCGGCAGCCCAGGGCCAGGATCACGTCCGCGTTCCTGGTGGCCTCCACCGCGGGGTAGTAACCCCAGCAGCCGGTGACCCCGAGGTACAGGGGGTGATCCTCGGGCAAGGCCCCCTTGCCCATGAGGCTGGTGTACACGGGAATGTTCAGGTGCTCGGCCACCTGCCGCAACTCCTCGGTGGCCCGGGACACCATGACGCCGCCTCCGGCCAGAATGAGGGGTCTTTTCGCCTCCAGCATGATACCCAGGGCCTTCTCCACTGCTTCCGGGGAGCCGGGCGTCCGGGCGTCTATGGGAGTGGACCAGTCTTCGGGGTCGGGAATGGTGACTTCGGCGCGCATGATGTAGATGTCGTAGGGGATGTCCAGGTGGCAGGGACCCGGACGGCCGGTGCGCATGAGCTTGTACGCCTTGGGGAGGTACTTGGCCAGCTGGTCGACTTTGTGTACCTGCCAGCTCTGCTTAACGATCGGCTTGAACACCGATGGGAAATCGGCAGGATAGAAGCGGTAGATCTCCTGCAACGCCCCGGTGTCGAACTGATCGGTGGTGGGGCATCCGGTGATGACCAGGAAGGCGGAGGAATCATAAAACGCGTTGGCCACCGCGATGGTCAGGTTGGCGGGGCCGGGGCCAGTGGAGGCGTAAACGGGAAGCGGCACGCCGGTGAGTCGGAAGTACACGTCGGCCATGAACCCCGCCGCTTGCTCGATGCGCGGCCAGATGACCTTGATCTTGTCAGTGCGCTCGTAGATGCCATCCAGCAGACCTATGGCTCCGTGCCCAGCATAACCGAGGATGTAAGGGATTTTTTCCTTGAGAAGGTACTCGGCGATCACATCGCAACCTCTGTATTCCATATCCTCGCGGCAGGCGCCCTGCGCTGGGCCCCCTGCCGCTTTCCTCCTTTCGTGAGTAGAAATTCTAGAAAAAATCTAACATGCCAGCCAACTATTGTCAAGCAGCCGCCACCCCGCGGCGCCCCCGGGGTCGGTGGAAGTAGTCGTCGTGACTCCAAGAACATCAAGCAGCCGCCGACCTGCCCTGGGAAGCATCAGCCGTGCTCCAGGGCGCCCACCCAGGGAAGACATGCAGAACCTCATATGGCACGGCCGACTTCCACCTCGATGGCCGTCGCGAGAGGAAGTTTTGCCAATGGTTGGAAACAATCCAGGCAACTAATAGAAGATCAAGTGGGCTCTCCAGGTCGTGGCCGTACCAACCCCATGAGCAGCACCGGTGGCAGGTGTTGACCTTAGGGTAGAAGTGTGCTAGTGTATTAATACACTGTAGATGGAGGTGGCCCCCAGTCTGGCTGCAAATCGACCCCCGCAGTCCTATACCCATCTACCTCCAGGTGATGGAGGAAGTGAAGAGGGCCATCGCTTGCGGGTTCCTGCGCCCCGGTGACCAGCTGCCCTCGGTGCGCGAGCTGGCAGTCAGCCTGACCGTCAATCCCAACACCGTGGCCAGGGCGTATCGAGAACTGGAACGGGAGGATGTGCTGTTCACCCAGCGGGGCAGAGGCACTTTCGTGACCGCTTCAGCACCTGACATGGTCAGGCGCCAGAGGAGAGCCCGCCTTGTGGCGCGGCTGCAGGAACTGATGAGGGAAGCCCTATCTTTGGGACTGTCAGTGGAACAATTTCGAGTTCTGATGGAAGAAGTACTGGCCGCCCAGATCCGCGACGACGGGGCGGCAACGAACCGCCAACTTGATCCTGGATGCGAGGAAGACCGAAAGCCTGGTGGAGGTGACGGCAGGTGAAGGATTACGCGCTGTGGACCGAGGGATTGCGGAAACAATTTGGGAAGACGCGGGCCGTGGATGGTATCGACCTCCAGGTGCCCCATGGTAGCATCTATGCGTTCCTTGGCCCCAACGGGGCAGGAAAAACCACTACGATCAAAATGCTCCTCGGCCTGCTTCGTCCGGATGGGGGCAAATTTGGCCTTCTGGACCACGAAGGACCACCAGACCCGCGGACGCTGGCGCGCATTGGCTACGTTCCCGAGATCCCCGGGCTGTATGGTTTCATGACCACCCGGGAGCTGGTGGACTTTTGCCGCCGCCTGCATCCAGCCTGGGATCATGATTTAGTAGATCGCTATCTAGATCTCTTTGGCCTGCCTCGAGACCGAAAAGTGGGTGGCTTCTCTCGAGGCATGAAGAGCCAGCTGGCACTGGTGCTGGCCCTGGCCCACCGACCGGAACTCCTCATCCTGGACGAACCCACCACGGGGCTGGATCCCCTTGCCCGCAAGAACTTCCTGCAGACGGTCCTGGCCGAGGTCGCCCAGGCGGGGCAGACCGTGTTGCTATCCACTCATCTACTCGAAGATGCGCAACGGGTAGCAGACACAGTGGGAATCATCAAAAGCGGACGCCTCGTTCTGCAGAAATCCATGGACGAGATCAAGGCAGGGGAAAAGAAAGTGCGCGTGGTCTTTCAGCACCAGCCCCCTCCCTGGCTGCAGGAAATCCCCGGGGTGCGGGGACTGGAGCAAGAAGGATCGGCGGTGGTGCTGACGGTGACCGGTGACATCTCGGTCGTGCTAGAAAGAGTTCGCACCGTGCCGCTCTTTGCTCTGGAGGTGATCGACCTGTCCCTGGAGCAGGTGTTCCATGAGTACGCGACGGCCCCTGGCCGATCCTGAGCGATATGAAACGGGCGGAGGTGAAGGCGTTGGGAAGGGTCTGGGTTCTGACCGGCAAGGAGCTGAACCAGCTGCGTGTGGTGTTGTGGGTGGGCACGGCAGTGACGCTGGTTTTCGGGCTCATGGTGCCCTACGTCTACCGGTTCGTGGTGCCGATGCTGCCGTCCCCGGAAATGCTCCGCGGCTTCTTGGGAGACATCCTGCGCCAGCAGCTGGCCAGCTACCGCAGCTATCTCTGGACTAACTGGTATGGAAAGAATCTACTCCAGAACCTGACGGTGATCGGCATCATCGTAGGTATGGGGGCAATAGCCGGAGAGCGAGCCAAGGGCAGCCTTTCGTTCCTCTTCACCCTTCCCGTCAGCAGATGCGCGGTGGTGGCGGCCAAGGCGGGAGCAGCTTCTCTGGTACTGGCCTGTTGCACAGTGGTACCCACGGTGGCCATGTGGGCGGCATCCCAGTCTTTGAGCGGATATGCGGTGGCAAGCGATTTCCTCCTGGGAATGCCCCTGGCCTGGGCAGGGGCGGTGGCGGTGACGGCACTCAGCATGCTTGTGTCGGTGTTCACCGATGACCTGGTCAAAGCTGGCATCGGTGCCGTCGGAGCGTGCCTGCTGGCGGCACTACCCGGCTGGTTTCAGTCCACCCGTCAGTTCTCCATCTTCTGGCACATGAGGGGTATGCCCTTGCTGGCGGGCGCCCCGTTTCCGTGGTCCTCGCTGGCCCCGTTGCTGGCCGTAGCGGCGGTTTCGTTGTGGATGACTGCGTTCGCGGTAAAGCGGCGGGACTTCTGAGCACCGATGATCCACCGACGCGTCCGGCACACCAAAACCATCACTCCGCGAGGCGATGGAGTGCTCAGCACGGGAGATCTGCGAACCGACTACCAGGTGCTCGGGCTGGTGTCGGGTCCAGCATGCGGGCCGTGCACCTGGGCAAGGACATAGTGGCGGGGTTGCGCAAGCTGCTGGGGGGTGAGGTGGACGGAGTACGCGCGGCTCATAGGGGACGCCCGACAGGAAGCCATCGGCAAGGTGGTGGCATAGGCGAAAGCCATGGGTGCTAACGCCATAGTGTTCATGCGCTTGACCACCGCCACCATGACCACCGGGGCAGCAGAGATCGTGGCCTACGGCACCGCAGTCAAGATCTGAACACCGAGCCTCCTGGGCCAACGGGGATCCGTTGGCTCTGAAGGATGGTTCTGAGAAGGCCCAGAAGCTGTATCATGTAGATGCAGGCAAGTTCCCGCGCTTTCCAGGAGGAAGATGCCCGTGAGCGCCCGGGCGGTCAAGGGACTGGTCAAGCTCGCCGCATTCATAATTCTGGTGGCGGCGGTGCTCATCGTGTCTTCCGGCCGCCCGGACTGGCTGATGGGCTGGGTCCTGGTCGGCCTGTCCGTGGCTGCTTCGGCGGTGGGCGTGCTGGTGATGGACCCCGAGCTGCTGGACGAGCGCGCTGGATTACGAGCTGGCGCAAAGGCATGGGACATTCCCCTGGTCCTCTTTACCGCTCGGCTCGGGCCGTTGGCCACCCTGACGGTTGCTGGCCTGGACGTGCGCTACGGCTGGTGGCCGGAGCTCCCGCTGCCAGTGATAGTCGCCGCCGTGGCCGCCTTTGTCCTCGGACACTCGGTGGTCATCTGGGCAATGGCGGTGAACAAGTTCTTCTCTCCGGTAGTCCGGATCCAGAAGGAGCGGGGGCATACCGTGATCAGCGCCGGACCTTACCAGCTGGTGCGTCACCCCGGCTACCCGGGAGCGATTGTCGTCGCCCCGGCCATCCCGTTGATGCTCGGCTCCCTGTGGGCGCTGGTGCCTGCAGCACTCACCGTAGCAGCTACCATCCTTCGCACCGCGCTTGAGGACCGGACTCTGCAGCACGAACTCCCGGGGTACCGGGGCTACGCGCAACGGGTACGGCACAGGCTGCTGCCCGGAGTGTGGTGACAGCTTCCGCTGGCGGGGGACCCAAGGAATCCGTAGGGCCTGATCCGTGCTACCTCCGGGTCAGTGAGGGCTTTGACCCCGGGGCGCGACCTCATTGCGGGGACGGGTACCGGGCGCTGCTGGCTTCAAGCCGCTTCTTGTCTCCGGTTTCCAGCGATGCCGTTCACCGGATCCGGGATCTGGCTACCGCCCCACGAGTGCCCTCCCGCAACTGACAGCCCTTTCCTTCACGACGGCCGGCAGTCCCTTGACCGCCAGCCCCCGCCTGTTCTGGTCCCGCCAGTTCAACAGCGGCAGACCAGCTGAGATCACACTCCACCTGGTGGCCACTCGATCAGCGGATTGGCTGAAGGCCAAGCGCCGCATATCGTCCAGATGACCGACGATTATCTTCGTCCCGAATCATCGGGAAAGTATGGGGGCGAGGCTCGCCCCAAGGATGTTTGTCGGTGCCCGAACGTCAGAGACGCATCGCGCTTGCCAACCTGTTCAGCCCTTCCCTGATGTCCTCGGCCCGGGCCGCCAGCGATATCCGCACGTACTCCTTCCCCGAGGGCCCAAAGGTGGTGCCTGGGGCCACCGCGACTTTGTGGGTGGTCAACAGTTGTTTGGCAAAACTGCCCGAATCCTCACACCCCACGTGTATCCACACGTAAAAGGCCCCTGCTGGTTTCAGGTACCGCATACCGTTTTGCTCCAGCACCGACAAGGCCACGGATAGGTTCTCCTGATAGGTTCTCCTCATTTCCTCCACGCAGTCCTGGGGCCCGCTCAGGGCGGCCTCCGCCGCTTTCTGGGATACGCTGGGCGCGCATGAGACGTACGCCTCCTGCAGCTTGGCCATCTGGCGCACCACCGGTTCGGCGGCAACCGCGTAACCAATCCGCCAGCCGGTCATGGCGTAGGTCTTGGAGACGCTGAACACCGCGATGACCCGTCCGTCGGGATCGAACGTCGAAGCGCTGTGGTGCCTTCCCTCGAAAACGATCTTTTCATACACCTCATCAGATATAAGGAAGATATCCCGCCGGCACGCCAGTTCCACGAGCTCGCGCACCAACCCTTCGGGGAACACCGTGCCCAACGGGTTTGAGGGCGAGTTCACTATCAGTGCCCTGGTTCGATCGCCGACCAGTCCGTCGATGACCGACGGATCGGGCAAGTAATCGCGCTCCGCCAGCAATGGATACCGCCGGGGCACCGCCCCTGCGCATCTGACTATCATCTCGTAATTGGGCCAACCCGGGTCAGGAATGAGCACCTCGTCACCAGGGTCGACCACGGCGCGGACAGCACCGGAAAGCGCCCCTATGGCCCCCACCGTCACGATCACGTTGTCAGGGGTAGCACGGACTCCGTAATCCTCGCTCACTCGCCTGGCGATCAGGCTGCGTAGCGATGGAATCCCGGCGTTTGCCGTGTACCGGGTATACCCCTGGCGCGCGGCCAGGTAGGCAGCTTCCACAATGTGCTGGGGGGTGGTGAATAAGGGTTCTCCCACCTCCAGCCGCACCACATCCGGCATCCCAAGGGCGACATTCATGATTTCCCTGATGCCTGACTGCTTCAGTTCTACCACCAGTCGAGAAAGTGATGGCATCCTTCACTCACCCCTATTTCCTCTCGACGTGACTGTCATGCCCTCCGGCAGTTTCCGCAGGGCACCGTTGATCAGTCCTGCGCGCTCCAGGTCCGCGTAGTACGGATACCCTTCGTAGTCGCCCAGCACGGCGGTGGCCGAGGCTCCCACGTAGTTACCGAGTCGCAGACATGCTTCCAGCGGCCATCCGTTCAGATATCCGAATACGAACCCGGCATCGAATCCGTCACCAGCTCCCACCGGATCCAGGAACCGAGCGGGACGGAAGGCCTCCACCTCCACCAGGCGACGATCGTTTACCATCATCCCCACGGCTCCCCGCACTCCCATCTTCAGCACCACGATTTCCGGACCCATGTCGAATATCTGGTCGGCCACCGCACTGAGGTCCCGGGTACCGAACAGTACTTCCAGCTCGAACTCGTTCAGCAACAGCAACTTCGACCTGGTCACGAAAGGAAGCAGGTCGTCACGCACCCGGTCTCTCGGCACCAGCTTCAGCCGGACGTTGGGATCAAACGATACCGGAACGCCCTTTTGGCCCGCCAACTCCACGAGATACCAGGCCGCCTCCCAGCAGGAAGGGCTCAGCACCGGCGTGATGCCCGTGAGGTGCACCAGTCGCGCCCCTTCCAGACAGGTCGGGTCGATGTCCGCGCGGCTCAGGGCACTGGCCGCACTGCCCCGCCGGTAATAGTACACCTGGGGATCTCCCAGACCCCGGTACTCTTTGAAATAGACCCCGGTGGGGCGTTCGGGATCCACCTTCACCAGGGAAGTGTCCAGGTTCTCCACTCGCATGCACGCCAGGATATAATGGCCGAACTCGTCATCCCCCACCCGGGTGATGTAACCGGGTCGCAGACCCAGCCTGGCCAGCCCAATGCTGAAGTTCAGCTCCGCCCCGGCCGCGTACTTCCTGAAAACACCCACATAACGAAGCGGCCCTGCCGTTCCCGCGCTGAAAAGTACCATTGGTTCCCCGCACGTTACCACATCGTAAGCAGCCAAGGCATCTCCTCCCCCTCGTGCAGTGAATGGGCTACCACCATCAACCGCCGGCTGTGGCGCCCACCACCGCTACCACGTCCCCGTCCCTGAGGATCCAGGTGCAGCTTTCCTGGTCGGCCACTCGCCGCCCGTTCACCGCCACCACGACGTAAGGGCGGCGGAGGTCCTCGCCCAGATCGCGGCCCAGCATATCCAGCAAGGTGGCCAGGGTCGCCGTGTCCTCCAACTCCATCATGGTGGACACGACCTTCCCGTGCCCGCCGATGCCACCTCCGATCCTCACCGTGACCCGTACCAAGACGCCACCTCCCCCATTTCCCGCTGCACCCGCCGCAGGACACCCAGCATGCCGCCATCAGCTCGCGCGGGGCAGGCCGTCCTCGGACGGAGAGCACCGCGCTGGACACCGGGCGGGCTTCAGCTGCCCGTCACCTGTCCGGGCGAGAAGCAGTGACGCCATTCTGAAACCGTGCTGACGGATCCATCACCCGAAGCCCCGGGGGCAGGTGCCATGACCATCACCTACCCACCCAGGCTGGGCGGTCTGGCGGCAGCCGGCCCCCTCATACAACCTGCTTTTGACCGCCGAGCCCGCCTCGCAGGACCCCGCGCAGACAATCACCGCCCCCTGGCCACACAGGGCCCAACCCCTAACCCAAGTGAGGACTGCGAGCTCTTACAGGGCACAGGCCCTTGGGGGCTCAAGGCATCGCCCCAGGTCCTCAGGGCGGACCCACGGGTCTTCTTTGGCAACCTCAGCGTAGCAGGAACCTTCGGCCCTCGGGGCACCGCAACGTCCAGCGACCGCGTCCACCCGGCGATACCCCACCGCATACTGCCCAGCTCGTCCCTGGCGAGGCCCCCAGCTGGAGCCGCGTAGCCATCCCAGCTCTCACACCGAGGCCCCGTTGCCCAGCTCGGACAACAATTCCTCGATGGGACGGTAGCTGAGGTCCGGGCAGCCATACCGGGCTCCGGAGAAGGCAGCAGCTCCCTCCGGCGTGGACAGTCCTTCCCTCAACCGAGGATGGCAGGGGATGGCCACCACAGCCACCTTCAAGCCGGCTTGCAGCTCAACGCTCATGATCCCCCGTCCGGTCCCCGGCTCCAGCAAACATAAGAGATCCGGCAACATGCCCAGCAGCTGGTCATCTATCCAGCCGGCCATGGTCTCGTTCTTGATGACCAGCCGCATCAACCTACCCGCATGCTCAGCCTCGCCCCGCACTCTCACCGTGGTCACGTAGTGGCCCGTGTGGTCCTCCGCGGCCACGTCACAGACCGTCCCCGTGAACACCACCGTACCGCCCGCGAAGTCGGCGAAGGCCTGCACCGGATCCTGTTTCTTCTGGCGAGCCTCGAGGATCCTCCGACCCGCTTCCAGAGCCATGGAAATGGTGCCGGGAATTACCGCCCTTTTCAGCTGGCTGCCGGTCATCGGATAGTGATTGTTGGCTCCCATGCCCCCACCGCGGGCGATCACCCACCTGCCCAGCTGGTCCGGGTACACGGGGTCCACGGCATCCTTCACGATCACCGTGTTCCCTGCCCGATCCACCAGAGGCATGGGAGTAAGGCTGATCCCGTGCCCGATGAAGCTGGTCATCTGGGTCTCCGGAGCCGCCCGTCCCAGCGCGTCCCCGTCCACCACCGGTATGCCCGCCCGGGCACCCAGGCTAAGGATCACCGGGGTGTTGAGGCCCCCCAGCTCGAAAGGCACCACAAAATCAATCCGCCGTCCCATGATCTCTTCCATCACCTTGAGGGCCTCATGGAGCTCGAACCGGCTCTCCCAGCCTTCCACTACCTGATCGAAGCCCATGCGATCCACCACTTCCACCGAACCCATGTAGCCTCCACTCACTACCAGGGCTTCGTCGGGCACCTCTTCAGGGGGGACTATCCGGTACTCCCGCCCCCTGGCCAGGTCTCGCTCCATGATCGCCCTGCCCCAGGCGGGATTGCCCCCGCCGCCGGTGGCGAAGGCGGCCAGACCCTCCAGCAACGGTTCGATGTCCTCTGCCGTGATGATGCGAATGGGCATCCTCACCCCTCCCTCTCATCCGGAAGCTTGCCGAGGGCACCAAGTTCACGGGCCACGTCCCCCAGACCCAGGCGTTCGAGGGTACTACGCAACGGCCAACTGGTCTTGGGGTCCCAGCCGTGCAGGGCATAGTACCGGTCCAGCATCGCCGCCAGCTCCTCCGCGGAGTTGATGGCGTTCGGGTCGGGTCGGTCCGGAGACCGCTCATTCATCATCCGCCAGGGCAGCGTATCGTCCTGTCGGGTCGCTCCCTCCCGGACGTTGTAGCATTTCTCCAGGGTCACTATGCGCCGGCCGGCCTCCATGATGGCTTCCTCAGAGATCTCGTAACCGGTGGCGGCGGAGAATACCTGCGCCATCAGCTCAGGCGTGATCCCGTACAGGGCCGTGGTGGTGAACGCACAGAATCCCAGGGAGTCAGTCACCGCGTAACAGTCCTCGTGCCACCGCACTATCTCGGGCCGTTTGTCGGTGAGGTAGGGGTTAGCATATTTTTCGTCCCCGGTGATCTTCCTGATCAGGGCCCGCGCCTCCGGGCTCAGGCCGAACTCGGCGAAGGTCTCCGTGTGCAGGTGATCCGGTCCCCGCGGGTTCACGGCGAAGGCAAGCGCATAAGCCTTGGCCGACCTGGTATCCACCCGCGACTGCTCCAGACCCTTCGCCTGCACCGCCCACTGATAAGAGTCCCCGCCCACCTTCTCGGCGGCAACCTTCACCCCCTCGGCCAGGACATCGCCGAAACCCTCCCGGAAGGCTATGCGCCGCACCATCTCCAGCACCGCCGGCCCGTTACCCCAGTGCAACTCGAGTCCATCCAGGTCGCGGGCGGTGATCAAGCCCTTCTCGTAGCACTCCATGGCCCACTGGATCACCGAGCCGCAGGAGATGGTATCCAGACCCAGCAGATTACACAGCTCGTTAGCCTTGATCACCACTTCTGTGTCCAGCAGCCCGCAGCCCGACCCGAGGGCGGACAAGGTCTCGTATTCAGGACCACCGCCGAAGGTCCCGGCGTGCATCCCCCGGACAATCTGCGTGTACCGATGGCAGCCTATTATGCACGCGAAACACGCCACTCGGCGCTTGAGGTACCCCGCTTCCACCAGGTACTGGCCAGTAAGGGGATATGCGTCCTCGAGGTGACTGCGCTGGAAGTTGAAGGACGGCAGCAGCCGGAGCTCGTTCACCACGTTGAGGCTGCCCGAGGTGCCGTACTCGGCCAGCCCGGCGGTGCCGGAGTCCGCCAGCAGTGACTCGTAGCAGGCCCGGGCCACCTGGTGATAACGCGCCGGCTGGGCGGCGCGCAGCGCCCCGGTACCCCGAACGGCAATGGCCTTCAAGTTCTTGGAACCCATCACCGCCCCGGCGCCACCGCGGGCCGCGGCGTTGTACACGGAAAACATCACCGCGGCGAACTTGACCAGGTGTTCCCCACCCGGCCCGATGGCCGCCACCTGAATGTCCTCGTCGCCGATCTCACGCTTGATGGCCAGATCCGTCTCCCGGACGTCCTTGCCCCAGAGGTGGCGGGCATCCCGGAACTCCACTTCGCCATCGTGGATCCAGAGGTACACGGGGTGTTCTGATTTGCCCGTCACCACCAGGTAACCGTACCCCGCATACTTCAGCTCCCCGCCCCAGTGACCGCCAGCGCTGGTCTTCAGGTACCAGCCGGTGGCCGGGCTGCGGCAGGTGACGGTGGTGCGCCCGGAGCTGGGCATCTCCGTGCCCGTGGCCAGGCCCGTGCCGAAGATCAGCGGGTTTTCCGGACCGAGAGGCTCGGTGCCCGGCTTGCACAATTCCCACAGCAGGCTGGCGTTCATACCCCGGCCGCCCAGAAACCGAATCACCCGATCCGGCGCCACCGGTTCACGCCACGCTCGCCGCTGGGTGAGATCCACGTACAGGATGTCGCCTACTATGTCCCGCATTCAGCATTCCTCCTCTTCCGGAGACCGGAGCACGCCCAGAGCCACCACCCGGGCCCGGCGCTTTTGACGCACCGCGGCATCCAGAGGCTCGTAACGGAGGGCTCCCGGGGCGCACACCTTGACGCACGCTGGATCGCCCTGGCAGAGGTCACAGCGCATCGCCACGCCTTTACGCGGGTGCATTGCCACCGCCCCCAGGGGGCAGGCGTGCACGCACTCTTTGCAGCCAATGCAGTTCTCCTCCCGCACCACCGCATACGGCTGGCCGGCCCGCTGGCCCATCGCTCCCGTTGGGCACACATCCTCGCACGGCGGCTTGTCGCAAAAACCACACACCACCGGCACATTCAGGCATCGATCCTCGAACTTGACCAGGCGAATCCGGGAAAGAGTGGGAGCATACACTCCCTCGTGCTCATATGAGCACACCAGCTCGCACTGACGGCACCCCGTGCATCGGTCGGCATCGATGACCAGGACTTTCTGCAAGGCCATTCCTCCCTTACCCTTCTTCAAGAGCCGCATCGGCTAGCTGGCCCGCGGGGTTACCAGTTGCCTCCACCCTGCATCCCCTCGTCGGATGGCCGCCTGGATGATCCCCGCACCCTCGACATCTCCCACCAGGACCGCACCCACCAGGCGTCCGCGCTTCAGCACCAGCTTGCGGTAGGCGACCTTTGACCGCGTGATGACGCACTCCCAGGCGGGGTCCGCCGGCACCCGCGTCACCCCCATGGCCACCACGGGTAACCCCAGCACTTCCAGGGCGTTCCGCTGCAAAGCCCCCGGGAAGGCCACCCGGCCACCCGCCATGTTGGTTCCCGCCACCCTCCCCTGTGCCGCCGCATGGGGCCATATGGCGCTTGGCCGTTCTTCGCCCGTGATGAGGTCCCGCACCTCCACCACGTCCCCAGCCGCGAACACCCCAGGGGCACTGGTGCGCATGCCGGCATCGACCACCACGCCACGCCGGACCCTGACCCGACCGGCCACCAGCTCCACCTGCGGTCTCACGCCCTTGCACACCACCACCATGTCACAGGCCAGCACAGAACCATCCGACAACATCAGTGCCTGCAGGCCCCGCCGTCCCGCCACCAGCTCCTCCACGTTCACCCCGCACCTTACTCGCACCCCGGCCCGCGCCAGGTGCCTTTCAATGATGGCTGCCGCCTCCTGATCCGCCACCTGGGAGAGAATGTGAGGAGAGCTCACCAGCAGGGTGGGGCTCAGGCCCGCTTCCTGCAGGGCACAGGCCAACTTGATCCCCACCGGGCCGCCTCCCACGATCGCTATCTGGCTGCCGGATAGTGCCGCCTCCCTGATCCGCACCGCATCTTCCAGGGTGCGCAGACCAAGCACCCCCTCCGGGCCTCGGGCGAAAACGGCCGGAAAGTAGGGGCGCGCACCCGTGGCCACTAGCACCGCGTCATAACGAAGCCATCGGCCATCATCCAGCTCCACCCCTCTCTCCCCGGGCACCACGCGCACCGCACGCACTCCCCGCAACAGGCGAACCCTCATCTTCTGGTAAAATGCCTCCTGGATGAGGAACAGGTCATCGGTGCGCAGCTTTCCGGCCACGTAGTGGGTGAGCAGCACCCGCGAGTACGGCAAATGCCGTTCTTCGGAGACCACGGTAATGCTGCCCTCCCGGTCAATCGCCCTGATGGCCCGGACAGCGCTCAGGCCGGCAACGCTATTTCCGATCACCACGTACTCCTTTTTCACCGCCACCTCGCCCCGCCACCGTAGGGCTGAGCGCCGTGAAGCCGCCAGGCCCGCTCCCGCCTGATTTGCGTGGCCACCGCACCGCTGGTCTCCCCAGCACGCAGGGCCCCGGTGGGGCAGTACCTGGCGCACCACAGATCTCCCCTCTCCCGGCAACCGTCACACTTCACGGCCCGGCAGCCCCCAGCCTCAATCTCCACCATGAAGACGGCACCGAAGGGACACTCCATGACGCAACTGTAGCACCCCACACACCGGGAGGCATCCAGCTCCACCACTCCCCGGGCCGGATCGGCCCGCATGGCACCGCTCACGCAGGCATCAGCGCAAGGCGCCTGCTCGCAGTGGCGACAGATCCTCACCCGCCATCCGCCTTCCCCCCTATGGATCCGTATCCTGGGAAGGGCCAATCCTCCGTTCGCCAAGCTGACTACCTGGCACACCGCCTCGCAGCGGCGGCAACCGTTGCATCTGGTCTCGTCTACTGCGATGGACAGCAACAATCACGGACCTCCCTGACCGCTTCCACGAACCTGCGTACGGTCGCACACAACGCCTCCCAGTCGCGCCTGGCGACCAGCTCCCGGGGAACCAGCTTGCTGCCCGCCGCCACCGCCCAGGCCCCCGCGCGCAGGAACGCCGCCGCGTTGTCACTGCTCACGCCTCCCACCGCCACCAGTGGGACTTGCGGGAACGGGCCTCTGAGCTCGCTGAAGTAGGACGGTCCCAGGGCACGGGCGGGGAATACCTTGATCAGGTCAGCCCCCGTCCGCCAGGCTGTGCATATCTCAGTGGGGCTGAAGGCGCCGATGATGGATAGCACCCCCCTGCGCACGCAGGCCTCGATCACCTCCGGCACCATCACCGGGGTGACGATGAAGCTGGCACCGGCTTCGCAGGCCCGATCCACTTGCCTCGCCTCGGTCACCGTACCCATCCCCCACACCACCTGCCCGCCGGTGGCAGAAATCGCCCTGGACAGTACTTCCGGAGACCGGTCGTCGTCCCACGTTACCTCACATATGCGCAGCCCGCCGCGCACCAGGACTCGAGCCACATCCTCCAGCACCTCGGGTGGGATACGGCGCAATATGGCGATGAGCCCGGCCTTGCGTATGCTCTCCATCACTTCTTCTTTGGGCCGCAAGCGCGAGACATTTCGGTGCAACGTCAACCCTCCCTAGGCAGACAAACCTACCTGCCGATCCTCTCCAGGAACGGCGCATAACTGGGGTCGTCCTGCAGATGCTCACGCAACTGTCTTCCCCCGGCCTTGAGGATGCGGGCCATCTCCACCACTCTCCGGCCCACATCCCGGGCCGCCTTGACCAGTATGGCGGCGTCTCCCTCTCCCCGCTCGAACTGCCGGGCCAGGGCGTCCCGGGCGATGTCCTTCCCCGTCCACCCTGCGGGGCCGATGTAGGATTCCCAGAGGTCTCCCGCCACGGGAACGCACTGCATGACCAGGGCGTGGTTGATCAGATCGGTTATGGTGTGCTCCTGCCCGGAGCACAGGTGCACGCCCTGAGCGATGCTGGCCACCACCTTGAGCTGCTTGGGCAGGCTCTCCACGCCGGCCGGGAACAGGTGGCGGTACCTTCCGAACAGGCTGTTGCCCAGCCGGTCGATGAAGCACTTGAGCTGGCCGGGGATGCCCATGTGGTAAACGGGCACCGAATAGATGATGGCGTCGGCAGCCACCCACAGTTCCCGCAACTGCTGGAAATCATCCTTGATGACGCACTCGCCTTCCAGTTCGCCGCAGCGGAAGCAGGACACGCAGGGAGCAAGCTTCTTGCCCCGCACGGAGTACAGGGTACACTGGACGTGGTCCGGATCAACGCTTCGTGCCGCTTCCAGGGCCTGTTGCAGGAGGAACTCGCTGTTGCCCTTGCGCGGACTACCGCAGATGCCCAGCACATCAACCGACAGCATCTCCATCACCACCCCCGCCGGCCTCAGCCGGGGCCTGACCGGTCATCAGCAAACCGATGCGCTCCACGTCGAAATCCTCCCGCCGCACCTCACCCACGATCCTGCCGCGGAACATCACCAGGATGCGGTGGGACAGCTCCAACAGCTCTTCCAGTTCGCTGGATATCAGTAAAACCCCGATTCCTTCCGCCGCACACCCCGCCAGCTTCCTCCGCACGTAGGCGGTAGCCGCCAAATCAAGCCCGCGAGTGGGCTCGCAGGCCACGAGGATCCTCGGCTTTGTGGCCAGCGCCCGGGCCAACACCACTTTCTGCTGGTTCCCTCCCGACAGGTTCCCCATGGGCACCTCCGGCCCCGGGGTGCGAATGTCGTAGGCCTCGATGGCTTCCCGGGCCGCCTCCTGGATCCGGCGGTGCCGCAACAGTCCGTAGGAGGAAAAGGGCGGCAGGTCCACGTGTTCCATGACCAGATTGTGGGCCACGCTCATGTCCGGAAACATGCCGTTGAGGTGTCGGTCCTCGCAGATGTAGCCCATGCCCGCCCGCTTCCGGCTCCTCACGCTGCGGTCCGTGACATCTGCACCATTGATGAGGATCGACCCGCTGGTGGCACGGCGGATCCCCACCAGGGCTTCGGCCAGTTCTGACTGCCCGTTGCCCGCCACTCCGGCGATCCCAACGATCTCCCCCGCCCGCACCGTCAGCGACACCCCGTCTACCGAGCGCTTGCCATTTTCGTGCTCCACCACCAGGTCCCGGACCTCGAGGACGCATTCTTGTTGCGGCCGCTCGGTGGCAGCAGTCCCGGAGACCACCAGTTCCCGGTTCACCATGAGTTTGGCCACTTCTTGAGCAGTGGTACCTTCTCGGGGCAAGGTGGCCACCAGGCGACCGCCCCGCAGGACGGTGATGCTGTCACTCACCGCCATGGCCTCCGAAAGTTTGTGGGTGATGAGGACCACGGTGTAACCCTGGGACTTGATCACCAGGAGCAGCTGCAGCAGGGCGTCGATTTGCTGCGGCGTGAGCACCGCGGTGGGTTCATCCAGGATCAGCAGTCTGGCCCCCTGATACAGGAGTTTGAGGATCTCCACCTGCTGCTGCTCACCCACCGACAGAGACTCCACCAGACTGTCCAAGCGCAGGGAGAAGCCGTATTGAGCTGCCAACTCCTCCAGGGCCCGGCGATGCTCGTGCCAACGCGGAAGCACCTTGCCCCAGGTCAGCCTCGGCATCACCACGTTCTCCAGCACCGTATGCGCAGGGATCAGGGAAAAATGCTGGTGGATCATGCCGATCCCGCGGGCGATCGCCTGCCCGGGAGACCAATCTCTCCCCACCTCCTCGCCCCAGACCCAGATCCGCCCCCGGTCGGGCTTGTACATCCCATAAAGGATGTTCATGAGGGTGGTCTTTCCCGCCCCGTTCTCCCCCACCAAAGCCCGTATCTCTCCGCACTCCAGGCGCAGGGCCACGTCCTGCAGTGCCCGCACCGGCCCGAAGGACTTGCAAATACCCTGCATTTTGACTGCATAGGGCTGACGTACGTCATCATCCGCCCGCGTGTTCACGTGACCGAATCGCCCCCCGACACCGTTGATTCTCGGGTCATCCTGCCAGTCTCAATTCCTTCCCGGCGGCCGCCAGGTGGTCGGCCTGCCCGGCCGGGTTATCCGGCCTCCCACACCAGGTAATGCCAGCCGCCACCAGGACGCCGGGGCACCCCCGCCATGTCCTGCCCTCCGCAGCATCCAGGTCAACCAAGCGGCGTCAGCGGTGTCCCCGGAACTGAGGCCAATCCGGCCTAAGCCACGTATCCCATGTCCCGGGACACCGCGCCAGCGGCTTCCATGACCAGCCGGGCATAGCGCATGAGGCTGTCCTCACTCACCTCGGCCGCCACCAGGGTGACGCTCAGGGCCGCCACCACCGCTCCCGTGTAATCCCGGATGGGAGCCCCCACGCAGTGCACCAGGGGCTCGTGCTCGCCCATGTCCAGGGCAAAGCCCCGCTCGCGCACCCTTTCCAGCTCCTTGAGGAACGCGGGCACGGAAACGATGGTGTCCGGAGTGTACCGGCGCATCCCCTTGACCGCCAGTATCTCACAGACCTTCTCCCGGGGCAGGTGAGCGAGTAAAGCCTTACCCAGAGCCGTGCAGTGCACGGGAGACCGGCGCCCCACCTGGCTGTACAGCCGTACCGCGGTGTCGGCTTCGATCTTGTCGATATACACCACTTCGCCCTCATCCAGGATGGCCAGGTGCACGGTCAATCCCGTCTCGCGGTGCAGCCTCTCCAGATGGGGCCGGGCCTGGGCGCGCAGCTCGATGCTGCTCAGCGCCACTGCCCCCAGCTCCAACAGCTTCAACCCCAGGGAGTAGGTACCACGGGTGATACTCCTCTTCAGGAAGCCCGCCTTTTCCAGGGTGAGGACCATGCGGTGCGCCGTGCTCTTGTGCACCTTCAACTTCTCCGCAATCTCGGCTAACGTGAGCTCTGGCTGCTGGAGGCTGAACAAAGACAGCACGGCCAGCGCTCTCTCCACCGCCCGGATTCGATAGTATGAATACCGATCTTTGGTTGCCAAACCACCACCCCCTCTGTCTCGTGCTACGCATACCCGTATCGCACAGTCGTCCTTCGACAAGCGCCGGGCTGCATCCCTGCCCATCGCGTCTTGGACTTCAAGATTTGCTTCCCATGAAGCAAGACAGGCGGCCCGGACCCCTGGAACCCCACCAGGCGCCCACGGCCTGGCACTCCCCCGTACCAGTACCAGGGGCAAGGCTCACCAGCCGCGACGGTCAACGAACGCCTTGCCCAGCTGTTCCGCCGGGAAGGCTGCCGTTGCAGCTGCAGGAGACCAGAACCGCAGCCCGATCCGGGCCCAGGACCCCAACATCTGGTGGCAGTGTTACCCCTCGTCTCCCGCTTGACCGATGTCCGCGTAGTCCTCAGGACGGAAAAGCAGCGGCTCCGTCTCCCGAAAAACCCCCTCCTCCACCAGCTCGCCCACGAACAGGGTGTGGTCGCCCACCTCGAACTGACTCACTACCCGGCAGTCCAGATAAGCCAGCACATCCTGCACCACGGGTGCGCCGCTGGCACCCCGCCGCCAGGCCACGGTGGCCAGCTTGTCTACCTCCCGTCCACTCACCGATCCGAACCTGCGAGCTAGTTCCACCTGGTGCCGGCACAGGATGTGGATGCAGAAGCACCGCCCGACCTCCACCACATCCCGGGTGTGGCTGCCGTGATGGATGGCGACGGCAAACAACGGAGGCCGATGTGAGACCCTGCTCACCCAGCAGGCAGTCATGCCTCCGGTTTCATCCCCCGCCGCGCCGGTCACCAGGAATACCGCCTGAGGCATCAGATACCGGGCGGGCTTCATGACTCACGCCTCCTGGAAGGTTGGCCCCACCGGCCCTGCCCCTCAGCCCTGGTCTCCTCCCCGGCAGCTGCGGCGGCACAGCTGGGCGAGATCAAGCTGAGGTCACCTGGGGCACCGCGGGTACGCCGGTCCCGGTGGGGGCAGGCGAAATCCCTCCGGGCCTCCACCCGGCCCTGCAGGGCCCCCGACGGCAGAGCCTCCTTGATGGCACAGGAAATTGGCGACAAAGCTTCACCACCTCCTGGCTGATGACGTGGAGCCCCTGGATGTCCGTCTCCTGCCGGAAAATGCGTGGGTGGCAGGGCGGTATGAGATCCCGGGAAATCTGCGCTGCGCTCTGACACTCAGCCGAACCACAGCCCTGGTGAACCAGCTCCCCCCCCCACCGCATCACGCCCGGGCCCACCGTCACCGCCATGTCCCTTGTCACGCTGTTGTCCTTCCGCATGGACCAGGGCGGGACCGGCACCTCGGACCCGCCCTGGTTTCCTGCGTCCGCACCCGCTGCAGCTTCACTTCCCGACGATCTCTTCGTGGATGACCACCGGGATGATCAACTCACCCTTTTGCAGCTGGCTGACCAGGTCCTTGATCTCCTTTATGGTATCCTCGGGGAGGCTTCCCCGAAAATCGGCCAGACCGAAGTACTCGGGGCCGCAGTGCACGATTTTCTTTTCCAGCGTGCCGGCCATGAACTGCTCCGCCAGGTCCCTGTACATGCGTGGCTTGTCGAAGATGACGCTGGTGATTATGACCTCGGGTGCATCCTCGTACATGTCCCAGGCGAATCCGATGATCTTGGCCCCGCCGGCCTTGGCCGCCTCATAGCAACCCAGGGTCCCCGGGCCGGTCTCGGGGAAGATTACGTCCGCCCCCTCCTGGATCTGCAACGCCGCCAGCTCCCGATGCTTGGCCACGTCCACCCAGTCACCCACGAAGTAGGTGAGGACCTCCACGTCGGGACGCACCAGCTTGGCCGCCTCGATGCTCCCGCTGAAGAGGGTAATCAGGGCCGGGACGGGTACCCCGCCGATGAGCCCGATGGTACCGGTTTCAGTTGCCTTGGCCGCCACCAGGCCTACCATCGCGCCGTAAGCGTAAAGGTCCGGGGACCAGGCGGCCACCCGCGGCGAGTTGGGCAGCTTCTCGCACATGGACATCATCACGAACCAGGTCTTGGGGTACTTGGGCGCTACCTCAAAGAAGGCTTCCGTCTGGCCAGCGTCGGGGAAGATCACCAGGTCGTACCCCTTCTCCGCGTACCCGGCAGCGGTGGCAGCGGTCTGGGCGTAAGGCACGCCTTCAGCCACCGTCACCTCCCACCCGTACTGCTCGCGCAACAGTTGAATGCCGGCCCAGTCAGCGCGGTCCCAACCCCCGGCCCGGGCAGGGTTGACGATGGAGAATATGATGGCGGCCCTAACCTTGGGTTTCTCCTCCGCCGCCGGCTCCTGCGCCTGTTCCTCGGCGGCACCGCATCCCGCCAACATCCCCACCATCCACAGGACCAGGAGACCTGCCAGCAGGCGTCGTCCCGTTGACCTCTTGGACATCGTATCCCTCCTCATGGCGTGGATTCACGTTGCCGGGCAGGCAACCCCGACGCGCCCATCTTTCACCCCCTCGGGTAAGGCTTGCCGGCATCGCGCGGACCTATCGCCCGTCCCGTGGCTCCCACCGCCACCAGGGTGACCACGTAGGGCAGCATGAGGTAGTAATAGGGATTCAGGCCCGCCCCCAATGCCTGGGCCCGGAACGCCAGGGCCTCCCCTGCCCCAAACAGCAGGCATGCCAACAGTGCGAGGCCGGGGTGCCAGCGCCCGAAGTATACCGCGGCCAGCGCTATGAACCCCCGACCCATGGTCATGTTATCGGTGAAGGTGGGTACCCACCCCAGAGTGAGGGCAGCTCCTCCCAGAGCACTGAGGAGGCCCCCTACCACCGCCGCCACCGTCCTCACCTTGTGTACGTCCAGACCGGCCGCGTGGGCCGCCCGGGCGCTCTCGCCCATGGAACGCCACAACAGTCCCGGCCCGGTCCGGAACAGGAAGATCCAGATCAGCACCACCAGCAGCAGCGCGATCCAGGTGAGGGGAGTGACCGCTGTGGCCAGGTCGAGCAGGGACACCGGTCCCCCGGGGGCGCGAACCGCGCGCAGCGCGGGGGCCATCAACTGCACGCCACCGAGCACCAGAAGTTTGTATACGAAGCTGGTCACTCCCAGGCACACCAGGTTGAAGGCAATGCCGGTGGCCACCTGGTCGGCCGGCAGATACACGGTGAGCAGGGCCAGGATCATCCCCCCCAGCATACCCACGCCCAAGGCGGCCACAACCCCCATCCACGGGTTCCCCGAGTACACCGCCGCCAGCACCGCGGCCAGGGCCCCCAGGAGCATGGATCCCTCCACTCCGATGTTCAGGATGCCCGCGCGCTCACACACCAGAACGCCCAGGGCGCAGAACACCAGCGGGGTCGCCGCCCGCAGGACTGCCGAAAGGAACTCAGCCCACCACTGGCCTTCCACTGCCCACACCGTCCTTATCCGGCCGCCTGGGACCAGCGGGAGTACCAGGCGCTGGCCCTCAGGCCCAGGTAGATGATGACTGGAAGTCCCTGGAATAGGTAGATGAGAGCCGCCGGCGCCCCGGTCAGAGCCTGCATGGACCGGGCGCCCGTCTCCAAGATGGCAAACAAGAATCCCACCACCAGGACTCCCAGCGGATTGCCCCCCAACAAAGCGATGGGAATGCCCACCAGCCCCCACGACTTGGACCAGCCCTCCGCCACGCGGAAGGTGTACCCCAGCAACTGGAGCCCCCCCGCCAGACCGGCCAGCGCCGCCCCCATGAGCACGGCACCGGTGAGGACGCGATTGACCGGTATGCCAGCTGCCACTGCCGCCGGTCGGTTGCTCCCCACCGCTCGCAGGTACAGCCCGAAAACGGTGGAGTTCATCAGCCATGCCGCGGCGAGGGCGATGAGTGCAGCTACCCACATGCCCGCGGGAATTCCCGACCCCGGGGGGAATGACGGCAGCTGGTAGGCCTGGGGAACGGGAGGAGTAGTGCCGTACCAGGACCTGGCATCCTTGAGAGGTCCGGTCACCATGGCGTACATGAACTGTATGCAGGCGAAGTTCATCATGATGGTGGTGGTAACCTCACTGGCGCCGCGGCGCAGCCGGAGGATGAGAGGTACGCTAACCGCCAGGAGGCCGGCAGCCACCGCGGCGGCTAACGCGAGCATTATGACCAAGGGACGGGGAGCGTTCAACGACAGGGCCACGGCGGCCGCGGCCACCGCTCCCACCTCCAGCTGCCCCTGTCCCCCCACGTTGAAGAAGCCAGCCCGATAGGGGATGAGAACGGCTAACCCGCAAAGGGTCATGGCCACCCACTCGGACAAGGTGGTGGTGAGGGCGTACCTGCCCCGAAGGGCACCTTCGAAAAGTGCCACCATCACCTGCAATGGGCTGGCGCCCGCGAAATAGCTGCACAGACACAGGGCCAACAGGGACACGATCATTGAGAGGACCGCCAGGGTAGCCGAAGATCCCCATCCCGTCCGCAGGATCTTGGTGATGAATGCATTCTTCAGGGCAATAGAATTCCGCAACACCTGCTACCCCCCTGGGGCGTCGCTGCTGCCAGGAACTTTCGGGTACCCCGGGAGCTTGGGTCCCAGCATGCCGCCACGGCTCGGCTCTGGCGGGGTAGGGGACCGCAGCAGCCTCTGCCCTTCCCCCGCCCGGACACGCCCCGGCAACACTGGCTTCGGCCCGCCCCAGCCTTGTCTTACCAGGTGGGACAGCCGTCTAGCCCTCTGTTATGTGGCGTTCGCCACCCGCCCGGATCTGCCCTCCTGGTTCGTATCTCATTCTGCGAAATCTCCATCTCGTCACGCCATACGCGGGGAGCCGCCCGGGTTACCGGGGGAAACAGGGAGGCCGTTGGGCTGGTCACGGATCCAGCGTGCAGCCCTTACATGCAGCCGAAAGAGGTGATGGCCGGCTTACAGGCGCTGGGGGTGAGGGGGAAGTATCGGCAGGGAGAACCTGCCAGGAGATCGGTCGCAAACAGGTGGCCTAGGCAATGGCCAAAGTCGCCATACAACCGACCGGCAGTCTTTCTCTCCCGCTTACCCTCACGGGACAGAAACCCGATCGGTAAATCCGATGCAGGATAGAAACAACTCCTGGTATCCTGGCAGGGTCATCAGCTCGAGGTAACCAGCGGATCGTGCCGCTTGGGCCGCCTTCAGGCGCTCATTCTGGGATATCAGCGTCAGGCAGGCCCCCATGCCGGCGGCATTGCCCACCGGCACAAAGCATCCCCGGGGCAGGCGGGGGAACATACCCACCGCCATGGCGTTTTCGGGCTCCATGGCCACCCCGAAGGCCCCCGCCAGGTACACCTTTTCCACTTCCTCCGCCCGGGTGCCCGTGGTCCGCAACAGAGCCTCGATGCCGGACCGAATTGCCGCCTTCGCCAGCTGCAGCTGTCGGATGTCCCGCTGGGTGAGAGGCACTCCGCCAAGACGAAATTCCAGCCCGTCCGGGCCCTCGGTCACCCCTGGGGCACCGGCGCGCAAGCGGCCTCCAGCATCCATGATCTGGGCACGCAGCAGCACCGCCAGCAGATCGATGAGCCCGCCCCCGCAGAATCCGGCCGGATCGCCGCCCCCCACCACCGTAAACCTGATATCGTCTCCGTCCAGCCATACCCGGTCGATGGCCCCGGGCAGGGCCCGCATTCCCCGGGAAACGTGTCCGCCCTCGAAGGCCGGTCCCGAGGCACAGGAACAACAAATCACCGACCCCTCCCGCACCAGCGCGATCTCCGTGTTGGTCCCCACATCTATGGCCAGTGCCACTCCCTGGTACTCGTGAAGGCGGGTGGCAAGGATCACCGCCACATGGTCGCCGCCTACGTATCCCGCTATGCACGGCATGAGGTGCACGTAAGCCCCCGGTGCGAAGCTCAACCCCAGCAGTCGCGCCTTGACGTCCACAGGGGCGGTCAGGGCGGGCACGTAGGGAGCACGTACCAGCTGCCCCACCGGCAGACCCAGGAACAGGTGATGCATGGCGGTGTTGCCACACACCACCGCTTCCTGAATGTCCGACACCCGGCATCCTGCCCGGTGGCAGAGTTGGCTGGCCAGGTCCCTCACTGCCTTCACCAGCACACCCCGGATGCGGCGGTAGTTGTCCGCCGAAGAAGAAGCATACCCCAGCCGCGATATCACGTCGGCACCGTAGGAAACCTGAGGATTGAGTATGGCTGCCGACTCCACGATTTCGCCGGTATCCAGGTCCACCAGATACCCTGCCAGTTTGGTGGTGCCCAGATCCACCGCCAGTCCCAGGAGACGTTCACGTCGCGGCCGTACCGCGATCACCTCGTCGCCGCGGATCACCGCCCATCCCCGGAAATCCCAGCATCTGAGACGGTCAGAAAGCTCCCGCAGCACCTCCAGGTCGTGGCCCTGTTCGGCGCCCACCGCGGCCGCCACCCGGTCCGCATCGCCCGCACGCTCCCCCACCTGCGGAGGATCAATCTGGAACTGTACCTGCTTCACCACCGGCTGGGGCTCGAGCTCCCCAGCCACCAAGACTCCTCCCACCTGCAGCCGATCTGGGCCCTTCGGCGGGCCGAGCTCCACTCGCACGTCCCCTAGCACCCTCACCCGGCAGGCCAGACGGTAGCCCGCGGCAGCCCGCCGCGCTAACAGTTCCAGCTCCCGTTCGTCGGCCCCCGAAACGGCTCCACTCAGAATCCGCACCAGGCACCGCCCGCACCTGCCGCGCCCTCCGCACGCGGCAACTACTTGCCCATCACCCAGTTGGTCACCGAGCAACTGAGCTGCCTCCAGCACCGTGGTCCCTGGCGATACCTGTACGCGCTTGCCAGGGGGATGGAACTCAACCACCGGAATCGCCGCTCGCCTCCCTTGGTCAAGGATCACACCGACCCCGAGGTTGCCACCGCCCGGTAGACAGCGAGGAGGTTGGCCGCCCGCACCCCCTCCGGTACCACCCCGGAGGAGCTTCCCACCACCAGACCACCGGCTCTGGCCGCCCGCGCCAGTCGCCTTCCCTCCGCGGCCAACTCCTGCGGGTGGCCGTGGAGGAGAAGCTCCACCGAGAGGCCACCCCAAAATCCCAGCCGGCCGCGGTACCGGGACAGCAGGCGGTCCGGGCGCATTCCGGTTTCAGGCTGGAGCGAATGCACGGCATCGAAGCCCGCCTCGAGAATCATGGGCATCAAATCCTCGAATCGCCCGTCGCAGTGGAACACCACGAGCGGCCTTTCGCCCCTGGCCGTGCGCGCCCGCCCACAGCAAAGCACCACCTCCCGCCACAACGGCAAGAGCCGCCGGCCGATGACCGCGGGAGAGATCAGCAGCCCATCGGCGTACGCCACGTCCTCCCCCAGCACGATCCCGTCGGCTCCCGCTTCCAGTGCCCGTTCAACCGCCGCCAGCACGTGCTCAAGCTGCATCAGCAACCGTCTTTCCAGCTCCTCCGTGGAGCCGTGGGTGCTACTGGACGAACAAAGTAGCAGTGCCCGCGACCATCCCAGAGTCGCCGCCAGCCCCTGCCAGGGTCCATCCACGATGACCCAGAGGAAAAACTCCCGTCCTGCCCAGTAGGCCACTTCTTCCGCCCACGCCAATTTGCGGGATCGTGCTCCTTCCTCGGCCTGGGTACCAGTAACTGGGGCGCTGCTGGCCCCCGCCAGCACCCCCACCGCGTCCACACCCAGCATGTGGTACGCTTCTTCCTCCCACCGCCACCTGGCCGGACCTCCGGAAGGAACTTCGGCCACGTCCTTTCCGAGAAGCTCCGCCACCAGGGAGGGTGCCAGGCGGAATTCCCCCAGAGGCACGCGGTCAGGCGGCCGCCCTGCCAGCGCCAGGCGTACCCGCTGATAACCGGTCAGCAGGGATCACCCCCGATGCCCCCAGGGGCCGTCTCCGCAACCGGCAATCGGTGCCCACCGGCCGCCTCATCCTTCGGCCAGCTTGCCCTCCCGGTAAGCCTGCAGGTAGCGCGCACAGTACTCATCCCGGCCCAGCACCGCCTCCGCCGCCCTCAAGAGTGCCATCAGCCTTCTATCCAGGGGATCCAGAATCACCGCATCGAGCCCGGCCGTCATGGTGGCCACCAGGAAGGCCTGGTTCAGCAGCCGGCGCCGCGGAAGCCCGAAGGAGATGTTGCTCAAACCGCAGATGATGTGCACCCCGGGGTATTTCTCGCGCAGGATGCGGATCGCCTCCACCACCATCAGCCCAGCCCGGGGCTCAACTCCCACCGGTCGCACCAGCGGGTCCACGTAGATGTCCTGGGGAGGCACCTCCGCCTCCAGCAGACTCTCGATGAGCTGGCTGCCCTTTTCCACCGCTTCCTCAGCTGATGAGGGCATGCCAGAGTCATCCATGCACAGCGCCACCACCCCGCACTGGTGTCGCTTGACCAGGGGCAGCACCGCGCGGAAGCGTTCCCGCTCGGCGGTTATGGAGTTGAGCAGCGCCTTTCCCTGATGGACATCGAGGGCAGCCGCCAAGGCCTCAGGGTTGGCACTGTCCACGCAGAGCGGCACCTTCAGGGCCTCCTGGATGGTGGTGACCAGCCACCTCAGAGCCCGGGGCTCATCAGAAAGCAAAGTGCCGGCATTCACATCGATGTAGTCCGCTCCCGCCTGGTGCTGCCTGACCGCCTCCCGCACCACGCCCTCGGCATCGCGTCTGGCCACCAGATCGGCGATGCCCTTCCTGCTGGTGTTGATGCGTTCGCCCACGATCAGCAACTGTCCACCCCTCCCCTGAAGACCATTGCCGAGAACGATCGATCCGTGGCGCCCCCCTCG
Source organism: Firmicutes bacterium UBA3570 (assembly GCA_002376005.1). Taxonomy (GTDB): domain Bacteria; phylum Bacillota; class Sulfobacillia; order UBA3561; family UBA3561; genus UBA3561. The sequence continues at coordinate 116,761 of DFNJ01000032.1, forward strand.
ACGGCAACATCCTTCCTGACCATATGGGCCCTGGCGGAATCCGAAGCCGCACGGTCTGTAAGCTGCAGTCATCGAACGAGCCGGCCCGGTCTCGCGTCAACGAAGCCCTGCTGCCGCCAGGAGCCGGTGGGATGCTTCGACAATGGCACCAGGGATACCTACTGGGGCCTCTGTCGGCCGGGCCACCGCCGGGCAGATCCTCGTCAGTGGACCATAAGACCGCCACCGAATACCGATCCCATGAAGACCCGGGGTGACGGGCCTGGTCGGCCTGGTTGCCGCCACCCCAGAGCGACCTTGCCATCAGGCTTTGACAAAGACGCTGGGTCTGGTAACGGTCACGGATGTGGTCCTTGGTTGCCTCCGCTGCAGGAAACCTGTGAAGCCAGGAGGAATCCTGCCCGTGGTGGGCAACTACCCATCAGGGCACCCGTCGATGTCGGCAAGGCGTCGGGCAGAAGAGTACCCGTGGCCGCTGGAAATATAATTTTCTCTGGGGAGATGCAGGGTGAGGCCCATCCTGACTGTATCGAATCTGACCAAGTCTTTTGGTACCCACCGGGCGGTGGACGGGGTGTCGTTTTCGGTGTCGGCGGGGGAGATCCTGGGGCTGGTGGGGCCCAATGGCGCCGGCAAGACCACCGTCATTCGCATGGTCATGGGGATCCTGTCGCCGGACTCCGGCACCGTCCAGTTCACCTTTGATGGCAAGGCGGGCCCCCTGGACAAAACCAGGGTGGGGTACCTCCCGGAGGAGAGGGGTCTGTACGACGAGGCCCGGGTACTGGACATCCTGGTTTACCTGGCCACCCTCAAGGGAAGACCCCGACAGGTGGCCCGCCGCGAGGCGTTGCGGTGGTTGGAAAGACTGGATCTGGCCGCGCACGCCCACCAGCGGCTGGAGAAGCTGTCCCGGGGGATGCAGCAGAAAGTGCAGTTCGTGGCGGCCATCCTCCACCAGCCGGACCTGGTCATGCTGGATGAACCCTTCGCCGCCCTGGACCCGGTCAACCAGGAATTCTTCAAGGACATCATCCGGGAGCTGAAGAACCAGGGGCGCGCGGTGCTGCTTTCTTCCCACCAGATGAACCTGGTGGAGGAGCTGTGTGATTCCATCTTCATGATCCACCGCGGGCGCAAGGTGCTGCAGGGGAAGCTGCGGGACATCAAGGACGGATTCAAGGAAAGCGTGGTGGACATCAGCTATGCGCCCGGCAGCGACGTTTCCTTCCTGGAGCGGTTGCCGGGGGTGCGGTTGATCCGGAGGGAGCCGGAGCGGGTGGTGCTGTGGTACGCGGGGTCGCGGCCGAGGGACCTCCTCGCCCAGGTGGCAAGGAACGTGGACGTGCGGGAGATATCCCTGACCAAGCCCCCGCTGCATGAGATCTTCGTGGAGACCGTCCGGGAGCGAGGTGAGGAGGTTGGGCCGCATCAGCTGGCCTGAGGTGCTCAAAGTCGCCCGCTGGGAGTTCTCCCGGGCCGTGCGCCATCCCCTTTTCGCCATAATGACCCTGCTCATACCGCTGGTCATGGTGCTCAGCGGGGGTGCAGGATTGATGGTGGAGCGCATGACCCAGGCGCAAGAGCTGGAGGTGGCGGTGATCGACGAGATGGGATCCGCCTATTCGTTCCTGGCCGCCCACCTGAAGGGTAGTCCGGTGACCCTGATTGATTACGCGGGAAGCAGGCAGCAGGCAGAAGCAGACCTCAAAGCAGGCCGGCTCGATGGGTTCCTGGTACTCGATGCCCAGGCCGTGAAATCGGGCCGCATCCCCTACTACGTGGACAAAGTGCGGGTGGCCGAGCTGAGCGTCCTCAAAACCACCCTCATCAGGGCGCTAACCGCCTATCGCCTGCGGCAGCTGGGGCTCACTCCCGATCAACTGGCGGCGGTCATGGTGCCAGTAACCGTGGAGCCGGTGCCGATAGGCGAGGGACAAGGAGAACCCGCGGCGTTGGCCGTGGCTCCCATGATCGTGGCCGGAGTGCTGATCATGTCCGCGCTGCTGCCGGGGCAAGTGCTGATGTACGGGGTGATCAAGGAAAAGAGAAACCGGATCGTGGAGATACTGCTTTCTTCCATCTCGTCAACCGATCTGATGGTGGGAAAGATCCTGGGCTTCGGGGCCTTGAGCCTGCTGCAGGTCACCATCTGGGTTTCTGCTGGAGTACTGATAGCCAGCCGCTTCATGGATCTGGGACAGCTGGGATTGTCCTTGGCGGATTTCCTGCCCTCCCTGCCCTATTTCCTCCTCGGTTATCTGCTCCTGGCTTCCCTTTTCGCCACCATCGGGGCCACGATGAAGGAGGCAGAGGGTGGTAGCCAAGCCCACGGCCTGGTGGTCATCATACCGATGGTTCCTCTCTTCGTGATCCCGGTGATCATGATGAACCCCAACGCCCTGTGGGTACGGGTACTGAGCCACGTACCCCCCTTTATCCCGGCCACCATGCTGCTGCGGCTGGCGGTGACCCGGGTGGCAGTCTGGGAAATGCTGACCAGCCTCACCATACTGGCCTGCTCGGTCGTGTTCTTCATACACCTGGGGGCGCGTATCTTCAAGGAGGGAATCCTGCAGTTCGACCGCGCCCTGACCTTGCGCGACCTCCGCGCGCTGCTAGGCAAGAGACAGCAACCCGGAAGCTGAGGGTAGAGCGCGCGGTATGACCCCATATTGAAATCACTACAGTAAGAAGTGCTGTCATATAGCATTTCGGGCAACAAGGAAGTGACGTACCACTACAAACCTTCTGGGAGGTCTGATCAAGTGCGCAGCCGGGTTACGGGGCGGTAGCCGGATCCCAGCGCGCGGAACCGGCACGCGGGATGATCCAGCAGGTCGGTGCAGGGTAAGATACTTCAGCCATCCGCTTTCAGTTCCACCGCCTGCACCTGGCCAAGACCCATCAGCAGGTCGTCGTGGCCAGTGTTGTCGCCGCTGCGACGGAGGCTCAGCCGGCAAACAGACGAAGGAGGCAGCAAAATGGCGAGCAAGAGCCAAATTCCATATTCTCATCTCCTTGTTTCGCTTGTGTTCTTCATCTTCTATGTCATCGTTGCCGAGCTTACCCCCTCTCGAGGTTGGCTTTGGCTGAAGATCGTTGGATTGTTCTTGATGCCGGTGGCGGCTGTCTTCATCTTCTATCCCTTTTATCTACTCCGCAGACATGGAAAGTGCCAAAGGGGAAGTAGCTACCTTCACACTCAGGAAGTGGTTGCCAACAGTCTTTATTCAATAGTCAGGCAGCCACAATACCTGGGATACATTCTGCTTGTATTAGGCTTTATGTGCATTCACCAGAACTGGATTTGCACCGTGATTGGAGTGACCATCGTTTTGTCTTTGTATCTGCAGGCGAAGGCGGAAGAAGAGCACTGTGTCCGCAAATTCGGCGATGAGTACCTTTCCTATATGAGACGTGTACCAAGGTTCAACGTTGTGCTAGGAATAATGCGCCGAATATCAAGATCTTGATCTTGTCAACACAGCCAGCGCCCACCTAAACTGGCAGGTGGCCCGCGCTGCCGTGAGCCACAGTGAAACGGTAACCGGCCGCGCGTGGCAGCTCCAGACTCGCGCCGAGCTGACCACGTCTGCCAGAGGTGCCCGCGAACCGGCACCAGCGAAGACGTCGCTCCTTCGCTCCGTAGGCGATTAGTGTGGTACTGTCATGAAGTTCGACTCAGCGTTCTTCCTCGTCGCGCCGCGTCGTGCGCCACTTCCGTGGAAGCCGTCGTTGCTGGCGTCGCGCCGCCCTTAGAATTCGCTTTCCCACCGCCGAAGGGCTGCGTGCGGGAAGGTCTCGAGGGCAAGAACCCTGCCTCAGCCAATTCGTCGCCTTCTTGGTACACACCCGCCCTGTTCACGTGGCAGGCCTTCGCCCCCCGTGGGATCTCCTCTTGGTGTCTGCCGACCAGCTCAACCTACCCCGGCTGCCACAGTTCTTGCTGTTGTTGATGTCGCGGGTTCGCCGGCTTCCGTGGGATTTGTCGTGGCTGGCGACAGTAGGCTTGAGCCAGGAGTTCTGCCCGGCCTTTTGCTCCCTCGCGCTCACCCATGGTGGCCGCACAGACCTGGGGACTGCCGTACAGCAGTCCCCAGTATCCGGGCAGCCGGGACCGGGACGCGCTGGGCGCCCGGCCCAAACCTGGCTAGGCTGCTACGTGGTCACTCCGGCCGTTCCTCCAGCACCAGGGATACGACTTGGCCAGCTTCCAGCTTGACCTCGAGCACGTCGCCAATCTGCAGGTCCGATGCCGCGATCTCTGACTGGCCATGACGAACGGTGAACTCCGAGGACACTGAAATTACCACCGGAGCATCCTGGTCCTCAACCTCAAGCGTGATGGTGATCGTGCCGTCCTCCTCCGCAATACCAGTGACCGTTCCGGTGAATTCTGCCTCCTCGCGCTCCTCCACCACGATCCTGATGGGCCGGGTGCCGTGGAACTTGACCTCAACCAGGTCCCCAACCCGCAGCACGTCGTCGGAGAAGATGTAGGTCTCACCCTGCACTTTTACTTCCAGTCCCTCGTCCACCATCAGGGTGATCTGCTGATCCACCTGGTAGGGGAGATCTCCTTCTTTGATCTCTAAAACGGTGAGAGTAATGGTTAGTTCCTCCAGATCCACGGCTTCCAGCATCGCCTTTAGCTCGGCCGCCTCGTACTCGGCAAACACGTACAGTGCCTGCCCCTCAGCGTCCAGGTGTACCTCCACCTCGTCCCCGAGTTCGAGATCCTCCAGCAGAGCCGGCTCCGCATTGAGGAAGATCAGGGTATCCTCGGTGATCACTACCGGCACCACCTGCTCGGCGTCGGTCTCCACTGTTATGGTTCCGTTGACGTAATCGATACCCACGATACGTCCTTCAATGGTCTCCTCGTCCTCCGGCGTAGCATCGAGCCCGGCCTGCAGGTCGAAGCGGTCCAGCAAAGCCGCCATCTCTGCCCGCTTTATCGGTCGGTGCGGCTGCAACGTCCTGTCCTCGTATCCTCTGAAAAGGCCATGCGCCACTGCTGCTGCCATGTAAGGTAAGAACTCGGGGGAGATGCTGGCCACATCGTTGAATTCCAGATTGATCTCCTCGGGATCAGGCAGCTCCAGCCCCAAGGCCTTGACCAGGAGCATGGCCACCCACTCCCTTGCCGCCGATGCCTGGGGTCGCAAGGTTGTCTGCGGATCGAGCAAGCCTTTCTCCAGGGCCAGCGCCACGTAAGGCAGCCCCCAGGCATTCTGGGGAAGGGCCATCTGCTTAGCATCGGCGAAAGGCAGGTCCTCCGGCCGCACTTCCCATTCCTGGGCTTCTTCTTCCAGGCCCATGACTCGTATGGCCAGCACTATCGCCTCCAAGCGGGACACCGAAGAGTTGGGCGCCATGATCCCGCCTCCCCGGCCCTTCATCAGCCCCTTGGCCTTCATCCTCAGCATGTGCTTGAGCGCCCAGGGAGCCTCATCCAGGTCGGTGAGCCCGGTGCGAGCGCGCGCCCTTTCCAGGAATCTCTCCTGCAGTCTTTCGCGGAGCTGTTTCGCCCACCCACGGACCCCGTGACCCTTGGCCCGACCCATCGGAGCCGCTGACGCAACGGAAGTGAATACCAGCACCAATACCAACACTAGAGCCAAACTCACCAGGCGACGCATGCGCATCTTCCACGCCCCCTTCCGGATGTTTCCTCCGACTACTAAATGCGAGGGCGCGCGTTATAACTGGGGGTTGCCCCCGCCTCCTCAGCTGCGGCCGCGTGCGGGCAGCAACGAACTCAGTCCCAGCAGACATACTCCCGCACCCGCGGTGAAGGCAGCCACTGTCTGAAGGGATCCCCCCAGACTGTCGATGATCGCCCCTACCAGACGCTGCGGGTTCAACACGCTTAGCACTGCCTCGGGCGCGACAATCTCCCCGGCGAGCTCGACCCCGTAGGTACCGACTCCCATCTGGAGGACAACCAGCACCAGGACACCGCTGACCAGCAGCGCGCCCCCGACCCACCGCAGTCCCGACTTCATACCGAGGATGACCAAGAGGAGCAACCCCAGCGCCGCCGCAGTCCCGTAGGCCAGCACTGGTGCGCGGCGTATCAAACCCACCACTTGGTCTATCCTGGGGTCGAGGTCACCGCCACCCCACAGGTCAGTCAGGGATACCTGATCGGGAATCGGCAGTTGGGCAAGCAGAAAGTCAGTATCGGAAACATGGGGAGGTACCCCTTCCTGTTTTCGCAGCTGCGCGATCAGCTCCGCAGGAATATCCGCCAGTACCGCCTCCACGAAGGCGCGTCTGGGCTCATCCAGCGAGATGGTAACTGCAGGGTCCGGATACCGCCCCTTCACGAAACCCACCACGCGATCGAGGGCCGTCAGGCTAACTTGCCGGAAGAACTCAGGTTCCAGAACACTGGCCACCGCATTGACGAAACTCTCTCGTAACGCATCCGGGGTGTCTGCCGAGATCCTCTCGGCCACCACCGCCCGCGCTCGTGCTGCTGCCTCCTCGTAAACTCCTTCCCGATCCAGGACCTCCACATAGAACTGCGGGTCCAGCAGAGTCCGATACCCGTCCCACACCAGCTGCGAGGCAGTCACCGCCACCACCAGCAACAGAGCCACCACAGCCACAAACGCGAACTTCGCCCACCTCATCGCTTCGTCCCACCTCCACGGTCCGCTGCCGCAGGATCACATCGGGAGCTTGCGCTCTGTTCATAGCATAGCCCGTACACACGGTAATTACCAGGAACTTGCACATACTCTCTTTGGGTCTGGACTTGCCTTGGCTCCGGTCTTATTGGGGAGTATCAGCGCGAAGCGAAATCGCGCGGCCGGTACCACCCGTGAGCTGACCTACTTCCTTCCCTGCTGACACTGCGGCGTGAGTAAAACGCCTGCTTCAGAGGCCTGCAGATGGCCACCCGACTAATGTCCTTGCTCGCAACCCTGTCCGCCAGTACTTGACCCCAAAGGCGCATATGTGGCCCGGCCCCAACAAGGTGCAAGACTTCCTCAGCCGGGAACTTTCATGCACCTCCAACGTCACAATAGACGAAACGCCAGATCCTAAGAATGGAGGGATCTTTCCCGTGAAGACCTCGTTCCGCACCCTGGTTGCCGTAACATGTCTTGCTGTAGTGCTGGCGGCGGCAGCCTACCTGGGTCCCGGGTGGCGGGAGCCCGCCAGAGCTGCTGTTGAGGCCGACACCCCCACCCTCGTCGTGTCCGGGCAGGGCCGGGTCACTGCAACTCCTGACACCGCCTCCCTGACCCTGGGGGTCATCACTCAGGGACCCACTGCCCGGGCGGCTCAGGAGGAAAATGCCCGCGTGATGTCCCGGGTCATTGCTGCCCTGGAGCACGAGGGCGTGCCGAGGGAGCAGATGTGCACCAGCAGGCTGTCCTTGAGCCCGGTGTGGCACTACCCCCGCGAGGGAAAACCCCAGCTGGAAGGATACCGGGCCCAGAACGCCCTCACCCTGACTACCGCCCAGCTGGATCGACTGGGACGGTACGTTGACGTCGCCATCGCCGCCGGGGCCAATTCAGTCCAGGGTTTGTCCTTTTCCGTGAAGGACAACCAGGCCCTGGTCCTTCAGGCGCTGGAGCTGGCGGTGAAGGATGCGCGGGCGCAAGCAGAAGTACTGGCCGGTGCCGCGGGGGTCACCATTCTCGGTATCAAAAGCATCAGGACCAGCAGCGCCGAACAGCCGGTCCGGTTACTGGAGATGACCGGGGCCATGAGGGCGGACACCCCCATACTGCCCGGCGAGACTGAAGTGGTGGTCAACGTGACGGTGGAGTTCATTATCAAGTGATGGCGGCTGGTGGGGGCAGACGGCGGCGGGTCTGCCCCCGTTTTTGGCTCCTGCCCGCGCGGGAGCCGCTCGTGCTTTGGCACCAGGATGCTTCCCGGAATGACCTGAAGGGTGGAAACGAGGATCATCAAAGAAACTGCACCGGCGGGCACCGGTGGCGGCAGCTACATGGCTTTCAGATCATCCGAGAGCAGGCCCTGATGGGACTACAGTAGGAGTTGATCATGTGATGAAAGGCACGGAACCCCGTGAGGGGGGAATTCGCCCCGAAAGGTTTGTTGACGATTGCAGCGGCGTGACGGTGTACCGTCACGAATGCCCCACCTGTCGGCACTTTACCGAGGTCCTTCGGCAACCGTAACGTATGCGCCATACACGGCTCGGACATGAGGTGGCACGACAGGAGGATCTGTGAGTCCTACTCTCCTTTGCCGCTCGAGAGGTGGCCGCGGTACCGCAGGTCGTAGGGCGAAGAGCAGCAACCTGTAGGCACACAGAGCTAGCCGGGGGGATGGTCGACTTTAGGTTATCGCGGTGCCCAACTTTTGGGCTGTCACAATGGGCGTCTCTCTCGGATCTTCTAGCCGCGCCAGGTCACTCCAACCTGCATGCTCTGCTGGCCGGGAGCTCCCATCGGACGCCACGCCCCCCCAGGTGCGACTTGCGAACGGTTGAAGGGCTTGCAGTGAAAACGTACGGGCGCAGGCATCCAGGTCATCGCAGTCGGCGCCTTTCTTTGAGTCCCTTTCCTTTCGAAGGAGACCCCGCGCTCGCGCGGTGGTGATATGTCCTCACCCGGAGCACGGCCAGCACCCCCGGTCACATCGTGGAGGTGACAGCTGCTGCTTCTCCAGGGATCCTCCCCGCTGGTCCTCCTTCATACTCGCGCTCCGTCATCGCTCTGCAGGCGATCCTTGAGTATTTCTACCATCCCGAAACCTTGGCTGTTCTTGCTGCCCAGACCAGCGTCATAGGCCAGAGTGAAGTAAGGTTCGGGGAGACAGATCTCATAGATCCCCGTCCATCCCTTGATTACCGTACCCTTGAACGTCGTTATGACCTCGTTGCGCTTGCTCACCTTCACCGGCCTCACGTAGGCTCCCCGCATCGGTGGAGGATCCCCACCACCGTGTAAAGCAGCCCACTTGCGCCGGAGGTTGTCCAAAATCAGGCTCTGGAACTCGCGTTCCCAAGGAGTGAAGTAATAGGTCTTCTTTCGTCCCTCTAGATCTCTCAGGGTTCGGTACACCACAATGGGCGAGAGAGTGCGCACCATGACCGGCTCCGATGCCTGCACCGGCATCTCCACTCTCACGGCGGTGAAGTGACAGGAACTTTCATTCAACTTCACTTCCCGCTGGCGAACCAGATGAACGGCCAGCGACTCCAGGATCTCAACTTCTACTGATGCGATCTTCAGCCGGACGGGGCCAGTGAAGGTAATGGTTCTCTTGTCCCGGTTGTATCTGCGGTTGCGAGAAAGAAGACGCGAGAAGGTGAACAACTTGAACCGCCGCTTTCCGTAGGCGTAACCGGTGTTGTGAATCCACTCGGCCAAGGCCTCGTCCAGGCTACGGTAAATCATCCCCTGAACCAGGTGGTTGTAATGTATGGGCAGGGTCAAGATCCCCGACTCGGGTTCAAGCTCGATGGACAGCCGCACATTGGATCATCCTACCAATATGATAGCACATCGTCAGGGCCAGGAAGACAAGGAACCTCCGCCCGGATAAGACAAACGAAATGCGATAAAGTGACGAACGGCAACAGGTGAAGGGCATGACGACCGACTAAGGCTGTGGAAATATCAACTTGTCTCATCTGCCTTCAGGCCGTCCTAACTGGCGCATCAGAAGCCCCATTCGTCTCCCACCGGCCATGGCCATCGGACATTCATCCCGCCTCAGGCAGGACCCAAAGTTTAAAGCATCCCCGGACGGTCATCGGCGGACTTCATTACCTTCGCGGGACTGAGCTGGCTGGCGACCGACTGCATCTTCTTCCTTACGGCTGCTTTCCTTCGGCGTCGGTCAGCATCCGCTCCCATGAAACACCACCCGCCGGAGCGCTCAGCGACTCGGCGGGCAGCCGGGAAATGTGTGGTACTATCTCAACATCTGCTCCAAGTCCTGCTCGGGGGTGGTGATTGGTGCGACGCCGAACTTTTCCACCAGAACGCCCGGTACCGCCGGGCTGACGAAGGCTGGCAGCGAGGGACCCAGCCTGATGTTCTTGATCCCCAGGTGTAGCAACGTCAGCAGGACCTTTGATTTGATCGGGACAACCCTCCGTCGTATCCTGGCGAATCATCCTCGCTGCCGCACCTACCCGGCAGCCTTCTCGACCCAACGGACTGCTGCAGCTTTGGAGGTCGCTGGCCAGAGCGATGCCCGAAGCCGGGGGCAGCCCGCGCACCCTGGGCTGGTCAGCAGCCATGAGGAGAACATCGAGCGGTACCGGTAGCCTCGCTGCGTCCGTCAGAATACACGGCCTCCTCCTCGAGGAGCTCTCCCCGGATACTGATAATGATCCGGCGAAGCGGGATTTCCGCTCCACCATCCAGCATCGCCTGTTTGGCGGCAAATGCCAAGCCGCCGCAACAAGGGACTTCCATGTGGACGACGGTGATCGACCGCGGCCTCGCTCCTTTGATGATTTCTGCCAAACGGCGTATATGGGCGTGGAGGTCGTCCAGCTTGGGACAGCCAGTGGCGATGGCTTTTCCGCGCAGGATCCTCCGGTGCAAGTCGGGGAAGGCCACGGCGGCGCAGTCGGCCAGCAGAACCAAAGGGGCTCCTTGGAGAAATGGCATCGATGGCCTCAGAAGCTGCAGCTTGATGGGCCAGTGACCAAGCATGGAAGGAGGTTGCGCTGCGCCTGGCTCCCCGCCCGTGCCCGGACAGCCGCAAGGCAGGGATTCTGCAGGCTGGGCGCGTCTTCTCAGCAGTTCTCTCACCGCGGCCTCATCGAATTCCTCCGCTTCGCGCTCGACGATGCTAAGGGCTCCTTCGGGACATCGCCCAACACACGCTCCAAAACCGTCACAGTATATCTCTCCCACCAGTTTCGCCTTACCGCCGACAATCTGCAGCGCACCTTCGGCACAGCTGATGACACACTGGCCGCACCCGGTGCATTTTTCCTCGTCAATGGCAATTATCTTCCTGGTCCTCTTCATGCGTCATTCCTCTCTTCCCCTCTGAAATAAACGTCCAGCAGATCGGCAAGCTTCGTGGCCTGCAGATATCCCATCACCTCCGCGTTGACGTCCCTGATGAGTGAACCGAGGATGCATCTGGTGCCGCCGCAGATCCGCTTCGGGAACAGGCAGTCATTGGACGCCACATCTCCTTCCATGGCCTGGTACACCTCGAGCAGACTGATACCCTCGGGTGCCCTCGCCAGCACGAACCCTCCCCCCGGGCCGCGGGCTGCCTTCACCAGATGCACCTTGGCCAGTCGCTGCAACACCTTGGAAAGATGATGTTCGGAGGCGCCCAGTGCCGCCGCAATCTCCTTGGTGCAGCGCCTGGTCCCTGCGGCTGCCAGGTACACCAGCGCATGCATGGCCAAGGAGGTGGCTTCGGACACCTTGAGAATACTGGCCATATGCATTCCTCCACCAGTATTATGGTACCAGAATACCAGATTGTTGGGGATCTATCGACCAGCTGAAGAGTATGCGGAAGTGAGTTTGCGGGAAGAGCGAGGATGCGCTTTTACAAGCTGTACCGCGGCGAAAACGTGGCCCCGGGCCGAGGGCACGAACGTCTGTCACCAGAGCCTTTCCGGTCGGTTGCGCGGGCCAATGAGGAGAGGGTCCGGCCCGTGCCCTGGGGCACGGGCCGCCCAGAAAACTCAGCACAGCGCCGAGCATCTTCAGATGCAGAACCAGTGATTGCCATACACCGCGACCACCGTCCGGCTCCACATGAAAGGACTGCTGGTCTTGGCGGGATTGAAGAAGAACAGGGCCCCTCCCGTGGGATCCCAGCCTGCCAGGGCTGCACGAACAGCCCGCAGGGCAGTCTCGCTGGCCGGGCGGTTTATCAGGCCATTGGCCACCGGGCAGAACTGCCCCGGCTGGTAGATCACCGCGGCGATGGAGTTGGGAAACAGGGGACTCCGAACCCTGTTCAGTACCACCGCCGCCACCGCTACCTGGCCCACGAAGGGCTCTCCGGTGGCCTCCGCGGTCACCAGTCTGGCCAGGAGATCGATCTCCGCCCAGGTGACACCACTGGCCCTGCTGGAGGTGGGTATCACCAGCCGCTGCCCGGGATAGATGAGATCCGTCCATACGTTATTGGCCACCCGAAGGTCGTACAGTGACACCCCGAAGCTCCTCGAGATGGCCCAGAGGGTGTCGCCAGGTCGGACGGTGTACGTGGTGGCAGCCGACGCCGGCAAGCTGAAGCAAAACACCATCAGCCCTACAATAACCGGGACCAACGCTCTTTGCCTTTTGGACATATGTGCCTCCCTCCTAACGCCATATTGGGGGCAGTCCTGAGGGCTTCCCGTGGGGGCCTTGAGGTGTGGGTATGCACTTTTGCTGACTTAGAGGCAGAAGCTGACTCCACGGAGGATCAGCACCTGACATTGTACCGCAGAGCACTCTGAAGGTCAGCTCGCAAAAAACTGGTACTGGGATGAGGTGCAGGTGCCAATTTTGGGGATCGCTGGGCATAAAGGTCGTCTCTGGCCGTCTTCCGGGGTGGTTCGTGCTGCGCCTGCCCTAGATTACGATTCCGAAATGGGCATCACCCTCCAGCCATCCTGCATGAGTAGGAGCAAAGTGTCTCTCTCAGTACTTCGCCGTGCAAAAAATGTTCTTGCGGAAGCGAACCAGGGACCGGGGAGTGTTCGGTCAGTCCACCAAGCCCACGCACCACCCTGTGGTTTGGCAAGCGAGGAACTCGGCAAGCCCTGCGAATGGGCCCAGGAGGCCCGTGTGCAGGTCGGCCCCTGCGCTACCTTCCCGATCGCCCCTGGCTCTCGAGTAGGTACCTCGAGGTTCCTGGTGTTGATAGTGCCGCCCGTCACGTGGCACTGACCACAACCTTGGGTCCGCTGGAGCGTTTTGCCGTACCTAAGTGCCACCCGCGGGCGCCGGCGAGGTGATTCGACGACGGTTGCGCCCCCTGCAGCCCTGGCAAACCGTACGGGGCGGTGGAAAGGCTGCACCGTGGCGTCACTGAAAGTGCCATTACACGGAGTCGCGGAAAGGGCCGCTGCAGCCGCTGCAACAAGCTCAGTGTAGCATGAGCTGTACAAACCCACAGCGTCGTACGCCCGAGACAGCCCGGAAGTCACCTGTTCGATGGATCGTTGTCGGGCTGCTGGGCCTACAGCAACGTCACCCGTGACCATTCCTCCGGGGTGATCATGCCTGCACCGCGAATGGAGACGCTGCAGAACATCGTGCCAAAGCCTAGCTCTTCTTCATGCTTTCAGAGCGATGAGGCTGCGCATACCAGAGGAGAACCGGCCCTTACCATAAGGCACGACCAGTCCCGCCCCGGTCAGCAGGCGAGGCAGCGGCACACCGTGAGGCAACGCCCGTCACCGAGAGATGTCGGCAGCCAGGTCGGGCCCGGGCTTCGGGCACTGTCTTCCCTGGTGGTCGATGTAGTAGGCGCCTTTGATCAGTAGTTCTGAAATGGGCACCAACTCCCAGCCATCCTGAATGAGTCGGCTCAGTATTTCATCCAGTGCCTCCGCAGTGCAGCGTGCATTGTTGTGGAACAGGACAATGGCCCCGGGATGTACCCGCCTGCACACCCGTTCCGTCAGGGCGGCCGGCGAGGGCTCGCGCCAGTCGAGGGAGTCTACGCTCCACTGTATGGTCTGGTAACCCAGGGACTCCGCAACTTCAATCACCGCGTCGTTATATTCCCCAAAAGGCGGCCGAAACAGCGTGGCGTCCTTGCCGGTGATCTTCTTCAGCCGTTGGTGGACTGACAGGATTTCCCGAGCAATCTCCTCCCGGCTCAGCCTTGTGAGATGCGGATGGTTTTCCGTATGATTGCCCAGTTCGTGACCTTCCCGGAAAATGCGCCTAGTCACCTCGGGATAGCGTTCAATCCAGAAGCCCACCAGGAAGAAGGTGGCCTTCACGCCGTGCTTTTTCAGAATCTCCAGCAGTCGGGGGGTATATTCAGCTCCCCACGCAGCATCAAAGGAGATGGCCACCTTTTTCTCGTCGGTCATGACGCTGTAGATCGGCAGGCGACGTGGCAGGCCGGCAACTACCGCCACCGCTCTGACCGTGGTCGAAAACACGGCCCGGATGGAAAGGCAAAGTACCGCCAGGATCACCAGGAGCCACACGGTGCGCTTCATGTGCAGTTCACCAAAGAATTGTATGAGACGAGGGGCCTCCTGCATACGCGGCATTGACCTACTGGGCCAGCGCTCGGAAGGCCACTGTAGCTGCCGCAGAGTTCCTCTTGTGGGCCCTCACAAAACAGGCCAGGGCATGATCGTAGCAAATTTCTGGGCACGTTATGTGGTGTCGGGTACCGTCCCAGGAGGCAGGTGACATGCGGGTTCCACAAAACGGAGTGCCATAACGAGGTAAGCGGCAGCCGGCTGGGCGAGGCCCTCTGACATACGCCCCTGACTGGAAATGCATGCTGGAGGGCTCGCCACCTGCTCCAATCCCATGATTGCGCTTCGTCGCGCGGCATATGTGCCAAACTTGGTTATTACCGGCCGCTACCCCTGTCAGACCCGAGGAGCAGCTCCTAAGGAGTATGCTCGGGCGGCTTTTTCGTACGCCGACCAGAACCCTGCTGACCCTTCATGGCCCGCCGTTATTTTGGTCCCTTCAACGTCACTGTCTTCACTATCAGCTCAGTGAGGTCTGAGGTCTAAAACTCCCTCTCCACCAGCTGTCGAAGTCGCGCCACGACTGCCTCAGCCAGACGCTGGCCAATATCTGCATTCGCCCCCGATGGATCTCCGTACGATCCCGATGGAGGACGCGTACGCGGCGGCCAATTCAAGATCTTGTACGGCAGCCGCTGGTACCGGTGGTCGCCGGATGAGAAGTTTCGCACCAGCCCGGGGCACAGATAGAGCATGAGGGAGGTTTCCGTCAGCCCAGCGTGTTCTGCGTCCCAGCCGGGCCATCGGTCACCGAGGATGTCAGCGACCATTTCCTCCTCAAGCAGTTCCCACCAATTGCACCAGACAAGCCTGGGTTCGGCTCTGTCGGTGCCGGCTGGTCCATTTCTCCATTGCTGGAGAGCCAGCTCGGCCCCTTCCATGATGAATGCCGCGCCCTCCATATGCCCGTTCAGAAACAGGATGCGGTCAAAACCCTGACGCAAGAGCTCAGCTACCACGTCCCGGGCCAGAGCCACCAGGGTTGTACCGCAGATACTAATACTGCCCGGAAATGGAGTATTCGGACGGGCAACGGCGTAGGTGATTGGTACGGCCAGTACGAAGCGGCGATTCGGCATCGCCAGCACCAGCTGCTCGGCTAACCCCTGGCTGATGAGCACGTCAGTTCCAGTAGGCAGGTGCAGGCCGTGTTGTTCGATGGAGCCACAGGGAATGATCACCACCGCCCCACCCGAAGCCGCCTCTTCGATCTCGGGCCAGGTTAGATGGTACCAGTGAACGCTTCGCCCCACGAAAGGCCACCTCGCTCCGCAACATGTTCATGCCACAGTGCCACCAGGCCGCCGCCCTGACCTCAATGGTCGTCCTGCGACTTCGTCGTCTTCCCTCCACCTCCTCCCCAGAGCAGCTGGGGAGAAGGGTACTTCCTGATCAGGGTACCTGACGCGTGAGCCTCCTTTACTGTCACATCTCGAGATCAAAAAACCACCCCAAAGCCGCGTACCACGAGGCTTCAGGGTGATCCTCCTAGCTGCAAGTTCGGCTTAGCCCAGCAGCAGGGTCCGGCTATAGTTCCGGAAGGCTTCAAGCCTCCGGGATTATCTCCAGCACCGGGAAGCGATATTGCTCCAATCTCTCCTCGAGAGTATCCATGCCGCCGCACAGACGGGCGATTATCTGCCGCGTCCTTTCCAGGTGAGATCTGGCCTGCTTTGCTCTCGGCACCTGGGGGAGAAAGCCGTGCTCATACTGGCACTTGTTCCGCGTCTGAGCAAGGTCCCTGAGTAGGCGCAAATCCTCGACGCGGAGCCGGTCGGGATCCAGGGCGGCCAGCAAGTGCAACCCGCTCTGGAAGCCTATCTTCCCCCGGGGTTCACGCCGCTCGTACTGCTCGCCGAAGACCAGGCGGCCGATCTGATGATACCTTTCCAGGTCCAGCTGCCCCTCAAGCACCCGATAATCCGGCTGGTTGGGATCAAGACCCCAATCCACAGCCAGGCACAAGACCGCATAGCGCTCCACGGCGGCGTAAGTGAGCAACACCGCCTCGCTCACTTCCCCCTCCTCGAGCAGCTTCTCAATGGCCGCCAGGTACCACAGCAAGAGCGGCAGCCCCTGCTCAATACTGTCAGGATACTCAGGCACACGAACCAGCTGGTCCAGGGCCGAGAGATTCTGCTCTATCCGCTCCCGTAGCCTTTCCGCCCAAGCCCACCGCCCGTGACGCGCAAACTGTTCGATGGACCGTACAACCTTTTGCAGCTGCTCCCGAGCCGCCGTGAACCGAAAACGACGCCACAACCCATATCCCCGGGCCAGGCACGCCAAGCACTCCGCCTCCCGCGGTTCATAAAGTCGCTGGGCCAGTCTGAGGGCCAAGCGCTCGGCCCCGTTGAAGTCGCCGCGGTTGAACGCGTTCATGATTTCCCTCAGCTCGAGGTCCCCGAAGACCTGCAGGGGATTTTCCAGCAGCCGCGGGTATTCGGTTCCCGCCACCGGTATTCTCCGTTCCACGTCATACCGGGCGTAGTCAACGTAAACCAACAGCGCACCAGCCACGAATCCAGCCAGGGCGGCTGCGGCGGACATGGCCTTCTTCCCGCCCGTGAGATCGATCACCACCTGGCGGGGTTGTACCGCCAACGAGCGCAAGAAATCTCGCACCAGCCGATAGATCTCGCCCTCGTTTTCTTCCTCCACCGTGCGCGCCTCTATGCGTCCGCGCCCGGTGCCAGATATCCGGCTGATGACCGACAATACATCCTCTCCCCCCACGCTTGAGCCAAGCGACTCGCGGGTCCCGATCACCAGCATCCGCTCAGGCTTGCTCCATGCCGCCATCAGCGCGACCGGCTGCCAGGAAAAACCCAGCACACTGATCAAAGCCCGCGGTTTCGGGAAACCAGGGGGAGCCCCATGCAACGGCAATTGGGCAAACAGCCGGGCAAAAGAGGGCCCGAACTCTCTGGCGTACAGCAGATCCTGCTGCTCACGGGGCAAGGATAACCACTGCCTCTGCAACTGTCGCAGCTCGGGTGTGAGGTCAGCAACCACCGGCGTTCGTTGCACCGACCCAGTCACCTCCTGGAAAGGACTCTGGCCTTCTGACACCAAGCGTTTCCTCCGGTGATCCAAAACGGCAAATCTCCCCGTCATGCCAGGAAGTGGCTCGCAGGTCCAACCACCAGTACCATCCCACCTCGAACAACTCCCGACGACCTGCTCGACCCCACCATTGCCTGACAGCGTTCCCTGGGGACAAGGCCTTGGGGTGGAAACTTCGGCCTCTCAGCGGGGAATCTCTGTTGCGAATCTGCAGTAGCCAAGCGGACGGCAGCCCTTAGCCGTGGGCAGGCCCTCCCTCGGGATCACAGCTGCTGCAGCATACGTTCAATCTGCTGGGCGGCCCGCCGCAGCTGTCCCTCGCTTTTCGCCGTGGTGGTGAGTTGGAACCCAATGCTCCGAACCCGGGATCCAGGCACAAAAACCCGCAAGATGGGAACAGCACCGAGTTGCACGCCCTTCTTTCGTTTCCCCTGACGCCAACCGATATCCCGAATCTCTCTTATAAATGCAAACCGCCGGCCCAGGCGGCAGGCCCATTTTCGAGTTTCCTCGGCCTCTTTGGAGTGAACCTTGCGATCCAAATGGATCTCGCACTGGCCGGAGCGGGGTTCAGGCATGGCCTCCACATATTCCAGTACCTGCAAGACCATTTCCCCCAGAGCAGTGCGCTTGCCCCTGGCCCACAGGCCATTGTGCTCCAACAGGTGCCGAATCTCCCGAGGAACGTCGGCCCCGGACAGCCCGCTGACGATTTCTCCGATGAACGGGAACAGCCCCACGAAGGGAAGACGAACTATCGTGATCTGTTCCACCGGCGGATGGAGGTGCCTGTTCAACTCTGCCCACGGCAAGTTCACGAGCCGCGAAATGTGCCCACTCCTTTCCAGCTCGGAGTCACTCACCAGCACGTGAAACAAAGATGCGGCGCCGTAAAATTGCACCGCCAGGGCGAGCAGAACCGACATGGTCTTCCGTCCACCTGCTATGGATGCGTGAACTTCCCAGCCGCGATCGCGATAGCTCCGCAGGACATGGCACGCTTCCTGCAGGAATTCCACGGCAACGCGCTCGCAGTCCACATCGTGATAAGACTGGATGATTCGGGCATTCGCGGGACCGTCAAATTGCACCTTTCCCTGGTAGTATTCTGGAATGTGCTCCATCAGCAGCTCGAGGCTCATCTGGGCGTCAGCAGCCCTGGTGGTGAGGACAGTCACCTCGCTGATTTCTATGCCCTCCACTTTCAGGCGGTCGACGGCCTCGGTAACCACCGCCGGACTGTCGCCCAGAGTGGCCAGCAGGACCTTCCTCATCTGCGCCTCCCCCTGCCTCGGCGCTCGCCACCACGGCGCCTTTCCTCCTCCTTCTTCTTAGTCCAGGCTAGCCACCGCCCCACGTATCCGAAAACCTCGTTCAGCTCCGCAGTGGAAAGGGGCCGCAGCTCCTGAAGGTGGTTCCTGACGCCATCGCAGATCTTGCGGGCGGCAGATTTCGGGTCACCGCGCAGGGCCAGTGAGCCCGCCATGTACTCCGCCAGGCGTAACGCATCGTCCAGATTGCCGCGCTGCTTGAAATACTGGGCCCAACGCATCCATTCGTTCCGCTTTACCCCCACCGAGGCCGCCAGCCGCCGAGCCAGTTCCACCTTCTCGTCAACCGTCATCTAATAAACCTCCTTGGGACACGAACCAGTCCTGGGTTGCAGTCCCGCCACCAGTTGATCCCACGAAGGCCGATGCAGCATTCCCTCTTCCCGGCATGCCCTCAAGCAGTTCGACAAGAACTGCCGCAGCTCGTCGCCCCGTAGCTCCACGTAACCCAGGATCCCGCCACCAGCAGGATCCAGGATCCGCGCTTCCACCACTTCAATCCTCGCTGCTCCCAAACACCTCGGCTTGCCTCCCCCCAGCTTGGGAGTGAAGGCAGTCTGCAGTTGTCCATCCCGGGAGTCGGACAACCCCAGGGCCGACAGAATCAGCCCCAGCTCAGCTCGACAGACGTTCTCAAAGCCACATCTCCCCAAGAAACGGCCGCCCCGGCAGACCACCTCCACGAAGCGAAAGTTCCTCTGGGGACGCTTGTCCGATCGGGGAGTAGCCTTCACCTGGTAGAACCGCCTTTTGCCTGCGGTAGCTTGGTAGTGAGGCCTCCACAGCTCGCCTATCTTGACAACCTCGGTTTTGATCCTGGGTTCGGCGACCGCATCCGAAAACCACACCCGCCCGCGCAAGCCAGTGGCGCCGAACAGCCGACAGGCTGGACAGAGAGTATGCGCATTTGGGTCGCGAAACCTGCAAGGACGGTGCGGCTCGGGAATCGTCTCGCCACTCTTCCTCTGACTGACGCAAGAATTGGAGATGACCTCCACAATGCTCCGGATGGCACCTTTCAGGCTGGTACCGGGTATGCACATGCGTCCGCGGGTACGGCAAAAGGTATACCACACGTCGGGCTGGTCGCGGGTTCTGCGGGGGTTGAACCTGAAGGCCCCGGATCCCACAAAAAGGTACTCAGAAACCACGGTGATTGCCAGTTTCAGCTGGCCAGTCAATCCAGAAAAGCGCTGGTGGGTAACAGCCTGCGTCCGCCTTGGAGCCTGCTGCGGGATATCCACCAGCGCGTAAGGTTTCGGTTCACGAGGCGGGCGATTCCTCATCCGACATCACCTCCCGCGGACTGACAAACGTGGGCACTGAACTGCGATAGAAAACCCGGCAGCGCAAGGCGGCCATGGGCCGGTCAACGACAGGGTAGGTGCGGAAGCAGGGATCGATGCGCTTTTCCAGACGTGAGAAGAGGCAAACCACATGTGAGGTTGTCTCCCACCGCTCTTCCACTGCAGGTAGTAGCGCATCCGGCAAAAGATCATCGCTCAGTACCCATACCAGAAAACCCCCATCAGGTGTACGCTGCCAGCGGATCTCGCAGCGATCATTGAAGGCAGTGCCGGCATCCCGAAGATTCCCGGGACATCCCTCGCCTGCCTCGAAGGTTTCCCGATCCCAGACGAAGTGAGCACGGGGAGAAAGGTCTTGGATGGCATCCGCCAGCTCGCCCGCGTTCAATCGCCCAGCGTACACGTAACCCGGCTCCTTCATGTGGCCACCCCCAACACCTGGGACAGCCGCTCCAGGGAACGCTCGGCAATGGCCTCCCAGCCCGCCGGGTCGTAGCAGCGGCGCACGAAGGCCCCCATGGACACTTCATCGGTGGCGGCGGGCAGCCCCGACAATGAGTCATCTTCCTGCAGCCCATACCGCCGGCGTTCGCCCTCCGGCACCAGCCGGCCCGTCCCCCACAGCTCGTCCGCCGGGACGTCGGGCCGACAGCAATCAATGGTCACTGCAGTGGGGGCGATCTTCACTTCTCCAAATCCCCGGTTCTTGCCAAATCCCACCCGCACCAGACCATCGTTTACCGCCTGCAAGGTAAGCGCCAGCAATCCCAGCTGCCATACCTCGAAGTTGCCCAGCCGCAGCGACCCGCGGAAGCTACCCTCCACCACGATCTCCATGTCAAAGGGGCCGTGGGCGACCGCATTGCTCAGCCGAGATATGGCCACTCCGAACCGCGTCTCCGTCTTCAGCTGGCCCTCGGGAAAGAGGTCAGCGAACGCCATCCGCCCGCGCAAGCGAGTGTTGCCGTAAATCTTGCATGCCCGACAGGACTCCCGGTACAGGGTGGCGGTGTCCTCTTCCTCCTGCAGCTTCTTCCCGCACGCCCTCTCCCTGTCGAAGGGATCGCAGGCCCGGTCGTGGGTTCGCAGCACCTTCTCGGTGAAACTCCGGAACACGCCCTTCAGCGACGACCCGGGGACGAAGATGGTGTGGCCCTGGCGAGTCATGGTGCGCACGAACTGCATGTCGGGCAACGACGGATCGGGAGAGGTCATCCCGGCCTTGATCAGCAGGGGACCCCTGGGGGTGAGAGAAAATTCCAACCGCAGGGCATTCCACAACCACTTATGCATGCCGCTCCCCTCCCCTCTCGAGCGCAGCCATGAACTGTTGCACCAGACCCTGGACACTGACCGCCTCAGGCCGCTCGCCCCGCAGGAAATCCAGCAGATCCTGCGCCTCAATCCGCCTCACTTCCAGCCCCCGCAGCTCTGCCCAGCCCAGCCCCCGGGTGCTTTTGCCTCCCACCGGCAGTTCACCGCGCTCCATGGCCTGCAGTGCCACCAGCAGCAACCCTACCTCCCACTCCTGCAGGTTCTCGCCAATCACGCGCAGCCGGAAGACGCTGTCCCGCGGCACCACTTCGAAAGCGAACTTGATTTTGGGCCTAGCCGAGCCGAGGTCTCGGTCTATCCCCACCCCGTCTCTCACTTCAGTCAACCGCCCTAGCTCCGACTGGTTGGTCAGTAGCGCATCCTGGAAATACAGTCGTGACGACAGCCACGGGGAACCGAAGAGTCGGCAAATGGTGCAGGACTGCTGCCACAGTTGACAGGTGAATTCTGCATCGTTCAGGATTCCGCCGGCAAGATAGCGTCTGGCCAGCTTGTCCTTATAGTCTGGGGTTACGCAGGGACTGCTGAAGGGATCGCAAGCATGCAGCTTCTGACCGTCAATGGTCTTTCCCATACAACCCAGGGTCCTGACCAAGCGCTCCAGGTGAGATCGCACCACTCCCTTCAGGGATGATCCGGGAATGTACGGGACACCGTCGGGCGTCTTCATCACCGGCTGATCCGGGCCGGCGGGCTGCACGGAGGTTCCGGCACCCACAGAAAGTGCCGTCTTCATCACCAAATCCGCCTCAATGAAGTAACGATTCGCGAATGTGTAAAAGTCCCTCATCATCCTCCCTCTTTCCCCAGCCAATCAAGCCACTTGGCGATTTCGCCGCAACCCAACGTGAGAGCATACCTGGCCGGCATCCGGGACAGTGCGTGGACCCGCTGGTGGATCTCCTGGGGAAGATTTCTTGAACATTGGTTTTTCGCCGCAATGGTCACCGACCGCTACCTCTCCTTCAGGGAAACGAACCGGCGTACCAGGAAACCAAGATACAGCCGAATGAGATCCGCCCGCACGCGACGGATGGCGGCTGCATCCCGTTCCCCTGCCTGATCACACAACTCGGCAGCGCGACCCTCCAGCTTCTTGAAGTCTGCCAGAAGCTGCTCCCCAAACTTCTCAGTCCACGCCCTGGGATACCTGCCCATCTGGTAACATACAAAGTTCTCCAGGACCTTCAGGGAATCGGTGGCAGCGGCCAGATTCTGAAGGTTGCGGAGCTGACTCTCCTCCATATTGCCGCCTGCCACCTCGGTATCCTCCACACACTTCTCCGCCAGCTCCACCCACTCGTCCATGTGCTTCTCAATCAACCTGAGCACCTTCCACTTGATCCTCACGCCGGCATCACCTGCTCGTGGAAAGGATGACAGATCAACATTTCACCCAACCCTTCATCCGTTCGGTCCCCAACTCCCCGTTCTTCCAGCTGAGCCAGGGCCGGGGCCACCTCTTCGGGGGACTGCCGGGTCCTGTACACATACACGCTGCCCATGGCCGCGGCCAACGAGGTGGGCTTGGGGAGTCCCCAGGCCGTGGACCAACCACCGACTTCCTCTGCCTGCGTGAGCCACAAGACAGGCTCCAGCCGCTGCCCCCCGAGGCTAACTTCCAGTTTCAAGGTGGGAAGCTGCCGCGAGTCATGGATCACGGCCGGCGACAGCAGATCCACGGTGAAGTAGGTTGCTGAAGGCTGATCCGGCACCTCGCTTCCCGTCTGCCGAGCGAGATCGGCCAACTCTTCCCACACCTGGCGCAACACCTGGTTGAACGCCCGGATCCGCTCCAGGACGGAGGGCGGCCGGATTTCCACTGCCCGGATTTCAGCCCGGCCGTAACCCCGCGTGGTGAGGGAACCGATGCCGCATTCCCGGACAGCTTCTTCCAGGGATTGTATATCGTCCTGATTTTGCACCCAAACCCGACCCACGAAGAATCCCTGGGGACGAAGAGCGACCACACGATACAGAAGGCCTTCCTGGGCAGCTCGGCGGCGACGACTGATTGCCACCTTGGTCTGGATCAGTCGGGATCCCGTGATCCAGCACCACCCATCGCTCATCCGAGCGTAAAAACCACCCACCCGCTCCATCCGTGCAGCGCACTTCTTCCCTTCGGGACCGCTGTGGGTACACCGCAGCTGCATGGGTACGGGGAACCGGGCCCCCAGCCGTTCCAGTTCCACGTAAGCCAGCCGAATGACGAGAGTATCCCGGATACCGTGCCCGGCAACTTCCTCGCTGCCACAGGGTGCGCACCGAAATCCGCGGCTGAGCTTGCACCCCACTGCACTCATGGGGAAGGGCAGGCTGCGGATCTGAGACAGGGGAGAAGGAAACAAATTACCAAACCGCATCCGGTTCACCAGTGGTAAAATGCCGGAGGCGCGACCCGTACGCAGCATCCACTCAGCCAGGGCGCCCCGCAGCACGCTGCCCGGGATATAATAGCCGGTATCCAGAAACGCACCAGTAACTCTGGTGGTGCCAACGCGGATGGGGCTGGTGGGCCTAAGAGCAAGGAAAACCTCATCCACTGTTCGCTCGCCTCCACTTTGAGACCGCATCCGCCAGCTCAGACTCCGTCATCTCGCGTCCATCGCGGGTTACCGAGATCCTGTCCAGCCGCACCCACCCCAGACCTCGCGATCGCGCGGCCCCCAGGGCAAATCCGCTCTTGGCCGCCACCCACAGCAGGGCAGCCGCCTCGCCAGCGGAGACCTCATCCTCGAAAATCCCGTCGATTTCCGCACGCAGGGTGCGGCTCCAGGCCACCTCGGTGCTGAAGAGCCGCTCCTCATATGCCGTCCTGCGGCGACGGCTCAAGGACGCCTGAGTCCGGACACCCGTCAGGGGTTCAGCCAGGAACACGTCGGTGAACCTGAGGGGCGACTTCCCCCGAGGATGGCCAAACACCCTGCACACCAGGCACTCACCACAGGCGGTGGACGCCGCGCAACCCTCGCAGGCCAGACATCCCATGCCTCGCAGGGCCCGCTCGGCGCTATCTCTCAGCCACCCCTTGATGCTGGTGGCTGCAAAAGTAACTTTTCCCCGCCAGTCACGCAGAGCAACCCTGTCCGCCCACAGTTCCACGCGATCGGCCGCTGTATGCAGAGGAGACGCCGCACCGAACTCAAGAACCACGTGCAGCCTGGTCATGAGCTTCATTCCCTCCCGGCACTGAGCTCCGCCAGCTCCAGGGCATCCAGGATTGCCGTACGCCAGACACCATCGTCCTTTCGCCTCCAGAACAGAAATCTATCTCCGTCTTCAGGCCAGCCACCCACCAGGTCGCCTAACTCCTTGAGCGTCTCCAGGAAGCGGGACTCCTGGTCTGATTCCATCCGTCTTGCCTGATACAGGACCCAGTTCAGGGACGTGTGCACCCCTAATTCCACCATTCGGGCAAGGGCATGGCGCTGGGAGGAGGATAGCATTCTCAGTTTGCAAGCGCATGCTGTCAGGCGCCTGGCCTGATCAACAGTAAAGGGACGCGCGGTGAGCCACCGAGCACCCCCGTTACTGTTACGCAGGTATATCGACTTCAGCACCGACCCACCCTCCCCGGGGAGGACGGCAGTCCGCAGCCAGAGATGACACAGTGTACTCTCTCTGTATTTTCCATCCCGGGCCCGCTCTTTGGCTCTTTTCAGCATGTCCTCGGCCAAACGGAAGAGGAACCGGACGGGATACTTTACATCTGCAATCACCAGGCCTGCGGCCAAAGTCAAGTAGCATCTCAGCTCGTTCTGCAGGTCACAGATGCGAGGATGACGCGAGAAATGCTCCAGCAGCCTTATGGTTAGCATCCAAGCATAGCGGGCGCGCACGATTACCAGGACATCGTCACCGCCCGCCGCAATGATTTCAAACGGCAGCGGCTTGTCCCCGCAGCCCAGCCACTTACGGGCAAAGGTCTTCCACAGAGCCGCATGAAGCGACTCCTTCATCGCGGCATCTAAGGCCTCCGACAGATGGCGGTAGCTAGCCGGGGAGCCAGCCCGCTGGAGAAGATCTCCCACGTTGTTGCCATCGGCGTACAGGAACGCAATTTTGCCGTCCGTTCCGGCCAGAGTCTCCAGGTCTTGAGGAAATCGGAACTTGCCCGGGCCAACCTCTTTGGGGAAGTTTACCGGAATCTCCGTTCCCGCATGTTTCTTTGCCCAATCACAGAACTCACGCACGAAGATCCGACGTTCGCCACGGCCCTTGTCGCGCTTCATCTGGCAAAGGTGACACAGCCATTCTCCCGTTACCTCGTCTCGCTTCTCAGCACCCCGGAGGCTGCAGGAGTCGCACCGTCGGTATACGGGCAAGGCGGCATGGAAGGGAGCAGTCACTTTCTGCCGTTTCTGCTCTTGCAACCGGCTGGACAGACCGGCCACCAGCTCTCCGAAGTTCTTGCGCCCTCCACGTCGGGTACCCGGTGCGCCGAAATGACTGAACAGGAGATCCTCTGCCACACCCCGCCCTATGAGAGCTTCCACCCGGGCATTGTCCCAGGGCGGCAGCCCCCGCATGAATTGGATATAGCCCATGGGCTCAGAGGCAACCACCGTGATGGTGGCGATCCTGGTATGATCCAAGTACATCGACTCGATCCGCTGCTTCCACAATGCCGCTTCGCCCGCCGGCACTACGGCCAGAAAACCCCCGCCCCCGCAATAGATCACCGCTTCCCGAGCCAGCTCATCTCTGAACAATTCCAGGAGGCAATCCTCCAGTGCCGCCAGCATTTCGCTTCCGCCCCGAATTTCGGGCAGCGCGCTGGTCTCGTAGACAAACTTCTTGATGGCATCCACGTCCCCCAAGAGCAAGCAGAGGGGCTTTTGGTCACCGAAAAGCTCTTCCTCCAACTGCAGAGTTGGACTGGCGATGTGCTCGATGTCTGACCACGTATCCGCCCTGGCCAGCTCAGGACGGTCACCCGCCGAAGCATAGCTGTCGGCAAGACAAATGCACTTTTCCAACAACGTCTGGGGCTGGTCCCTCAGGTGGTGTCGGGCCACCGCTCCGATGACGATTGAGGCCACCGGTTCCTCAACCCCGTGTTCTTGGAGCAACTCCTGCGCTCGTTCTATCCCGCGCTGGACGTGCATTCTGTACGCCGTGTCTCCCTCTTGCTCTTTACCGATGTCATGAAGCCAGCCACACAGGCGTGCCATCTCCAAGAGCTGAGCCTCAGGAATGCCCGCGCCACAGATCTCAGGTGCAGACCGTCCCCTGGCCAGCAACTCCCGGCAAAGCACCACCGCCAGCCCGGCAGTGAGAAATAGGTGATCGTACAGAGAAACGGAAGGCACCCGAGTGTCAGCCAAAACATAGGGTCTTTCACGCAGATCCGATGTCCACCCGCACACCCTCTTCCACAGACCGCCGACCGCGCGCGTCATGGCAATCTTCCCTTCCCCCTGGCCTTCCAGCAAATCCCATCAACCCCTGACGTCATGCAGAGAAATCCAACCTACTCTCTACCCCCCGCGCGTCCAATCCCCACCGACATACGCATGTAAGCAAGCCAGGCCTCACGACCACCTTCTCACCACACCAAACCAGGACGGGACAATGCACATCAACTTAGAAGACGCTTTCTCCCGTACATTGCGGAAGCATCCGGCACCCTGGCGAGACGGAGATGGGAATTTGCGAAGGATTGAGCAATTGCCCTGGCACGAATTTTACGGGGCAACCTCAGCTTGAAAGAAGGTGCATCCCGAGCGGGAAATGTTCGTATATACCGACGTTCATGAAGTATCAATTGCCTATACTCACCTTCGCCACTGGTCCAAAGCTTTCCTTCCAGTAGCGGGGTGAGATCTGGTCTACCGGGCAGCTGACGAGCCCCGTTGCAATTTCGGTCAAGCTGCCACACAACAATAGCACGGCAGGACCCCGCCATTACACTTCAGGCCGCAGCGTGAAATGAAAGGCCTGGCGCGACCTGGTGGGGAAACGCTACCCGCTGCAATATCTCGAGGTGGCCATAACTGTCCTAGCTGGCGGTTGTGGCACTCTCCGATCGAGGCTCCTGCGTCCAGAGCGACGCTCATCAAGCTGTAACGCAGGAAAGCCTGGACAATGGCTGTCGCTTGACTCTTAGCCAATTTCTCAATAACGTCTGTACCCATGCTGGCAGGTACTAGCACCCACACGCACCGGTCCGCGGATTGTCATGCCCATGAAGGAAGCTGCAAAGCCGGCAAGACTTCGCCTGAAGTCGCTGGACAGACCGCGGTAAACGCGAACTGAAGCCATCAGTCTCCCTCCCACCGAATGAAGCGCGATTGCAGGCTATCTCACCCTTGGTAGAACCTGCGGATGTCCCACTCTATCCGCCGCAGACGCTTCATGCCACAAGGGACGCGCATTGGGTTCATGAATGATCTTGAAACGGCCCAGGTCCTCTACCACCTCAGGCCTGACCGTTGCACCTCCACTGTTCATGAATGATCTTGAAACGGCCCAGGTCCCGCATCTCCTTGGAGAGGGGCACCAGGACCGGGCCAGCACCAGATACCGGCCACCAGATTCGCTCCAGTAACTTCATACCTGCCCCCATTTTCCGATATGGCCCGGGCAGCACCTTCGCGTTCACGGCTCAGCGCAGCCAGCGTGTCTTCACATGTCTCCTCACCTTCTGGTGAGTCCCAACGTTGCTTCACTTTGCCAGACCACTCGCAATGCGGGACAGCAACCCTCAATGAGGGTCGCACCCGGTCAAATTCCCTGCCAGTCACGCTCACTCACGCCTCCCCAATCGCAGGTGCGCGTGCATCACCGGTGTAGACGCGCTTCATGAGACCGAAAGGCCGCCGAAAGGATCATCCGCGGGTAGTACACCAAAATAAGAAGTGCGCCATGACCCGGCTTCCACTGTCGCGTCCGAAATCACCTGCCAAAGATGTCCACAGGTGCATGTCCTCGTCGGTAGCCAATCCCCTGGGCAGCGAAACGTGGATGTCCATTCACAAAGTGTGTAGGCCACCCACAAACCTGTCCCTCTACCGGGACCTGCTCATGCCACAAGGACCACCGAGGAGGGATTGCAAAGACCGCTGTCGAACCCCGACCTGACTAAAAGCGGGGCAGGCAGAGCCGATGCCACTGCAAGGGGCGGGGTTACGTGCTCGCACCGGTTTTGGGTGCCTGTTCGGCCACTTTCACTAGGGAGGTTCCGGGTAATGAAAGAACGCAATCTGATTTTCGACACCGAGGCCGTCTTCAATCCCGATGATTACATGCACTTTTATGCCCCCTTTCTCACTGACGAGCGCACGGAGCGGGAAGTGCAGTTCCTGGTAAGGGAGCTCAAGCTGGAGGGTAGCATGCGCATCCTGGATCTCGCCTGCGGGTTCGGCAGGCACGCCAACCGCCTAGCCGAGCTGGGACATCAGGTCACTGGGGTGGACATCACGCCCGCTTTCCTGGAGATGGCGAGACAAGATGCCGCGCGGCGCGGCGTACATGTGGAATACGTCCAGGGAGACATGAGAAACATCACCTACCGCCAGGAGTTTGACCGGGTTCTTTCGATGTTCACCTCCTTCGGGTACTTCGGGGACGACGACAACTTCAAGGTCCTCAAGAACGTGGCCCGGGCACTGAAACCAGGCGGCTTGTTCTGCCTCGATACCATGAACAGAGATCGCCTGGTAAGGCAGTTCCTGCCCTGTGCCGTCACGGAGAAAGAGAGGGACCTGATGATCGAACGGAACGAGTTTGACCCGGTCACCGGAAGGATCTACAATCGCCGCATCATCATCCGCCACGGCAGGCGGAAAGACGCGCCTTTCTCCGTGAGGTTGTACACCGCCACAGAAATGGCTTACTTGCTGAAGGAAGCCGGATTCGATCGGTGGTGGTTCTATGGAGACTGGGATGGGTCGCCACTCACCCTGGAATCCAGGCGGATGATCGTCATCGCCAGGCGGGCCCAAGGGGCTGCCGGGTAGCCCAGCGGGGTCTTCCTCGTGGGCGTGGGGTAGCGCGGGGGCGCTGGCCACTTCCCTCGTTGGGGAAAACGTTCGCTCTCGCTGATCGCAGGTAGCCGCGGGCGCGGGCGACATAGTGCTGCTCACGAACAGCCTCAGCACCCTCGCTGTCATCGAAGATGGCACCCACCTGATTGAGTATTCCCACCACATCCCTGGATGCAGCATCGGGGCCTCATTGCCCGCGCCTAACGACTCGCCATTGACCTGCGTCACTGCCGGCCATTACTGGTTCCTGGTAGATGCTAAGTAGTGCTTGGACAATACGCCTAACGGTAGGCGGCTGAGCGGCGCCGGTGGGTAGCCTCATGAAACCCAGGTTGTTGCCAGGAGTTCGCCGGGCCTGCATGTGCACTGAAGCCACTGCTTAGACAGGCTCCCCTTCACAGTTGCGCGTCTGGATCCTGGCGTCATATCGGAAAGGAGTCCTGGCTCCCGGTGACTGCGCAATTCTCTCGCCAACGACGTATCCGGCCCTCAGAAAGGCACCAAGCCTGGCCGGGTTGCCCTCTGCAATATCGCGCCCAAAGACGGGATCTGCAATCCTAAAACCGGTGTTGCGCCCCCGCAACTGAACTACCTGTCCCCTGCTTTCAGCTAAGAGTATCCTCCGCCTATGAACACCTCGCTCCAAGGCACTCCATCGGTGACCGGTACCCCGCGCCGGAGTGTCTCCGGCGATGCTTGTGCTAATGCATGTAGTTTCCCACCAGATCTGCCAACTCTGCATGTTGTTGGCACCCCCAAATGACAATCCATTGTCCCCTTTAGAAACACTAATCGCCAATTGCCACTTATTGCCGTCAGTTCCCACTGGGCACGCTCGGAAAGTGGCCTTGCGCGATCTTCGCTGCTGGTGCTGCTTTACCAACGAACACAATCACGAAAGACATTCCTGCGCATGTGATTCTCCTCCGACTTCTCAGGGCAGACGGGGGTTATCGAGCACAGCCCCCGACTGCCATTCTGCTGCCATCCCTGGTCCTCTGCCTACTGCTTGAGTACGCCAATAGCTACGATGGACCATGAAGAAGTCGCAGACCCCCGCTAGACCATCGCCATCCCCTTGCCCACTGAACCACAGAAAGCAGTGCGCCTCTCCATTGCACTACTTGAGCGCCTACACATCCGTCTGCCTCCCGGTCATCGTCTAGCCCAGAACTCCTCGCGATACGGGCCTTTTACCCGTCATCCATGCCTACCGGGGCCAGGCTTGCCCTGCTTCTCCGATTCTCCACAGCTCCTGAACGAGCCCATCGCCGAACCGGTACTCACCCTCATCCGCCGCCTCGTTGTACAACCTCAGGAAGCGGGAGGGCCTCGCCATCACATCGACGAGAGCCGCCTCACCGAAACGACGGTATATCGTCCGGCACATGTCCACACCCAGGACGTAGCCGGCGGGGTACGACTTCTTCCTGTACGGGCGGAAGAAGCGCTGGAACAACTCCGCCCGGGCCTCAGGCAACTCCCTGCTCCCCTCGAGGATCTCCTGCAGCATCTTCTCGAACTCCTGGTAATGGCCGGGAAGGTCCGCCGCCGTCTCCCGCCAGGACTCCCAGTGGGGCCCTCCCTCCGGCGGTGTGAAGAACATGGTCGCCGCGCCTTCCCCCAGCAGCCCCCCAATGACGCTCAGCACCAGTCCTTCCTTGGTCGCCTCGTCCAGGGAGGGACTGATGGAGGCGAGGCCTATGTGATGGAGCTCGTGGCACAGCACTGGCAGCACCGGTACCTTTCCTGAAAATAGGGATCCCCGGGACACAACCAGGGGGAAGAAGCTGACCACGATGCTGCCTCCGAAGACGTACGCGTCCGGGTGCACCTCAGCGAGGAAGTACACGGTGGCATCCAGGGTCGCCCCCTCGGGGAGGCGTTGCAGCACCTGGCTTTCGAGACCGCTCACATCCAACTCTTTGACTTTGTCCAACACCTTGGCGTGAAGATCGAGCCTCGTCATCGCCCTTCGGAATGCCTCACCGAGCTTGCTGAACAGCAGCGCACCGTCCCACTCCTCACCCCGGGCAAAGGCGACCAGGAAGCGGCTGAACTCCTCGTCAGTCACACTCGAGGGTCTCCCTTCGCCCGTCCTGTTTGCCATTGCCCTCTGCCTGCGAATGAACACCTGATAGCCGGGGTCGGACACGATCTCCTCCATCAGTTTTGGGTCCACCCGACCGGCGGCAACGTTTCTCAAGTACTCCAACACCAGCTCCGTCCCCGTGACGTCGATCTCCAGCACCTAGTCACTCCCTTCCCCGTAGCAATTCAGTCAGACCTTCGGCCCGCTCCTCCACCGGCGGGCCCTCATTACCAACCCGTGGCGGTACTGTACGGCGCTAGCTGTAAACCCACGGGGTTTCCGACACCGGCCCGCCTCCTGTCGCGCCGGCGGAAGGCGCCGCGCGCAAGGATTTAGTACCACTCCCTCGAACCTTTTCCCTCTCCAGGCAGTCTTAGGAGTGACGGAGATCAGGAGGGAATGCGGTGGAAGTTGTCGTCGAAGGGTTGAACAAGGTGTACGCAAGCGGTGCATAGGCCCTCAAGGACGTGAGCCTGCGTATTGGACAGGGCATGTTCGGTCTCCTGGTGCCTAGACGCCCGATATGCAATCCGAATTCTCCCCGGCCACCGATGGTGCGAACCGGTAGCGAACAGTCACGTGTGGTATCCGCTTGCCGTCCTCTTCAGTGATGGTGGTCACTTCGATCCTTTCCACCAGGGCCTGCACCAGTTCCCGCTTGGCAGCCGCGTCGGCCCGCTCTAGTTTGTCCCGCAGCTGTTCGAGAAGGGTGCGGGCATTCAGCGCCTGGGGTCGCAACTCGTCGGCCCTAGGTTCTTCGGCTATGAGGGTAGCCTGTCGTTCTTTGAGCGCCGATAGTTCCCGGGATATTGAGGCGAGTTCGCGTTCCAGTTCATCATCGCCTATCAGTCCCTTGCGGTAGATGTTGATGAGCCTGGCCCGCTCTTCGCCGTCGGGCAATAGGCTGAGTCAGTCGGTCCAGCTCCTGCGCCCTTTCTTACGCACGGCAGGCTCCTGGCTCAGTTGTGCCTCCACTTCCTGGAGCAACAGGCCCGGGTTGCGGACGAACCGGGATACGTCCTTCCACACCATGGATTCCAGCACGTCCGCCCGGATGGACTTGGCAAGACAGGGCTGAGGAAGTTGTCGGTTGACGCCCTTGTTCCCCACGCAGCGGTAGTAGCGGTACTTGCGTCGCACCCGGCCGTCACCCGCATAGGAGAGCCGGAGTGGGCACATCTTACCAGTCCTCGCAGCAAGTACGAGTGCTTGCTCTTGCGCTGGGTTTCCTTCCGGTTGCCTCTTCTGACCTGGCGGGCGGTGACGAACGAAACGGCGCGACTGTGAGCCGTTTCCTTCCGGTTGCGTTTTCTGACCTGGGCAGCCCGAGTCCACAGCTGCTCAGCCACAATAGCGGGCACTTCGAACACCACTTCCGTGACCGAGCCTTTGCGGTAGTGATAGCAGCCCATGGACACCGGGGCCAAAACAGTTTAGATGTCATTACGCTTCGTTTCCGTCCCCGATAGTTCAGGGCCAAACTCGGTTTCCTCTGCCGCCAGGTTTGGCGAACCGGCGTTTCCGTCCCCGATAGTTCAGGGCCAAACGGATCGCGTGGGACGAGGCTGAACTTGCCCTCGACGTTTCCATCCCCGATAGTTCAGGGCCAAACCCACTACCGACTCGACAAGGCAACGCCGCAGGCGATGTTTCCGTCCCCGATAGTTCAGGGCCAAACGCACTAAGTTCGTGGTCGGAGTTACCCCCGCCAGTGCGGTTTCCGTCCCCGATAGTTCAGGGCCAAACGAGCGGTGGAAGAACATCGAACTCGTGCTGGAGGAGGTTTCCGTCCCCGATAGTTCAGGGCCAAACGGAATTCCCGGTGATCAAGGTCCCCTCCGGCGGCGGGTTTCCGTCCCCGATAGTTCAGGGCCAAACGGGTGAGAGTAATGCCGTGCTCACGGAAGATGTCCGGTTTCCGTCCCCGATAGTTCAGGGCCAAACCATGTTGGCGTCAACGCAGGTGGTACTGGACGCAAGTTTCCGTCCCCGATAGTTCAGGGCCAAACGTTGGAGCCGACGGAGTCCACACGCGCCTGGCAGAGGTTTCCGTCCCCGATAGTTCAGGGCCAAACCTCTGGCGAGCCTCGAAGCTGCCGTAGTAAAGCGGTGTTTCCGTCCCCGATAGTTCAGGGCCAAACGCTGGCGCGACAGAGTCACTCGTGTTGCTATCGCCGTTTCCGTCCCCGATAGTTCAGGGCCAAACGGGGCAAGATGCGTCCGTTCGCAGCGATCTTTGAGAGTTTCCGTCCCCGATAGTTCAGGGCCAAACTATACCGGCTCTGCGCATCTGGAGAGCTTCCCCATGTTTCCGTCCCCGATAGTTCAGGGCCAAACGGTTCATTCCCATTGCGGACGGTTTGACTCTTTCCGTTTCCGTCCCCGATAGTTCAGGGCCAAACTCATCGTCTCGATTTCCGCCGCGGGATTCATGGGATGTTTCCGTCCCCGATAGTTCAGGGCCAAACTGAGGGCGTCCGGCTATGCCACACAGCCTAAGTACAAGTTTCCGTCCCCGATAGTTCAGGGCCAAACCCAGCCGGCCAGAGCAATCACCGTCATGCCAGAAAGTTTCCGTCCCCGATAGTTCAGGGCCAAACCCGAGTGGTGCAGGAACTGGTGCAGCAGTTTGAGGAGTTTCCGTCCCCGATAGTTCAGGGCCAAACGCTGATGGCGCGGGAGAAAGAACTGGCGCGGAAGAGTTTCCGTCCCCGATAGTTCAGGGCCAAACCTGCTCGCCGGACTCGGGCTGCTGTTCTGGGTTACGGTTTCCGTCCCCGATAGTTCAGGGCCAAACCCATTATCTCAGGGGGCTGAAGTGCACCGCGCCCATTCGCCGCATGCGCCGATTTCACGGCAAAAGTTTCCTGTCATCCGCACAGCCCATCTGTGAACGGTCATTCAATTATCAAGGAACCTTTGTCGTCGACCTCCGGTAGTGCAATTTCCCCGGGGGGTCGACGACAAAGCTCAGCTTGGTCGCACCACCCTGTACCATCCCAGGCCGAAAGTGCAGCCTTTGCCCACAGCCACTGCTTCCCCGAGCCGCAGCCACCGCTGCAGCTCCTCGCATAGCCCCGAGTAACCCACCCTTCCTACGAAGCCCGGGTATCTGACCACACGTTTCTGGGTGAGCGAGCGACGCCTGACCACAGTGGGCCACAGTTCCCGCAGCTCTGTCAGGACCGACCCGGCCTTCTCTCTCAATGGGGGGCTCTCTTTGATTCTTTCCGCTCCGTAGAATCTTGCCAGGAGCTTTACCCGCCGGCACACTGCCGCATAAAACGCTTCAAACGACCCTGGATCCACTGGTCTCCCTTTGGAGCGAATCAGCACAGGAGTGAGGAACTCCAACCTGATTCTACCGTCGTCAGGAACCGGCTGCTCCCAGTAATGTCGAAGGGGCCTCCCTCGGGGATGATACATCAGCCTTCCTGCGCTGTACACCACGCCGTCAGGAGTTGCCGCCTCTTCGAGGTGGAACCTCCCTCT
The DNA here is from genome assembly GCA_002376005.1 of Firmicutes bacterium UBA3570. Classification (GTDB taxonomy): domain Bacteria; phylum Bacillota; class Sulfobacillia; order UBA3561; family UBA3561; genus UBA3561. The sequence goes on from DFNJ01000032.1 coordinate 151,578, forward strand.
ACCCCTCCCGATGCCGCGCCGTCCGCACTCGTCCAAGACCATCACCAGAAGAGGCAGGTACCGTACGGCGGGCCCAAACAGCCCCATCCCCAAGATCATCTCTTCACCCGGCAGCATTTCCTCACGTAGATCTCGTGGCGGACGCAGCACGAACGGCGAAGGAATGGGCAGGCCGCGCTGATCAGTCGGTTCGAAGAAGAGGCGGTACGGACAGTTCAGTTCGTCACAGTCTCCACACGAACCCCTCGGTCGGATACATACCGCGCGCCGCAGGGTAATGCCCAGGGCACCCCTGAATGCCGGCCCTTTGAAGGCGGGCAACCGCAGCACCTCACGTACACGCAGCCGGAACTGGACTTCCTCCACGAAGAGACCATCTAGACCCGACAAAGCGTGCTCACCACTGTCTCCAGCCGCTTGAGGCTGAACGGATAGTCATCGGGCGAGGAAATTCCGCAAAGCACCTCCAGAAGCAATGCTCCCACCTGGACTGCCATGTGTGCATCCGTCGCTGACACCGGCCGCATGTTGTGCCCCACAACCGAGCGGTGCCTTATCTCACGCAGGCTTCCTGCCAGGCCCTTCAAGGTGCCCCTCCTGACCCCACCGCCGTGAGCAACCTCCACCTCCTGGTGTAAAGCTTTCGCTGCCTGCTGATCCACCTCCAGGAGCAAAGTCTCCGCCTGCGCCGCCCTCAAGGAAGTGATCTCGCGGGAGAGAAGATCCGCCACTGCTGGCGGCTGACAGGATGATGCACCTAGGTCGCGCGGCTCAATCCCGCACCTTCTCAGGCGCATGTAGAGGCTTCCCTCATACAGCCTGTAGAACCGTGCCAGGCAGTCCGCGTGGGCTCCCCGCTGCAGACACCTCACGCTGTTGTGGTATATGTCCATCAAGTTCAGCGGTGATTCCCTCACCTGCCGCACCAGCTTCTGCAGGACCGCTGCTTGCTCATCGAGCAACTTCCCGAGCTCTGCGGGCACTCCTCTGTGGGCCAAATAACCCCGCACTGCTTTCAAGCCCGCCGAAGCGGCCTCATAGTCCAGCGCGTCCCACGCCGAATATGCTTGCATCAGCTGGCCGAGCTTTTCCGCCAGCACCGACCTGCCGAGACCTGTGGCCACCGACGCCAGCTCCTTCGCCCAACCCGCGGCGGAAGCAAACAGCCCCAGGCGTACGGTCTCGGCAAGCTGTCTCTGTATCATCCCCTCCCGAAGGAAATTGGGGTTCATCTCCTTGACCCTTTGTCGAGGCGCACCTGGTTGGCCCGATCTTGGCGGTCGCGATACCTCAAAGTATCGGGCGCCAGGCAGCAGGCCCGCATTTCCCGCCACTAGCCAGGAGATCTGCATCTGAGGAGTTCCCGAAGACAGATTTACCAGAAGCTCGGCAGGACCTTCCTGCGGCAATGCCTCCGGTAGATTCCTGTTGATGAAATCGAGGATCTTGGCGTAATCGCGTGGGTCGGAAAGGGGAATTGGTAGCACGTAGCACCTCTCCTGACTGCAGATTTCCTCCTTGGTCAGGCATTCGACGACCAGGCTGGCGTGGGTTTCCGTCTCCTCCTCTTCCGCACCTGGTATCCTCGCGGTGGGAAAGAGCACCACCCAGTCCGGCTGGAGGCAGCGGGCCAGCGTCAGTATGGGACCCTCGGTGTTGTCCTCGGCCCAAGGATCGCGTTTTCCCACGAAACTTACCAGCACCCGCATGCTGCATCACCGCTCTAGAGAAAGCCGTGCCCAGCCCAGCACCGTGCTGGGCCTGTTGTTTCGCAACAGCACTTGGCGGCTCTTGGAGAAGGGGGCTGGCCCGCGCTGCCGGTAAAAGGTGTCCCTTATCTGGCGGCGGAACTGTTCAGGAAAAACCAGGCCCACAGTGCGGCCGTCCCAGCCGCCCCCCCGTCCCAGGCGGATGTTGGCCCGACCGCGCAACCTCTCCAGCTGCCCCGCGATGTCTGCCAGTCCAATCTGCCGATACCATCTGCACTGCGCCTCCAGGACCTCGGCAGAAAAGAGCTGCAGGGCCACAAGGACATCCTCCACCGATCGCAGGGGCCGAAGACCTCTTCGAGGCTCAAACCATCGTAGCAGGTCTTCATCAAAGATCAGCCTGCCTTCAAGGACCGTCCCCGGACGCATGGCCTCCACCCAGAACGTCGTTCTCGTTCGGTAGCCCGTGGCTCGTCTTCCATCCCTCCGCAGGGAAAGCACCCCGACCTGGTAGGCCTGAGTGTGCTGTCCAGCCCTTTGCGGAGAGGCATCGCCCACCCGCAGGAGGCGCATCCAGTCAGTGTGCGGGCCTTCGCTTCGAGCGCCGGGCAATGCTGCATGCTGCAAGAGCTGATCCGTCTCTTTTCCGATGGTCTTGGCCAGCTGCCGCCTCTGCCGCCGGCTGCCGGCTTGTTGCATCTTTTGCTCCGCACTTTCCCGCACCCGCGAGGCTAGGTCGGGGTTGTCCTTCAGCAGTCTGAACAGCAAGGCAGTCCGGATACTGCCCTTGACGGTAGACCCGGGAACATAGACTTCCTCAGGCGCGCCGGTGGACATGGTAAGGGCTATGCGGCGGGGCGCTTCCTGCGCGCCTTGCGGGCATACGATCGTGCGCTTGGTGCAGGATTCTACCTCCGCCCACATCCCGTGCGTTGCCAGAAACCGCTGTATGGAGCCTCTTGAGGTCACCTCCCGACACCACTGTCGCCTCAGCCCTCGACCGACCAACAGCCGCGCCAGCTTGGCCTCCTCAAGAACCAGCAGCCGGTCGCCGTCGGCCACCACCTCCCAGGGCTCCGGGTGGTGGCTGAAAATGTGCACCGGTGTCAGCACCTCGAGGAAGTAGCGGTAGTTCACTCCCTCATCTCACCCCCACGAAGAACCCCAACCCGTACCTCCACACCGGATGTGGCCAGCCGGCAGGTGCCACATCCGCCAGCATCCCCTGCACCGGGCATCTAAGGATGCTGCCTTCTGCCACCACGTGTACCTTTTTCTTTCTCACCGAGGCCCCCACTGCGTGCACCCACCCGCCGCGGGGCATGAGGCGGTAGCGTTCAAGATGAGCCTCCTCTCCGGGCCGAGGTATCAGCGGCGCTAAAGTGACGCAACGGCCGCCCTGGCGGGCAGGGGGAAGTTGAAAAGCAGGCAGGAACTCCGGTACGAAGCACCCCAGTCCCAGGGCACGCTCTCCTCCCACTCCCACTTCACCCAGCATCCTGAAGGCAGCAGCAACTTCCGGCCAGCTCTCCTCGGGGCATTCCACCAGACAGTAAAGGCCACTGTCTTGACTAAATCTCCTTTCAGCCACGAAATACAGCGCGGAATCCCGCCGCTCCCGATCCAGGGCAACGCGCGGCCGCAGCACCGACCTGAGCGCGCCGGTCAGGCAGTCTGCACCTTCCATCACCCGCTCGAGATCGAGCACCTCACCCTGTACCCAGGCGAGGAAGTACCGGTGCTCCACGAATTTCATCCGGCGGAGCGCCTTCCGTTCGGCACTTGATATCTCAGCTCCAGCGGCGCTCGGGAACGGCAGCATGGGCCGGGGGAGGAAGTACCGATTGTCCACGAAAGGAAAGGCCGAGCTCAGTCGCATCTCGGGCAGCACCCGGCCGTAAAGATCGAGCATCGCCAGGGTGAGACCACTGTACAGCACATCTGCCCGCAGTAGATCGTCCTCCTCTTCCAGCCCCCAACCAGGTGCGCCCGCCCGCAGGCCCCCCTGGAAGTGCAGCTTCACGAGCTTCATCCTTCGGGATCACCGCCGAACAGTTGATCCAGCAGCTGATCCCAGGCGGGGCGTGCTTCCTCAAGGTCCACCGGCACCGTTTTCTCCTCAGCAGTGCCCTCGTAGTATCCGTTTGGGCGCCAGCGAAGCTTCAGGTCTTTGAACTCCACCTGTCCGTAACCGCGAGCACCGCCGCCACCGAGATAGTCATCTTGTAAAAGCCGCAGGCAGATCAGCAGCTCCTGCAGATCCTCTCGTGCTTGCTGTTCGTCTTCCACCGTATAGACCATCTCAATGGCAAACTGCGCCCCCCGGGGTACCCTCTCCACCTGGCGCGGCTGGGCGGCACTGGTGATCCGATCCAGGGTGTTTTCGTACTTGATCTCGGTGTACTGCCCGGTGGGCATGTCCGCCAGCAGGTCCCGGCTGTCAGACAGCAGAGGCGCATCCCGCACCAGCAGCCGACCGGGGCGGTTGTTCTGCACTCCCGCCGTGAGATCCCGGGAAGTGCCGAACACCCGACAGGGGATGCAGTCGGACCTTTCGCATTCGTGATGCCTGACGTCAGGGTTGCCCCTGGAGGCGAGGTTCTTGTTGAAGAAGTTGCCGACGGGCTCTCCGGCTTCTGCAAGCCGCGTCAGCTGGCGCCGCTCCATGAGGCTGCGTAGTTTGCCCCGCTGTGAACTCCCCGGTACGTAGGGCTCCCGGGTGAGGGGATCGCGTACAACCGGCATGTCAAGACCGCCAATCTCCTGGGCTTCGCCTCCCGCGCCTATGTGAAGTCCCGTCTTGCAGACCAGGGTTGCCGTGAGGACGACCCTGCCCTTGATGGCTCCTGGAGGCATCGTCAGTCCTCCCCTCCGTAAAACTTGTGGTACGCCACGATGGCCTCAAGGGCCTTGAGGAAACGCTCGAAATCATTCCGCCCCGTGACGCGGTCCAGCATGCGGTCACAGGCAAAATAGAAGAACTGCAGTGCCTGCTGGTGGCGGCCATGTGCGTAGACCAATAACACCCTGAGGTACTCCACCTCATCTTGGTCGAAACCGTGAGAACGAAACCGCAGTGCTACCTTCCTGACCTGGCCGAAGAAGTTTCTGATCTGGGATGTCTTCAGGCCACGGGCCCGAGACAGCGCGGCCACTCCTTCGGCGAGATGGCGAAGACTCTTAGCACAGACCGCCGCCAGCGTCCTTTCTCTCAGTGTGTTCCCGTGCAGTCGTACCAGGTAGTTCCCACACTGCCGCTCGGCTTGAGCCAGCTCTCCCCGGTCCTCCCAAAGGTCGGATTGCGATATGCCCACCTGCTCGGCTTGCTGTACGATCTTCTGTCTTTCTCTTCGATCTCGTGTGTCGTGGTACCGTTTCGAGAACATGACCCGGAGGGCGGTCTGGCGGAACTCGTCGGTGCTGGTAATGTTCACCTCTCTGCCCCCTTTCTGCAGGCAAGATCCACCAGCCGGAGGGCCGGCCGCAGCCAGGAAGAGCCGACCCCGGGCAATACTACCCTTAGCAGACGCCGCGCATCGGCACCGCGCAGCAGGTAATAAAGCTGGACAAGGGACCATTCATCCTCGCGTTCCAGCAGCCTCAGCAGGCGCTGGAGCAGAGACCGCGAATAGCGCAGGACATACTCCCTGGGCTCTTCGGTGTCTTTCTTCCAGGCGGCCAGCAGCTGGCGCATCTCCTTTCCATCTTCCCATGGCACGACGCTGCCCAGCAGGGCAAGTCGATTGCGGCCCGCCCGCTTGGCACGATCCTCTTCCTGGCCAGCAAGATCGGCAGCCCGGTAGACGGCCAGCCGGTGGTCTACTACCACCAGACCGCCGGACAGGGTCACGGCGGGGTTTTCTCCCGTGTACCGGGCGAAGTCTCGTCGGATGGCAAAGGCCAGGTCGACTATCTGGTCCCAGGGACCCAGGATGAACAGGTCGTCTCCTCCTGCGTATATCAGATTGAGAGCTGGCTGTCGGTGGCGGAGTCCAAACAGCGTCGGTTCGTGCTCTCCCTCCAGCAGGCAGGCCAAGCGGCGAGGAAGGTGATACTTGAAGTAGGTGTTGAGCCGATCGGAAAGCTCGCTGATGCGCGCGAAACTTCTCTTCTGCAGACCTTCCCGGAAGATCGCCCCGAGCCGATCCACGTCCATCCGCAGCACGCCTACCTTGGGGACACCCACGGACGCAGCGGCAACCGCGTCCATCTCACGCTCGTATATCCCGCTCTCCAGTGCCGCCACGGGCAGGGCGACGGTGGGCCGCTGCAGTTCCTCCGCCGACAGCTGCCTCCAGTGATCCCGCAGAAGGTATCGCAAGCGTCCGGGACCGGCGGCAGTGAAAGCCACATTGCCGATGGAAAGGACCGTTGCATCAGCAGGCGCCTCGCAAGCATCCACCACCCACAGCTGATCAAGTTCCGGAAGGCGACCACCCAGGCGGACCATTTGGCTGCAGAAATCACAGAGGGCGGGTTCGTCTTCCCCTTCGCGGGAGAGGTGCTGGGCGGGAAGCCGGCAGGCATCGCATTCTTCATCGGGAACCTCACGGGGAATAAACAGAGTCGCCAAGCGATCTGGCCAGCGGCATGCCTTTGCATCGGCAATCCCCTGCTCCAGGCGGTCCCAGCCTGCACCGGTGTCTTCGACCAGCTCCTCGCCAGTCATGGGCACGGCGGCTACCGCCAGATAAAGTGCCCCGCTGAAGGCATTCCACAGCCAGTCATTCACCTCCCGGGCCGTCCGTTGGATGGTCTTTTGCGCCCGGGCCGTCTGGGGACCCAGAAGCACGAAACGGCCGCCGCCGGCATACACGATGCTGGTACGCTCCAGACCTAACGCCTCCACGAAGTGCGTGCTCGCCCACTCGCAGAACAGCTCCAGGAAGAACGACTTGGCACGCAGAAGCCGCAATGCCCGCCGCGATGATACCCTGTAAATGAAGTCCTGCACCCCCGAGACGTCTCCGCCGATGAGGAGGTAGCGTGGCAGGGAACGATCGGCAACAAAGCCACTCATATCCGATGACCAACAGTTTTCGCTATGTTCTCCGTGCCGCCACATGGCAAGGGCGATCGCAGCGGTGGTCTTCAGGTGGTGGTAGAGAGAAGTGTCAGGAGGAGAGGCTCTCACCCAGGTGTGCTCGGGGACGCGGGACAGATGCTTTTGTAACACATAGAGCAGACTGGTGGGATCGGGTCTGCGGCCCAGCTTGGAGAGATCTTCTTGTAGATTGCTCCACATCCTTTCGCGCTCGGCAGGGAGGAGAACCACCTTCTCTTCGGGGTAGGCATCACGGTCCAACGGCCACTGGGTCGGCGAGGGGCTCTTCTGGCCGTCGAGCTGTATCGTCGAGAAGATGTTGCATAGCGAAGCGGAAAGGTCAAAACCGCCCTCATCGAAAGGCTCCCGCTCCATGGCCGCCGCCAGACGATCCGCTTCGCGCACCACGTAGAGAAGATTTCTCACTCGTTGGGGGCCTTGGTAGGCCTCGGCTGCTAGCTGTTCATACTCGGCACTGCCTTGACTCTGCCAATGATGCCTCCGAATTGCCTCAAGAATGGGCTCAGGATAGCCGCGCTCGCTCGCCCATACGAAGCCCAGTGTTTGATGACTCATTCGCTGACGACGCGCCTCTGACACGCCTCGGTAGATCACTTTGCCCACGTCGTGAAGCAGGGAGGCTACTGTGACATGCCAGGAGTCCAAGGCTGGTCACCTCGCGGACGTTGTAATCACAATATTCTATCAGCACCATGGAAATCCCTGCCGTAGTGTGGTGCAATCGGGAGTACCTTGAGGCACGAAGGCTGTATGCATTCTGCTGTGAAGCGTAGACGAGCTGTGGCCGTGCTACAGGCGTGCCCTCCCACACACGACCGCGAAGTCGGCGGTCTTGGAAATGCCGAGGCACTGGCCCACACCAAGCTCTGTGCCCCTCCTGCTAAATTGCAAACATGCCTTCTACACCGCGGTGCACTACGATGGTAGGTTAGAGGAAAACGAACATGAATGAACTGTTGGTCAAAGGTGAGACAGCCTGATTGACCCCGTGAGGGGCTGGAGCCGTCTTGGGCCCGCGCGAGCGGCTTATCGGCTAGCCCAATGCGCCCAGCCTCGTGCAAGCCGTGGGCAGACCGACAGCTGGCGGCGTGGAGGGTGACAGCAGCCCCCCGGCAGCTGCATACAACGTCGCGCTCCGCGTACACACCAGCCTCTACGGCTGCGCTCGCACCCCGTACACACCGGGCTCGGGGGCCGTGCACGCGCGTACATAGCCCCATATGCGATCCGCATACACCTCAGGAGGGCTTGCTTGCGATGTGGGACTGTCGCAAGCGTGTCGTAACTCTGTCGCAATCCCGCCGTGGCCAGGTCGTAAGCGCGTTATAAACCAATTGTGCAAAAGTCACGTAAATGCGTCGTATAAGGGACGTACGTATGAAGTGACCCGCCCCAGCACGCGGACCCTAAAGTGCTCCTCCGGCGGTTAGGAGGAGCCACGGTGCAACGTCTCGAAGTCAAGTTTGAAATGATCCCTAGTGCCCCGTCACGAACTCAGTCGGTACTCGAAGTGGCCGACCTTGGAGGCAAAGGGCCTCTCCGTTTGCGAGCCCTCCCCGGGTCCAGTGTCTGCTGGTGCTGAACGGGTACGTTGACGCAGTAAGACCCCACGGGGCCCATTGAATGGCGGTCCCATGCGTGTGGTGAGATGCTCACGAGGAAGGCTAGGACAGAGCAGACGGAAGAAGTGATACACTCCGTCGAGGGTTTAGGGCCAAGCAAGGAGTCCGCTCTTGTCGCAGCAGAACTCTGATGATCGAGGTGGGAGCTAATCAGCCAGGCCACCTTATCCTTTGACTCGTGCCGGAGAGTTACCCGGACTCATTGAAAGGCATCCCAGTCACTCGTTTCCCGCTGGACTGCAGGGACCGGGCGACCACTAGGAGGGCCTGGGGGGCTCTGGAGAGAGCCCTTCAGCAGAAACTGCAGCAGAACCAGCAGAAGGGCAATCGCGGTTCTGCTTGCCAGGCACGCGCGCGGAATTGTGGCCCTCAGCGTCCACTAACTACTTCCCTGACTCGTTCAGATCCCGCCGACGAGATCATGGCCAATATGCAGTGGTCCCCACAAAGTCCATGTGGGTCTGTTGCTGCCCATAACCCGGTGGAGTCGGCCCGGCTGCCCTCTGTTCTCTGGCTGGGCTTCTCGGATCTCCTTCCAGCGGCCCCAGGCAACCCCGTTCCCGCGGTAGCCGTCTTGACATCAGGATAACTTACCCGAGGCACGTCATCATCGATCCCCAAGCGGGAGCGGTTGGTGGAGATACACGAGGAACGGATTACTGGTCGGCGTTACTTAGCCAGGAGTCCATGGAGCCTGCCTGTCATGGGCAAGGCAAAGACCCGGTCTCAGCAGGATCTGAAGGCGACAGCGGGGTAGATAACGCATGAGCACTCAGGGTCACAGTTTTTGCACCAGATCATCGGACGTAACGCTTCGAAGCTGGAATCAAGGCGCGAAACATGGTAGTCGGTGTGGCTGAATGAACAGTTGGGAGGGTGGGCTGTGCCGTGGGACGCTGTATCTTCTCTGTTGCCGGCGATGGGGATCTTAAGGCATTGACCGAAAAGGAGTATTCCCACGAGGGGGAGCTCCAGCGCCTCCTGGAACGGCACCCGGAGCTCCTTGCGGGGGACCAGATCGACCCGGTCACGCCACGGCGTTGGCTCCTCGTTACCCGCGAGTGCCACATTCCAACGGCTGAGGGCGCAGGAGGGTGGGTGGATCTGCTGTTCGTAGACCAGGACGGTGTGCCCACCCTCGTGGAGGTAAAGCGAAGCAGTGATACGCGGCTTCGGCGTGAGGTCGTGGGCCAGATGCTCGAATACGCAGCACACGCCGCCCTGTACTGGCAAGCTGATCGCCTTCGCGCTACATTCGAGGCTTTCTGCAAAGAGAAGGGAATGGATCCGGAGGAAATGCTCCATCACTTGCTCTCGGAGGTAGATCCTGACCTGGATTCAGATGGGTTCTGGGAAAAAGTGGATGCGAACCTGCGTTCAGGACGCTTACGGCTGCTGTTTGTGGCCGATGCCATTCCGCCCGAACTCCGCCGCACCATAGAGTTCCTGAACGAGCAGATGAGTCCGGCTGAGGTCCTGGCCGTAGAGGTACGCCAGTTTGCTGGAGATGATCTGACAACCCTCGTGCCGACGGTGCTAGGACTAACGGGAAAGGGAGAGGCTAAGCACGCGAGGGGCCGTGGTCAGCGGAAGTGGAATGAGGCTAGTTTCATGAGGGACATCGAGGAGAAGCATGGTCCTGATGCCCTACGAACTGCGAGGAGACTCCTCGACTGGCTCAAACCCCAGGTTTCGCACATCTACTGGGGAACCGGTATGACTGAGGGTTCATTTGTCCCGGTCATTGTGGATGACGACGGCATGCGCCACCCGTTGCTAAGGTGTGGTACCGGCAGGCCGTCAGTGCAGATCTACTTCCAGGTGTTCAAGGAGCACGGCCTGCTTGATGAAGGTGAAAGGGATCAGCTGCGGCAAGATCTCAACCAGATTGAGGAAATACACATCCCGTCAACTGCAATTGATCGTTACCCAAGCATCCCGCTCCTGGCGCTGGCCGATGATAATGCGTTTGAGCTCTTCAAGGCTGCCTACCGGCGCGTGATCGAGGTCATACACAGATCAGCTAGATCATGACTGGCGCTGGGTCGCGTACTTATGGTCGGAAGCACTGCAGCTGAACCCCACGTCCATCCCCGTAGGGCAACTCAGCCCCGTTGGCCCACCTGCAGGATCGAAAGCAGCCCGTACAGAAACTATTACAGCACCCAGCGGGGACACTACTGAGGCTCTGAAGCTGAGAGTGGGCAGGTGTCTCAGCTGCCCGATCGAGCGAGGGGCTTCAGCCGCGGAAGAGCGGGGGATCATCGTGAGCATCTTTCAGTACGCTTCTTCCGTAGTTGCTGATTATCAGCACTATGTGCGGAGCTTCCTCAACCTGGCCGATGACCGGATAAGGGCCCTGGTAGAACGTGAGATTTTCGAGAACGACGCTTTATGGCCGGAGCCGCTTTTACAGCTGAACCCCCCTTATGCCCGAGGATCCTCGGTTGTCGATCTCTGCCGTAAAGGCTTGCTGCACCCACTCTGTGCGGAAATTTTTCTTGACAGTCGGAAACGCCCCATTACCCTTTATCGCCACCAAGAAGAGGCCATATTGTGTGCCTTGCGGCGGGAATCCTTCGTAGTCACAAGCGGCACCGGCTCTGGCAAGACCCTGACCTATCTAATTCCCATCTTTAACTCTGTGCTGCGCCACAACGCTGCAGAATCCCGGGTTCGTGCCATTATCGTCTATCCCATGAATGCTTTGGTCAATTCCCAGTATGATGCCCTTATGAAGCTGGCTGCAGTTTATGAGGAGCGTACCGGCCGCGCATTACCAGTCTCCTTTGAGAGGTACACGGGTCAGGAGAAGGAAGATAGGCGAAAGAAGATCCTTGAGAAACCACCGCACATCCTACTGACCAACTACGTCATGCTTGAGCTGATTCTCGTGCGCCCGCGAGAGCAGCGGTTTGTAGACCGTACGGTGGCTGGCATAGATTTCCTAGTGCTCGATGAGTTGCACACGTACCGGGGCCGTCAGGGGGCGGATGTTGCTCTGCTGATCCGGCGCCTCCGTCATCGCTGTGGCAACCCCGATCTAGTTTGTATTGGCACCAGTGCCACAATGGTCAGTAGGGAAGGGGTGGGGGCTGCTCACAGTCGTCGGGTTGTGGCAGACTTTGCCAGCAAGATCTTCGGCGTAGATGTGTCCCCTACTAATGTAATTGAAGAGCAGTTCGAACCCATCGCCTGCCTGGAGGGTTCGGATTCTCACAATCTGCGGGCTGCCCTGAACAAGCCGGTACCTGAGACCGTTGAGGGACTCTTGAAGCATCCTCTGACCCGGTGGATTGAACGGACTCTCGGGTTCTACCGTGCACCAGATGGGGCTACCGAACGGTGCACGCCCCTCACCCTCACCGAAGCAGCACGCCGCCTCGCGCGAGAAGTGGGGCTCCACGAAGAGTATTGCCGTGAGTACCTGCGTAAGTTCCTGTTGCGCGGCAGTAGCCTCAAGCTGAACGACGACACCCCTGTGTTTGCGTTGAAGCTTCACCAGTTCATAAGTCAGGGGCAGGCTGTCTACGCCACCCTTGAGGCTCCACAGACCCGCCATCTAACGCTCGAAGGTCAGTACTACGCACCGGGGCAAGCGCAAGAGCGCGTCCTTTACCCGTTGGAATTCTGCCGTCAGTGTGGACAGGCATACTATGACGTCTGGCTCAACGAGGCGGGCAGTCGTCTCTTGCCCCGTGAACCCGACAGTGAGTTCTTCGTGCCAGAGGGTGCGATCAAGCCTGGCTACCTAGTTCTCGCCGAGGAAGTTGGGGAGTGGACTCCTGACTTCGAGCATTTTCCTTCAGAATGGTTCGATAAGCGGGGTAGGTTGAAGAAAGCCTACCGAGAGGCAGTGCCTCGTGAAGTCTGGGTGCGGCCAGACGGCACCTATGCCACCGAGCCTACTCCAGGTGCCATAAAGGCGTTCTTCCAGGCTAAACCCCTCCGACTATGTCTTGCTTGCGGCGAGGTTTACACCAAGCGAGAGCGCGAGTTCCGCAAGTTGGGGCGCCTTTCCAGCGAGGGTCGAAGCAGTGCCACCACTATCATGAGTGTTGCCGCATTGCTCCATGCTGCCCACCACGGGATAGGCGAAGAAGAGCGCAAGATTCTGAGCTTCACCGACAACCGGCAAGATGCCTCGCTACAGGCAGGGCACTTCAATGACTTCGTACGCATTTCTCGTCTTCGGGCGGCGCTTTACCGGGCTCTGGAAGCCAATGGCCAGCTGCACCCTGAGAACGTGACCGAGGAAGTCCTGGCTGGCTTGGCAATTGGGTTGTCGGAGGTAGCCAAGAATCCAGATCTGGTGCCGGAGAGTAAGTTCGCGGAAAGGGTGTGGCGCACCTTCCGCGACCTGGTGGAGTACCGGCTTTATGAAGACCTACAGCGCGCGTGGCGCATCGTGCAGCCGAACCTGGAACAATGTGGCCTCTTGGAAATCGAATATCTGGGGCTGCGTGAACTCTGCGAAGACGGGGAGCGGTGGCGCGCCTGTCCGGCCCTTGCCTCCCTTGAACCGGAAAAGCGCTATTTCGTGGTGAAGGCGTTTCTGGATTATTTCCGCCGCCACCTGGCCATCAATGCCAAGATCCTTTTGGAAACCGAGCAGCAGCAGCTACGGCGGCGGGTGGATCAGGATATCAACGATACGTGGTGGGAAGAAGAAGACTGGTTCCGGCCGGCCTCGCGCTTTGTGCTGGTAGGCACTCCTGAGGGCTTCTATAAGAAAAGCTTGAGCGAAAAGAGCCGTATCGGCCGGTACCTGCGGCGTGAACTTGGCCTTACCGCTGAAGAGTACCGGGAGTTCCTTTTCCAGTTAGTGGACATCCTCTGCTCGCACGGCTTGCTGTTTCCACTGGAAGCGAGAGGGGAAAAGCACCTGCAGTTGGAGGCCGGTTGTCTCGTATGGAAGCTTGGTGACGGCACCCCGCCTCCTCCAGACCCCGTGCATGCCCGGCGGGTGGAAAGCCCGGTATACGTTGAAGTTCAGCGGAAGGTAAACGCCTTCTTCCGTGACTTTTACCGCAGCGCTGCTCATTTCCTGCGCGGCATTGAGGGCCGTGAGCATACAGCGCAAATCTCGGTCGAAAAGAGACAGGAGCGCGAAGGGCGCTTCCGTGAAGGGGATCTCAAGTGCCTCTTCTGCTCTCCCACGATGGAGCTGGGCATTGATATTGCCGACCTCCGCGTCGTGCACCTGCGCAACGTCCCGCCCACCCCTGCCAATTACGCCCAGCGTAGTGGTCGAGCCGGTCGGCGCGGCGATCCCGCCCTCGTTCTGACCTACTGTGCTGCGCGCAGCGCTCACGACCAGTACTTCTTCCGTAAGCGTGAATCAATGGTGGCGGGTGCGGTGCGCAGCCCGACCCTTGATCTCGCCAACGAAGACCTGGTGCGGGCACATGTGCACGCTATTTGGCTCGCCAAGACTGGGTGTGCTTTGGGCAGCTGTCTTGACGAGGTAATTGACGTAGACAAGTTCCCAGAACTACCGCTCAAGGAAGAGGTGCAGATCCGTGTAAAGCTGCCAGAATCGCGCCTGCGCGAATGCGTGGAGGAGGCCCGGGCGATTCTTGCCACGTGCGGCCTGGAGCTGACAAATAGCGGTTGGTACAGCGAGCAGTGGCTAGAAAGCACCCTCCGGTACGCGGACCGGGCATTCGACGCGGCCTTTGAACGGTGGCGGGAGCTCTATCGGGCGGCCATGAACCAGCTAATGAGCGCCCAGGAAAGGTTTCTCCGCTCCCGCCGCCGCGAAGAGCAACAGGACGCCCGGCGGCTGATAGATGAGGCCAACCGGCAGCGCAACCTGCTCCTTAACAGGACCAGGGTGCGAGAAGAGTCGGATTTCTATCCCTACCGCTATCTGGCCAGTGAGGGGTTCCTGCCTGGTTACAATTTCCCGCGTTTGCCTCTACGGGCGTATATTCCGCGGGGCGACGGCGAGTATATTACGCGCCCGCGTTTCCTAGCGCTAAGGGAATTTGCCCCTCATAACATCATCTACCACGATGGGGCCAAGTATGAAGTGCGCGGTATGATCCTTCCGCCGGGAGGTCTCGAGCAACGGCGCCGGGTTGCCAAATTGTGTAAGGCGTGCGGATACTTTCACGATGAGCAAACGGTCGATCTCTGCGTAAATTGCGGCACGCGGCTTGATGGTTTCAGCAGTGAAATAGCTGTGTTGCTCGACATGCCTAACGTCCGCACCAGACGACGTGAGCGCATCACTTGTGAAGAGGAGGAACGACTGCGCCGCGGCTACAACATATCTACCCACTTTCGCTTTGCCCCAGCACCTGGCGGCCAGCTGCGGAGGGTCTCGGCGCTGGTGCGCGACGGAGCTGGAAACAATCTGCTGCGCTTGGTTTACGCCCCTTGCGCCACACTCTACCGCCTCAACAATGGCTGGCGCCACCGGCCGCCTGGCGAGCATTTCGTCGTAGACCTGGACCGGGGGGACTTTTGGGTCAGTCGACTCGAAGAGGAGGAGCTGGAGGAATCGCCTGGAAAGGCTCCCGCCAGGCGAGAAGCGGTACGCCTAGCAGTGTGGGATACCACCAACCTCCTCCTGGTCTATTTGCTCGAGCCGGCTTGGCAGGGCGACGAAGAGTTCATGGCCACCCTGCAGTACGCTCTCCAGCGAGGGCTGGAGAGTGTCTTCCAGGTGGAAGAATCCGAGCTGGTTTCCGAACGCATTGGCGAAGGCGGCCACCGCGCCGTTCTCTACTGGGAAGCAGCCGAGGGCGGCGTAGGAGTCTTGAGGCAGCTGGTAGAGGAGCCAGGGATTCTGTCGGCCGTAGCCCGGGCAGCTCTGGAACGTTGCCACTTCCTACTCGATGACGAAGGCCAGGGTTGCGCCCGGGCCTGTTACCGTTGCCTTCTCTCTTACACAAACCAGCGGGATCACCCGCTGTTGAACCGGCACCTGGTGCGGGAAGCATTGGAGCGGCTGGCGGCTAGCCGTGCCCAAAAAGAAGTGGCGGGGCGTGACTACGAACAGCACTACCGATGGCTCCGCTCGCTCACCGACTCGCGCTCAGAACTGGAGCGGCGGTTTATTGACTACCTCTATGAGACCGGCCGACGGCTGCCGGACGAAGCGCAGAAACAGTTGGCCGATTACCCTACCGTGCCCGACTTTTTCTACGCGCCTAACATCTGCGTCTTCTGCGACGGGGCGGTACACGACGAACCGGATCAAGCCGCACATGATGAAGAGGTGCGCGCCGAGCTCCGGGATCTCGGCTACCGGGTGGTGGTAATCCGATACGATCGCGACTTGAAGGAGCAGGTCCAAGCCTACGCCGACATCTTCGGCGAGGGGAGGGATGAATGAATGCACGCGCAGCCAGCCACGGGCAGCCTCGTGCGCTGCCGTGGACGTGAGTGGGTGGTTTTACCACCGACTAAGCCAGGGGTGATGCGCCTGCGGCCGCTGATTGGCGAGGAAGGTGAGGTTTGCGGCATCTACATGCCCCTGGTGGAAGCCGGACTGGAGGAGGTAAAGCCGGCAGTTTTCCCCCTGCCTACCCCGGAGGACACCGGAGATGCCGTAGGCGCCGTGCTCTTGTGGCAAGCGGCTCGGCTTGCCTTGCGGGACGGTGCGGGTCCCTTCCGCTCCCTGGGCCGTATCTCGGTGCGGCCCCGCGCGTACCAGTTCGTGCCCTTACTGATGGCCCTGCGCCTCCACCCGGTGCGTCTTCTAATCGCCGATGATGTGGGTGTGGGCAAGACCATCGAAGCTTTACTCATCGCACGAGAGCTTTTGGATCGGGGCGAGATCGACCGCATATGCGTCCTGTGCCCGCCGTATCTTTGTCAGCAGTGGCAGCGGGAAATGGCGGAGAAATTCCACATAGAGGCCGAAGTCATTCGGTCTGGAATGGTAAGCCGCCTCGAGCGAGGACTCCCGCCGGGTGAGCAGAGCATCTTCAGGTACTACCAGCACATCGTGGTCAGCATCGATTACGTCAAGTCAGATCGCCACCGGGCGGAATTTCTCACCCACTGCCCATCTTTTGTTATTGTGGATGAAGCCCACGGAGCCGCCCAGCCGGGGACTAGGTCGCGCGTGCAGCAGCAGCGCCACGAGTTGTTGCGTGCTCTGGCTGCCGACCAGAAGCGCCACCTCGTCCTCCTTACGGCAACACCACACAGCGGCATCGAGGCGTCTTTCGTGTCTCTTTTGGCGCTGCTGCGTCCTTCCTTTGCCGATCTGAGCTTCCACCATCTGACCGAAGCCCAGCGGGGAGAGGTGGCTCAGCACTTCGTACAGCGGCGGCGGGCCGATATCATCAAGTGGCTGGGCGAGGTGACTTGCTTCCCGGAGCGTGACACCGAGGAAGCAACCTATGATCTGTCGCCAGCGTACCGCGAACTGTTCCATCGAGTCTACGGCTTCAGCCAAGAGTTAGTGCGTACAGGCGAGACTTTGTCTGGCTGGCGTCGGCGTATCCGCTTTTGGGCCGCCCTGTCCCTTATACGGTGTGTGATGTCCAGCCCAGCCGCCGCGGTAGCTGCGTTGTCGAAACGAGCAGGGGAGGATCGGCAATTTGGAGAGGCTGACGATCAGGACTATGCCCCCTTCGTTTATGATTCTGCCGACCACGAGTCGATGGACGTGGAGCCCTCGCATGTGGTCGAGCAAGGCGAAGTTGATCTGCCGGAAAGCGGCCGGCGCAAGCTGCGCCAGTTTGCCCGTCTTGCGCAAGCCATTATAAGCTCGGGTGCCGACACCAAGGTTATTCGTTGCGCGGAAATTGTGCAACGGCTCCTGCGGGAGGGCTATCACCCCATCACCTGGTGTCGCTACATCCCCACGGCGCAGTACGTAGCCGCCGAGCTGAAGCGCAGGTTGAAACCGGAATTTCCAGGCCTGGCGGTGGAGGCCGTAACCGGGAACTTGCCCGAAGAGGATCGCCGCCTCAGGGTGGAAGAGCTCTCCAAAAGTCAGCCCCGCGTGCTGGTGGCCACTGACTGCCTCAGCGAAGGCATCAACCTGCAAGAACACTTCACGGCGGTAGTGCACTACGATCTGCCGTGGAACCCCAACCGCCTGGAGCAACGCGAGGGACGGGTCGACCGCTTCGGGCAGCAAGCGCCGAAGGTACGCGCCGTCTTGCTTTACGGCCGCGACAACCCGGTGGATGGTGCGGTGCTGGACGTGCTTCTGCGCAAAGCGGCAGAGATCAGAAAGAGCCTCGGCGTAGCTGTGCCGGTGCCTGTGGATAGCGATTCAGTCATGGAGGCAGTCCTGAAGGCGCTCTTCAGCCGGCGCAACTACTACCAGCTCAGCCTCTTCGAGGATGTGAAGGTTTTGGATTTCCACCGCCGCTGGGATGAGGCCGCGGGCCGGGAAAGAGAAAGTCGCACCCGCTTCGCCCAGAGGTCGATCAAGCCCGAAGAAGTGGAGCGCGAACTACGCGCCACGGACAATGTCCTGGGCGATCCCGATGCGGTCCGGCACTTCGTCGTCAATGCCTGCCAGCGGCTAGGTCTAGGGCTTGAGGGCTCGGGTAACGGTGCGTATACGCTCTTCGTGCCGTCGGGGCGCACCCTTCCAGCTCTCGTGCGCCAGGCCATCCCGTCCAACCCGTGGCGCGTGAGCTTCACTTCCCCTCCTCCCGAGGGTGCCGAGTGGATTGGCAGGAACCATCCTTTCGTCGGCGCTTTAGCCAGGTGGCTCCTGGAGAGCGCCCTGGTGGGCGGAGGGCAGTCGCCGGCGGCGCGCTGTGGCGTACTGCGCACCACGAAAGTAGGCCGACGAACGGTGCTCCTCCTATTGCGGCTGCGGTACCTTGTGGAACAGCCAAATCAGGCACCACTTTTGGCCGAGGAAGTTGTGGTGTTGGGCCTGCAGGGGCGCAGCCCGGCAAGCCCCGTCTTTCTTGAGGAAGACGACGCGCGGCGGCTCCTCGTTGAGGCTGCCCCCAATGCCCCGGTGTCCTCTCAGGAGCGCCGGGAAGTGCTCGCCGAGGTGCTAGGCTGGTGGGACGACCTTTTGCCACACCTCGAAGCAAAGGTAAAGGAACGGGCACAACGGGTACTTGATGCCCACCGGCGGGTGCGGGCAGCTGCCCGCATGATCCGCCGAGGATTGGCAGTGCGGCCACAGTTCCCGCCCGACCTGTTAGGGATACTGCTCCTGTTACCCGTGCCCAAAGGGGTGGTGAGGTGATATGCGATTCCCTTGCCTGAGGGTGGAAGGCGGGCTCTTGGCCCCGGATTTGCTTGACCGCATATACGAGGGGACAGCTCCTGGGCAGAAGCCGAGAGACTTTGGCCAAAGTGGCCGCCTGGAAACCGAGATTGCCGCTGTCTGGCAGGAGGCGCTAGAGCACTGGCAGGCCTTCCAGCACCGCCTGCAGCGCCTTCCGGAAACCGATACCGCCACCACCGTCACCCGGGATCAGTGGGTGATCCCGCTATTGAGCCTTCTGAGCTACGAGCTGGTTTACACACCCCGTGCTGCCACTGTGGACGGGAATACTTACGCCATCTCCCACCGCGCCGGAACGGGCGAAGGGGCCCCTCCGGTACACGTGGCAGGTTGTCGGCTGTCCCTTGACCGCCGCCCGGTAGCGGGACGGCCGCGCCTTGCCCCCCACTCCTTAGTACAGGAGTACCTGAATCGCACCGAGCATCTGTGGGGGATAGTGACCAACGGTTTCATCCTGCGACTTCTACGAACCAACTTGCGCCGTACCCAACCTGCCTATTTGGAGTTTGATCTGCGAGAAATGATGGACGGCAGGAACTTCGCCGATTTCTCCCTCTTTTACCGGCTGGTTCACCGTTCCCGCCTTCCCCGTGACGCCGCGGGTGACTGCTGGCTGGAGCGTTACTACCTCGAAACCGTGGAGCAGGGCAGTCGGGTGCGCGACCGCCTGCGGGACGGTGTTGAGAAAGCCATAGAGATCCTTGGTGGGGCCTTTTTGCAGCACCCGTTCAATGAGGCATTGCGAGAGAGAGTACGCAGTGGGCGGCTGGATGCTGTCGAGTACTACCAGCAGCTTTTGCGCCTCATCTACCGCCTCCTTTTTCTCATGGTGGCCGAAGAGCGGGAGCTCCTTACCACCAACGCGACCTACCGCGAATATTACAGTGTGGCCAGATTGCGCCGTCTCTGTGAAGATCGGCGCGTGTGGACGGATCACGGTGACCTGTGGGAAAGCACCAAAGTTACCTTTCGCCTACTGGCGGAGGAATCCCTGGGACAAAAGCTCGGCTTGCCGCCGCTGGACGGACCGTTGTTCGAGGCAAAAGCGACCGAGGACCTCAATGAGCTTCACCTCACCAATCGGGCGTTCCTGGAAGCCATCTGGTACCTGTCCATGTACAAAGAAAGTGAGCGCGGCCCCTGGCGACGGGTTAACTACCGCGCGCTGGACGTGGAGGAACTGGGCAGTGTTTATGAGAGCCTTTTGGACTTTCACCCCGTTATTACTTACTTGGAGGGCAGCCGGCCGGAGTTTGCCTTGGATCCTGGCAGCGAGCGCAAGTCCACCGGGTCTTACTACACGCCGCGCGCTCTGGTGGAGGAGCTGGTGGCTGGTGCGTTGGTACCGGTGATTCGAGAAAGGCTGGCAGGGAAGTACACGGTGGAGGAAAAAAGAGCAGCCCTCCTGTCCATTAAGGTCTGTGACCCTGCGTGCGGCTCCGGACACTTTCTCCTGGCAGCGGCGAGGCTGCTGGGCCAGGAACTGGCCCGCATCCAGAGCGAGGCAGATGAACCCTCTCCGGAAGAGGTTAGATCGGCGGTGCGCGAGGTCATCGCTCACTGCATCTACGGGGTAGACAAGAACCCGATGGCGGTGGAGCTTTGTAAGGTGGCCTTGTGGATTGAGGGGCACACCCCGGGCAAGCCGCTGACTTTCCTGGATCACCGCATCCGCTGCGGCGACTCACTGCTGGGTGTCTTGGATCTTGGCGTCGTGGAAAGAGGCATCCCGGACGAGGCTTACAAAGCGGTTGAAGGAGACGACAAGGCAATCGCCCGTTCTCTGGCCAAGCGGAACCGGCAAGAGCGCAAAGGGCGGCAACTGCGGTTGGCGTTCGGGACAAGACCGGATCCGGATGCTCTCCTGGGTGAGGCGCTGCCCGTCCTCGCCTTGCCGGACGACACGCCGGAGGTGGTGCAGCGAAAGACTCACGCACACAGGAACACTCGCAAAGAAGGCACCCTTTTGTGGCGAAGTCTCACTGCCTGTCACCTCTGGACTGCTGCCTTCTTTGCGCTCGTCACTGATGAGGCCAGCCAAGCGGAGGTGGTGCCTCTCACGGCTGATCTGTGGGGTTATCTCAGGGGCCAGGCAAACCAAAAGCTCCTGGAGCAGGCCTGGGAGATGGCGGAGAAGTACCGCTTCTTCCACTGGCCGCTGGAGTTCCCCGAAGTGTTTGCGCGGGGTGGCTTTGACGTGGTGCTGTGCAACCCGCCGTGGGAGCGAATCAAGCTACAGGAAAAGGAGTTTTTTGCCACCCGCGATCCTCAAATCGCCAATGCCCTCAACAAGGCCACCCGACGACGGTTGATCAGGGCTTTGCCGACCACCAACCCTGCCCTCTGGGCAGAATACCAGGAGGCCAAGCACGCCGCCGAGGCTCAGAGCAAGTTCTTGCGGTATTCCGGCCGCTTTCCGCTCACCGCCCGCGGGGACATCAACACGTATGGCGTCTTCGCGGAACTCTTTTCCCAGATCCTCCGTCCGGAAGGCCGCGCGGGGGTAGTGCTGCCCACGGGCATTGCCACGGATGACACCACCAGGCACTTTTTTGCCCACCTGGTAGAAAACGGGCGGCTGGTGAGCCTTTATGACTTTGAAAATCGGGAGGGAATTTTCCCAGCCATCGACAGTCGCTACAAGTTCTGCCTTGTCACCATCCGCGGCCGAGGGGAAGAGGAAAGTCCTATGCGCTTCGCCTTTTTCCTCACCCGCACCGAGCAGTTGCGCGATGACCGCCGCGTGTTTGAGCTGAGCCCGGACGAGCTGGCTCTCTTCAACCCCAACACCCGCACCTGTCCCGTCTTCCGCACCAAAGCAGACGCGGATCTCACCAGGAAGATTTACCGGCGAGTGCCGGTGCTGGTGAACGAGCGCACAGGGGAGAACCCCTGGGGTGTGCGGTTCATGAGGATGTTTGATATGGCCAACGACAGTCACCTTTTCCGCACGACGCAGGAGCTAGAAGATCAGGGATACGTGCTCATGCGCGGCCTGGAGCTAGGCCGGCTCGATGGACTCTGCTTTGTGCGGGGTGACGAGGTCTGGGTGCCTCTTTATGAGGCGAAGATGATCTGGCAATTTGACCACCGGTTTGGGACTTATGAAGGAGTGCCGCCGAACACCCGCAGCACACACCTCCCCACGCCGCAGGAAGAGGAGTACGCCGACCCCGATTACTTCGTCGTGCCGCGGTACTGGGTGAGGGAGGAAACGGTGGAAGCGCGGCTGGAGAAGTGGAACCGCGACGGCACGCAGCTCCTTTGGAAGTGGGAGCGGGAGTGGCTATTCGGGTTTAGGGACGTGACCAACGCGAGCAATGAGCGCACGGCCATCTTCGCCGTCCTGCCGCGGGCGGGGGTGGGGCATACCGTGCCGTTAATGATTTTCGCTCGAAGTGGGATAAAAACCACGACTATTGCATGCCTTATCGCAAGTATTAACAGCTTGGTTTTTGACTTCACAGCACGTCAGAAGGTAGGTGGGATGCACTTAACTTACAACTACCTTAAACAACTCCCCCTCCTCCCGCCCGATGCCTATACTGAATCCGACCTGTTCTTCGTTGTCCCCCGCGTCCTGGAGCTGGTTTACACCGCCTGGGACCTGGAAGCGTTTGCGCGTGAGGTCTGGGAGGAGTGCTCGCGGCAGCTGCGCAAAGAAATTGCCCGCCGCTGGAAGGAATGCTGCGGCAGCTCGCTAAGGGTCCATCCGGACGCCGAAGCGATCCCGCCCTTCCGCTGGGATTCCGAGCGCCGCACCATCATCCGTGCCGAGTTAGATGCTTACTATGCTAAGCTTTACGGCCTCACCCGGGACGAGCTGCGCTACATCCTCGACCCTAAGGATGTCCTCGGGCCCGACTTCCCCGGTGAGACTTTTCGCGTACTCAGAGAGAAAGAAGAGCGCCTGTACGGCGAATACCGCACACGCCGCCTCGTCCTTGAGGCCTGGGACCGGTTCGAGGCGGAGCGAAAGGTGCTGAAACGACCTTCGTAAACGAGGGGATTTTAGGCAACGTCAAAAGAGGAGGCATCCAGGCCTTGATCCAACATGGCGACGTTCCACGCAGGATCATCCTTGGCCCCGGTCGGCTTCGGCGTATAACTTTGCGGCCGTTACCACCAGAGGTAATTGTTCATAAGGACTTCGGCGACTACCATTCGTAGGCCAGCACACTTGGGCGCGCCGGATCCCTGTGTTCGCTAATATAATTATCAAAAGCCCATCTTCAGCCGTATTCGGTACGGAGCGTCCTTCTACAGTTGGCTTTGAGGCCGGACCCTGTGAGTACTTCCCTGCCTCTCGAGAGTCAGAGTGAGGAGACATTGAACGGTCGGACGAATGCATGACTAAGCAGAAGTTGAAACTGGACAGATGCCAAAAAGCCCCGATCCGTCGGGGCCATGAAAGCCTTGTGGGCTGCTGCTTCTGTAACGCCCTGGGCTTAGGCAGCAGCGACTGCACCCCCAGGTGATCAAGGATCAGTTGCTGATGAGCGTCTGGTTCAGTGACCACATCAAAGGTGACTCCTTGCACCTTGACGGTGTTGAGCTCAAGACGCTCCAGGCAGCAGAGCACGTGCTGGAAACTCTGGCATACCTGCGGGTGACCCTCCTTCAGGGGCTTAAGAGCCTGTTGCATGTGCCAGATGACGTAATATATATGCCAGCATGAACAAGAACACATGGGGGCGGACTCTGTCGGCAAGACGGTGGTAGATGGGCCTCAGTTCCAGGGCCATGCTCTTCATCGTCCTGAAGGCCCGCTTCACGTATCTCAGCGACTTGTAGCCTTCAACCATCTCTTTGGGAGACGTCCTCTGGGGATCAACAGTGGTCTCCACCACGTAGATCCCGTCCAGGGCCGCCTCCTGGGCCACCTTGTCTTCGTTGACGGCAAACCCAAAGTACCCCCGGCCGATCGAAAGGGAAAAGTGCTTTTGTACCTTGAACTTGTTGATCACCTTGCCCACAGCCAGGGCTATCTTTCGTTCATCCTTCAGCCGGCCTCTGGATACCCGCTCTTTGATTCCTGACAGCATCACCTTGGTGGCCTCCAGCATCACCTCACGCTTCCCTCCTCCGCTCGGTGGCCACCTGCCAGTTGCGGCAGACTATCAGACGCCGCTCAGGATGGTCGGGATCTTGAATCTCCGCTATGTTTTCTTCGTCGAACAAGGATAGCTGAACTACCCCCTGCCGTTGCAGCTTCCTTATCCTCGGCGCCCTGAGCGCGGTAATCCAACCATAACCGTGCCGATCCAGAGCCTCCCGGTGCACCCTGGTTAAAAGATGCCGATCTCCAACCACCACCCCCGACAGCCCAAACTCCTCCTTCAAGCGTGGGGAGCACAGCTCCTGGGTGGGGCCCGGCTGGGGGTACTGCACCTGCTGTCCCCCCTCACCACCTCGTCGCTGCACCTGGGGGTTCGGATGACCTGTCTGGTGATGGGCGCCCTGTGCGTCCTGCTGGCTTGGTGGTGGGATCACAGGTGGGCGGAGGGCTGGAGGGACCAGCATTGAGCTTCAGCGTACGCCGACTGACCAAGAGGTTTGGAGCGGTGGTGGCCCTGCGACACATCAGCTTTTCCAGCCGACCCGGGGTCACGTTGATCCTCGGGCCCAACGGCTCGGGAAAGAGCACCCTGCTGAGGATCCTGGCCGGCCTCTACCGGCCCAGTGCGGGAACGGTGAGCTACCGGGGAAGGAATCTGGCCCAGTGGGGAACGGAATACCGGGACCTCATTGGTTATCTCCCCCAGGATTTCGGCGTCTTCCCGAGCATGACGGCGAGGGAATTCCTCATCTACCTGGGCCGGCTGAAGAAGATCCCCGAACACCTCGTCCAGCCCCGAATCAACGTGGTGGCAGCCGGGATGGATATTCCGCCGAAATGGCTGAAGACCCGGCGCGGTCGCTATCCTGCCGGCATGAAACGGAAGATCGGACTGGCTCAGGCCCTGCTGAACGACCCGGAGGTCTTGCTGCTTGATGAACCACTTCGCGGCATGGATCCCCAAGCCCGGCGGCACACCATTCTGCTACTTGCAGCCCTTTGTAAACAGAAAACGGCTTTCATCGTGAGCCACACCGCGGCAGGATTAGAGGACATAGCCCACGATGTCATGATCCTACATCAGGGAGTGCTCCTCGGGAAGTGGTCGGTCCGCAGCGCCCTGGAGGAGGTCTCCGGGCGCGTATGGGAGGTGCGCCAAGCCCTGGATTCACCGGATCGCGCCGGGTGGGTGATTGCCCGACGACAGCAAGCCAATGGAGTTGCTTGGCGCCTCCTCCTTGACCAGGGTCCCCCTCCACCGGGAGCCGAGCCGGTTACCCCCACCCTGAAGGACGCCTACCTCTACCTGCTGCGCCTGGCCGTGGGTGATGACGGCTTCCGACCACCGCGTGAAGGAGGCTGGGAAGCCTGGTCAGCACCGCGCCTCCAGCGGGACCGGTCCCTGGGACGCAGGAGGGGTTCTGGCCCATGAGCGCACCTGCCGGGGTCCTCTCGGGCTGGCTGGTCGGTCAACCGGGCAGCGCGGCCAGGAGTTGGCCCAGACGCCGCACTCCGTCGCCGATTTCCTCCAGCGACGGCTGCGAGTAGCAAAGGCGGAGCTGGTTGTGGCCCCGCCCATCGGTGTAGAATTGATTCCCGGGAACGTAGGCCACCCGTGCCTCCCTGATGCAGCGAGGTAGCGCCTCCTGAGTGTCCACGTTGGGCGGCAGCGTCACCCAGGTGTAAAATCCCCCCTGCGGTTCCGTCCATTGGGTGGTCGGAGGAAAGGCTTCGGCGAGGGCTCGCAGGGTCGCCGTGGCTTTTGCCCTCAGTATCTGACGCGTTATCTCGATCTGCCGCTCCAGGAGCCCTCGTCGTCCGAATTCCAGGCACAACAACTGGCTCAGTGAGCTGGAGCACTGGTCAACGCCCTGCTTGATGAGTACGGCGCGTTCGATCACCCCAGCGTCGGCATGGAGCCAGCCCAACCGGACCCCGGGGGAGAAGATCTTGGAGAATGTCCCCAGGTGAACCACCCGCCCTTCCTCATCCAGCGCCTTCAGGGTGGGAAGTTCCTCTCCTTCGAAGCGGAGCTCGCCGTACGCGTTATCCTCAAAAATGATCAGGTCGTATCTGGATGCCAGTTCCAGCAGCCTGATACGGCGGTCATGGCTCAGGCAAAGCCCGGAGGGGTTCTGGAAGGTGGGAATGGTGTACAGCACCCGGGCGGGCCTTCCTCGGCGGCGCAGCTGCTGCAGACGCTCCTCCAGCTGGTCCACATCCAGCCCCTGGTCATCTACCGGAACCGCCTCCAGGCGTACATCGAAAGCAGCTAGAGTGGTGAGGGCGCCGAGATAAGTGGGGGCTTCGACAATCACCACCTCCCCGGGATTCAGGAACAACCGTCCCAGCAGGTCAAGTCCCTGCAGTGAACCGGTGGTTACCAGTATGTTGTCCGGGGAGGCCTTCATGCCCAGCAAGGATTGACGCTGGGCGATGAACTCCCGAAACTCGGAAAACCCGGGTGTTGGACCGTATCCCAGGACGGTAGCCCCCCGTCGGTGGAAAACTTCCCTAGCAACTTCCACTACCTCGGGGATCAAATACATGTCCTCGGAGGGGAAACCACCGGCGAAAGATATCACATCAGGTCGCTCGGTCAGCTGGAACAGCTCGGCCAGAGCTGAGCTGCTGAGCCTTCGGGCCATATCCGAATACTTTTCGTTCCAGTCCATGGCCGTCCACATTCCTCCCGGGCTCGCGTTCTAAGTCTCCTCTTCCAGTTCGCAGGGGGCTGATCCTGCCCGGGCCGGACAGGAACTGCCCTGGCCATTCCGGAAGCTGAAGCTGAGGCGCTAGCACAACCTAGACGGGTCATGCCGTTTGGGAGCTCCGCAGAGACCGGGTGGGCAGCGCTCAGCCGGGAATCGACGCGCATGATCGTCATCGTCCGGGGCGGGAACTGTCGCCCCACCCCAGATCCCCCGCGCCCTGGTGCGAAACCCCTCAGCCGTCACTCACCGCTTCATCGGGCACCCTCTCTGTCGGGTTGGAGTCGCCATCTCTCGCAAGCAACCCGCCAATACCCTTTCCCAGCTCGCGGGAGCGCTGGGTCGCCGTTAACACGGCGTCCATGATCGCCGCCCTCACGCCCGCCGCCTCCAACTGGTGAAGACCGGCGATCGCTGTCCCGCCAGCAGATGTGACCTTGTTCTTCAGTACTGCCGGGTGCGCCTCAATCCCGAGCACCACCTTGGCAGAACCCAACACCGTCTGGGCGGCCATCACCACCGCCTCGTCCCAGGTGAACCCCACCCTCACCCCGGCGTCGGCAAGCGCCTCAATCAGCAGGAAAACAAACGCCGGTCCGCTGGCGGTAAAACCGGTGACCGCATCCATCAGGTGCTCCGCCACCTGGAAAACCTTCCCCGAGCTGCCCAGCAGCTCGCGGACGGCGGCGGCATCCTCGGAGGTCGCGTGACGTCCCAAACACATGGCCATCACTCCCTCCCCGACCACGCAAGGGAGGTTGGGCATCACCCGGATCACGCGGACGGGTGCTTCAAATGCCCTCTCCAGCTGTTCGGTACTGATGCCAGCCGCGACACTTATGAGCAGGTGGCCCGCGGTGAGCATCGCGCCCAGCTCCCCGAGCAGGCGGGGCACGGTCTGCGGTTTGACGGAAAGCAGTATGATTTTGCAGCTGCTGGCCACCGCCACGTTCGATGTCACCACGGTCAGTCCCAGCCTGGCGGCAACAGCCCTCCGGCCAGGGTCGGGGTCAGAAATGACCACCGAGCTCGGCGCGCACCTTCCCGTGCGCAAAACTCCTCGCACCAGGGCTTCTCCGATGGATCCGAAACCCAACACCCCGAGCTTGGCGTTACGCGCCCGATCAATCACCCTCTTTCGCCTCCCCTTCCCCCAAGAAACACAATCGCCCCGCTAGGGGCGAAAGTCTCCTTCCGCGGTACCACCCTAATGAGCCGACGGCCCGCTCGTGCGCCACATACGTGGCTCCCTGTAACGGAGGTACCCGGCCCGGCTTACTCGTCCTTACCGACTTTCGGCGGGCAGCTTCCGGGGTGGGTTTCCCCTGGTCGCCCGTGTACCGCTCGCAGCACGCGGGTACTCTCTGAACGGGCACCGCCAGGGTACTTGGTCCCCTTCATCGCCGATGCTCTCGCTAACTTGGCTATTATGGTAGCATCTGTTGCATCATCGCGCAACCCTCCTGCCGCCTGCCGGTGCAGGAAATCACCATCCGCTTCCCGCCCTGAGTCCTGTTCTGGGCCCTAATAGAGAATCTTGCTGAGGAATTCTCTGGTACGGGGATGCTGAGCGTTGTTGAAGAAGTGCTCGGGGCTTCCCCGTTCAATGATGCGCCCGTCATCCATGAATATGATCTGGTCCGCCACCTCCCGCGCGAATCCCATCTCATGGGTGACCACGATCATGGTCACCCCTTCCCGCGCCAGGTCCTTCATCACGTCCAGGACCTCTTTGATCATCTCCGGATCCAAAGCGGAAGTGGGCTCGTCGAACATGATCACCTTGGGATCCATGGCCATGGCGCGGGCGATGGCCACCCTCTGCTTCTGGCCTCCGGAAAGCTCCGCCGGGTATTGGTCGGCTTTGTCGGCAAGTCCCACTCGCGCCAGAAGTTCGCGTCCCCGTTCCTCCGCCTCCTGGCGGGAAAGCCCCCTGACCCGGATGGGCCCGAGGGCGACGTTGCCCAGGGCGGTGAGGTGGTTGAAGAGCTCGAAATGCTGAAACACCATACCTATCTGCTGCCTGATGCTGCTGGGAGAATAAAGCTGACCCTTGCGGTGCACCGGCTTTCCTTCCAGATACACCTGACCGCGGTCCACCCGCTCGATACCATTGATGCAGCGCAACAGCGTGCTCTTGCCACAGCCGCTGGGTCCGATGATCACCAGCACCTCTCCCGGGTCCACCCGGAAGCTGATGCCCTTGAGTACCTCCAGATCCCCGAAGGATTTATGGACGTCCTCAACTACGAGCACTGCGCGCCACCTTCCTTTCCACCAACCCTGCCAGCTGCGAGAGCGAGGCGGTGAGGATGAAATACAAAAAGGCCGCACCCACGTACACCACAAAGGCCTGAAAGGTGCTAGCGGTGACCTTCCGCGCCGCGTGGGTGATGTCGGTCAGGGCCAGGAAAGAGACCAGGGACGAGTCCTTGATCAAGGAGATGAACTGCCCGGTCAGCGGAGGCAGGATGCGCCGGAATGCCTGGGGAAGCACCACATACCGCATCGCCTGCCGGTAGTCCATGCCCAGGGACAGCGCCGCCTCCATCTGACCCCTGGCCACCGACTGAATGCCTGCCCTCACGATTTCGGCCACGTAACTTCCGGCGAATATGGCCAGTCCCACCGTGGCTGGCCAGAACTCGGTTTTGTAGTGGATGAACTGCCCGATGCCGAAGTAAATCACGAACAGCTGCACCAGCAGGGGCGTGTTGCGGATGATCTCGATGTAGACGTAGGCAAGCCCCGAGATCAGCTTGTTCCGCGACAGGCGACAGAGCCCCACCAGGGTCCCGATGATGGTGGCGAGCACAATGGCCACCACTGACACATGCAGAGTGATCTTGAGTCCGTGTAAGAACACCGCGCGGTAACGCCATAGCACGCTCCAATCCAAACGACCCACCTGTTCTCACCACCCGTCCAGTTGGCGCTGATGAGAGACTGGGGGCCCGGGTCACGGGCCCCTTCCTGAATATTCACTCACCCTGCTCCACTTCCACCCGCTCCAGCCAGGGCATGTCCACGAACCAGTACTGGAACATCCGCTCGTATTCTTGAGTGCCAACGAAGCTGTAAAGGAAGGTGTTCAACCACCACAGGAAGTCCCACTGTCCGGGGGCCACCGCGATCCCGAAGTTCTCCACCGAGATGGGATCCAGGATGCCAAACACATGCTCCTCGTTCATCTTGCTGTATATGGCCACCCACGGCTGGTCGAACACCATGGCATCGGCGCGGCCGGAGATGACCTCCATTCCCGCTGCGCTGGCGCCCTCAAACTGCTTCAGCTGGGCGTGCTTGAACAGCTCGCGGGCCAGGAGATCGCCCGTGGTGCCCATGGCCAGGGCAATGACGCAGCCGGGTTGGTCGAGGTCCTGCCAGGACTTCACCTTCCCCAGGTGTTTGTTGTTGACCAGCAGCGCTTGTCCGGTTTGGAAGTAAGGGATGGTGAAGTTCACGGTGAGGGCCCGCTCGGCGGTTATGGTCATCCCGGCGATGGCGATGTCGATGGTGCCCGCCTGCAGGGCCGGGATCAGCGCCGTGAAGTCCATGTCCTTTACTTCCAGCTCAACCCCCAGGGCTTCGGCGATCTTGGCCGCCATCTCGATGTCGAACCCGATGAGATTGCCCTCCACATCCACCATCTCGAAGGGGAAGTACCCCGAGCTGGTGCCCACTCGAAGCTTGCCAGAAGCCCGGATGCGGTCGATGGTGGGGAAGGGGCTCTTTTCCTCCTCCGCCGTGGCTGCGGTCTCGGTGCCACTGCAGCCCGCTGAGATCACCACTCCCAGCACCAGTACCGCCGCCAACACCATTGCCAACCAGCGATTCTTTGTCCTCCTCATTGGCTCCCCTCCTTTGATCTTTCTGTTAACGGTCATCAACCCGCCGGTTCTCGCACCTCACCTCCTTCCAACGGCGGGCATCACACCGGTTCGCGCTTCAGGGGGGCGGTCATACAGTGGATGGATCCCCAGCCCTTCATCAGCTCGTCCACCTCCACCTCGATCACCTCAACTCCCGCCTCCCGGTACATCCTGGCTGCTTCTGGGGAACCCTTGGCCATCACGATGACCCCGGGGGCCAGGGCCACGAAGTTGATGGACATATTGGTCCTGAGTTCCCGAACGTTGGGCACCTCCAGGATGCGGAAACCTCGACGCCTCAGAGCCTCCACCGCCACGAAGGGAGTCTGCCAGGGAAAGCACACCGCGGTGCGGCCATCGATGATGTTCATGAAGCCGTCCAGGTGGGCGGAGCCGTAAGGTATCTGGACGTACACCACTTCCTCCACCCCCATGGCCCGCAGCTCGCGCTCCACCTGGCGGCAGCCTTCCAGATTGCTCCGGTTGCCCAGGCCCAGGAAGACGAGGGTGGAGTTCACCCACATGAGGTCCGCACCCTCGAAGGTGCCGCAGCCGTTGATGGTCCTGACAATGGGCACACCCAGCCTGGCCAGGACCTCGGCCACGTAGCGTTCTTCTCCCCGTCTGATGGTGAGGGCCGGACGGCATACGATGGCGCCCTCGGGCGTCATGACACAGAGGTCGCGGCAGAACATTCCGTTGGGTTTGTCGGGGGGCATGCTCTCCACGTAATGTACCTGGACCCCGTGGGTCCGGTACACATCGGCCAGGCGGTCGTGCTGTTCGCGTGCTCGGTCGGGATCGGGGATGGCGCGGAACCTGATCTTCGCAGGATCGGTAATCCCTTCGATCTCCGGCCCCGGGCGCCGGAGCAGAACTGCCTTCAGCTCGCCAAATTCCGAGTTGGCGCCCCAGTCGCCCCAGTACTTGATCATGTCTTCGCGAAACGGCGTGGGATCGGCGAACCACCGCTCACCCACCGCGCGCATGGGATCCTGCCATTCCGACTGCATCTTCATGAAGCATCCCTCCCCACCATTTTCATCTCGTCGATCTTGCCATCAAGGGCGGCATGCAGGCCAGGCAAATTTGATCACCAATTCGCTGCATGGCTGGGAAATCCTCCCGAAGGATGCATAAAAATGCGCCTCAGCTTGCGGGGTGCTGAAGCGTCGCCACCTGCCGGCCCTGAAGCAGCACTGCCCGCACCCAGGCGCCATGTAGCAGCCAGCCGTTGGTTCGTGCGATGGTATGAGTTGTTAAGGGGACACTTTTTTCAAGACAAAGTAGTTCGCGCCGGCGGTAAAACCGTGGAGCAGCAAGAGTTGCTCGAAGAGCTGCAGGCAGTCCGGACGGTGATGGAGCAAACGCACCGACCAGTGCGCCGGAGCGGAGGCGGCAACCCTAAGACGGCGGCATCTAAGATCCTTGCCGGGCCTCATCGGCAGGAGCATGAGTATTTTTCGCACTTGCGGGCGTCTGTTTGAGACCTCACTTCGACAGCGGGCCATGGACCCCTCACCCCTGCAATGGCAGGGGTGTGTTCGAAGGTCGCAAATCAGTCGTGCAGCAAAATAGCAGGAGGCGGGTCCACCCCCAGGATGGAGAGCACCTCCTTCTGCTCGGGCCCCGGCCGGGTCACACTGAGTACCCGCTTGCCTGCAAAGACCTACTCCACAACCTTCATCTGCTCCAGGATCTCCACCATCCTCCGTCCGTTAAGTAGGTGAGCTCTCGCCTGTTGGACCGCCTGCCTCCTTTGTGCTTCGTCAGGGATGGCCCTTGCCCGGGCCACCTCGGCTGCAACCTTCCTGCGGGAGAGCACCTCGAACCACTGCTCGAACAAATGCGCCAGGACGCATATGAAAACGTGCGCCCTCACCCGGTCGGCGCTATAGTGGTAGATGGGCCTGAGTCTGAGGACGTCCTTGATCTCCCGCATGGCCCGCTCCACCCCAAACAGATTCTTGTAGGCAGTCACCACCTATGAGGTGGGCAGGGAGCAGTCGGCCTTGATCAGGAACATCCCGTCCCGCAGCGCCTTGCCAGGAAGGCCCTCATGCCGCCAACGCTCCTCGGCGGTTGTGTAATCTCCGGGTCCAGAGCGAGATCGGCGTCAATCTTGCAGAACTGTGCTCAACCATCCAGCAGCATGAGCCAAACCGCCAGACAGATTGGGCTCGCTGTGCTGCCCCGACCTCCGCCATCGCTGTTCCCCGCGCTCCCTACCCGGAGGACCGTCGACGCATTCGCTCGGTGTTGCGACCCATGTTACGCACCCCCCACCGCCTGTGCACCTAAATCCACCGCTAGTTGGGCAGCACGTACTCCCGCTCCAGCTCCATCACCAGCTGCGTGGGCATCGCCATGAGCCCCGCCTTTCCCAGTGGCCGTATCCACCAGCGCGAAATACACAGAGCGGCCGAACCTGGGATCCGCCCGAGGATCGCGCGTCGACCCGACCTCCGCGCACACACCACCACATTCATCCACCTCTCTCTCCCCGCAGCCATCAAAGCTTCCCAGCCCGAAGAGCCGCGTGGAGTCGGGAATGGTCAGGTGTCGGTCACCCAGAACAAAGGATCAGGTCATTGATAGGGAAGCGGCGACTGCACTGAGAGGCAGGACAGCCACCGCTTGTTGGATAACCCACGTCAAGTCACGATCGAAGCCAATCTAGCGCCAGACGCCCGGCTCCAATCCGGCTCGTCGCAGCACCATGGCCATCTGACCCAGGTGATGCTGGCTGTGCCGCAGAATGTAAAGCCATCGTTCGGCAGCGCTCTGGAAGCCCCACGGGCCCGGGTCAGGCCCGGCGAGCTGTTCCGGAGTCGCGTTCTGCAGGCGCTGTTGGACTGCTGCTTCGATCTCGTCGATATATGCCAGCAGCTGCTCCTTGCTCGGCAAGTCGTCGATGTCACCGTGCTCCCAGTTGACGGAGAACCGGGCGTTCCAGTCGAACTTCCGGCTGTTGCCAAGATAGTACTCCACGGTTTGCACGGTGTGGTATGCGAGCCGCGATGGGGCGGACCTCGGGTTGTCCCTGTCCCGCCACAGTTCTTCGCTACACTTGCTTATCCCATCCCGTAACCCCGACCAGATACTCCCAAACTGGCGCTTGATCGCCTCGATCACCGAACGTCCCCCTTCCTCAACTCCGTTTCGAACCGACAAGGTGGCTGCCCTCGGTCCCCGCCCGAGCGCAACCTGGCACAATCTGCCGCAGGATCGGAAAACTTCCGCTTCCGCCCGCTCCCCCCACGTTGCCACGCTACCGATCGCGTGTCGCAGCCCCGTATCCAGTGCCGAGGCGCTCTTCGTCCTGCGGGATCAGGGATCCTCCTTGGAAAATCCGTTGACCGTGGAAAAGTCATGTTCTGCACAGTAATATGCACCTCCACCGTCGCCAGGGCAACCTTAGCCCGTCCGGGAGCACCGGGCTTGTAATTCCCTGGGAAATACTGGCAACCGGCGGTGTTAATCCCGCTCGGAGTCCACACGGTACACCCGCACTTTGCCGTCGAGCAGGAAACGGCACCCGGCGGAGCCAATACAACCGCTGCGAGCTCGCCCGGATCCACCGGGCAAAGTACGAGGAACTGCGAAGTGGCAAGATTGGCGAGGCGCCCAGACCAGCACCTGCTGGAAAAGATGAAACAGTATGCCGGCTGGCAGGCGGAAGCATCCATCCCCTATGGATCCCGAGTCATTCCCGTGCAAGCCGCTATGGAGAATATCCCGTGGGTAATACCCTCGGAGAAGGTCACTCGGATCCTGCAACAGGCCCGCAGTATAGCCGTGCAGGATTGTGTCTGCCGCGCGCATTACGGCCACTGCGATGCCCCGCTGGAGGTCTGCCTGCTCCTCGATGACGCAGCTGACGACTTCGTCGGCCGGGGAACCGCCAGGCCCATCACCCACGCCGAATGCCTCAGCGTGCTCGAAACTGCCGATGGCTACGGCCTGGTGCATTTGGCTGTGTACCAGCCCCAGCGCCATCCTCTCTCAATCTGCAGCTGCTGCAGCTGTTGCTGCTACCAGTTGAGATTCCTGCTGGCACTGGACAGGATCGATCTGGTGGTACGTTCCGAATACTCGGCCCAGCTTGACGTTGAGGCGTGCAATGGCTGTGGCGAATGCGTGCGGGTATGCCTCTTCGGGGCCCGTTCAGAACCTGAGCAGGCGGCTGCCGACCCGGCAACGCCCGTGGTACACCGTGCCGAACGCTGCTATGGGTGCGGTCTGTGCGTGGGTCCGGTGCCCAACCGGAGCATCGACTTTGCGCCCCCGCCGCAAGGCGGCCCCACCAGGGTGACAGCACCCAGAGGCGAACCTCCCGCATTGCTCAGGGAGCTTGCGCAACGGTCATTCGGTTCGGGGCAGGATCCCTCCCCTCCTTCATCACCGCCATCGGCGGGCGCCCGGGCCGCGGGGAACCAACGGCTCGACGGGGCGTCACTAATACTGAAGGAGGAGTCTCGACCATGACGTCATTGATGATGAAGGAGGGGTCCCGACCATGACGCGACGGTCGCGCCGATGGGCACCCGGGTGGCTGGTGGTGGCGGTGATCCTGCTGTTCGCGCTGGCCGTCATCCAGCAGTGGCAGCTGGCCCGTAGCTTCCACCGGGCCAGCAGCTGCCTCGATTCCATCAGCCAACAGGCGGCGATGGCCCTGCACGATGCGGCCACACTCCTGAGCCTAGTTGGACGGGAACCGGCTGATACCCCAGAGGGGGAGCAAATCCTGGATCGGGCGCAGGGGTGCCTTGTCGCCGCGGCAGAGACCCTGGATGCCGCAATCCGACTCCTCCCGGCAGGGAAAATGGAAGCGGGCGTCTTCGTCCCGAACCTGGCCCCCTCCTGGCGCGGTGACTTCCGGAGCATGCGGTTGGGCGCGATGGACACCGCCCTAACCCTCGAAAACATCGAGCGGCGCTACCGCTACTTCGAGGGAGACCTGCCCCAGGTCGACTGGGAGTTCCTTCTGCAGCTGGCCAGCCTACTCGAGAAATGCGAGCATGCACTGTTGCAGATTCCCTCTGAGGGCGGGGGCACTGCCGTAGGGCAATTGGGTGAAGACCTACAGCGGCTACACCTGAACTATGAAAAGTACGGGCAGATTACCACCCAGATAGTCCAACCTCCTGTGGCCATCAACTCATCGCAGGCCGAGGAGCTCGCTCGCGCCGCTGCCCGCGCCTGGATCGAAGACATCATGCCGGAAGACGGACGCAGTAGCTTGCTCCAGATAGTCGCCTCCATGGGAGCCAAGCCGGAGCTGCGAGGAGATTACTGGAGGGGCGTGGTTTTCTGGCGGGTGAATCTCGGAGTCGTCAAGGTAGATATCGACGCCGACGAGGGGCGGGTGCTGGCGTTAGCCATGAGCCCCGATGCAGCAGCCGCCGCCGGATCGACCAGCGGCCGGGGTCCTGCTGACGCACAAGACGCCGCCCTTCAGGGCCGCCAGCTCCTCCACCGAATCCTTCGAAACCACTGCGATCTGGACATAGCATCAGCACCGCTGCGCGTCGAGGTGACCCTCCTGGAAGCGGCAGAGCGGGCTGAATCGGGACAACGTCGGGTACCCATCCTTTGCGACCAGGCCAGCTGGTGGCCGGACGGTCTGTCCGTAGCGCACCGGGATCCAGTCTGGTACATCAAAGCATGGCCGGTCATGGGCGCGGTGGAAAATAGAGCGGATACGCTGGAATTGTGGCTGAGGAAAACGGACGGTCTTCCCGTGGGCTTCACCGCGTACCACTGGGGCACGACCGCCGACCCCGGCAAAGCCCTCAAGGTGCAGGACGTCCTGCGGCTCTTCAACGCCGGACGTCCGGACCCGGCCGAGGAGCCCGCGGTGGCACAACTGGCGGTGATCTGGTCGGAAATCACGCGCAGGCCGGTGCTCGTGTACATGATTCCGGCGGATCCCGGCAGCTCGCTACTGTGGCTGGTGAACGCGGTCACGGGCAAATTGGAGGGGATGGCTCACAAACCCACCGGCACCCTGTTCAAGGAGTGATGGGCTCGCCGCACCCGTCCCCGTGATCCGCGTACAGCGCCTTGCGTGCCACCTCTAGCGCGCTGAGAGAGATGTCCGTCCCCACGATCTCAACGGGCACCTTTGCTCGCTGCTTCAAGAACTCCAGTACGATGATCGCCAGCGTATAAGGCTCACAGCCGACTGAATACCCCGCACTGCATATGCGGATCTTCGGCCACGCACTGCGCTGCTTCTCCTCGTAAATGTCCGGCAACACCGTCGTCGCGAACACGGTCAACTGAGAGGGTTCGCGGAAAAAGTGCGCCTCGTTGACCGTGAGCAGGTCCACCAACGGGCGAAATTCCGAGTCCGATGCTCCTGACGCGAGCATCCGCACGTACGCGGATGCACCAACACCCGTTTCCTCCAGACGTTTCCGGACCCGGCTATCGAAAAGCTCCCTCTTGTCCGGGTCGAACGCCAGTCCCGTCTTTCCGTACACCATGCGCCTAAGAAGATCGTATCCTCATCCGCAAGTAGCGAGGACACGGTCATTTTCAGGCCTCCAGTTGCGCACTCTCTTCCTGCCACCAGCTCAGGACGCGACGCGCAAACTGCGCTCCTTCACCTCCGCGCGCAACCACTTCGCGCAGCGGCTTCATCTCCTCCTCGCGAAATCTCCTGCTTGCGGCGACGGGAGGTGACAAGCGAGCGTGCCAAGTGCCTGCAGTATCTGGAGGCGCACCTGCCCCGTGCCTGAAACCGCCGCGAGGCCCGCCCGAAGGGCGCGCAGGCCGCCGTGAGTTGCGAGCAACTCCAAGTACGCCCGCCGGGAAAGCTCGCCGGCGCAAGGAATCGGTAGTACCTCCAGCACCTGACGAGGTTCGAAGCCTTGAACTCGCCGGACCGTATCGTGCGTCGGCAGGCAGCTCTCAACCTGGCGGGCACCACCGATCCCGAAGCCCAGGCGGAGCTGGTGCGCCTGTTTGCGGATCCGGAACCCAGCGTCGTGGAGGCTGCCATCTCGGTACTCGCTGCGTGTGGGGACGCGAAAGCTGCGCGCGTGGTGGCGCTCGCACTGGCCGAAGGTGAAGGAGGCGGAGATGGGAGAGGGGGCCCTCCCGGGAGTGGTTTACGTCGCCCCAGGGGACCGGCACATGCTGGTGGTCGTGCGTCCGAGAATGACGCGTCCCACTCTGCGACTGTCCCAGTACCCTTCCGGCGCTCTGTTCCGCCCCAGCGTGGACGTGCTGATGGAGTCGGGCTTTCCTTGTCCTCAACCTGAAGCTGATGGTGAGGCTGCTGGGAACCTAGTGCCTTGGGTGCCGTATGAAGGGGAAGGAAAAAGAGAAAGCAGGGGTATGGAAACCAGGACCAGGTAAGATTAGAGACCCCCGGCCACCTCTCCCGCCCAAAATACCTCATTAGCCAACTCCCACGACCCGAAAATCCCTCCAAATTCCTTGGTTCTTCAGAGATCTCGGAGAACATCGCCTACGAAACCGAACGCCTGGATCTACTGAACAGAGACAAGTTCCTCAAGTACTTGCGGCCGTGTGAGGTGACCGAACGGGAAGGGGGATTTGATGCCGAATGGGTTCGACACCGTCACCGAGAGGATGTACAACCGCCGTGTGGTGGTTCGAGACGGCCAGCGGAAAAGCACCCTGTTCTTCGTGAGGGTGTTTGCTCCGACGGAGTTGAAACACCTTCTGGAGGAAACAGGGTTCCGACGACTGCCGCTTCTATGGAGATTGGAACAGCTCTCCGCCTACGGTGGAACCCAGGAGGATGATCGGGGTCGGCGCCGGACCTGATTTGTCAGCGGGTGCGGTCAGATCACGTTACCCGGCAGGCCCAGCCTAACGTTGATGACAGCCAACGCGTATCGCGAGCAGAGCGCGGATCGGCACCGATCCTCCCTCCGTCGGCGAACTGCGCGCGGGCACAGGTCGCTTGCTGTGCTCTACATCCTAATGACGATCGAATCTTGCTGACCTGCATTTGGCAGCCATCCTGGGCTTCGGATGCCACGAGGCCCGAGACGCGGCGGCCACTTCGGACACCTTCCCTGATGCATACACCTGTACGGGCTTCCCAGCTGGTAAGCCAGGGCCCATGTCGGCGGTACGCAGGAGGGAGCCGACCAAACACCAAGCCGAGCTCATTGCCCATGTAAAATGCCGGCGCACCCTACTCCCGCGCTCGCTGTCCGCCCCCGCCCCCTGTCATCGGGAGCAGCCTTGACGAAAGCATTCCAGTTTCCTCTCACACCTGCCACTCTCGAGTCGTGCTCCCTCTACATCCATCATGCCAACACCATGCAAAGACGGTAATGGTCCGTGTCGAACTCCTCGGGCAGAATCGTCTCAAACCCCACGATTGCCTGCGGCTGGCGGTCAGACCGCCCAGCACCACGTTTCCGCCCATCGTAGAAGGCTCGTAACGCTTCGTAGAGGTCCTCGCAATCCTGCTCAGCGTCGGCCACCAATGGCAACACGATGACCGAGCCACGCACTGCCTGGGCGGAAGCAGAGCGACTGGCTTGATCGCGACCGGCTGCCGATGCGACCGGGAGGAAGATCTCCTTTGCGAGCCAGGCGGGGAGCACGCCACCGACCTTCTCGAATACCCCCGCGCCGACGATGAATGCCTTGTAACACTCCGGACATAAAGCACCGATGATGGAGGCTATCTCTCTCACTTTGTTGCGCCTCTTGTGCGCATCAGGGAACGGGGAGTGCCACGTTGGGGCCAACCAGGGCCAGACCTTGGAGTAAACGGATACCGCTTCTACGTCCTGCGCGCGACAAATACTGCATCGGTTTGCGACGCCCATCTCCGCACCCTCCTGTGCCCGCGCGAGACCAAACCTCTTCGCGAGAACGGGGAGGTCAGCAACGATGTACTTACCCGGATGGAGCACACTTTCTCCCACCAGTACCCTCATTGGATCTCCTGGTGGAACGGGTCGATCCGCGTACCTGTACGGCCCGGAATCGTTCATCACGCATAGCACGATCAACCCATAGACCTCGTTTGCGGCATGCGACTCCTGCCTGCGCAGAATCTCGTCGGCTGTCGTCGCAACATGGCCCGCAAGCACCTCCATTTCTGCCTCCGAAAAGGTTCTGGGAAGGTACAGCGTTTGCTGCAGGCGCCCTGTGAGGAACTGAGTGGCGGATTCGCGCAAGCGGGTCAGCACCTTGGGAAATATTGGATAGACCGGCACGCCGTATCTGCCTTGCGCCGCTGTAGGGTTGCCCGTTGTCGGCCTGACGAACGGCACCGCTAAGCCACGCTCCACATTCGGCGCGAAAACCTCCCGCACTTTCGCCCTGCGCTTGCCCCGAGTGGTGCGCTCTTCGTACTCACCCCACATTTGCACGGGTAGAACCGACGACTTGAACCCGTCCTCCAGCACCACCTCAATGACAGCAACGTTCTGGAGAAAGCGTCCGTGGTTCCCGACATCGGAAATGAGCCTCAGCTCAGGGCGCGGTCCCCTGCTGGCCTCGAGGAACAGGCGTCCAAGCGATACCAATGCTCTATGAACATCCCTCACCCTTCCGCAGAACTGAACAACCGGACCTGCGTCAGCGCCTGCACCGCATCTCGTGCGCCCCCGACCGTCGCAGCTGGCAAACTGGGCTTTATGGCACCAGCCAGGCGGCCCCTTCCCGCAGTTCGAATCGGTACTTTACCCACACATCTTGAGGCAACCTACCGTGGTGACAGCTCGGCCGCGCGTCGCCGCGAACGGTGCCCCGACTGGAGCATCCAAGGCAGCACTGGTGCAGACTAACTGATCGTCCGCGGGCCCACCAGGAACGTCCTAGACTGGTGCTCGATACACGGTGGCCTGACCTACTCGCCTTGCTCAACCGGCAGGTTGGCGGGGGGAAATGTCGAAAGATACAATGGTGTCCGTCCCATCGCACCCCGCGATCAAGAATTATCCGTTAACCGCTATATAGTTCAATGCGACATCACCCACAGCGCTCCTGCATGCTAGCAGAGTGTCACTGGTGACTGGTTAACAAGTGCCAATGTGTCGGGAGCGTGGTCTGTCCTCCTGGCAGGCCGCTGTCCTCTCAGGGCCCGCCTGAACCGCTGCTGCCAGGGACACTTACGGGAGTAGCCCGGGCCGGGATGGGGTGTGCAAGTTTCCGCAGTGCTCACCGCAGAGGGCGGTAACGCGATGCACGAGACCACTTGGGCTTTCGCGTACCCGGAAACAACAATTGTCTAGGGACCCTGATCTCATGAGAAGGAGTATTGAGATCAGTCGAAGAATGGCACACATCGTGGTCGCCTGGCAGGACGGCTACGCTCCGAACGAAGGAGAGGAGATGATGCCACATGCAGGATGACACGTACCGGGACATCAGCTACTGCGGACTGTACTGCCCGCTCTGCGCCGACCGAAATCGCATCCCACCTCAGGCACGTGCCCTCCAGGACACCCTCAAGGAAGAAGGCTGGGAAAGCTTCGGCAACTATGTGTTCCCCGAGTTTGACGCCTTCTGGCGCGTTCTCTCTCAGCTCACCGACCCGCAAAGAGTGTGTCCCGGCTGCCGCGCCGGTGGAGGCCCGCCCACCTGCAGGATCCGCCACTGTGCCCAAGATCGCGGGGTTCGCGTGTGCGTGGAGTGTTCCGACTATCCATGCGAGCACATCCAGCAGCTCAGCCACATCTACCCCCGCCTGATCCCCGACGGTCGCCGCCTGGCGGCATGCGGAATCGAACGCTGGGTTGAGGAACAGGAGAAGAGACGCACTCGCGGGTTCGCGTACAGCGACACCCGGTATCCGCGGGCAGACGATCCCCCCTGGTAAATCTCCGTCCTGCCCGAAATGCGTGAACAAAAGCGCCCGTCTTACAGAAGATATGTAACAGGAAGGGCGGATGCACTCTCAGTCCGCGGCGCAGACGAAGGCCCGCACCTGCGTCCCTGTCAACCGTTATTTAGTATTCAAAGGAACGGGTAGTCGTCGTTGCGGCTGTGAGTATCCGGCATATCCACAGCCTTCTGGTCAGCGATAGCCAACTGGCAGGGGAGCAGGATCTTTACCCCCCGTTTTCGCAGGTAGTTACGCATGGTTTCACGGTCTTTGAGGTAATTGCGGATGAGCTCCAGGTACTCGCGGACCAATGATTGACCATAGCCTAAGACACTAGCCATCAATGATAGCGGCAGGCCATAAAGGTGCAGGATGAGCACTGAATCGAAGGCCTTGAGGTAAGCATCAATCGAACGGGGATGGTGGTAAGTCTTACGGGCGATCTCCAGCACCGAAAGCCCCTCCAGATGCAGCCGTACCACCAGGTCCTTGTGAGTGAGCATCCGTCCCATGTCCAAAATGGTACCAGGACAAGGCAGGATCACGTGGTGCTGCCGTTGATAATTGTCCACGGCACGGGATACGGTGCCGAGGGAGACCAGGAAGATCCACTGCAATTCGGCATGAGAAAGCAGCCCATCCTGGGTGTAAGCCTCGGTTAGCACCCGGGCCATACGCCGTCCGTAAAGCTCCAGGAAGCCATCGTAAGAGGTCGGAGGGTCATACCGCAAAAGGTGACCCTCGCCATCCGCCAGCACGGACACCACCACCGGTGCCAGGGGCTGGTACCTTGTGGGTTGCCAAAGCGTTCGGCCGGCTTTCACGTGCATGGCCGCCACTGGCATCTGCCCGCTGGCCAGGGTGGTAATCCGGGGACAGAACCGGGCCCGGATGGACATCAAATCCAGGATCAGTGCCTCCTGAATGGCGGCCGGTATCCCAGCCTGAGCACCCAAATAGTGGGCCAGTTTACGGACAGTCCCCTGCAAATGACCCAGACGGGGTGGGCCGCGGTCCACCCATTGACGGGCACGCTGGATGTCCAGCTCAGCCAAAGGCTCCCGATCGCCGCAACAACGACCCCACGGCCGCTGCCCCCGGGGACCCCAGCGGGGGCTGGATTTGGTGCCTCGAGGGCCGTATCCAGCCCAGATACAACGCCGGAAACGCTCCAGGGCGGCTTCTGGAGCTTCCGGGAACAGCTCCCGGTAGCGGGCTTCACAGCGATCCAGGATATCCTTTCTGACCCGGTCCCACCTCTCACCGGCCACCACCCGACGAATGTCATCTTGGGTACGGATAGGTAAAACCAGCGGGCCACGCCGGGTCCGAAGCAAAAGCTCGCCGGGGCGTACGCGCCTTATCTGTAGGCGTTGTTCCGATTGGTCCAATATGGTATTGACGTGTCGCACGATGGCCCGGGCCAGTCGGGAATCCCGCGAAAGGTCGTAGTACTGGGCTAAATGATACACCTGAGCGTTCTCCATGGTACGTTCTAGCAGGGGACCGAAGGCCTCTTCCTGCCATCTCACCGCTTGATGCCCCCGGTAGGGTAAAGGAAACCGGGGCCCCTTTTTAGTCGTGGTTTCCTCCCGGTCGAATGCATTGCGCAGCTGGGCCAGGCGAAACTGGTAATCCGGCTGGTCATAACGACGGTAAAGCTCCAGGTACGCCTTCACCAGATTCCGATTCAAGGTGGAGCCGAAAGCAGGGATTACCGACACACAGCAGCTGGAGGACATCAGGACAGCTTTACAGGAACTGGGACTTACGATTGATGGCCTGCATGTCGAGAGCTGAGGGCGCTGACGTTGTCTGTTCGGTTGCCCAGACTCCCCAGGGGCAGCCCGGGCTGTATCCTTAGCTGCTTGGTCAAAGTCAGGATCAAGGTTTCGGATTGCGTCTCCGGCCCCAATGGGGCGGGGAAGACCACCACCATTGAATGCGTCCAAGGTCTCCGCGTGCCGGACGGAGGGACCATTCGCGTCTTAGGTCTGGAGACTACAAGGTTAGTTTCCACAGACCGCGCATCTGGATTCCTCCTCACGCGTTCTCTTCAGACCGGGTGATCTGCCCGAAGTAGCGGCTGCGCGGGCAAGCCTGTCCACCACCGCCCGGATCGCCCAGGTGGCGGGTATGGTCCTCTTCTACCCCGTGCTGTTTTTGTCTGGAACCACCATCCCACGGCAGGCGTTCCCGCCCACCCTCCGCTCTTTCAGCGAATTCCTACCCCTGACCCACGTTGTTGAGCTCGTGCGAGGACTCTGGTTTGGCCAAGCCTGGAGCGAGCACCTGACCGCAGTGGCGGTGCTGGTGGGAATGCTGGTGATGGGGACGGCCATTTCCGCCCGCACGTTTCGCTGGGAGTAACGGGATGGCGAATGACAACTGGAGGTGACCAGCGCGAGAGATTCAGCTGGCTCCCCGTGCGATCAGGATGGAGAAGAGGGAGAGATCAAGTTGCACCTGGGGGGCCTTTCACGGCCCACTGCTAGCATGCCTTCGGAAAAAGTTTGCGCTGGCGCTCTTGTCCGTTCGTCCCTCTGCCACGAAAAGACCATGTCCACCAGGGCATCCTCGCCCGCTGCGACCTCAATGCCGTTGAGCTCCGGGAAGACCAACGCACAGGCTAGT
Organism: Firmicutes bacterium UBA3570; assembly: GCA_002376005.1. GTDB lineage: Bacteria > Bacillota > Sulfobacillia > UBA3561 > UBA3561 > UBA3561. Next base: position 195,309 of record DFNJ01000032.1, read on the forward strand.
CCGCTGCGCTTGTTCCCGTCGACGAATGGATGGTTGCGGATAATGTGGCCATCTCGAAGAGATCCTGGTGAAGGCAGCGGCCACCGAACCCCATGGCGGGCATCGTCACCGTCGACTGCAGCAGCCCGATGTCGCGAACGCCGGACGCACCCCCGTATCGCTGCAGCTGGTCGCAGTGAACTCGCAGCACCTCGCTGAGATTGAGGAACACCGGGCGCATGGGTCACTCCGCAAGTCGCTTAAGGGCGCGGCCGTACTTCCGATTCACCTTGTCTAACACCCTTTCGAACCTCTCCTGGTGTCCGGGGTCGCGGACCGGGGAGATGATCAGGCACTCCCCGTCGGTGGAGATCTCCAGGAGCGTGTTCGCATCTATCCCGAGCATGTCCAGTATGGGACGGTCGATCACCAGCGCCAGGCTGTTGCCGTGTCTGGTCAACCGCTTGATCACGAGGACGCCTCCCGTACCTCACACCTTGTGAGTACAATGTATCACCTGACGGTCGGACTGCCATCTGAAAGACGTGGCAAAGGCAGCCCGGGCATGAGGCCTGGGGGGCGTTCGTACCGTGTGCCAGAAGTCGCCCACCATCAACCAGCCGGTAGCGGAGATCCAGCCACGGGTCACGCCGGAGGTTTGCCCCGTGACTCAAGGTAGGCGCCCTTCTGCATATCCACAACGTCCCCCGAGAGGCTGTACCGCGGTGGAGATCCTGTTGCCACCGGTGGGCTGGGCCGCCAGAACCGGCCGGGCAGCTACGCAGGCCATGTCAGGCCCTGTAAGGCTCCGCGGTCTCCAGGGTGCAGCCACGACTACGCTGAAAGCTGGTAATCTGCAGAAGGTGACACCGGCGCAGCTGGCCTGGGCCCCTCGGGAGAGCTGGCATCACCCCGGGGAAGAAAGCTTGCCTAAATCGGTTCAGTCTTCGCTCCGCACCACCACCGCCCAGAAAGCCTGCTCCGCCTTCTGCCGCATCCGCCGAGAAAGGCTACGATCCTCGGCCAGTTCCCGGAGGGCATCCCGTACCAGCTCGGCAGGCATGCTTTGAAGCACTTCCAGGATCGCGTTCAGATAGCGACGGGTCTTGTTGCTTCCCTTCACCCGCCGCAGCTCATCGCAGAGAAACTGGACCAGGCCGGGGTGGGCAAACCCCCTTAGCGCCCGTACCACCCGTTCCCGCCGCTTCCAGTCGTCACCGGAGCAAGCCAGAAGCCCCACCAGGAACACCCCGGCTTCCGCTCGTCCGTGCCGGTGCAGTATCTCCAGCACACCAATGCCGGCATCCACAAGCTGGGGGTCGTCACCCACCGCCTGCCGGGCCAGTACGTCCAGGGGAAGATCCTCCACGCGAAAGAAAGCCTTTGACAGCCGCCAGACCCGCTTTGGCATCGATTATCCCCTTTCTCCTTCTCTCAGCCACCTGATGAGAGATGCCTGGGCTTCCTCTAGGGCCAGAAGCTCGGTGGTCGACACCAGTTGCACCCCTAACCTCCCCAGCAAGGGAGCCAGCAGCACCGCCACCTCGGGGTCCCTCACCCATACTTCCTCCGGCCAGCCCACCGAGGATTCCTCCAGCACCTTCGTGAACCACGTGGCCAGGTCCTGAAACCGCTCCTGGTAGGGCTTGACGTCCAAGCCCAGCACCCTTCCCCTCCGCTGGTACGCGCACAGTGCTGCCGCCGCGTAATGACCGGGTAGTTCGTCCCCGACCACGACCGGGACCACAAACATGCCCACTTCCCACACCCCACCGAGGGGGCGAGCTGCCCGCCGGAGCCGGCTCAACAGCCCCCGTGGCAGAGGCTCGGCGGCAGGAAGGGGAGGGGGCGGAGGAAAGGGTAGCCACTCGTCTCTCCATTGATGTTCTTCATGGTCCTCCAGGACCCTCACCAGGCAGTAGCCCCGCGGTCCCCGGTTCAACAGCCGCGGATCATCAGACAGACGGCGGGCCACCTGGTTGACCTGGGTCAAGGCCAGGGTAAAGAACCTGACCTCCTCTCGGTCGAGATACCAGGGTTGGTAACCCGGACGCAACGACCTGAACACCGGCCAGGCACCCCGCCCTCGAAATCGCAGTCCCAGCTGGCGGATCACGGCCCGATCCCGGGTGGTCAGTTCCTCGCGATCCCCGAAGGACAGGCTGAGCGAACGCTGAGCCACCACCACGTCCCAGCTGAAAGTGTCCAGGTCGGCCTCCCGAAGTCGCAGGTAGCTGTGGTAACCCTCCCGGCCCAGATACACCAGGAGGCCGAACACTTCTCCCAGATTCCCCAGCACGCATATATAGCCGATCTCCCCGGTTTCTGGATCCTGCACTCCAAATACGTCAGCGTCGGTCAACCATTCCCAGGGAGCCAATTGGTAGAACTCGCGGGCGGCCCGATAGAGATTCCTCCACTGCTCGATCGCTGCCTCCTTCATGGATTCCCTCCTCCGCACTATGCGTGATGCCCTGCCTCAGTTCCATGAATCTGAGCCCACTGGCCCCGCGAATTCGGCTGCCCCCGGGTTTTCCCTTGGCAGCGGGCATCCCAGAAACTATGACTCAACCTGCAACTGGCGGTAATTACTCAAGCCAGGATGCCTCGTTGGAGAACTGTGGGTTCTGGAACCGCAGGAGCTGTCGGGTGGTGGCCTCAGTGGAGGACGGTAATCGCCAACTTGGACCATTCAAACTTAATTTTGTTGTGACGTGACGATCTTCCACCCACACCGCCACGGTCTGACGCGCCCTTCCTGGCGCCACTTTCGAAAGCGTTCCCGCATCTGGGCGAAAGCGCCACGGTCCCAAAGCACCACCCCGTGTTCTAACGCATCCAGCAAGAGGGGATGAAATCCCTCGAACATCCTCTGCCACTCCGACCTGGCATAAGGAAAGACCTCGATTCTGCCCTCCCGGGCCGAGAACTCCTCCAGACGATCAATGAACCGCCTCCCGTCGTCCCTCGTGAGGCCGATGAAAAGGTCATAATCGCTTCCCACCGACCAGTCCCCACGGGCCATGGAACCAAAGAGCACAACGAATTCCAACTCCTCGCCCTTCCGGTCCAAGAGCTCTTCCAGAAACCGCTCCACCTGCTTCACGTCAGGGCGGTCTGACAATCCCTCCAGCAAACTCCATCACCTCCTCGGCATCCTCCAGGGCTTCACGAGCGTCCCCCTCGAAGAACTGATCAGCAGGAGCTCCGCGGTCAAAGGCATTGGGGTAGCGAGTGGGGATGTAGTAGCGGTTGAGGCGGGCACAGGCCCGTTCCAGACCCTTGGCCACCACCACATGTTCCTTCACCGCATCAAGGAGTAGATTTAGATTATGCCCCAGCTGCGGGGTTCGGAAATGCTCGCAGATGGCTTTCAGTGCCTTCTCCGCCGCCTGTTGGCAGGTAAAGCAACACCAAGACCAATGCTTTCCTCGAAGTAAGTCCCTGGCTGCCCGCAACTCGGCCTGCGCCTCCCGCAGCCAGTCTCTCGCCCTTTGCATGACGTAGACCCCCTATCTCAGCAACCCTCACACTACTCAGCGTTAACCCTCCATTCTTGAGTAGCCAAAGGCCCCGGCGCTGAGTGAAAGGAGAACTTCCTCTACGGAATCCTTTTCTGCAGCCACCAAACCCCGTTACCCATCGGTTAGCTCGTGTCCCCAGCCAACCACCTGAGGACGGACTCCTGGGCCTCACTCAGGGCAGGCAGCTCTGGGGTCAGCACCACCTGCATCTCCAACCTCCCCAGCAGGGGAGCCAGCAGCACCGCCACCTCGGGGTCTCTCACCCACACTTCCTCTGGCCAGTCCACCGTGGACTCTTCCAGCACCTTCGCGAACCAGGTGGCCAGGTTCTGAAACCGCTCCTGGTAGGGCTTCACGGCCATATCCAGCACCACTCCCGTCCGCTGATAGGTGCACAGCACCGCGGCGGGGTAGTGGCCGGGAAGCTCTTCGGTAACCAAGACTGGGACCACAAACATGCCCACTTCCCACACCCCGCGAAGGGGGCGAGCTGCGCGCCGGAGCCGACTCAACAGCCCCCGCGGCAAGGGCTCGGCACCGGGCATGGGAGGAGGCGGAGGCAAGGGCAGCCACTCGTCCTTCCAGTTGTCGGCCCCTTTGTCCCGCAGCACCCTGACCAGGCAATAACCCGGCGGCACCCGGTCCAACAGACCGGGGTCGTCCGCCATCCGCCGGGCCACTTCCTGGGCTTGGGTCAAGGCCAGCGCCAAAAACCTGGCCTCTCCCGCCTCCAGATACCACGGCTGGTAGCCCGGACGCAATGATCTGAACACCGGCCAGGTACCGCGTCCCCGGAATCGCAGCCCCAGCTGGCGGATTACGGCCAGATCGCGGGTGGTAAGTTCGTCCCGATCCTGAAACGAAAGGTGCAGGCAGCGCTGAGCCACCGCCAACTCCCAATCAAAAGTCTCCAGGTCCGCCGCCCGGATCCTGAGGTAGCTGTCGTACCCCTCCCGCCCCAGGTACGCCACGAGACCAACCACCTGGCCAGCGTTACCCAACATACACAGGTAGCCGATCTCCCCGGTCTCCGGATCCTGCACCCCGAACATGTCGGCATCGGTCACCCATTCCCAGGGAGCAAGTTCATAGAACTCCCGGGCTGCCTGATAAAGCTTCCTCCACTCTTCGATCCCTACTTCCTCCTGCTTCCTCTTCCTCATGGCGCCTCTCCTCGCACTTCGCTTCATGGGTCCGATTCGGCATCGACGACCCGAGCACTTACGTGTGTATCTACCTCCCTGTCCGCATGGGATCCTGCTGCCACCGGAATTTGAGCACGGCCGTGGCCACTCCATCCAACGGTGGATCAACCGCCGCCGGCCAAAAACCCGCTCTCTGCTGATTTGACCTGATGCCCTTTTCGTGGGCTTGACTCACTCAGGGGACTCTGGCCCGACAAACTGTTCCCTCTGGCGTGAAGGGTACCTGCTCAGGCGTTCCTCCCAGTCGATGCGGCCCGTCAGCTGCATCAGCACCGCCAGGGTCAGTATTGCCCCGACGGTCAGGGTCAGCCCAGTGTAGCCGCGCAGGAAGTGGGCGTAGGAAAACAACACCAGGTAAATCACCTGGGCCAGGCCGGCTTCTCGGATCGCAAACCGGGGGCCTACCACCAGCCTTAGGTAAGAGACCACCAGCCCCACAGAGGTAAGTGAGGAGATGGCCATGGCGAGGTGGATGTTCATGTGATCCACCAGGTACGCGAAGAGCAGGTGGAAAGAAAAGAAGCCAGCCGCCAGGAACAGGTAGTTCATGGGGTGGATCCTCACGCCGCGGAGCACGCTCAGGATGAAGATGATGAAGAAGAAAAACAAGAGCGAAATCGGCGCAAACAAGGTGATCTGCCTGGCCATGGGGCCAGGGTTAACCGGTTTGGGCATCTCCATCGCTATGCGAAATCCGGACACCAGGTCGTCATACTCCCACAGCAGCTCCCATCCGTCCTCGGTCTCCAGCTTGGCGGTGGGAGAAACGGTGCCAGCCGGAAAGTCTATGGCCTTGAAGTCGGTGATCATCCGCAGTCTGAAGTTCTTCACCCGTCTGACTCCCCTGCCCAAGTCGTAGGACCACCGGTCGAGACCGCGGGAATCATAACTTATGGCAAACGGCACCTCCTGGCCCGGCTCGAGCCACACCGTTGCCAGCAGCCGGCCCTCCTCGGTGGTCTGCAAATCAACCTGCTCTTCGCCAACTCGGAAGGTGAAGTTGTCGTAAATGGCCTGGGTGGTGGGGAAGGTGAACCTTATGGTGAATTCCCGAGCCCGGTCGGTAGTGTTCTTGACTGCGTAATGGCCCACGAAGGAGACATTGTAGGTGCTGTACCAGAGCAGTCCTTTCTTCCTGTGGTCTAGCTCCAGCTTCACGGTGATGTCGCTGCGCTCCAGTGGGACGTAGACGGCACGGGCAGGCTGCCTAGCCTCGAGAGCCTCCCGCTCGGGGAGCGACATCGGCGCCGTGACTGCCGGGGATACCTGGCCCTCGGGCCGTTCACCTTCCTCGGCCGAGTCCTGGTCGATTTCATAATAAACCTCGGGGGCCTGGGCGTGGTGCTCGCCGCCCCACAGGGCGACCACTTCTCCTCTCAGCTCCGTCCTGGCCGCAATGGTCCGGTGCTCTATCAGGGCAGCCAGGGCCAGCCATCCCACGCTGGTTGCAACATAAATGATCACGATGGCGAGGATCCAGAAGGTCATCTTCCTCATGGGGCTCCCCTCCCCCTACATGCAGATGCGGTGGTGCCCACTGCCACCACCCTCAACTCCCATACCTACCCGCTGGCAGCCTGCTCTCTGGCCGGGACCGGCGGTGCCCAGAGCATCGTACCGTCCGAGTGCTGGAAGCCATGGTACCCGTTACATATATCGCGGGTCCGTGAAGTTTCACCACCGCATGGGACCACAAGCCCAGGAGCCGAGTCAAAGCTGAGCTCCAGCAGGCCCGAAGCTCGCCCCCTGCCACTTTTGCCGCATCCATGGCCCGGCACTGATCAAGATTTCCTGGGCACGCCGGAGTCCGATTGTCGACAGACGGGAATTAGTCAAACCCGTTGCCATGTCCTGCCCCTAGTTGCCTATTTCCTGTTTTCGTGTGGCCGCGAATGGCACTGGACCCAGCGCCGTTTGGACATGCACCGCGATCCCTGACAAAGCGGCAGCGCCACCAGGCTGATCCACGACCTGCTATTCGGTGAAGGCCACCCGGACTCAGGTTCTTGCCAGCTCACGAACAATCGAGGAGCAAGAGTCTGGCGCGCCACACCGCGCGGAGCTCGTCACCACTACCACGCAGATGAGCCGGGAGTGACTACGGCCCCCTGTTGGACACCGTGAACCGACTGCCGCCCAATGCTGGAGTGTAGACGAGGGTGCGTTATTGCCGAAACGACCGCCTGGGTGAACGAGAGCCTCGGGTTGCGCTGCGCAGATGTGCAAGCCCCAAGGGCACAAGGGCAACGGCGCGCGGAAGTGGTTCTGCTCGCAGGGGCCCAACTACGTGAATCACCCAGCACGTGCTGCAGTGCTCCCTTGGGCAGAAGGGGCTGTGGATGCATGAGGATTATGGCACGTATGGTGGCTGATCTGACAGACGAAGAAGTAAAGGCTCACCGGTGAGCAGCCACGGGGAGCAGAGAGACAGACCAGAGTTGGCGGAGCGGCGCAAGGGTGCGCCAGCGGTCGCCTTCCAAGCTGCCGATTTGCTGCGGGAGCATTTCGGAGCCGTTCGAGTCGTGGTCTTTCGCTCCCTGGTCCACGAAGGATGTTCTACCCGCTGGTCTGATGTGGACCTAGCAGCTTGGGGATTGTGCTCTGATGATACCTTCCCGGCGATGGGCGCGGTTCAAGGCCTTGACTGGGGCATCACCATCAATCTGGTCGACGTGGGGGGCCTGCTCCTGATCACTTCTGGCTCGGATCGAAGTCGAAGGGGCAGGGCTACGATCAAACCATAGCCGCGTGCTCACCGCGCCCGGACCCGCCAGGCGCTTGAAGCGCTAAAGGAGGTGGTTATGCGAGCCAAACCGGCCATTGCCCTCACCCAGAGCACACCGTAACGGAAGACCTGTGCGTCGGCGCGACCGGACCGCCGTGCATCCCATCATATCGCGGCGGCCACAGACGAGATGGTGCGCACTGGCCGTGACTCGCACCGCGCGCTCCTGCGCCAGATGGGATGAGATTTTGGCAGCGGCCTAACACACAGCTGGTTGTTCCCACGCCCCCGCGGCGCAAAGTCGTCAATCATTCGTCGCAGTCTGCGATCTGTTTAGGAAACCCGCGAAAACCTGGAATTCCTTGCGGATTCGACTAGGAAGAGGACCCAGCCCACGCACCAGCCCCCGGGCGGTCAGGGTTATACTCAAACGTATAGATGTTCCGGACCGCATGGCGAAAGCACAGGTGCTTATCCAGTGCTTTGTACGTCTCGATTGTAAGGACTGCCGCACGAACCTGTCCCGCAACACGGACAGGCACCCGGATCCGTGGCAGTCCAACTCCGCGTCGGCTGCCGAAAGACCGCTCGTCTACCCGTATCACCCAGGGATCTCCGAGGCCACATTTTCCCTGCAGTTCTGGTGGCTTGGTCCATTCCCGGCAGGCAACGCGTCGCACGCGGCCCTCGAAATGACCTCAGGACTCATCTCTCCCTGTTCACGAGCTTCCCGCCTGCGCGCTTCCTCCAGTTCCCGCAGCCTCTCCAGGACCTCTTCCCGGCAGTCTGGATTTCTTTCCCAGGCCATGCGGTAAAGCCTCTCCGCCTTGTCGTAATCGTGGGGCGCCCTGCTGACCCATATGGGCCAGTACATATCCCCCCAGCCGATGTAGACCCAAGCGGAATCAGGAAACTCTTTCGCCAGATCCCGAAAGGCCTGCTCCCCTCGTTCCACCATGCCCAGGGCGAAGTAGGATTCGGCCTCTGCCCTCTTCATGTTTTCCATTATCAGTCCGTCGCTCTCCGGGAACAGAGAACAGAAGTCCCTGCAGTACTCTAACCTTTCGTGGTGAAAGGACGGATCTTTCATCGCGGCGCCGTGGAGCGCGTCCTCCAGGTCCTGGCACCAGTTGAAGAGGGACTGCCTGCCCGAGAAGACCCGTTCGGCATCCCGTATCGACTTCATGTCTGGGGTGAACCGTTCTTTCAGGTGCTGCCACACCTCAAGCCAGACCCGGCATGCCTCGGTTACTTTCTGCTCCAGGTAAAGGTTGTACCCCTCCTGCATCATCTGATCCAGCTTCTCAGTACTCACCACCTCTGGGGCCAACCTCTCCCACAGCACCATAGCTGCCATCCAGGGGAAGTCGCAGTTGAAGCCGGTCGCGTTGACGTGGAAGATGTCGTGCCAATGCTTCGCTAGATCCAAAGCACCGTAAAAGCGCCGGACGTCCCGAAGGAAGTCTTCTTCGGTGATCTGGATGCCGAACCCGCGGAGCCGCGCGATGATCTCTGGAGTGGAAAAAAGTCGGATTTCCTCCAGCGTCCAGTGTGTTCGCCTTATGTTGGGAAGGCAGCACTTCTTGTACTTCTTCCCGCTCCCACACGGGCAGGGATCATTCCTACCCACCTTTTTGGCCATCTGTGTCCCTCCTCGCAGGACGACCGATAGGCAGGCCCCTGTGCATCTGTGCATCGGGGTGGTCTCGCGTGCCCTCGACACAGCAGCGATGCCACGTTGCTGCACGATGCCCCTGTGTCAGTCAACATCTGCCCGCGCTCCGGACAGCCTCACGGGCTGGCCCTTGGCCGCCCCACGGTGTTCAGCGTGACTCCTTCCCTGACCGTCAATGGCCGCATGCTCGCCACCCCCTCGGCAATCCTGTGCATCGGGCCAGTTCACAATCACAGGATGAAGCGACGTCAGCCGAGCCAGCAGAGCAACCCTACTCTCGCCACCTTTCGGCACCCTCCGGTGCAATTGAGGGATCTGCCATACTGAATCACGGAAATGGAGTCCGTGCCTTCCTGGCAAATACATCTTGCCTTCACGCGGGCCTCAAATTGAGCTCAAATATGCGCGCACCTGCCACGGGATAGCTCGCGCGCGTATTTTACGCGCCCCGCTCATACCATGCATCCTTCCCCACGTCATGGCGGACCAGCTTTCCCTGACGAACCAGGCGTGCAGGCAGGCGACAGCCTTGGTTAGGTGATATCCTGCACAACTGGGCTACGTCGCGGCAGGTGATTCGTCCATGCCCTTCTACAAACTGCGACACCATGGGTTCTTGTTGCAACGCATTGAAGCCCCCGCTGTCGCGCGCACGCAGATTCTCCGTTCGTAGGAAGGAGCCGGACGCCCGTTACGCAACTGCTCTTTGAAGATGATATCAATACCGCGTCCGGCGCGCTCCACTACACCGGCTCGCTTGAAAGCATCGGCCAACCGAGGATTGGGAGGGCGCGGGGGGCGTCACCGGCAGGTTGCGTGGGCTAACCCCTGCGGGAAATCCGCCCGGATTGGAGATCTCGACACCATCCAGATGCCATTGCACGTGTGCCGCTCCCAGGCGATTGTACTCGGTGAATCAATCCATTGGCACGTCCTTCGCGAAAAGCTCAATCGGAACAGTCTGGCACCCCGATACGCAGGAGGCCCACCTATACCTCCTGCTCGCGGTTGCGGGCGCGAAACCGAGCCATTATCTCCTTCATCAGCCGCAGCAGTGGCCATCAGAGGAACTCGTTCGCTTCAACTCCAGTCCCCGCCAGCACCTGGAAGGCCGCCTCGTGAGTGGGAAGCAAGCGAGCCAGTGCCCTTTCCCTGCCGAACAACAGCAGCCCCAATACCCGCCCCGCCATGACACCGTGATTTGCTTCATCTGCCCCCAAGGCCTTAGCCATCTCGATGTTGGACAGGTCCAGCAAAGTTGCATCCCCCTGCCAAATCAGCCTGCCGGCAAACAGACATCGGTTCCAGAACATCGGACCTCTCGGCTTGTTACCGGGCACATTGCTAGGAGGCACGCCAGCCATCGCTTGCCCGGATAACTCCGCTAGCGGCTAGCCGGTTCATCCAGGTCTGCCAACGGTTCAGAGATCGGTTCTACCGCAAGCTCCGGGATCTTGCCGGTCAGCCGCAGCTGATCCAAAACCTCGAGCAGGTAGCGAATGTAGGTGCGCAGCTTGGTGTCGTCGGGCAACGCAGCGGTCACCTGGCGCAACCATTCCTCCGATGTGGGCGGAGCCCATGCGTGCGCCTGGGCATGCAGCTCCACCAGGCGTTTCAGCAGCGGTAACACCGCCTCCCGCGACACCGGCCCGATGGTGGGGTTGTGGTCACTCACGGCGAATTCAAAGAACTCCCGCATCTGTGCCGCCGCCTGACGACCCATGCGCAGTTGCGCCAGCTGCGGAATTCCCACCTGGTCCGGTACGCGGCGGCCCGCGCCCTTACCGTTCGCGTACCAGATGTCCTGCAGGCTGGTGGCAGCAGCCCCCAACACGTAGATGGGGTAGGGCATCTCATCATCCCAGTTCAACAACCAGTGCAAATTGCGGTATGCCTTAAGCCTGCTCACTCTGCCGAGCCTGGCAATCAACTCCACCTCGTCAATCAAGATCACCCAACCCTTGTAACCACACCAGCACACCACATCCGCCAGCACGCCGAAGTAGGCCTGAGCGTGTTCGTGCTTGAAGCGCGGCAGCCCTCGCAGCAGGTGCTCCATTCCCACCCGTCGCGCGATGTGTCGCATCTCCCCCGCCGGCAGGCGGTAGCCCATCAAGTCGTTGTACAGGTTGTAGTAACTCTCCTCGTCTCCCCCGCAGGTGAGAAGGAGTTCCAGCGCCACCGCCGGGCGGCGGTGACCGTACCGTTCAGGATCCACAATCGGACTGGAAGCAAGATCGGAAGCTTTCCGCCTCGCCAGCTGCCACTGGAGCCCGGGAACCTTAGAATGGGCGGTCCGCAGCACCGGGGCTACCCGCCGGTAGAAATGAAACAGGCTGTGCAGGGATACTTCCCGACTCAGGGAAACGAAGCTCACGCAAAATCCCATGTCCAAGGCCATGTGCTCGGCGGTGGTGAGAAGGTGCGACTTCCCCTGCCCATACTCTCCCCACACCAGCCGCCCCACCGGCACCTGGCCTCGCGCGAAGGCCTCCAGGTCGTTCCGGATTGTGCTGACCAGCTCCGGACGCACATCCGGCATTTCACGGGTGCAAAGGCGGGTGGGAACGCCAGACCGCAACGATTCTACGATGCGTACGGCATGCATTCGCGCCTCGTCATACTGCATACTCACTCTCCCACCTCCCCTTCGTCGTACTCGGTCATCAGGGCAGTCTCCATAACCGTCCGACGCAGCGGGCTGGCGGTATCCAGCTGGATGTTGGGACGAAAACGCCGCCGGGTGCCCACTTCCTCCAGCCACCTGCGCAGTCGCTCGCCCACCTGCTTCGCCAGATCCTCGCCGCCCGCCGCCTCCAGGTGCCGGTCCACGTCCACCACATCGGCCCACGGGTTGAACTGTGGTGCGGGGGCCAGGCCGCTCCGCAGGCGCATCCAAAGTGCCTCGTAGCTCCTGAACCCGCGATGCTCGTGGGTGAGCAGCTCGCGACGCCCGCTGAGCAAGAGCAGGAAATGTTCAAGGATCTCCACATCATCGATCAGCTGACGGATGAGTTCATGAGTGTCCTTGGCCGCAGTCGGTGGGTAGAGGAAACGACCTGTTTCCGGAGAGCGCTCGAGCATCACTTCCATGTTGTCGATGATTACCACCACTCCACTTTCCCCCGACAACCGCAGCAGGCGGATCAAGCCATAAAGCCACACCCGAGCGTTGGCCTTGATCAGCCGTTCGTACAGGCGACTGCTGCGCTTTTCCGCCGGCTCGAGTTTTTCCCCCAGCAGCCACTTCCAGCAGGCATCCTCTAGAGTGGGTCGCGGTTCCTGACCCATGCGCGCGGACACCAGGGTGTAGGCGAGAGTGGAAAAGGGCAAACTCAGGTCACTGTGGCTGAAGGCCCGCACCGCCGCCTTGCGCAGCTCCTTCGCGGCGATGTTGGGCGGCAGGCCCTCCCTTTCCACCAGCAGGTTGAAAATACTGCCCGATCCGTCGTACTCCTCGGGGGTGTATCCTAGCTCCCCGGCTACTCGTTTGCACAACCCGCGTATCAGTTTTTCCCGGTCGACACCGGCAGCCACGGCCTTGTAGAATTCCACGATGTTGGACAGCCGCCAGGTCACTTCACGCAGATCCAGGAACACCACCGTGTAGCTGCGTGCCATAGCCTCCGCCGCTACACAGCGCAGGAGGTGAGTCTTGCCGCTACCCTCTCCACCCACCAGAACCTTGACCTTGCTTCCTCCCTGCCGGATGTAATTGTCCAGGTAATGTTCGCAGAAGTGATCAAGCCACCATTGGCGCCCGGCAGTCATCGCCTGGAGCCACCTTGCATCCTCGGGCGGCTGCCCCCGGCGCAGCAAAGCCAGATTGTGCGAAACTACGCCCATCCCACACCCTCCCAGTATGCTAGTTGGCTGCCCCTGGCGAAATCCAGACCCCACCCGCTACGGAGGTCCTCCGGTTCCCGCGGGCAGGAGGGCCAATTCGGAAGAACTCGCTTTGTCGAGCAACACCCCTCCTGTCACTACCAGGAAAGCCCCGTCCTTGCGGCCGATGGGCACACTGCCGGGCCCCAGAAACGGTGGGCGGTGACCATGAAGCATTACCCCAACCGTGGCCACTGCAGCTTGGCGGGTGGTCCAGGGTATTTGATCCGTATCTCGGCCCCACCACCGGATCCCACCTTTGACCCCGGGGTTCCCCCCCCCCTTTCCACCGCCCGCAGGCCTCCTGCCCGAAGGGACACCCGACCTGGAAACGATTTGCGGGCACCCGGCCCCTGCCGCAACCGGTGAAACCATTACTTCCGGTGGATGGTCAGGGTGCTGAAACGCTCCTCCCGTCCGGTGGACAGATCTGGTATGAGGAAACTGCGCCTGGCGCTCCTGGTGAACCCGAACTCAAGGGTGTATGCGTCATACGTCAGTCCGGTAGCGCGCAGGCGCGCCAGGTCGTAGACGAAGTACGTCACCGGGTACTCGCCCCGGGTCTCGGCTCGCACCGTGAGGAGGTCGTAAATGAGTTGTAGGGAAACGGCTTTCCCCCACAGGACCTTCGATCCGGAGCCGGCGCCGAAGGTCAGGCGATTGGCCAACCGGTATGCAGCAAGGAGATTGCGGAAGAACCGACGGGCGGGGAAAGAACGCCTCACAACCGAATCGTATCGTTTCCTCAGCCACCGGGCCAGCGCCGTCGGCTCAAACATGCCCGTAGACTCGACCTTTCGCCCCATGCGCAATCGGACCACTTTCTCCTCGCAGGCGATCTTCAGCTCGAAAGGAGGGATGCGATAGTCCGGGAACTCCCCTTCCAGGGGGAGCCCGCTGTCCCGCAACGCTGCCTCCAGCTCCTGCCGATAGACCTCAGATTCCAGAAATGCCTGCTGTTGCTGCAGTTGCGCGTCCATCCGGGCCACATGATCTTCCCAACCGTCCAGCCTTTTCATCTGTTCGGCCAAAGCGAACTTACTCCGCTCAAACGACCTGAAATCCCACGTCTCCACAGCTTTCTCCACCGCCACCAGCGTCTTCGTCGCGCGCTTGAAAGTTCTCAGCAACTCCATACCTTCAGTCGATCCTCCTGATCATTAATCACGTAAACCACATGGGTACCGTCTGACGTATGCCGCGAACGTCGTACAGCGCGGCCGGGAAAGTAGCCGGTCCAACCACTGAGGTGGCCGCGGTCAAGAGCCTCCTCAGCTGGCTGTTGTGGCACCCGCAGCCGGTCAACCACCCTTTCATCTGCGTCACTGCACGTTCGCTGCCCTTCGATTGGTTATCGTCGCTCCACTTACTCCGCACGTCCGCCCATCAAGCCCAGGGCGCCATTTCCATGAGAACCACTCTTCGACGCCGGCCACTAAAAGCTAGCGAAAACCCGTGTATGACAATGGCCTACCTGGCTTTTCTTCACCTGGTGGAGATATCCTGCTCTTCCGCCCGGCACGCAAGCCGGCAAGCACAGGCAACTGCGTCAAATGGTCCTCTGGGTTTCTCAGGACCGCAAGGGATGCAGTGGAGGAGACTTCATCGCGGCCGCGTACAGATGCGAAACCTTCCCTCCGGGCTTGCTTTTACGGGAGAGCCGACAATATCGTCCGGTAGCATCGAGATGGCGGCCAGAGCTGGCCCGTGGTGACCCGACTGTTCGCTCCCCGGTCAGGGAGGAGAGCAGGAGGGGCTGAAAGAAGGAGAGAGCGGTCAGGAGCTGATAGCTATGCGGTACCGGTCAATTCCTGCGATCAATCGGACGGTTTCCGAAGTGGGTCTGGGAACCTATGCCCTGGCGGGCGTGTACGGGAAGCGGGATCCGGAAGATTACGTGAGGCTGGTGCAGCGGGCTTTTGAGCTTGGCATCAACTATTTCGACACTGCACCGGCTTACGGACCAGCGGAGGAGGTGCTGGGGCAGGCCCTGCGGCCTTTCCGCCGGGAAGTCGTGGTTGCCACCAAGACGCCGCCGTTCCTGGGGGAGAACCCGACGCGGCAGATCCGCAACTCGTGCGAGCGGAGCCTACGCCTCCTGGGTGGTGACTGCATAGACCTCTACTTCCTCCACTTCCACAGCTCCCCATTGGTGGTGGAGGAGGTGGTGGCAACGTTTCGTGATTTGCAGCAGGAGGGCAAGATAAGGGGCTGGGGTGTCAGTCACGCGCCCCCTTCGGCGCTTTCTGAATACCTGGCCGCCCGTCCAGCCGCGCTGATGGCCGAGCTGAGCCCGGTGGCCCGCCACGCACTTCGCAGCATCCTTCCCAACTGCAGACAGAACAATGTCCCCGTGATAGCCTACAGCCCGGTGGGGCGCGGCATCCTGGCCGGCATCGACCCGAAATCGACCCGGCTAGAGGAAGGAGACATCCGCGGTTTCGATCCCCTGTTCCGGCGGGGGACTGCAGCGTCGGCCCGGCGCGTGCGACAGCACATGGCCAATCTGGCGGCATCCTACGGGGTCACTGTACCACAGCTGGCGATGGCCTGGGTACTGGCGCAGCCTGGTACGGTCTGCGCCCTGAGCGGGACCTCTTCCCCCGCCCACCTTGAGGAATGTGCTGCTGCTTGCCATGTAGAAATCTCCTCAGAAGACTGGGCGAGGATGGAGCACTTTCTGGCGGGGGAGGACGAACGATGGCGTTCTGTCACGCGGCAAGAGGTGCAAGAGATCCTGAGCGGGCCGTTGCGGGCAGGATTTGAGGAATGTTTCGTCGATCTGCTTTATGCCGCTGAAGTGGCAGTACGGGCCGAGCTGGTGGATGAGGACATGATCGTACCCGCGGTCATGCGGTTGCTGGCATTGCGGCGGAAGAAGGATATGGCCGCTCTGGAGAAAGTTCGGCAGGACATCCACCGGCTGATACTGGGAGAGGGCAGGGGCAATTACGGGAGCGAGGAGGCGTGAGCCCAGGATATGTAGACCGATGCGCCCATCACACCACCCTGCGCGAGGAGGGTAGCATGCGCACGTCCACAAGGTCAGCCCCCTCCGCAGTCGGTGCTGGAGGAGCAGATCGCGGGGCCGGATGCATTGCGGCGCCTGCCCACCGGCTCTCCAGCGATGATCCCAGCGGCATCGACCCGTCGCACCCTCCAGCTGAAATTTAGTGGGTGGGCAGTTCCCAGCCGGCAAGGAACTTCTGGCTGGACTACGGGACCAGGTGGCCGCGCCACCGCCCTGAAAACATATGGCAACAGAGGGCCGAGGCTTGCGGGAAGGAGTTGAAGCAATGACCAAGCTGCTTCTGACAGGCAACGAGGCAATAGCCAGGGGTGCCTACGAGGCGGGCGTCTCTCTCGTGACCGGGTACCCCGGTACCCCAAGCACCGAAATCATCGAACAGGCCGCCAGTTACGACGAGATCTGCGTGGAGTGGGCACCCAATGAGAAGGTGGCCTTGGAGGTGGCCATTGGCGCTTCCCTCGCCGGGGCCAGGGCCATGGCGTGCATGAAGCACGTGGGAGTCAACGTGGCCGCCGACCCACTGCTGAGCGGGGCGTACCTGGGACTCCGAGGAGGCCTGGTGATAGTATCGGCGGACGACCCCGGGGCGTGGAGCTCGCAGAACGAACAGGATAACCGCAACTATGCCAGGTTCGCCAAGATCCCTTTGCTCGAGCCATCAGACAGCGCGGAGTGCCTGCAGTTCACCAGGCTGGCCTTCGAGATCAGCGAACAGTTCTCCACGCCGGTCCTGGTCAGGACCACCACCAGAATATCCCATACCAGGACGGTGGTTACCACCGGAACCCGCCACCAGCCGAATCAGTCGCGGTTCTCCCTGGATCTGAAGCCGGAGGAGACGGTGATGGTCCCGGCCCATGCCCGCAGGCGCCACGTGGTGGTCGAAGAACGGTTACACCGACTGCGGGCGTACGCCGAGTCCACCCCGATCAACCGCATCGAGGAGGGACGCGGGGACACCGGGTTCATCACCGCGGGGATCGCCTACCAGTACGTCAGGGAAGCGTTCCCCGAGGCGCCAGTGCTGAAGCTGGGCATGTCCTGGCTCCTCCCGCTGGAGCTGATCCGACGGTTCGCTTCATGCGTCTCCCGCCTGGTGGTAGTGGAGGAGCTCGACCCGTTCATCGATACCGAGCTCCGCGCGGCAGGATTCCGGGTCACCGGCAAGGACCTCCTCCCCTGGTGCGGAGAGCTTTCCGCCCAGACGCTCCGGTCGACCCTGGGCGGCACCGTCCAGCAGGTGCCCCAGCCGGTGCAAGGCCTGCCGCCGCGGCCACCGGTGCTCTGTCCCGGATGTCCTCACCGCGGAGTGTTGTACTTGCTGCGGCGCCTGAAGGCCACCGTCATGGGCGACATCGGGTGCTACACCCTGGGGGTCAACCCACCTCTTTCCGCCATCCACTCCTGCACCTGCATGGGAGCGGGAATAGGCCACGCCCACGGAATGGTCCAGGTGCTGGATCCCCAGCTCGCCCGCCGGGTGGTGGCGGTGATAGGTGATTCCACCTTCCTGCACTCCGGGATGACCGCAGTGCTCAACTCCACGTACAACCAGGCGGCCCTGAAGCTGGTGGTCCTGGACAACGGCACCACCGCCATGACCGGACACCAGGGACACCCGGGATCAGGACTCGACGCCAAAGGCCGACCGGCCCCTAGGGTGGCCATTGAGGAGGTGGTCTCGGCCCTGGGAGTGCGCCAGGTAGTGGTGGTCGACCCCTACGATCTCGACGCCACTCGCGAAGCCCTGGAGGACATGCTGGAGTGTGCGGAACCGGCAGTGGTCGTGGCGAGGAGGCCGTGTGTGCTCCTCAGGGGCACCGAACGCAGGCCTCCCGTGGAGGTCGACCACCATCGGTGCACCGGTTGCCGGGCGTGCCTGCGACTGGGCTGTCCCGCTCTAGGGTTCAGGGACGATGTGGCGGTGGTGGACGAGGAACTCTGCAACGGCTGTGGCCTGTGCGTCCAGGTATGTGGATCCGAGGCCATGAAGGCGGGTGATGCACAGTGGTGAACTGCGTTCTCGTGGGCGTCGGCGGCCAGGGAGTCCTGTTCGCGGCCAAGGTGCTGGCCCAGTCCCTGCTGCTGAGCGGCTACGACGTGAAACAGTCGGAGGTGCACGGCATGGCCCAGCGCGGCGGCTCCGTAATGTGCTGCGTCCGGGCGGGACAAAGGGTGTTTGCCCCCGTGCTGGCACCGGGTGAAGCCGACCTGCTCATTGGCTTCGAAAGTCTGGAGGCCTTGCGGTACGTCCACTACGTGAAACCAGGTGGGTCGGCCATAGTGAACATGCGCCGGATTCCCCCGGCGCCGGTCAGCCTCGGAGAGTTCGCATACCCGGACGACGTTCTGGAGCGCATCCGGGACAGGGCGACCACTTACGTGATTGATGCCGCCCGGATCGCGCGGGACCTCGGAGAGCCAAGGGTGGCCAACACGGTGGTCCTGGGGGCTGCTGCCGCCTTCTGCGCTGTGTCGGCCCAGGCGTGCGCGGACGCATTGCGGGCCGTGGCGAAAAGAAACCTCGAGCCCAATCTGAAGGCCCTGGCCGCCGGCTACGAAATCGGGCACCAGTGGATGATCCGCAACCAGCGTCGCCACCCGGGTTGAAGGGAGGGGGGTGAGAAGCAGAACCGAACCGAGGAGGGAAGTAAAGACCAACGTGTGCTGGGGTAGCGAGCTACCCGTCGCGCCGCCGGGGGTGGGCCTTTGTCCCGGCACTGCATCCCCACCACAATGCGTGGTGAGGAGCGCAGCCGGGGATCAGTCCCCGTGAGGATACTGGACCGCCTTGCCCAGCAGTCGCCGGATCATGGCCACCTGCCCGGCGTGATACAGATTATGGGCGGTCAACGCCAGGACCAGCGCAGCTCCTCTGTCCGGACTGCACAGCCGGTCCTCGGGCGCCCTCTCCACCGCTTCCTCGAGCTCAGATAGGGCGGACAGCAATCCGCCAAGCAGGGATTCCCACTCCACCTCATCAGCGTCCGATCCCAGCATGTCCGGCCAGTCCCGCGCGGGCTGGGGAGGTAACGGGCTGCACCGGCCACTCACCACGTCCACCACCCAGCTGGTCCAGTAGCGCATGTGGTAGACCAGATCGCGGATCGAGTGGACTCCGCCTGGAGGAACCCAGCCGGCGTCATCGCCAGTCAGTCCCTCCAGGAGGGCAACCACTCCAACCTGGAAGCTGGCACGCCGATGCATCACCTTCAGGTGATCGAGCAGCGTTTCCCTCAGCACGTCCGTGTCTGATCCCATGTCTTCAGTCCAACCCCCACCCTAGACATGTAACATTGGGTTCCTCAGTCCTTTCTACCATCTCCTCGAGCACTTCGGGTGGCGTACCAGGAAGTCATGATCGAGATTCGAGTCGAAGGCGCAACGGGCAAGAAGGCGGGGAGGCTACCAGTACTAACACGATCGGGCTCACCACCAGGCCCACGGCCCAGTACACGGGGGTGAACCAGGCGATCTCGGGCACGCCGGTAGCCAAGAAGTCCCAGAAGGATTGTCCGGGTATGCCCTCTGCCCCAATGGCCCACACCCGCCAGACAATCGCCAGACCGAGTAGTTTTTCGGCCAGTGCTGGCACGACTCCGACCAGGAGTGCAGACCCGGGGATGCGAGCCATGCGTGCCTGCAGCAGCCTACAGTAAAGGCCACCGGCAACGTACGGCACCACGATCAGTATCGCAGCAACTGCCGCGGGGGGCACCGCCCATGATGCCATCGGTCGGAAAAGAAGCTGGGTCAACACCGAGTACCCGAGCAAATACACCAGACCCACAACCAGCCAGCCGCCGAGCACTTGGGCCATTTCCACTCCTCCTTCATTACTGAACTAACAGGAAAACACAGTTCTTTATCATTCGGACAGTGTCATTGATCCTTCGGTTCCACCGGGCTGGCATCTATCACCATGGGCGTCCCTCTAGCTCCCTTCGGGAGTCCTCATACAGCTCAGTGACCGTCACTCCTGTCTGTTCCAGCTCCCGGGACAGCTGCACCATGCTCAAATGAGCCTTCAGGCGACGCAGGCGCTGCACAGCGTCGGGGTTACCGCGCCGAGTGATGATCACAGGCTCCTCCCGCGCGTACTTGAGTAACTTGGCAAAATCGCTCTTGGCCTCAGCAATGGAAACCTTAATGGTCACTTTTGCAGGCCACGGTGTACACCCAGATCATGCTGTCAAGAGGCCGCCAACCGAATAGCCCCCGAGGAGACGGGCATTGCGGCATCCACCCCGTCAACCGCATCGAGGAGGGGCGCGGGCACACCGGGTTCGTCACCTCGGGGATCGCCTACCAGTACGTGGAAGAAGCGTTTCCCGAGGCACCCGTGCTGAAGCTAGGCACGTCCTGACCGATTCCCCTGGACCTGGTCAAACGTTTCGCTTCAACGGTATCCCGCCTGGTGGTAGTGGAGGAGCTAGATCCCTTCATCGATAACGAGCTGCGCGCGCGGTTTCGGGTTACCGGCAGGGACCTCCTCCCCCGGTGTGGGGAGCTCTCAGCCCCGAGGCTCAGGTCGGCCCTGAGCAGCACCACCCACCACGAAGAACCCGCGCCGGAGGCGGGCCTGCCGCCGCGCCCGCCGGTGCCGTGTCCTGGATGTCCTCACCGCGGGGTATTGTACCTGCTGCGGCGCTTGAAGGTCACCGTCACGGGCCACATCGGGTGCTACACCCTGGGGGTTAATCCACCTCTTTCCGCCATTCACACCTGCGCTCTTTCCCGACCGACATCCCGGTGTTGCGTCGGAGCAGTCGACCCCCGATCCGTGGTCCCGCCCGACTCGCGGTTACAGCTTCCGCCTCCTCCCGCAAAACGCCCGTTGCCGCTTCGCTGCTGGTATGGATCCGTCCATCCCAGCTTAACGAAGAAACACCCATTCTGCCGCCTTTGGCTCGACTGGCACGCCCATTCCCCTCCTCCCACCCCTCGGGACGGTGGGCGACACAGAGACGCCCCGAGGAACAGCCACACACCACCGCAGTCAACAGCAGAGCCGTCCTCAGGGCGCTCAGGAACGCTCAGCGCTACGCACCGTATTCCTTCCCTGCTTCTATCATCGCCCGGAAGTTGTCGGGCTCGGCCTCATCCACCACCCCGCCGGTCGTCAGGATGAAGCCACCGTCCTGCCCGACTTTCTCGATGAGATCTCTCACGTAAGCGTGCACCTCGGAGGGAGTTCCCGCCTTCAGCAAGGCGACGGGTACGTTGCCGGCGAAGCACGCGCCCCCACCCAGGACCTCCTTGACCTTAACCATGTCGGTTTGGTCGAACATCCAGACTATCCTGCCCTGGGGCAGATCGGGGTCGGCCAGGAAATCCAGGCGCTGGTTGTAGCTGCCCTCAACGAACACCAAAGGCACCAGCCCCTCAGCAGTGAGCCCGAGTAGCACCTCCTTGAGGGTTGGCCAGTAGAACTTGGCGAAGTCGTTCCGAGAGAGGAATCCGTCGGCTCCTTTGTGGAGAGGGATGAATACCATGGGATGCCCGGCCATCGTAGCCGTCCGCACGCCCATCTCCACCATGATGGGGACCAGTTTTTCCATGGCCTTCAGCAGCTTTCCGGGCCGCCGGTACACATCCAGCATGATGCCCTTCGTTCCCCTCAGGGTATCACCCAGGGTATCAAAGGGGGCCTTGCTGAACCCGCCGATTAAGGAGGGCACACCGTACGTGCCCATCACCTCAGCGTCGATGGCACCGGCTGCCTGTATCCACTCCACCGCTGCCCGCCCGGCCTCCAGCAACGCCTCAAATGACCGCTGAACCTCCGGCATGCCGATGGGTACCATGAAGGCCCCTGCGAAGGCCATCTCGACCAGATCGGTCAACGGCGCCAGGTTCTTCCACCCCTCCAGGGCCCCAAAGACCCGCGGGAGGTAACAACGCATCCAGTAAGCAGAGGGGTCCCGGATCAGCGCATCGTACTCA
Source organism: Firmicutes bacterium UBA3570 (assembly GCA_002376005.1). Classification (GTDB taxonomy): domain Bacteria; phylum Bacillota; class Sulfobacillia; order UBA3561; family UBA3561; genus UBA3561. The sequence continues at coordinate 217,279 of DFNJ01000032.1, forward strand.
TCTTCTAGCATGTACTCCCCTTCCACGCACTGGTAAGGGGTGTTGGGTGGCGTCCCGTGCCCTGGCCACCGGTACAGCCGGTAATCGAGTATGTCGAAGACCCTGCCCGGTGTTGCCAGCAGGCAGCTGGCCAGACAATCGGGCTGAAAGTCCTCATGGTATTTCTTCCAAGCCATGCCGAGCTTCTGGTAATCGTACATAGCCTCCTGCGCCGTGATGCCCGCGTAGTTGGCGGGGAAGAACCCGATATTCGGACACACGGGAATGCGCCGTGGTTTCTTCAGCTCCACCGCATCCTTGATGAGCTGTACGCGTTCCTTGTAAGCCTTCTCTGCCTCAGCACTGGCGAACTGCACGTTGGCAGGCGACATCCACGCCTTGAACCGCTCCTCATACTTCTCATCAGCCGATAGCTCGCGCCGCCCTTCAGCAACCATTTACGTTCACCCCCCTACCCAGCCCCGGGCCAGGGAAACCGCTGCCGCCGCATCTTTACCCCACGCATCTGCTCCCGTGTAGGCCCTGATCCTGTCGTCGGTCGCCGCCCCACCGATCATGATCTTGACGCGCTCCCTCAGGCCAGCCTCCTCCAACGCCCGTACGGTCTCCTTCATCGGCTCATAGGCCAGAGTCAGCAGGCAGCTCATGCCAACCACCTGAGGCTCCAACTCCCTGACCGCTTCCACAAACCGTTCCGCCGGCACGTCCACCCCCAGGTCAACTACCTCGAATCCGTTAGCATCGAGGAGGAAGGAAACGATGTTCTTGCCGATGTCGTGGATGTCCCCCTTGACCGTACCAATGACCACCTTCCCCAGACGTTTTTCCGGTGACTCGCTGGTAATCCGATCCTTAACCATCTCGGATATGCGCTTCACCATCTCCCCTGCCAGCATGAGTTCGGGAAGAAAGTACTCTCCCTTCTCAAACCGTTCCCCAATCTCCTCCACAGCTCGCCGGGAGGCCTCGATCAGCTGGAGCGGATCCACACCGGCATCCAACAGTGCCTGAGCGTTCTCCAGGGCCTCCTTCTCCCGCATCCCAACGATGGCCTCAACCAGGGTCTCTATGGTCCCGGCCAACCAACATCCCCCCTCTTTCGCGAACTCACAACCCTGCTAGCCCAGCCCGCAGGCCCGAGGGCCATGCGCCCACGCCGGAGCATTCTGTACCTCGCATCGGTTTTCCTCTGCTGAGAAGAAGTGATCTGAGGGCGCCCGAGTGGGCTCCTGACCAGGAGCCCGAAGCTTTTCGCGGCCAGGTGGCGGTGCGGCGGGACATTCGGCAAGATGTCGGCGGCAAGAAGCAGTGGGCCCCCTGCTGCGGACAAACACACCGCCGGCGAGGGTCAGGCGATCGCACCACAGGGGTGGCTGCACGCCTGAAGTTGGCGCACGCCCGCAGGAATTTCACGGGCGCTCGGCGCGAGGGGGGCGGCTCCATCAGACTAAGAAGGACACAGCACAGATAGCCCGGCCGGCCTGAACGATGTCATAGAGCCTGACAGAGGCGATCGGTGCATCGGCGGCAAGTCGTCTCCAGGTCCTCGGGAGGCGGGTACGCAGAGGACCGGCTGGCCATTCGCTTACACCGCCAGGATGACACGATCTGTGCGTTCCTGGGCATAAGGAAGTCCCATTTTACATACAGCGTGTCCCCCTTCACCTTGCCCTTGGACTCCAGATCATTCAGCGACCGGGCATAAGGCCGGCATGGGTAAAGTAAGGAGCACCAAACGCAGCAAACCCTACGCTACGACTGTACCACCTTCTGAGCAAGCAGCGCAGCCCCCAGAGCACCAACGATCTGGGGTTCCTGAGGAACTAAAACCTTCACCCCTAAACTCTGGGAAAGGGCAGCCACGACGCCGGAGTTCTTGGCCACACCCCCCGTCATCACCACCTGCGGAACAACTCCCAGCCTCTGGGCAAGGCCAGCGGTCCTTTCGGCAATCGCCTGGTGAAGACCGCGAACGATCTCTGGCCGGGGGACGCCCTGGGCGATCAGAGAGACCACCTCGGATTCCGCAAAAACCGTGCACATGCTGCTGATTTCGGCAACTCGTGTTGCCTTCTCGGCTTCCATCCCCAGTTCTGCCACCGACAACTCCAGGGCGCGGGCGATTACTTCGAGAAACCTTCCCGTGCCCGCAGCACACTTGTCGTTCATCATGAAGTCCACGACATTGCCGCGGCCGTCAATTCTGATCACCTTGCTGTCCTGTCCCCCGATGTCAATGACGGTGCGCACCTCGGGGAAAAGGAAAAACGCCCCCCGGGCGTGGCAGGAAATCTCCGTGACCTGCTTGGCAGCGAAAGGAACCACCAATCTCCCGTAGCCAGTGGCAACTACGGCGTCCACCTCGGAGGACTCAAGCCCCGCCCTTTCAAGAGCAGCTTGGTAAACCTGCTCAGCCGCCTTCCGGGCATCAGCTCCGGTATCGATGATGGAATATGACAAGATCTCTCCACCCTTCAACAACACCGCCTCACTGCTCAAAGAACCAACATCGATTCCTCCGGTGATCACTGTTCGCCCATCCCTCCACAAGCTGCCTTTCTTCCCTCAAGAACCTCCAAGAACGCCTGTGCCCTGGTGAGCACGGCGCCCGGAGCCTCGTTGCGCTCATCCAGGCAGTCGCCATCAAGCAACAGCACTGGCCAACCCTTCTCCTGAAGTGCATCTCGCAGAATCAGCGAGCCGCCACAACTCTGGCGACAGCCCCAATGAGAAAAATGGACAATGCCATCAACCCGATACTTGCGAGCCAGGGCGTCGACAACCGCGACCCGCCGCTGCAGCGGTTTGTAGGCAAAGTGAGAAAGGACCTTGCGCGCCAGGCTGTGGAAAGGCCTCTCAGGATCGAGGGGTGGCCAGTATACATAACTCATCTCTTCGAATGCTATCGAGCAGCCGGCCTCCTCCAGAAAATGCATCAGTTCCCCTCGGTGATAAGGTTTCAGGTGAAGCCAGAGCAGGCGGAACCGTTCTCTGTCTTCGCAGCCAGCGGCATCCTCTAGCTCCCTCGCCAGACACCCAAACACTGCCGCTGCCTCCTCGTGCCCCTGGCCGGCAAAGAACACATACAAGTAATTCAACATCTCGCTCCCCTGAATGGGGGCCGGGACCCGGCAGCGCAAGGCATTCACCGCCTCGAGGTGGCTGCGAAACTGATTGCTGTAATCAATGGCCCTGGCCAGAGAACTCGGGTCCGGGCGGCGCCCCGCAATTTCTGATAACCGGTTCCAGATTCCGGCCAGTTGATCGGCCACGTACCTCTCGGCCTCTGGCGTAGATTGGTACGGGACATCAAGCAACAGATAGGGCACCTGGTAATGTCCCGCCAAGTTCTGAAAGAGCAGTGGAGCCCCGTCGCACAGGTGAGTGCTCGCCACCAGGGCTGCAGGAGCGGGAAGGTACCCATCAGCAGCAGCGCCAGCAATGCACCGGTGAAAGGAACAGAGATCCCTGCTGTATCCGTCCTGATCCGCGCGATTCAAGGCCCGGTCAACAAAACCGAGGGAAGTGATGAACGCCGCGGCAACCTCGGGAGAAAACGGACAAAGCCCCAGTCCCCAGACTATTTCTACCGGGAAAAAAGCACTGGTCCAGACAACCGGAACTTTCCCGGTATACGCCCTTCTTGTCTGCGTCAGAGCAAACCTGCCCATCAGGTAGGTCGCCCGCCACCTGAAACCCCCTCTGGCCAACAACAAGGCCTTCTCCACCAACTGGTAGGTCAGGGGAGACGACAAAACCTTTCCCCAACGCTGCCCGCGAAGCATCCCCCGCATGAATTCATAAAGATCCACCGGCCGATCACCTTGCCCTTTTGATCAGCAGATCATCTCCAGGAAGGCCTGGATTCGCGTGCGTAGTTGCTCCATTCCCCCCGGCCTGTACTCGGTCTCCAGGAAGAGAACCGGAACCTCTTCCGCCAGTTCGCGCTGCAAAAGCACGCGCTCGTAGTGATAGAAGTCACAAAACTTCAGGGAGTGGTAGATGATTCCCTGAGCACCGCGTTCTTTGGCCAGTTTTCGCAAGGCGCCAAATCGCTCAGGAAACCTCAGCATCCGGGAGCAGGGAACGCGCCGGAGGTAGCTTTGGGCCAGAGAATGCAAGGAATTGATCCCCCCATCGGTTCCCAGACAGCAAAAGCGGTAGCCCTGGCACAGTTCATCTCCCACGATGATCCCGCCCATTTCCTCTACCAGGTCCACCAGAGCAAGAGGCAGGGGGCTTCCCGCCAGCATAAGCCTGGGACCTTGGGGGGTATCTTTCCGCAATAAGTTTTGCAACAGAGAGTTCGCCTGCTGAGGGGAACGGGAGCCACCTTGTTCTCTCAACAAACCCAGGAGTCCCTCCAGCGTCCCGATGACCTCCGCAGGGTCTTTCTGGCAGGCGAACCTGACCAGACCCAGCACCCCTCCACCGCGTAGCAGTCCCGGCCTTTCCCTCTGTAAGTCGTAGAACTGACGCAGCAGGCAGCGAACCTGCTGTTGTTGTTTCACCGCTTGCAGAAAAGATTCCTGACTCCACTGTACACCGTAAAACTGGCACAGCTCCTCGATCAACTGGGACAGACAGGAGACCCAGTAATCGACGCGGGAGCCACCGATTTCTCCCCCGCCCACGCGGGGCAAATCCAGGAGGTGACAAAAAAAGCGGTCGCGCTTCGCTGCGTAGTGGCGTAGGGCATTGAAAAGGTGTACCTGGGCGTGGCAGGATGCTAGCACGACGATTCCTGTAACTTCACCGCGCTTTTCCAAGACCTCGGACACGCATGATCTTGAGTAAGGACAAAAATTGGGTGGCAGATGAAAGGTAGCTGGTGGAAGATCGCCAAAAAGGCGAAAGCTACGCAGACCGAGGGCATGGAAGATTTCTACAGGAGTATATGAGCAAACCCACCCAATCATTTGGCCTCCCCAGATCCACAATCTTAACTTGGCCTGGATTCTAGCCCTGAGTGCTCATCCATTTATCTACCTCGCTCGTGCCTCTACATCCTCCTGGGATGAAGGCTTCCCCTCGGCTACGAGCATCTGCATGGACTGCTGATGAACTGGAGCCGGCCAGAAGAACCCTTGGATCTCCGGCAACACTGCTGTGCCCCGCGCACCGCCGATGCCGAGTGGGGAAAGAAGCCCAGCAGCCGAAGTCAGCCCACCATCAGTCGGTTCTGGAGCATTGCTGAAACGTAGCAATGTGCGTCTCCGCAGTACCTCCCCCCGGCCGCTTCCCCAGGGTACCCCCGCGCTGGGATACTCGTCAGCAAGAACTCAGACTGCACGTCCTGCCTGCTGCCACCCTGCCTCATCCGTGCCGAGAAACATCGCCGTGGGGCTGCTTCATCTCAACGCCGATGTTCAACCAGGTTTCAGAGACTTTCGAACGGAAATCGCCGCGTGTACCGGACCAGTACCCGGAGATGCTGCGCCAAGGCAGCTGACCGGAATCGTTCATTCAAGCCCAGACGAGCTGTAATCCTCAATCCACAGCACCCAAGGCAGATCATCCTTGACCGCGTTATACAGACGGCGATCGCCGGTCACCAGCTTGCACCCTTTCTCCATGGCCAGTGCCAGATAGGCGCCATCATAGGCTGACCGGTCATGAGTCGTACCCAGTTCCAGCGCCCTCTGCCAGGGTACTTCCATCGTCGGGATGCCTAACTCCAGGAATACCGACAGGAGCTCTCGTGCCTTGTTCAGACCAATGCGACCTCGCCTCACCGCCTGGAGCATGGCATTGGTCACCTCGTATGGAAGCAAGGTAGGTGCAATGAGCTCCACCCCTCCCTGCACATATGTCCGGATGATCGCCTGAGCTTGCGCGCGCCCTTCCTCGTCAGGGAAGAAGGCCTTCAGCACCACGCTGGCATCTATCACCATGGGCGTTCTTCCAGCTCCCTTCGGGAGGCCTCATACAGCTCAGTGGCGGTCACTCCTAGCTCTTCCAGCTCCCGGGAGAGGTCTACCATGCTCAAGTAAGCCTTTAGACGGCGCAGGCGCTCGTACTCGGCAAAGCCCAGAATCACCGCGTCCGGTTTACCGCGGCGGGTGATGATCACGGCCTCTTGCCGCGCGTGCTTGAGCAACTTGGCAAAATCGCTCTTGGCCTCAGCAATGGGCACTTTGATGGTCATTATTACAGTCCTCCTCTCTGGCTATGCTTGTTGGCCACAGTATACACCCAGATACAGTTCTTGTCAACAGGCAGGCTCTGTCCCCATGCACGATCATAGTACCGAACTCACGACGTGTGATGGAGAGGGAAGGGAAACAACTGGCTAAAGGCGACTGCCTGGGTGCTTTCATGGCTTAAGTCCGGTCTGGATCCTGGCTAGAGCCGTATATTCCATCGTCCTGTTTCCTGAGGCAAGCGGGGATCCATCTGCTTCAGGCACGGGGTCGCACATTCTCCTGGCACCCCAGTGCCCGGCATCTACCCCCACAAAATCCCTCCATACCCACCCCACAGAAAACCTCGGCCACCACCCACTTCAGGCGCCAAAGGCCCGGCCGGGCGTTGTCAAACCACAGTCGCTTCACTAACTCACGCCCGCTCAGCTCTATGCAAGGTACCAGCGGTCATACTTGTAATTCCCCCACCGAAAGAATGGCCATTTGCCGGACCCACGTCGGTTCATCTCCATTGGTTATCACCAGGATGTTACCTAATGCCCTCATAGCTTGGTCGCCAAGTGACCACTTGGCGGTTGCCAAAACGAAACCCCGCAAAGAGCGGACTTTCCGATTCCGTCGGGGACGCTGGTGGTCGGCAAAGTTTGGCGGCATGGCTCCGGGCTGGAGTGCCTGCCTTGTATGGGCCGAGTCCTGACCGTACCTGCCAAGCTGCGTGCTGCGTCGACTGGCCCAGGTTACCACGGAGATTGCAAGACACCCAACCACGGTTCGCCTGCCGTCAGTTTACACCCACACACGGACCATTTCCTTGACATTTGAAACCCAAACGAGCTAAAATGTAAGCCGCTAGTTAAACATTCTTAAGGGGTGGTGCTGTTAATGCAAGACCTGGCTCGGCTGATAGACGTGGTTCGTTGTCCCGCCTGCCTGGGCAGACTGATGGTGAGAGATCTGCCGTGGAAGGAGATACCCGGTGACTATCGCTCCCTGACTCCTGAGCAAGTAAAGTGTGAACCTTACCTACCCCCTAACTTCACCGGCAGCGTCTCCTGCGTGGAATGCGAGATGTCGTATCCTGTTGCCGACGGAGTGCCGGAGCTGCTTACCGCCGACGTGGAGAACCCCCAGGACGACAGGTGGATGCAGGAGTATGAGGAACTGGCAGCGAGCTACGACAGGTCCCTGGCCCTCATGATGCGCTGGCTGGGCCTGGACGCCGCAGAATCCGAACGCCAGCTGATACGGAGGCTGGAGCTGAAGCCGGGGATGCGGGTCCTGGAAGTCTCGGTGGGAACCGGCCGCAACCTGCCCGGACTGTGCGAGGCCGTGGGGCCCGATGGCTACGTGGTGGGGCTGGACCTCTCGCCAGCCATGCTGCGGCATGCGGCGGGGAAGCTAGGTGAGCTCCGCACCCCGGTGGACCTGGTGCGGGGCAACGCCGCAGCTCTGCCCTTCGCCAGCGGTGAATTCGATATGGTCTTTCACGTAGGGGGTATCAACACCTTTGGACGCAAGGGCCGGGCCCTGTGCGAGATGGTCCGGGTCGCCAGGCCCGGTGGGAAGATCCTCGTTCTCGATGAGGGAATACCCGAGGGGGAGCGTGACGATGACTGGTACCGTCGCATCGCACGCCAGAACACGCTATACCTGGAGCGCCCGCCGGTGGATCTGGTCCCCTTCTCGGACATCGTCGACTTCCGGCTGTCCTGGGTCCTCCGGCGGCTGTTCTATGTGATGGAGTTCCGGAAGCGCTGAGGCCCTGGCCCTTCGACTCCAAGGAGGAGGGAACCTCGTGCCCAAGCGTAGCCCCCATCTGGAGCAGGAGGGGACGTGGCCCAGTGGTGGGACCTGGTCATCTGATTTGAGTGCTATCTGGGGGCCAACAGACATGACGCAGGGCAATTCTCTCAACCCCACCACGTCCGCCGTGGTAGGGATGCAGGACGCGCGTGCACGTTGTGTGGCCGGGTGAGGGTATCGGCTCCGCTGAGGCGTGACTATGTCACTGCGCAGCCCTACGAGCCCCAAAACCGCGCTCACGGTCACATAACGAGGGTTGTCGTGTCGTGGCCTGGAGGGGGTGGACCCTGGTGGTGTCCGACCATCATCGTGGGCCGGTGAAGGCCATCTCCAGGCACGTGCACGGTGCATCCTGGCAGCGCTGTCAGACACATCTCAAGAGGGATGTTCTGGATAGTGAGGTGACGGGGCGAATGGATGGCGTAGCGTATAACGGGCCAAGCGGATCGTCGCTGAGAAGCTGGTTAGAGTGCTATCTTCGTGAGAGGCTGCCTCCAGAAGCGCACAAAGGAGGTAACGGATGCAGGTCCTGCCTGTACTGCAGCCCGAAGCTGCCGCGACGGACCATCGACGAGTGTCTTAGCGAGCCAGGAAATCCCTCATGACGGTAACGCCCTCGATCGGTTATGTAACCCCGAGCCCAGAGCGGAATCAGCCCAATCTTGCAGAAAAGCACCTGAGCATCCAGCAACATGGGCCAAAACGCCAGACAGACCGCTTGTTGCGTTGCCCAGACCTCCGCCTTCGCCATGCCCCGCCCTCCCTGCGCGGAGGACCGCCGACCTACTCGCTCCGTGTTGCGGGCCATAGTGGGCACCCCCACCCGCCTACGCACCTAAATCCACTGCTAGTTGGGGCAGTACGTACTCGCACTCCAGCCCCTTCACAGCTGGGCGGGCATTGCCATCAGCCCCGCCGCTCCCAGCGGCCACATGCACCAACGCCACAGGCAGCGAGAGGCCGACGGATCGACCGCAGGATCGTGCGTCGATCCGACTCCCGGGCACACACCACACTCATCCACCTCTCGGCGGAGGCATCAAGGCCTCCCGGCCCGGAGAACGCGTGGGCCCAAGAATGATGACCCGTCTCACGTTCGGCCGACAGCGGCGCTGAAATCTGAGCGCTGCCGGTACCCAAATCTCCAAGCTGTGGGTCACGCGGCACAAAAGACGAGGTCACCACAGAATGCGGCGACTGCATTGAGACAGCGCAGTCACCGCTTGTTCAATAAGCCTTCAAGTCACCATCCAAGCCCACCTAGCGCCAGATGCCCGGCTCCAATCCAGCTCGTCGCAGCACCAGGGCCATCTGACCCAGATGATGCTGGCTGTGCCGGAGCATGTAAAGCCATCGTTCGGCAGCGCTCTGGAAGCCCCACGGGCCCGGGTCAGGCCCGGCGAGCTGTTCCGGAGTCGCGTTCTGCAGGCGCTGCTGGACCGCTGCTTCGATCTCGTCGATATATGCCAGCAGCTGCTCCCTGCTGGGCAGGTCATCGATGTTACCATACTCCCAGTTGACGGAGAACCGGGCATTCCAGTCGAAGTCTCGAGTGTCCCCAAGATAATACTCCACGGTCTGCACGGTGTGGTATACAAGCCGCGAGGGGGCAGACCTCGGATTGTCTCTGTCCCGCCACAGTTCTTCGCTGCACTTGCTTATCCCATCCCGTAACCCCGACCAGATGCTCCCAAACTGGCGCTTGATCGCCTCGATCACCAAACGTCCCCCTTCCCCAACTTCGTTTGACCCCGCAGCAAGGCCGTCTTCGTTATGCGGGAGCAGGTATCCTCTTTAGAAACCCGTTGATCGTGAGACCCACAGCAGGAGTCATGTTCTGGACGGTAACGCGGACCTCGCCGCCTCAGTGGTGCCGGGAGCACCAGCGTCCCCATTCTGGGATGCACTGGCAACGGTCGGAGTCTACATGGTACACCATACGTTAACGTCGAGCAGGTAATGGCACCCGTCAAGATGACCGCTACCAGCTCGCCCAGATCCGCCGGGTAATGTAGGAGGAACCGCGGAGTGGCAAGATTGGCAAGCCGTCCAGACCAGCACCTGCTGGAGAAATGAAAAGCTAACGCCAGCTGGCAGCCGGAAGGGTCAACCCTCTATGGATCCCGAGTCACCCCGTACAAGTTGCTCTGGAAAGGGACATCCCGTGGGTAATACCGTCGGAGCAGGTCAGTCGCATCCTGCAACCTTCCCGCAGTATAGCCGTGCAGGATTGGGTGTGCCGCGCCGGACGTCTGCCCGCCCCTCGATGACGCAGCTGATGACTTCATCGCCCGAGGAACCACCCGGCCCATCGCCCACGTCGCGGTGTGCTCGAAACTACCGATTCAGGTATGGCCTACAACGGGATCCAACGCTGAACGGGCGGTCCAGGTAGCACTCGCAGGGAAACGCCCGCGGAGCTGAAACGGGTTGAGTTCGTTCCTCCCGACCAAGGTTTCAGGTCGGAGCACGTGGTGGATCTCGTAGACGTTCTCGCTGAAGACAATGCACCTCCCCGGGCATACGCTGTCCGATGTGGCTGTATGGGCGGGCCGTGCTTGCGGGCCACCTGCTCTATGTGGAGATGCATCCCAATCCGAAATTCGGTAATCCCCATGTCTGGAAGAATTCTTTGGACACGCTCCTGGCCTGGGATTTTGAGACAGTGGTACTGGGTCACGGAGCACTCGGGCAAAGGGGAGACGTCAGGCACCAGCGCGCATTGCTCGCGGAGCTGGTGGACAAACTGACGGCGTTCGCTGAACTCACCCCAGGGCAAGTGCCGGAAGCTTTGAGGAGAGCCAACTCATTGAGCCCAGCATGAGAGGCTCATCGAGATTACAGTGCAGGCCGTCTGCTGGTCGGTCGCAGTGGCCCTATGGGGAGACTGACGACAGGTCACCAGTCTCCCTCATAGCACTGCCGTTCAGTCCCGCACCCTGTGCCCTGACCACGCGGCACTCGGTCTTTGCCCTACGTAGGTCGAGTCCGACGAGCGCAAGACAGATCAGCGGCCAGCGCAGGCTGACTCCTACGGCACCGGCCTTGGCAGACCGCCTCGCTCACCTGTCTACGCTTCGGGCTCCGTACGGACACGTCCTGCCCGCGGCTCGTGCAACGACCGGTAGCAGGAGGATTACGCCGGCGGGAAGAAGGAGAACGCGTGCATACCGATCATATGTTCGGGAGGCGAGACAGGTGAGGATCGACCTCGACTCTCAGCTGGAGCGTAGTGGCATTGAACCCGACCATTGCGTGCTGACGCAGCACCAGGGGCGCACGGCGCTATGGCTCGATACCGGGTTGGTGACGGTGAGGGAGCTGGACCTGGGTGATCTTGAGGCGTCGGTGGACGTGTGCTTCACCCAGCGGCTAGGGTATGCGGGCATAGCCTTCAGAGGTGGGGACCGAGACAATTACGAGCTGTGCTACGTCTCTCCCATTCGGGGAGCGGAGGCGGTGCAGTACGATCCCGTGTTCGGGGGTTCCAACACCTGGCAGGTGTACTGCGGGGCCGACCATTTGGCTCCTGCTCACGTTCCCCACCATCGCTGGGTGACACTGACAGTCCGGGCGGTGGGCGACCGGGCGAGCTTCTCGGTGGACGGGGAGGAAGTGCTACGCATCCACCAGCTGAAGCACGGGCGACCCACCGGCTTCCTCGGACTATGGTGCTACAAGCCCTGCTATTTTTCCCGCTTCCGCGTCCGGGGCGTCAATGGTGGCAGAGACGGCACCGAGCCCATCAGGCGGTGGGAGATTTCTCCCAAGTTTCCCGATGACCAGGAGATGAGCGCTACGGTGGAACCCTGCGGGTGGAAGGCCGTGGAGGCCGAGCCCGACGGCGTCGTCTGTCTGAACCGTTACTACGCCAAAGGCCCCGGCTGCGAGTCCGTTTATGCCAGGACCGTCATCCATGCCCTACAGGCACGTCGGGTGCGCATGACCCTGGGCTTCAGCGACGGCTGCACGATGTGGCTCAATGACCGAGAGCTGTTCCGGGGGACCAATTTCTGGGGTGAGGCCGATTCGGGCAGGCTGAGCTGGAATCCGGCTCATCTCCGGGCGAGCCTGAAGCCCGGTCCCAATCACCTCCGCCTGAAGGTCATGGAACAGGACCGCTTCGGGTGGGGGTTCCGACTTGAGATAGCAGATCCTGAATGCCAGCTCACGGTTTGTCTCTGAAGGGCGACGTGCGTGGCAGCACCGTCAAGGCGAACTGATCCTTCCCGAGGTAGGAGTGCTGCCGCCTGCTGGGTGGTGTAGCATCGGATGCAGGCCCGCCGAGGCCGCAGCCACATCTGACAGGCACGTTCTGAGAGACAAGGTGGGCCGGACTGACCTTGTGGCAGCGGCGGTGGGGGCGGGGAATCGTGGCAGCGCCCCTCATCTGTAACTCAATATCATCCACGCCGCCTGCACGAAGACCATCAGGCGGCCGGTGGTGCGCCCGCTGTGGTCGTGGATGCCCCACGGGGCCCCCGCGTGCGCTGGATCCACTGCTCCCGAGGGGAACATCGGGAGTGTGCCGGTCGCCGGGGACGCTGCCCCGGTGCGAGATGATGCATTCCCTGAGCGCCTGTATTTTGGCCGAGGGGTAGCCCAGCCCGGCCAGGATCCTCTCGGCCTCAGAGGCGCCGTGCAGGTGGTGGTGGGACCGTAGGGACGCGTCCCTTATGGCCGCGTAGTCATGAAGCAGGCAGGCCAATTCCACGATCTCGGCATCGGCCCCTAACCTGGCGGCCAGCCGCCTGCCGCACGCGCGGACCGGCTGAATATGATGGGTCAGATCTCGTAGCCGTACTCGTTGGCAGGAGAGCGGCAGGCTTCCTCCACCATGCTCTCCACCGCGGCGATAACCCCTGCTCCCTCCACGTCGGCGTCCTTCCCTTTCCCCCCTCTGCCGATCTCCTTCGGCCGGCGGCTTCCCCGCGGCGTCCGCTACTGGCCTCCCGGAGGCCGATTCCGCAGCAGGTAGGACACCACCACCGAGTACACGGCGGCCGGTCGGGCGTGCAGCATGTCGTGCCCGGCGTCCTCGATGACCCGGATTTCGATGCCCATATCCCGCAGGCGTGTCATCTCCGCCGCCCGCTGCTCCAGGTTGGCGCCCCCCACCAGGTAGCAGACGTCAGCGGCCCGGGACTGTAAGAGAGCCGGCAGGTCCTGTCGATCCACCAGGTCGGCCACCGACCGCATGGTAGCAAAGTAGGAGTGCGGAGTGCACTGGCTCAGGGTCTCCGCGTAGATCCGGGCGGTTTCGCTCCCTGCCTCGCCACGTCGTCGGTACTCGGTCAGCAGCTGGCCAAATGCTTCCTCCTCGCGTTCGACCGGAGTACGACGCAGCTTTCGGTACGGCTTCCCCGGGTAGTGGGCGAAGAAGGGCTCGATGAGGACCATCCGTCCGAGACCCAGGGCACCCCTGTCGAGCAGGACGACAGCCAGGGTTCCCCCGAGGCTGTGTGCGACCGTGTCCACTTCCTCCATGCCTAAGTACTCCACCAGCGATTCCACGCAAGCAGCATGATCCTGTAGTGTGTAGTCCCAGCAGCGGGGAGCGGTGGATCTGCCGAACCCGGGAAGGTCCAGCACCACGCACGTGAAGTGCTCCCCCGGGAAGTACCCCAGGCCGGGAGTGAAGCCCCGGCTGCCCGCACATCCCAGCCCGTGCAGAAACAGCACCGGCCGGGGACCGTGGCCGTAAATCTCGTACCATACTCTGCCGTCCTCACCCAGGGGGAAGAAGCTCATCTACCCACCTCCTCTTGTCGTTTGACCCACCACCCTGGGGTATCCCACAGCGTCCCACAGCGGGGAGACGGCGCGGCGCTATGTGCGTGACCGCTCCCACATCCGTCTCAGCAGCATCACCTGACCCCCGTGCCACAGGTTGTGGCCGGCGGCCTCAAGGAGCAGGTCTGCGCCCCGTTCGGGGCGGGCCAGATCTTCCTCCGACAGCTGCTGGCACGCGCGCTCCAGCAGGCCCAGGGCCTCCCGGAAGCGGCCGGCCAGCTGGTGCCACCGCCGGGAATCGGAGCTCACCCCTGCCAGTCGGGGAAAATCGGGCATCCTCTCCCCGGCTTCCGGCCCCGTCCGTCCGGCCAGTACCTCCAGCGCCCACCTGGTCCAGAAATCCATGTGAAACACCAAGTCGAAGGTGGAGTTAGCTGCCCCGGGTGGCCTCCAGAGGGCGTGGTCAGCGGAGACGCCGGCCACCAATTGCACGAGCGGCGTCTGCCAGGTACTGCGGTGGTGAAGCCGCCGAAGGTGCTCCAGCACTAGCCGCCCGTGCAGCCCATTGTTGCTCATCGATATCCCTCCCGTTGCGTGAGACTAGCGTCTTGCTGTCTACTTCATGTTACCCAGTGGTGTGCAGCGCGTCAAGACCCGGCGAGCGAGTGAGGCTCTTTCGCTGCGTACGCTCTGGCGTATCCGGCAGGGCATGCCGAGGTGTACGGGGAGCGGACTGCCTTCACAACGACCCCTTGCAGGGGCTGCAGGCAGCCGCGCGGCAGTTCTTTGTAAAGAATCCCCGGATTGCTCAAGCCCGTACAACTCCGCCGGCACCCGGTAGTTCAGGGCCTGGCGGGATCTATGGCATGCGTACCACAGCCGGTATGCTGCAATCTGTGTTGCTGCCTCAACGGAGTCCTCGCAGTCAGTCCGCCACAGCTCTTTGTATTTGGGACTCTGATGATACGGCTCAACCGTGCCGTGGTCTGTCGGTGATGACTGCAGCCGCGAACGTGCTTGAAGAGACTTTGGCTGACCCACTTCGCAAACTGCCTACTGGTAAGCTGCGGTCCGTTGTTGCTCACCAAGGTGATCCCTGACGCCAACCCGTCCCGAAGCTGCCTGGCTTCGTCGACAGAGACCACGCTGGCCTTTGAGATCACGCTCTCTTCATGCGAGCAGGCCGTGGGGGCTCGCGGTAGCGTGAAGGGCGACTATTCGAGAGCTCATGCCTTGCGGAGTTCATACCGCAGGGTCAGGCCTGTCAGATCTGCCCAGCATGCTCGACGCAGCTCTTCACGAACCCGTGCTAGGCAGGCCGGGTCCTCAGCTCGAGGAGCCCGAGCGCCAGGTACGGGAGATCTTCGAGACCGTTCTCGCGCAGCACCTGGTCGACCCACTCCGGGGGCAGGGTTTCGGGGGCAAGCGCCGCCGCCAGGGCGCCGGCCATCGAGGCCACCGAGTCGGCGTCTCCGCCCAAATTGACCGCGCACAGGATGGCCTCCCGGGCATCCTGGCAGGAGAGGAAGATGGCAAACGCGGCGGGCACGGCCTCCCAAGCCCGGAAGCCCGGGTTAAGCCCCAAGCGGCGCAGGCCCTGTATGGATGTGCCTCGCCGGACGGTGCTCGACACCCAGCGGAGCCGCCGGGACACGAAGGGGCAGAGGTCGTCGGGGTCCCCCCGTCTCTCCCACTCTCGCTCCGCGAGTTCTGCTGCCTGGATGGCCGCTTGCACGGCAGCGTCGGCGAGAGCGCTGTCTCGGCGGTTGTTCTCCTGACCGCCCTGCGGCTCGCCTTCGACCATAACCGCGTAGGCCGCGGCCAGGGCGGCGCTGGCGGCCACGGAGGATACGGAGTTGTGAGTCGAGCGGGTGGCCGAGGTTGCGTCTTCCACCAGGGCAGGAAGGTCCTCTTCAAGACAGCCGGGGCGGACCCGGCGGAAGATGCCGACGGGCCCCACCCTCATCGCTCCACCGGTGCCGGTGCGCCGCAGGCGCTCCCCGCGCTTCCAGGCTAGCCGGAACTCGTCCCAGCCAGGCCACCCCCTGATGGGCTCAGCAAGGACGCGGTCGGCGATGTCGTCCTCGTCGACCCGGCCTCGAGCGAGGATTGAACGGGCCACCAGCACGGTGAAAGCCGTATCGTCGGTGACCCGCGGGCGCCGCGGCTGCCGGCGAACCAGGTCGAGCCCTAATGGCACGGGCAAGCGCACGGCACTAATGGCCTCTGTTGGCCCCTCCTCCCTTGCCTCGGCGGGGAAATCTTCGATTAGCCCGCCGTAGGTCAGGACCACGTCGGTAGGCCAGAACCCCTCCCCCAGGTGCCCTAGGGCATCGCCCACGGCCACCGCGCAGAGCAAGGCTCGCGCCCTCTCTTGGCTTCGGCGTAAAGTCAAGGGTCACCCCCCCTTGCTTCGCCTCCCGGTGCCTGCGCCCGGCCTCGGCCTAGGGCTTTCAGCTTTCAGACACCGCCGGCGAGCTTCTCCCTCCACATGCAGGAACCCTTCCCAGGGGTAGCCCTAGCCGGGCCCCCGAGGGGCAGGGGCACAGTTCACACAGGCTTCTCCGCCAACCGCCCCCCGGCAGTCTCTGGCCTGACCGGTTGCCCACTCGGCTAGGCGATCAAGACACTCGAACTTGCTACAGCCGTCGAACACGAGAGATACCCGGAAAATCTCACCGGCGTCTTCTTATCCAACGCATCGGGCAGCTCCCAGTCCGTCCTCAGGTCGTAGAGATCTTCGGCCGGGTCGGACACCGTGGGGTGGCTCGCGGCACGCTCCACCCATTCGACAGCGAATCCGGGGCAAAGCCCGCTACCAGCGCGCCGCCATTAGGCCAACGAATCGGCATCGCCACCGAGACTGGCGGCGCAAAGCACGGCGTCGCGGGCGCTCTGGTGGGCGAGAGAGATGGCGAAGGCGACCGGCACGGCTTGCCAGCCTGTGAAACCCGGGGTTCAGACCGCGCGCGCACAGGTTCCCAATGAGTTCCCCTTCAGCTTGGCCGTACCACCTCGCGCGACGGGCCAGTGACGGACATCCGTGATCCGCGGCCGGCGGGCTCGACGTGATCCGGGTCGGAACGACCCCGGGGACCAGCGACGCACCGTTGTCACCAGGCAGGAATCCGATATCTTGCCGCCCTGAGTGGCCATAACCTAGATCGTGCAGGTCAGTGAGCCCAGTGTGTCGTCCACACCGGCCCCGTGGAGTAGGTCAATCTGCGGCACCTTATCCTGGAGTGCCTTAGCCGGGCGGACGCCCTGCTCCTGGAGCACGCCCGGGGACGGCAGGCCCCAGGCCAGCGGTCCCGCACTTCTCCCAAGCGAAGGTGACCTGTGTATCTTGCCCATCCGGCCATTTATCATCCTTTTGCTCCACGGGCACCATTCACGGAACTAAGCCGCAGCGATATTGACCAGAACAGCACGGTGACCTTGGGCAGACCCCAGCGGGTCCCGTGCGGGCTCAAATGGATCCCAAGTTCTCCGAGTACCGCTCTCCGCCGGCTCAACGCGGCGTCCCCAGTGTAGGGGTACGGCAGAGAGAGGTAGGGACAGGCCGCGGCGGGAGGGTGGTGTAGCAACTTTGGCTGTGTTCAACCCCTCCCGCAGGCCCTGATATGGGCCAGGATAAACCTGAGCACCCGCAAGGTGACCCAGGGATGCGGCTGTCCTTTACGACCTGGCGGCACGGGGGGTCTTGGGGGATGCCCGTCAGAGCCCCACAGGCCGTCTTCGGGCCGGCGCTTGGCGAGACAGAATCGCACGCCCTCCTCGACCCTTCCCGTCGGGCCGAGCACGGCCAGGAGGAGACGGCCTGTCTCAGCCAGGTCCATGGGGAAGTGGTAGTAGGGATAGAGCAGTACCCTCCATGTGTCGGCCACATGAAAGCCCCTTGGATTCCTCATGTACAGGCGCTCCGTGAATTCGGCCGCCGCATGCGTTGAAGGGTGCCCCGCGAGAAGATGGGGGACCTGCTCGGCCAGGGCCAGGAAGCACGCGGCTGTTCCCAGGCAACCCTTCTCGCTCACATATCTCCGCGGCATGGCCCGCCCCATGCAGGACCAGCTTCCGTCCGGTCTCTGGATTGACAGGAGATATTCCACCGCCCGGCCGATGCGGGGGTCGTCCGCATACCCCAGGGCAGCCAGAAAAGTGGCGGCCCTGATGGTCACGCAGGGGACTGGAGCGAGGGAGGAGGGCCTGCCCCCCTCGGCCCGACGGTACTGGTAGAACTCCCCGTTGGCCGCCTGGAAGGCGAAGGAGAACACCGCCGCCCTTTCCACGGCCGGACCAAGCGGAGGCGCGCAGGAGGCGGTGGCGCCCATCTCGGCCAGAACGCTCAAGACGTAGAAGGTCGAGCGGTGCCGGGGCCCGTAGAATCCCGGGCCGCCCCATGAACCGTCATCGGCCTGCTTTTCCAGAAGTCCGACGATGACCGGGTCATTCGAGAGCTCTGGTCGGCACGCGCTTGTCGGTCCCGCGCGGGGATCCTCGCCCAAGAGCCACTCCCTCGTCCGGAGGCGGACGGCCGGAGACGCATGCGTCAGCAGCCAGTCCACGGCTGGCCGTAAACAGTCGTCGGGGTAGCCCTGGCGGAACACTTCAAGCATCAAGGCACTCCTCCCTTGCCGCCACGCTCATCAGCGCAGGGCCGTAGCTGATGCAGAAGCCTCTGTAACCTTCCAGGTCTGGAGCCGGCCTTCCTGTCGTAAGCCGAGAGTCTCTTGAGTGGACACACGACAAGAACTTCATCTTCAACGGGTCTCGCCGGCAGCGGGCGCTAAAGGACATCACCGGGGCGGCGCTCGCCGATCGCGGGCGGGTTCCTTCGATGCCGATCCTCCCTGGCACCGTGAACCTGCCCCTGGGTTTCCCCTGGAGACCCAGCGCGTGCCTGGAGGCATACACCCCTACCGCCGGTGAGCGTCCTTACCCCCGCCCGTCAAAGCTAGATGCGCAGTGTCGCGAGGAAGAACACCTCTAAGCACGGTATGAGGGTTTTTGGGATGCCATGGCGCGGATAGAGGAGTTCATCGAAGATGTGTACCAGAGAAGACGGATACACTCCGCGTTTGCGGTATCTCACCCCTGAGGAATTCGAGAGGCCAAGTGGCGCGTGGCACTGCTGAAGGGAGTCGAGGAACAACGGTGTACGGAGCACGCACAGGCGGTTCGCTTCTCTAATCCCAGGCCTGAGGCTGTCCAGAATTAGGGGACGACTACACGCTTTTGCGCACTCCACCGGCCGAATCAGCGCAACAGTGGCTTGGAACTGATCCGGTTAACTATCCTGAGGAGGCGGCCTGTGCAGGCACGTGGACCTGGTGCAGGAGACGGTGGCCAAATGTTTGAGTGCGTGGAAATGCCATGAAGGACATGAAATTCACCCGCGAGCGGCCCGTCCTGGGACACTTCAGCGCAGGGTTCGCTCAGGCAGAAAGGTGGGATGAGCCGTTCGACGTGAGTTGAGAGACCAGGAGAGGAGGATCAAAGCCATGACCGCCATCGCCTTTGCGCTGATAACGGCAGCCCTGTTCGGAGCTGCCCCTATCCCGGCCGGCCTAGGCCTGGCCAAGGTGGGTCCGGCCTTGGACTGGTGGTCCGCACCCTCGCCGTGGCCACGGTGCTTCCGGCCGCTACGCTCAGCTGGCAACTATGGACACCAGATCCATGCTGTGCTTAGCCGGGGGGGAGTGCTAGCGTCTGTGCTGCGCACCTGGCCTACTTCTATGCCTTGCGGGCGGGCGAAGCCTCCCAAGTGGTCCCCGTGGTGGTCTTCCTGCTGGGAGTCATCCTGCTGGGCGAAACGCCCACGCCTAACCGCTGGATCGGAGCCGCCCTCGTTGTGGTGGGGGTGATCCTGCTCCGTCGCTGAGACTCATCGGCAACGAGGATCGCACGCGCCGAAAGAGTCCGCGCCCCAAGTCCTGATGGCGGTACGCATTTGTCCATTGCCAACAGCAACGCGCGGTCACACCCCGTACTTACGACGGGCGCCAGTGCTGGAGGCTCTGTCACGGGCAAATGCCCGTCGAGCGACAGGGGTATGCCAGCGTTCGCCGCTGCCCGGCGGAAGTTCACAGCCCAGTTCAATGCCGGGGTGGTCCTGGAGTTAATATCCGGGGCGAAGGCCATCGCGCAGGCATGTCGTGAGAATGGCGCCAGGGACCGGTTGCTTTGCCGCTCGACCAAAGTGCATCAAAGTACCATGGCTAACCGCCACGGTGTTGCTCGTCCGGCTCATCTTCACCCAAAGCTTCGATCTGTTGTGTCACGAAGCAGACAACCTCCCGGGCCATTTCCACGGCGTCGCGCGCAGCCTCCTCCGTATAGACCCGCGCGGGGATGCTGTCTGGAAGGCCATTAGGGTACCTTGTGGGCACATAGTATCCGTCGAGGATTGTCCATCGAGCGAGCCTCGGAGCAAACTCGGGCGCGTACGAGCTGGCCATCTCACAAAGCCGGGTCACCGAATGGCCGAGCACCACCTCTTCTCCCTGGGCATAAATGAAGCCCTTGAGCGCCTTTTCGGCCACCTGCTGCGACAGAAAGCAGGCTATGTGGTATCCACCTAACCGCGCCAGTTCGCCGGCCCATTTCAGATCCTCTTGAGCCTGCTCGAGCCACCGCCTTCCCTCCTCAAGTGGATTTCTTCTCATAAAGCACCACCCCCCCTCGCAGGATCTCGCGGAGGAAAGGACGATCCCTTTCAGCCGCAATCTCCTCGGGGGTATAGCACAGGATATCGGCATCCACAGGTAGACCCAGAACCCTGTATAGAAACTTGATCCGCTCCAGGAACCCAAGCTTTGTGTGCATGATCACCAGGATGTCTAAGTCGGTGAGCAGATCCCGCTTGCCTCGTGGGTAGGAGCCAAAGAGTATGACCTTCTGCACACCAGGGAGTTCTGACAGCACCTGAACCAGGCGCCTGACGGACTCCTCGAGTTTCAGGGCATAGGCTGCCCTTCGCTTTGTTAGACTTGTACCCACGTCACACACTCCTCAAAGCACGGTCGTACACCTGTGTCCGACCTTAGAATACTCCATCCATGGAGATTTCTCATTCTACTTCCTCGAAGGATCCTTACTTTCCCTGATCACTGAGGGTAGCCGAGCGTTGCTCTGGAAGGACGATCCCCATATTTTGCTTTTGCTGAGCATTCTAGAGAGTCAGGGCACCCCGCCTGAAAACGAGTTCCCACTCAAGCACTCCCCAAATGGCCCACGGCGAAGAGATAGAAGACCTGTCCCCGGCCAGGGCTGTGGCCTCTCGCGATGACAGGATAGCCTCCGGGTCAGCCGCGAACGTCAAGAGGTCTTCCCATCGCCCTTTGCGTTACGCCGCCCCCACTCCGTCGAAGCACCCCGGTTAACAGGCGTCTTCCTCGCCTGCGGCAAAGGTATCACTGAACCCGCCAGGGCCAAACCACTCTCACACCTCAGCATCAAGCTGAAGCTTTGAGCGATTGTCCGCTTCGCGAACCACCTCATCGCGAGTATCCCCAGGGGCAAAGAAGAACTCGGTACCGTTGCCGCCCAGGTAGAATCATACAGTCCTTCTTGCTCCGAGCGTCCGGTGGGACACCACGCTCATGGTCGTTCTGCCCAGGTGAGCTCGTAGGCGTGATACGCTCCCAGCCGCAGTTCTCTGCCCAGGTGCAGGATGGTCCGGCGGCGGTTCGCGGTGAAGGCACTCTGTGTACTGTCGCCCACCTGCCCCCACGCGCATCCTCCGGGCATGAACCCTTCTGCAGCCGTCTACTGTAGCCCCCGGGGCGACGCTGGAATCCGTCAGGATTCAAGGTGCCACTACACGCACCCTCCTTCGATAGCCCCAAAGCTCGCACGACCCGCGAAGGAGGGGTTTGTGTCTGCCAGGTTTAAACTTCGACCCAAAGGGGGATTGACATTGCGCGATGACCAGATAGAATACGTGATGAAAACAGTTACCACATGGTGAAGGAGAGTCGGGGTTCGTGGGCATAGCTGCGGATTATCGCGGTCCGTCAGGGAAGATCCTCCCCGGAACTCGCTTGGGTACCGCCGAAATCGTGCGTAGGCTGTGCCCCTTTTTCAGCAAACAAGACCGGGTGTTGCTGGCATACCTATTCGGCTCTTATGTCCGCGAGGAGGTCAAAGAGGGTTCGGATGTAGATGTGGCGGTGCTTCTGGATCCGGCATTACAAGGGGAGGCTTTATGCAACATATACCAAGAACTATTCATGGGGATCCGGGAAATCCTCGGCACAGAACGCTTCGATTTGCTGATCCTGAACCACGCCCCTCTTCATCTGAAATTCGAGGTTGTGGCGGAGGGGCGGCTCATCTGCTCCAGGGATGACGAGGTTCTTAATTGGTTTGAGGTGGATGCCGTTCGAAGGTATCAGGACGCCGCTCATCTCAGGAAGGTGCAGAATCAGCATCTGAAAGAGAGGGCACTGCAATGGTTCTCAAACAAGAGAGCGTGCGGACCCGGCTGAGGAAGCTGCTAGAAGTGCACGCCCGGCTGCGCGAAAAGAAGGCCGTCTCCCTCAGTGAGTACCGCGAGAACCCGGATCTGCATGGCTGATCGAGCGGGGGTTAGAGATAGGCGCCTCGTTGATTCTGGACATAGGCAATCACATCCTGGCGGGGGCTTTGCAAATATCAGTGGATGAATACGAACAGACTTTGGAGAAGCTTCACGAGAAAAGGGTCATCAGTGACGAGCTTTACCAAGAGCTGCGCAGTTTAGGGGGCTTCCGCAACATCCTGGTCCACGGATATTTAGACCTGAATACCGACCTGGTGTATGCGTACTACAAGAAGGCCCTGGACGTTTTTCCGCAGTTCGTAGCTGAGGTCGACAGCTGGCTAGAAGCGTACGTGGCAAAAATGAGTGGGTGTCAATGTTGATTTGGAAATCATCCGCGGAGCATGCTTCAGATCCCCGGCGGAAACGGCCCCATTTACGATCGATGATCAGGAACTTCCTGGTGTAAGTCCCCAAGTATTCGCGACCACAAGCAGAGTTCAGCTGTTCTAGTGGCCGCTTCCGCTGGGCGCCCCTGCCTGTCTTCACCTCCGCGATTCCCACAGAGAAGCCACAGCGGAAAACAAGGTCGAGGTCGACGGCACCGTCTAGCTTAATGTCAGCTTCCACTTCAGCGCTTCTGTCATACCCCGGTTGGCTAGCCTGTTAATCTCCTCCCCCGCTTCTACTCCCTTGGGTCGTTCACTGCCAATCTACGGGATAGCTGGAACCACCAAGTCGTCTCATAAATCAGCACCGGCACGAAGGACATATGGCTAAGCGCCACGGGGGTGTGCCAGTAACCTGCTAGGTGAACCCCTGACTCTACGCTTGGTTCTGGGCAACCGGGTCTGGCTGAGAGCCCCGGCTACAGGAGCGGCGCTGGGATGTGGAGGGCCCAAGGCTTTATCGTTGACAGTCGAGCGGTGGCCGTATACTGTACCACGAGCCGGGGTCAAGAGATGGGTCGGCGGGAGGCATCGACGGTGAGTCAGCCTGTTCAACCACGCTCACCGTAGGGGCACACCCAGAGCACAACGAAGAACTACTCGCACCGCAACACCTACCGGCGCCAGCCAGAGGTGTGGCGGGCCAATGGGCCCGCAGCCTTGACCCGAATCCGAGTCGCGTTCCCGGGGAGGTAGGCGAGGGGTACGTCATCAACATCCACTATTTCCACGCAAGCTGGATCCGCCCCGGCTTTCACTGCCTCGTCCCGCGCTACGCGCTTTGCCTCCGCTAGAGCCTCCTCGCGGGTCATCCGATCAAGGGAAAATATCCGCTCAATCTGCCCACTCACCTGTGCGATGGCAGCGCCAAACGCATTGGCTACCTCATAGTGGTCAGGCCGCACGACCTGAGAAGCCCCCGCCAACCGGTCCGGGATGAGGACGCTGCCCCCGCCCACCACAACCACCGGTACTGGGTCAGGACTCGTTTTCACTCTGTCCACAGCATCCTCGATGATGCTTACTATACGGCCGTGAATCTTCTCCGCCGTCGCTGCATCCAGCCAAGCTACACGAGAAGAATCCCCCAGCTCAATCATTCCCAGTCTAACCGCAACATCCGTAGCGGTCAGAATCTCACCTCCGAAAACTAGCGCCTTCTGTTCTAGGAGGTACCCAACACTGTCAGGACCTACCGTGGGACTACTGCCAGGGCCAGGCTGCAGGCGAACAATGCTGCCACCACCCAGACCGACCGAGATCAGGTCCGGCATGCGGAAATTAGTCCTCACCCCACCGATTTCGACAGCTACCGAGGACTCCCGGGGGAAGCCCCTCGCCAGCACTCCGACGTCGGTGGTAGTACCCCCTACATCCACTACTACCGCGTCCCCAAACCCGGAAAGGAACGCGGCTCCCCTGATGCTGTTGGTGGGCCCGCAGGCCACTGTTAGAA
Organism: Firmicutes bacterium UBA3570; assembly: GCA_002376005.1. Taxonomy (GTDB): domain Bacteria; phylum Bacillota; class Sulfobacillia; order UBA3561; family UBA3561; genus UBA3561. The sequence continues at coordinate 241,387 of DFNJ01000032.1, forward strand.
TAGGATACCGAACCGCGTATTCCACTGACATTAAGGTGCCGTCGTTCTGACCAAAGTAGGTACGGGCCTGGATACCTCGCTCCACCAGTGCCCGCTCGAATGCGTCTGCTACCTGTCGCGCCACACGCCACACGGCGCCGTTCAAAACCGTCGCGTTCTCCCGCTCAAGCAAGCCGATGCTACCTATCTCGTGCGAGAGCGAAACATGTACCTCTCCCAACTCTTGCCGCACGATCTCAGCCGCGCGCAACTCATGAGCCGGGTTCACAGGCGAGAACACAGAGCAAATAGCCACCGCGCCGACCCGACCCTTGATTTCCTTGCACGCCTGAGCTACTCCCTTTTCGTCGAGAGGGGCGATCTCACGGCCGTCGAACTCATGTCCCCCGGCAACAAAGTAGACGTATCGGCCACACAAGCGGACCAACTCTTCAGGCCATCCGGTCAGGGGCTTGACCGCCACCGTTGCCGGCCAACCGATACGGATCACTGCGGTAGGAGTAAGGCTTTTCCGCTCTACGATCGCATTGGTGCAGTGCGTGGTTCCCAACATGGCATACCGGATCTTTTCTGGTTGCACTGTCCTGGACGCCAGGACTTGGTCCAGCGCGCGGATGATGCCCGACGTCACGTCAGGAGTGGTGGGCGTTTTGGCTTTGGCCACCAGGCGATTTTCCTCATCTAGCACCACAGCATCAGTATTAGTCCCACCTACGTCAATGCCTAGACGGAAAACCATCTCACCACCGACTCCTCTCAGCCATTCTCTGCTCCAAGGGGATATACTCCACATCGTATCCAAAGTACCTCGGCCCCACTGTCCGCAACCCCGCAGGGGTCCTCCACTTGGGATCACAAGGGATCCCGACTACGACCGCCCGACACCCATAGCGGAGCCCTTCGGTGGTTATGGGGCGCGCTGTCTCAGCATCAAGAACAGTAATTAGATCGGGAACGGTTGCCAGCACCTCACCATCGCAGGTGGCTATGAGGTTTTCGTTCTGGAACTGGATGCACATGCTCCGCCCGCGAAATTCATCCGTCCCCTCCAAGCGGGCCTCCCCGCGGGCAAACCCGCCCACGGTGCGACGTGCTACATCCACCACCTTGCCGCGGAACAGCAGGTAGCCACCGGTCAACTGCAGAATCGCCTGCAACGCGTCCCCCGGGCCCGCCCCATCTGCCTTGGCACACTCTTCCGGTCGGGAAGACCAGGCGTCACGCTGGAGCGTTGCCGCCTGAGTTCGGATCGCGCCCTCCTGTTTGCTCCAAAGGCGTAAAGTACGGCCAATTTCCTCCGCCTTGCTCACGCTACCTCGTATGCCCCACTGCTTGGCCTGGGCCCCAGTTATGGGGTAGATGGCGATCATGGCCGATCCCCCCATGACCACGGTGGCACTGCGCGCCAGGTGCTCAGTCCACATGTTGCTCACCGTCGACAGGATCAGCAAGTTTCCTTTCTCGTCTGTCATCGCCATGGGCGTAGCGCCGATGCCGCCAAGGTGAAATGTGACCATCTGAAGCTCCGGGAAGGCACGACCCATTCCATCGGCATCCACAAGTGGAATGCCGAGCCGGGCCGCCGAAGCCACCGGTATCATCGAGTTGACCCCGCCGGCCTCGATGGGCATGGTGGCGTACACTTCTTTCCCCAGAAACTGCCTAAGCGCATGGTATACTCGTGGAAACTCGTCCCCGTTGGGAATCTTCTCAACGATAACCGTCGGAGCACCCATCATGGCCAGAGGCATGAGGAGGGCATCATCAGGAACCTCATCCAGATCAATGAGGTCAACGCGCCCGTACTCCTCTATGGCTTGCAGGGCCATGAGCTTACCTATGTGCGGATCGCCTCCACCCCCGGTGCCCAGTACAGCCGCTCCCAGGGCAATGTCCTCGACTTCTTGCGCTCCCAGCTTGCGCACCGAGTTGCTCCCTCCCCCGATTGCCCGTAAGGCCCCATATGCTAATCGAAGCGCCGCGTCAGCTCGTCCGCCAGAGTTCGGACAGTCTGGTCTAAGAATGCAACGAAACCTTGCTCATCCGTCATAACCTTCTCCTTGTGGCGCACTATGCACTCACGCAGCTCGGTGAGAAAGGAATCACCAAGCCCCAACTCGCCCATGATGTCTATCACGCGCTCGGCCGCATCCACCAGACGGAAGGGTCCATACAAAGCCGGCTCGTCAACCAGCCCGGCTGCGCTGGACACCAGATAGCATAGGTAGCGAAACAACAACTCCCTGGCTTTCTTTGCGTCCAACGCCGTCTCCACCTCAGCGTCCCTCCCGTGAACCAGCGCTCCCAAACCTCTCCCAGTGCACAACCTCTTCCAGCGGACGTCGAGGCGGTGCGGGAGGTATGCGAGCCGGGGTCCCCAGAGTCACCAGCAATTCCGGCCTAATACTCGCCGGCAAGCCCAGCAACCTAGATACCGCTGTCTGGTTGAACGACCTCACCACGCACGAACCCAGCCCGAGGCTGCAAGCCACAAGCATCATGTTTTGACACGCCATGGATAGATCACAGATGGTCAGAACCTCCGCGCCTAAACGACCGCCGCGCGCCCTGGCGCGCTCCAGGTCGGCGCAGGCCACCACGAGAGCAGGAGGGAGTCCAAACATCCCGGGTGCGAAGGCTTTGATGTCGCGAATCATACGCTCATCCGTGACAGCCACAAACAACCATGCCTGGATGTTGCCTCCGCTAGGAGCCCAAATTGCTGATTCCAAGATGGTCTGAAGTTGTTCGTGCGTCACCCTTTCTTCCGTGTATCTGCGTATGCTACGCCGCCGCCTGATGGCTTCTTGCACTTCCACGACACCGTCCCCCCTTAGTGGATCTGGCCGTCCCCTGGCACGCCCGCACCCAGTAGATGACACCGCACGAAATGTCCCTCTTCAACCTCTCGCATAGCAGGCTCCTCACGCGAACACGCCTCCGTGCGAAACGGGCAACGAGGGTGGAAACCACATCCGGGAGGGACATCTACTGGGCTGGGGATCTCGCCGGTAGAGCGTATTCTCTTGGGCTTGGTAGCCTCCTCTGCCTTCGAGACCACCGGTATGGAGGACAGCAGCATCTGCGTATAAGGATGAAGTGGGTTTGCGAAGAGCTCCGGTGTTGAGGCCTCTTCACAGATCTTCCCCAGATACATGACAGCAACCCGCGTAGCCACATTCCTCATCAAGCTCAGGTCGTGACTAATGAACAGATAAGTGAGGTGGAGCTCACGCTGCAACTTCATGAGCATGTTAATGATCTTAGCTTGCACTGAAACATCAAGCGCCGAGGTGGGCTCATCTAGAACGACCAGACTCGGGTTGGTGGCCAGCGCCCTAGCAATGGCCACCATCTGCCTTTCGCCTCCCCCGATAGCCCGTGGGTACTTGTACATGAAATCAACCGGCAGTTCCACCAGTCGCAACAACTCGGCAATGCGCTGCTGACGCTCGGCCCTAGTCCCTATACGGTGAACGGCCAAGGGGACACCCAGTATCTGGCCGATAGTACGGCTTGGATTCAGAGAAGTTCCCGGGTCCTGAAACACGATCTGGATCTCCTTCTTCAGCGCCAACGGGCGTCGGGCCAATCCGGTGGAGATGTCTTGTCCTTTGAACAATATCTGTCCCGCGGTGGGTTCGTAAACCCCAAGGATGGTATAAGCAGTGGTGCTCTTGCCGGACCCCGATTCGCCCACTAGACCCAATACCTCACCACGCTTCAACCTGAAGCTGACTCCGTCCACTGCTCGGACGAAAACTCCCTTGCGCTTGGTGGGAAAGTATTTTTTCAGATCCCTCACTTCCAGCAGTCCGTCGTCAGGCAACCGCTTCACCCCCAGCCGCAAAGCGCCAGCAGGCCACCTGATGGCCACCCCCCGCGTCGAACAACGCGGGCTTGCGCTCCGAGCATATTGGCATAGCCTGATCGCAACGAGGGGCAAATCGACAGCCGGGCGGAGGATTTGCGTAGTCGGGAATGCGACCTGCGATGCCCTGAGTAACGCCGCCGCCCGTCAACTTCGGGATGGACTGCAATAACCCCAAGGTATAAGGGTGTAACGGGTTATCGAACAGCTCATCAGTCTGTGCAACTTCGACCATGGTGCCTGCATACATTACGTACACCAGGTCGGTCATCTCGCGGGCGACCCCCAAAGAGTGCGTTATCAGAATCAAGGAGGTTCCCTTCTCTTCCACCAAGCGCCTCACTAGTCGGAGCACCTGATCCTGGATAGTCACGTCGAGGTTCGTGGTGGGTTCGTCGGCAATGAGCAGGGTTCTCGCCGTGGCCAGCGCCATGGCGATACACACGCGCTGGCGCATGCCTCCAGACAGCTGGAACGGGTAGTTTTCCATGAGGCGTTCTGGATCAGGAAGAGCAGCTTCCTTGAGGGCTCTTACAGCCATCTCTCTCCACTCCTTTGCCTTGCCACCAGGACGCGCGTACTTGATCACCTCCATGATCTGCTGCCCGATTGTGAAGACCGGGTTCAGCGCAGCCGTCGGATCCTGAAATACCATGGCAATCCCCTGTCCTCGCAGTTCCTGCAACTCACGGCCCCGCATTTTGAGCACGTTCCGGCCTTGAAACATTATGGTTCCCTCGGGCACCACGGCGTTCTTGGGGAGAATCCTGAGTATGGCTTTCACGGTTGTCGTTTTCCCGCAGCCCGTTTCTCCAACAATCCCCACTTTCTGTCCCCGCGCAACCGACAAATTGACACCATCCAGGACCCTCAGCAATCCGCCATAGACTCGGTACCAAACAGTCAAGTTTTTGATCTCGACCAGAGTACTATCCTCCATCTTCATGCCTCCTCCCTGGCCAGCATATCGCGTATTCCGTCGCCAAGTAGGTTGAAGCTTAAGACCATGACCATTATCGCGATGGCCGGGAAAACGGAGTTCCACCAGAGATGAGGGAGATACTTCGCGCCGTCCGACACCATAGTACCAAGCGCGGGGGTGGGCGGCTGTTCGCCCAGCCCCACAAAGCTTAACCCAGCCCCCACGAGGATGACCCAACCTACATCCAGCGCCATCTTGGTGAAAATGGGGGCCATGCAATTCGGCAGTATCTCGCGGAAAAGGATGTGGGCCTTGCTAGCACCGGCCACTTCCGCTGCCAAAACGTAGAACTCGCTGCGTACCGACCTGGCCATCCCATACACGAGGCGGGTGTACCAGGGCCACCATGAAACGCAGACGGCCATCATGGAGTTGAAAAGGGTTGGGCGCAACATGGCACATATGGCCAAGGCCAGGATGAGTGGGGGCAAGGCCAGAAAGACGTCGGTGATCCTCATGATAAACGCTTCCAGCCGAGTCCCTTTGAAGTACCCTGCCACCAGGCCGAGAAAGGATCCCAGCGGAACCACTGTCACGAGGACCCCGATGGCCATGATAAGCGCACCGCGGAAGGCAAATATGGTCCGACTGAAGATGTCCCGGCCGAACACATCGGTTCCGAACAAGTAAGTCCGCGAGGGCGGCAAGTTGGCGTTAGCGTAGTCTACAAAGGCACCAGCGTGTTCAGGATACGGGACCACCACTGGTGCCAGCAAGGCCAGAAGTATGATACCAACCACCAGCACCAGTCCCACCACCGAAAGGCGGTTGCGCGAAAACTTGTACCATGCCCGTCCTAGCCGCTCCCGCCACTTTGCGCTGTCAGCCACTCTGACTCCCCCCAACCAGTCGCACTCGTGGATCCAGATAAGCTACCACCAGGTCCACAATGATGTTTACACCCGTGAAGATTACACCCATCACCATGATCACTCCGCTGATTGCATTCACGTCCTTGTTCAACATGGCGCGGATTCCGTATCCTGAAATGCCCGGGTAATTGAACACCAACTCGACCAGGAACGCATTTGCGAACAGGGCAGCGATGTCCAGAGCCATCACGGATACGGTTGGAATCAGAGAGGGCTTGAGCAGGTATTTGCCGAGGGTCACCCGCCAGGGGATCCCGTATGCCACCTGGGCCAAGGCGTAGTCCTTGCCCATGTTTTCCATCAGGCTAGAACGCGTGATCCGGGCGGCCTGGGCCATGCCGCCTAATGCCAACGCCACGCTCGGTAGAATCAAATGCCTGAGTCCATCCCAAAACGCCTCATACTTCCCGAAAATCAGGCTGTCGAGCAAGAGGAAGCCCGTGAACACAGGCGGAGCCTCCACGGTCATCTCGAGACGGCCGATGACCGGCAGGATAGGCCAAATGTAGCCGAAGATGAGCACGAAAATAACAGCCCAAACAAACGAAGGCGTGACGATGCCTAGGTAGGCAACTACCCTGACCACGTTGTCGAACCAGGAATTCGGATAACTGGCCGATAGAACCCCTAGGAGAATGCCCCCTACCGCCATGACCAATGCGGAGAAGAGCACGATCTCACAGGTGGCTGGCAGAAACTCTTTGATGTCGTCCATCACGGGGCGCCGGGTCAGCAGGGACTTCCCCAGATCGCCGCGCAACAGGCCTCTTAGCCACAGGTAGTACTGCACGTGCAAAGGCTTGTCAAGATTCATCTCTTCTCGCAGGCTTTGCACCGCCCACTCAGGCGCCCGCGGGCCCAGTGCCAGCCTAGCCGGATCCCCCGGCACCACCCTGGCTATGAGAAAGATCAGTATCGAGAGCCCGGCCAGGACCAGCAAGGAAAGCGCAAGCCTGCGCACCATGAACCTTCCCAGACCCACTGCATGACCTCCCCCAGCACTGTTTGTGTCTCGCAAGGGCGGGCCCGCCCTTTCAGCGAAGCAGGCCCGCCCCTCAACCACCGTCGCGGTCTGACCAACGACACCGCCCTTACCGCGGCGTACCGCCGCGTGTCCGAATGCCCATTACTTGGTCTTAAGTAACTCCATCCTCTTCTCGGGGTACACACGGAAGTCGTGCGCGTACTGCCCGTATCCCATGATAGGAAGAATGGCCTTACCAGCTTTGACTTCTTCAGCCGCCGGCCAGTACACGTAGCCTGCCTGGTATGCTCGTTTCTCGAACCGATCCAGCACCCAGATGGTGGGACACAATTCCACTATCTTCTCCTGGATCTTATAGTACAGTTCAAACCTCTTCTTCTCGTCCAGTGTCCTGAGGGCTTCCTCGATCATGGAGTCGATTTCTTCGTTCTGCAGCCACTCACACTGCTCCCACGAGCCGCAGGTGCTGGAATGATACCGAGACTTCAGCATTGAGCCAGCCTCAGCATAATGCGGGGCAACGAATATGATTGATGCATTTGGTGTCGTTTCGGGTGACTGTGCATCAGCAATCATGGCACCGAACGGCTTCTTCGTTACCTCCACCTTGATGCCAATCTCCGCGGCATTTGCCTGGAACAGCAGAGCGAGTTTTTCTTCAAGCGGCACCTCGGCGCACCATGATAAGGTTACGGGATACTTCTCCAGTTGACCGTAATACTTGGACTTCTTCAACTCCTCCATGGCCTTCTCCAGATCCTGCTTGAACTGGTACACATTGGGGTTATGACCAGGCAGGTTGTGGGGTACAGGACCTCGTGCCTGCACAGCATCGGGCCAGATCTTGGTGGCGACTGTTTCGTAATCCAAGCAGTAAGCTAGAGCCCTGCGGAAGTGGATGCAGTCGGTGGGTGGCTTTCTGGTATGCAGCATGATGTTCAGGTTGACTCCATCGAAGTAGCCTGCTGTATCGATACCCTCCATCTCGTCCAGCGCCTTCAGGTTCTCTTCAGGTAGCATCTCGCTCGTCAACTCGTGCTCTCGACGGGCCATGAGTGTCCGTATAGTCACTGGGTCAGGCGTCGCAATCAGTTTGAGATAGAAGGGTGCATCCTTATCCCAGCCGCCCCACCAGTCGTCAAACTTCTCCGCCAGTAAGTACTCCTCCATTTTCATCTCTTTGACTTTGTACGGGCCGCTGCCAGCATCATTAGTTAGCAACCACTCTTTACCGTAGTCACCCATTTCACCGTAGGGCCCTGGCTTGATGTGAGCAAGCACCTGATCCTTGTTGAGGATGTAGAGTCTAACCAGGGCTCTCACGAACGGGCCAAAGGGTTCCTTTAAGGTGAATTCAACCGTGTACTTGTCCACCGCCTTCACATCGGTCACGCTCTCGAACAAGTACGCGAACCCTTCACCAATCGTCAGCAAACGCTTCATAGAGAACTCTACGTCTTCAGCAGTGAGTTCGTCGCCGTTGTGGAACTTCACACCCTGCCGCAGGTAGAACGTGTACTTGCGCCCATCGGGAGAGACTTCCCAGTCAGTAGCGAGGTGAGGACGCACTGACCCGTCAAAGTTCGGGAACACCAGGGTGTCGTAGAGATTCACCAGGGCAATGCTGTCGGAGAAGTCGTTGCCGACCGCCGGGTCGATGTAAGTGGGCCAGTCCGAGTCTACCCTCAAGATTCTGTCCTCTGGCTTGATCTCGGCCTGGGGCTCCGGCTCCGCCGCCGGTGGCCGACAACCCGTCAAGGTCCCGCCCATGAAAGCCAGGAGGACAGCTACTGCTAGCGCTTTAGCAATGACCCCGCCTCTCATCTTCACGACCTCCTTTCCTTCCGGCTAAACATTAGACAGCTCCGCCAACGTCCGGACTAGCACCCCCAGCAACATCACCTCTCTTTCGTCCCACGCCAACGCGGGCGTATGTGGTTTCGGCGCAATCGGTTCTCTATCGCACCAGCAGTTGGCCGCCCCTCATGATCTGCCTTCCGTCCACCCACAGGTCAGGCCGGAGCAGTACTCCGTCTAAGTGACACGCAACTTGGACCTTGCCTCCGAAACTCGCGTTTGCACCCAGGGCCACATGCACTGTACCGAGCACTTTTTCGTCTTCCAGGACATTGCCAACCAGCTTTGCTGCCGGATTCGTGCCGATCCCTAGCTCTGCCACATTGCGTGCATCCTCCCCAGCGCTGTTGAGGAGTTCGAGTAGGGCACCAGCGGACCTGCCGGCAATATCGACCACTCGGCCGGAGGCCACCTCGATCACCAAGGGCTCCTCAAGAAGCCCCACTCCTGCCATGCTACCGTCAACGACTATCCGGCCTGTGGCTGAACCCTCAATTGGTGCCACGTAAGCCTCCCCGGCAGGCAGGTTTCCAAAGCTACCAGGCGCGGTGTAAAGTCCGGTGTCCCGCAATGCCGTCCGACCCGAGATGTCGAGGACCAGGTCCGTTCCCGCTGGCGACGTGATCCGGACCTCCTCCCCGTGATCCAATACCGTTGCCACCTTCTCTGTCAGCGCAGCGATCGCTTCATAATCCACAGCTAACGTCCTGGCCAACATCTCGAGGGTAATGCCTGGCATACTCGCAATGCGAGCGCCAGCTGCAGTAGCTTCTCGCCGAGCCACGGTATGGCTTAGAGAACGGGAAGTCGGCATGAAACAGACAGCTGCGGCCTGCATGGCTTTCGCAACCGGCTCCGGGGGCTCCTCTCCGTGGACCGCCCGCGGGCGCATTAGCAAGAGCAGGGCATCCGCTCCTTCCTCACTTGCCGCCGTACACAACGCCTCCCCAACCGGCTGGCAAACTGAGTCTGTCACCACCAGCACCGACTCGCCGGCTCTGACGCCCAGACACTGCTTTACAGCCACCCTGGCTCCGCTCAAAGCGTCGGTCAGATTGTTCACCAGTCAGATCACCCCCTTACCGGCGGCCTGAACATGTCGTCCGTTTCAAGCCGCAAACGCGGTGAGAGCGACAAAGGAGGGCGTTTGCCCGGGGAGGATGCACGTCGCGACGACGAACCCCGCGCTACCGCGCACACCGATCCGCCACGTGGTTCGGCCGACCTCGGCACTTTCGAGGCGTCCAACGAGGACCCTGGGATCTCGCCCAGACCAACTCCGCAGGGATCTCTTGCACCTGCGGCGTGATCCCCGGTACTGAACACCCTGTCTGCGCCCCCGCTCCACGGATGCTGCCTTGCGCCCGGTACGACTACCACCCGTTATTCCTCAGGAATCCAATGGGGCACGGCCGTGCAACGAGGGGCCGTGCCCGCTCGTGCCTCACTTACCCAGCGCTGCCGCCAGCCGGGCCAGTTTGGGGTGCACCACCTTCCCCTCGCGGATGATCAGTTCACCGTCAAGCCATACGGACGAATTGAGACATATCCCGTCGGCATGCGTTACGGCAGGTCCCACCTTCCCTTTGAAGAATGGCCCCTGGAAACCGATCCCCCACTCGGTGCTTCCCCATACCCGTTCGTCCTCCGTGCATAACCCCGAGAGGCGGGCACCAGGGTTGAAGCCGTAACAGACGTGGGCCAAGTGATACATCTTTGGATCACCGAGATTGTCCAGCCACTCCTTGACCTTCTTTGCTTCTTCCCCACCCTCGATGCTCGTGATGACTCCCTTCTTAATCGTCAGCCGGATGGGTTCTCGGAGGATGCCGAGGTCGGCCTCGCCTCCACCGGAAAAGGATCCATCGAACACGATGACACCCTCGATGGTCTCTTCCACCGGCGCCCACCCGATTTGACCCAGGAGGAAGTGCGGGCCGGGCGTGTCAGCGTAGAGCTCACTTGTGACTGGCCTATCGGGGTCATTCTCGAAGCTGACATCCGTGCCAGCAGGGGTGGTAATGCGCATGCGACGCGCTCGCTGGGTCATGGAAACGAGTTCCCGTTGAAACTCGTCTTGGGCGCTGATATTGATCTTGCCAATACAACGCACGATCTGGTCGGTATCCAACCCCCCAAGGAACAGATAACGGACCCTGCTTCCACTCATCGCCTCCAGCCATGGAGAGGAATAGAGCAACCATTGATTGTTGTACTCGATCCACACGTCGGTGTTGGGTATCGCAGCCTTCAATCCATCTGGCAACCTGGGGTCGGCCACCTTACCGTAGCCTGCAGGTGTCGAATGCCAGGCTACCATTACCTTGGCGCCAGCAGCTTCGGCTGCCTTGGCGGTTTCCTCCACCGGCCTCCAGTCAGTTGCTGAGTCTGCCGTGATGAGTACGCTTTCCCCGCTTTTCACTTTGCAGAGTTCGCTGATAATCACGTGGGCCGCCTTCGCCAATTCAAGATCTTGCACGGACGGCATTCAGCTCACCTCCAATGCTGTCGTAGTTCGACGGTCGCCGCTCTGCGCCTTCGGCGGTTCGCACGAAAACTCACCATGTTTTTGTGCACGTTGCCCTACAGCGGCGTAGCAGGAGGTCTTAAGATCGCAGAATGCGAATTCCCGTGCTGTGCACGTTGGCCAACAACGCAAGCGTCAGCGGGCAAACTGCAAGATGCGCACCAGAGTGTATGAAGAAGCTGGGGGACAACGGCCCCACACAACCCCGCGGAATCTCGCACCTGTACATCGCAGAGGGCACCGCGGGCATGCGCTCCGAGGGTGAAGATGTACGGGCGCGTCAAATTGACCCATCATCTGGGACCTGGGGCAAAGACTCCCTGAGGGGAATGGAGAAGCAACCGGGGAACCCAACACAATCCCGAGCTGGTGCTTCAATCTCCCCAGCAGAAGGGGCATGACCAAAGGATGCGCGAACAACCCGTGGCAAACCTCAGACGAAAGCTTTAGGCTCGACGCTCGAAGGAACGCATCGGCAATGCAAGGGTGGTTACCGGAGGTACCTCAAGCCGGACGGAAAGAAAAGGCGTCGCTCAGCAAGGTGCTGAAACGAGAAGCTCAGCACGAGGGGGTGTACGTCCCGGGCACCAACTCTTCCTTGAGCCCCGAAGAAGCATCCCAGACCTGCAAGGCTTTATGGTACGTGCAAAGGCTTTCGAAAACTGAAATCAGCACTGGATCTGAGCCGGATCTATCACTGGCCATGGGAGACTCGAAGGTCGCTTTCAGGGCCCGCGCCACAACCGTGCACGGCAAACTCCGCAACATCCTGGGACGGCCTAAATCAACTTCCGAAGAGCAAGGGCAAGATGCATCTCGAAGGGGCGGGTCAGCGGATCGAAGCCAAGCAATTGGCGTATCTGCTCCATCCGGTAGCGGACAGTGTTTCGATGGAGGTGAAGTTGTGCCGCCGCCTGCTTGAAGTTCCCGCCACACGCGAGCACGGTTTCTAGGGTGGTGAGAAGTTCCTCCGACCGTGGAGTCTCGAGCAGAGGAGCCAAATTGCGTCGCAAGAAGCTGGAAGCCTCCTGCGAGCCCTTAAGCGCTAGAAGTAACTGATACGATCCCAGCTCATCCCAACAGTGGACTGAACCGGGACCCCACAGTCGACGGCCAATCTCGATAGCCCCGTGCGCTGTCTGAAAACTGCGCCCTAACCCCCCCAAATCGGAGCAATATGCCCCCACGCCCACCGAAACCGTGGCGGGGGCCAACCGATCAGCTGCCTCCAGACACAACCGCCGCGCCAACCGCTTGGCGCGCGTGAGAAACTTCTCGTTTGCCAGCCCTGGAAAACGGGGGAGAATCACCACCGAGTCACTCCGAGATACCACCAATCCTCCTTCTGCCTCTTCCTCGACGAGCGCCGTAGCTACCCTCTTGAGCTCCTCTTTGAGCATCTGGACTTGGCGTTCGTCGCCGGATCTCAAGAACTGCTCGGCGAGAGAGTCAATGTCCGCCACCACCACGCAGCAACACCCCGTCAGATCAATCCCGTAAGCTTGCGCACGGCGGGTCGCCACCTCGGTGGACATGTCACCGCTGAAGAGATCTTCAAAAAAATCCCGTCGGAGTCGAAGTTCTGCCTCCTGACGGGTTCTTTCCATGGACAGCTCTATCGTAAGCGGCATAGAGCACTGGGAAAGGAGAAATGCGGCGGCATCCAACCTGTCCAGCCCAAGTGCAACCAGATGACCAAGGGCCAAGGTACCGGTACCCAGCGGCACCGCAGCAAACTTCATTCCTTCGACCTCTCCCGCTATTACGGTGCTACCGTGTTCGATGTCAGGTCTCGCACATGCAAGCGCAGCTTCCCAGTTTACATCCTGCAACTTATCCATGGTCTCTGTCGGCACTGCAAGACAACGCACTTGACAAGCAGGATCGAGAAGCAACACCGGGGCCTCGAGGACTTCGCCAATAGATCGCAGCATGGCATCCAGGCCTGCGCCCTTGATCACGAGGTTCTCGAGCTCTAAATGCGCCCGGAGCGCAAGATCCAAGTGGTGGGCCTGCTTGTTGACGATCGCCGTTAGCACCGGGGTGATAATCTCGATGTATTTCACATCGAGAGGGATGTCGAGGATAGGAAAATTGAGTTCGTTGGCGCGGTCGATCACCTTTCCTGGTATACCTCCGAGATACCGTTGTGAATAGCATATAACCAACGCCGCTGCATCTGCGCAAACAAGGTCTTCTATCAGTTGGACCAGAGCCTCCTCGCTATGCCGGTACGAGTAGGCCGCAGTGATCATCAGCTCATAACCGTGAAACCATCGTACGGCATCGGGGACCTCGATGACGCTGACATAACGGACGATATTGTCCAGCCCTCCGTGGCCAGCCACCACACGCGCCTTGTTGAGAGCCCCAAGCTTCAGGGCCTCTCGCACTGTGATTCCTGATAGCATTGGCAAATGCAGCGATCCTTCACTTTGACGGCGCACCACTGCTTATCCCCACCTGTGCCTTGCTCTGCAGTATTCTTCTCGATGGGAGTCACGTAACCTTCAGCGTCCTCACGCCTCCAGCCCTATGAGCAACAGGGCTCCGCCGCCGCGGGTGACGACCAACCGCCAGCCAGGCTTCCGACAATGATAATTACCTACGAAAAATTACCCTCCGGCCCTGACTTCGAAGCACCGCGGTCAGCCGGTTTACCTTTCAGATCTAAGTCTCGAGACCTGGATGGAGAGCATCACGGAGGGCATCACCAATAAAGCCTTACAAGTGGCTCGGTTCCGAGGGTGCAATATCTGTGCCGTCCATTTCTCGTGCTATCTAGTCTGTTATGGGTCTTCCCAAGATGGATTGACTCACCGGCGATGAACAGCCGGTAACCGGTCGCGCTAGGTGAAGGTATGAATACCTGTTAACAACCCGTTTGTGTGAATGATTGCCCTCTTGCATAGAGCTCAACCCGTGCCGGCATGTGAAAATGCTCGCAAGAAGGGAAAGCATGTCGATGCCGCGAATGTCGATTATGGCACGACCAGAGGACTCCTTATTGTGTGACAATGGCGCTGCCCGGCCTCCGTCCTCCGGGCACACGCTTGCCTACCCACCGATGCGAGGACATCTGTAGGCCAGAGCCAACTGGACCCAGCAAGACGGCATACCTGCGTCGGAGGGTGGACGGCCTCGCAATGAGCACCACAGGTAATCACGCGCTATGTACGAACTCAGCACTCTGCGGAACGTTCGCTGTAGTTGGACGTGTGGACACGGCGGATCCAGGGACAGACTGACCTTTGAATTGACCGCAGGGCTGCTCAAAGGAGCTCTCAGATGGCCAGCAGTGTGCACGAGCATCGGCGATCAACGACGCCTCTGCGATCGACATCGCTTCCGGGTGTCTCGAAGCCGGTGAGCTTTACGTGCAAAGCCAGGAGGGGAGTCGTATGTTTGTGATCGAAGGCCGAGAATGTTCAGCTGAGATCAGTAGTCAACGAGACATCGACCGTATCGCTGCAGAATTGAAGCAGAGAGCATATAGGCCAGTATTAGGCTCTATAATAGACGCCGTTCTTAATGCAGCTGCTGTGGACGTGGAACTCCCAACCGATCAAATACTCTATGGTCGCTATCCTTACCCCCACCGAAGAGAGAGGTTTGGCATCGGGGAAATCTTCTTCAGACACCATCATGCATTTGTGGTGATGCCCGCGCGGAAGAAGCTACTGGTATGGGGCTTTAGGTACCACACGCGCCAACCAATGATGGAACAGTTCTGCCGGGATTTCGAAGAGGCTACGAAGGCCCGTCTGGACAAACGAGCGATGGACTTCACATGGAAAGACATTTCCACACGTTCGCGTTTCGAAAGGTATCAGGAGGAGGGCGAAGAGGTTACGTCAGGAACCCAACCAACCTATACGCCAGAAGATGCACAGCGCGCCAACTCTCTTTCTAACAAGGACACGCGATTGTTTGTTCTACAACTTGCGCAAGTACGAAAGCTCAGAGCCACCGACGCAAGCGCTAACATTAACATTGATACTCAACGGCTGATTGATGACGGATTAATCAAACAAGAGTACTTAGTTAGTTGCCGTGAAGACTCTCACACCATTAGTACGCTGCCAACAAAGGACTTGCTCGAGCATGTGGGTGAGGACTTCCGGTGTCCTGTTTGCAACCGTCCTTTCGGGAAGGAGCTTGTTCAAGAGATATATGTTCTAACAGATGCGGCTCGTTCTCTACTTTCAGGCAATCGCTGGATGTCGATTTGGATTACCGAGCTATTGCTTGAGAATGGGGTAGAAAGAGAGGATCTGCGATGGGGGCTAGAAATTGACGGCGAGGAGCTTGATCTTATGCTCAATATGGGAGGACTTAGGGTCTTTTTTGAACTGAAAGATCGTGAGTTTGGTTTGGGCGATGCGTATCCGTTCGTATACCGTGTTAGCCGCTATCGCGGACACTGGGGAGTGGTTGTAACAACAGACAAAGTAGCCAAGAATGCTAAGAAGTTCTTAGAAGAGCAAAGCAAGCCAACTGCAATACCCCCAACATCCCGGATTGTTGATTTTAAAATCATAGAGGGTGCAGACCGCATCCCTCAAGGAATACAAGATCTAGTGAATGAATTGACAAAATCCGCAGTACTAAGAATCGTTGCTCCTTTTGGGGAACTTATTGAGCACGTAGTTAAGGCGTGGCTTGATGCACAAATCGCGCAAGCGATCTAACGTCTTCGGTACGCCTCCGCCACTGGCTCGCTTCATATTTGGCAGAAAAATGTGTGCTGGTCCCAGAAACTGGACACTCCGGCAAAAGGAGATAGTGCGATAGGGGAAAGGGAAGTTATCGGATGAAACGGCGCAATCCTGGAGTTAATATCCGGGGCGAAGACCATGGCGCAGGCATGTCGGGAGTACGGCATCAGTCGAGTTGCCCCGGTTTAGTGGGCGCTCCTTCACTAGGCTACCGACTCTCGAGAAGTGTGTTCTCTTTGGGCCAGGGCATACCTCCTCTCGAATTCGACCGGGCTGAGATAGCCGAGAACCGAATGTCGTTCGCCGGCGGTTGTAGAAACCTCGATGTGCTCGAAGATCGCCGTCTTCAGCCCCTGACGGGTCGACCAGGAGTACCGGTCCAAGAGCTCGGTCTGTAGCGTCGCGAAAAAGCTCTCCGCCAGGGCGTTGTCAAGACCATCACCCACTGAACCCATCGACCCTAAGATACCCGCGTCCTCCAGCCGCTTGCTGAAGGCCAGTGCGGTGTACTGGCTGCCGTGGTCGGAGTGGTGGCAAAACCGGAGATGATCCAGGGGGAACGCTGCGGGCTTCGCCGATCTCTCCGAAGCGGAGTCCCTGGGTATCCCGTCGCCACCTGCACCCCGGCTTCCACGGGCCCGCGGGCAATAGCTTCGTTGCCAAGCCGTAGGAAGGACTTTCTCTCCCGGCTCGAGCAAAGCTACGATCCACTCCACAAACCGAGCCAGCCATGTTGAGCACCCTGCACCTGTCGTTTCGCTTGTACGGAAAGGTGCGTCCGCAGATGAACCGAACAGTTTCTCCATTTCCTCAAGCTGCCAGGGTCGGCGCGGAGGGAGCTTGACATCTCTGTGGAGTGAAATAGTAGAAAGCTCGAAGCGAAGATCACGACGGACACCCGCGCTTGACAAACTCCCTTGCCAGATCGAAGTGCTGGATGCCCCCGGGCAGATCCGAAGTGACTGCATAGCGCTTGAAGATCCAGAGGTCTATCTACTCATTCACCAATCCAAAAGACCGGTCCCGTAGATCCTTAAGCTCGGGATCACCGGTCACGAGCACCCCGCCTTGAGCGATGGCAGTAGCCAGGGCAAAACCGTCCGCATAGGCAATCGGGTATTTGATCTTGAGGGAAGCGGCTTCAAAGACGATTCTGTCTGAAACAGGGACGACCTCGATGGCACCGGCCTTGATGGCTTCGATGGTCTCTCGAGCCTCCCGTTCCCCTCTCCTCCGCCCCAGGATATGAAAGACCTCACCAAGGTTGATTATACTGACGGAGACCTTCGGTCTGCTTAGCTCCCTCCCTAAGCGTGCTCTCACCCTCTCCCCGGCAGCCTCATCCCCCTCTGCCCAACCGAGGAGGTCCCGGACAAGCGCACCGCTGGGTTCTCCTTGCAACCAGGAGAGGATCGCCCAGGAGTCGAGGACAACCTGGGTGGCCACCGTCATCGCTGCTGCACTTCTCTCTGGGCCTCTTGCAGATGCTCCTCTTCGAGATCCGACAGCAGATCCAACCCCTGATATCTCCCGTAGAGTGCAGCTGCTACATTCTTCTTCAAGGGCTTGAGGATGATCGTATCCCCTTCTCGGAGGACGACGAACTTATCCCCTGGCCCCAGCCCCAAGGCTTCTCGTAGGGCCTTGGGAATCACGATCTGTCCTTTGACCGACAGAGATGTTACAGCCATCCCCTTCCCCCTTTCTTACCTAAGAGTAAGGGAAAGAGATTGGGGTAAAAACTTTAGTCCGTGCTTGCAATCCCGCACCACGCCCAACACTCTGGCAGCGTTAATGGCTCTTTGCGTGGACCAGAGATGTGGTGGTAAGTAGGTAGCGCGAGGGAGAGGTACCCGCTTTCATCGACCACCAGTACTCCTGGCTTCATATAGACTCCCCACCACCTCCGCATGGCCTGCCATTAGCACGAGCATGATACCCGCACACAATACGGTCGATCGGAACCTGCACCGCCCTTACCACGGCCCGCACACGACCACTAAACTTAGCTTCGTCTCGCTTTGCTCCTCCAACAACGATGGCCGGTACCTCCAACTCATCTCGCCCGAAGAAACACTCAAAATCTGCCCTTGCGTCTGAAAACCCAGCTCTCGCTACCTCGATCAGTATAGGATACCTTCCCCGAACCGTAACCCCGAGAACCGGTACTTGTAGACTAAACCAGGCAACCGAATCAGGCCGGCCCCTCCTAGTACCGAACCCCCTTCGAACCACACTCACGCGGCCCACAGACATCCTTCGTCCCTCTTCGAGCTCAATCACGAGCCTGCCGGATAACTGCTGTTCTACTAGAGCATGCACTTCCCTCTCAGCAGCCTCCATAGCTCTGCCCCCTCAAGACTATGGTTACTTCGACAATTTCTTTCCGGGCCAGTTGAAAGAGATTGGTCAACCATTCTGAACTCAGTTCCTCCTCTGGCCTGCAAAGATCCAGTAGACTGACCGTAGACAAGCCCGGTCTGTGCGCCTGCAGCTCCTCGATCTGTGCCAACAGTTTCGACTCGCCCGCCGAAAGGCGCTTGCGCACTTCCGACCGGACGTCATCGATGATCTTTACAATGTTAACGTAAGATTCGAGAAACTCCCGGAAACTCCCGTCGACTTGCGACGTCGTAAATGCATCACAGGCTTTCTGTAGTGTAGCGACCTGAGGGAGATCTTGAGCCGCGCCAACCGCCACCCAGAAGCGGGCCCTGCGACTCAACGCGGTGTGGACATCCCCTAAGGATTCCCTCCACTTCTGATACATGTCGCGTAACTCTGTGAGATTACCGTGCAACTCAGCCAAGTTGGCGGACTGGACTATTTGACATCTCCAAAGGCATACCATTTGCTTCCAATCACGTACTAACCTCTGCAGGTCCTCCTGCTCGCGAAGCCTGGAGACGAAATCCGCAAGATCCCGGGACTCGGCCTCACACAAGAGTGGCCGCAAGACAGATAGGTTCTGGATCAGCGTCTCGAGGTCACTCACGAGTTGCTTCGACTGCGAAGGGACCTCGCTCAAGTCCCCCACCTGCCAGGTTGCGACGTCGCGCTCTATCAAACTGACAATAAAATTTCCGAGCTTCGCGCATTCATCAGAGATCGCAGAGATCGCGTGAACCCAGGGCTCTTGCGTTTCCCATGCTTGTCTGATATCTTCCGCTAGGTCATGCCACTTCGTTATCGCACCGCGGAACGTATCGACCCGCTCGTCGGCTTCCCTCGCCATCGACTGGGCAGCTTCCAAGAACCTTCCGAACACGGCACAAGCAACGCCTTGCAGTTCGGCCCCTGAGGCCCTGACCTCAAGCAGCAACTCTGCCAGGGCAACTCGCGCGCTCAACGCGGCTTGAGCCGCTGAAAGCCACGTGATGACGTTTTCCACACTGGAGTTCAGGGTCACCAGCTGCCCAAGCTCGCTTTCAATCAACCCAGTAAGCACCCTGAGGACTGCCGGACCGCAATCTTCGCACTTAGGCCAGAGCTCATCCAACGACTCGACTTGTTGCACAATTTCGCGCAGGGTTGAATGATCAGCCTCTTCCAACGCCTTCCGGAACCAGGCTAAGCTTTGCTCGGGTACTTCTGCGTGAAAGCGCCGCGCCCATTGCTCGATTGTGTCCACGACTTGCTCGCGCAACGGGTCGTTCACCAGCCCTTCCAAGCGCCTTGCAAAACCTTGCGCCTCTTCCAGACAAGCAACCAGACTGCTCCATCCGGAGATGCTACCCAGTCTCTGAACCAAACCGGCTTGCAGCCTACTCAGCCTGCCCAGGTAAATGTTATTCAGTCTGTTCCGCTGGTCATCATCCATGTCGCGTAGTTGCTGGCTAACTGAGTTAAAGCGCTCTCGCAGTGTGGTCACCATCTCTTTCCTCCTGGAGACTTCCGCGTCAGTTACGGGCATCGGTCAAGTCACCTTCCCCTCCACACGGTCTCGATTACCAACTTCAGCTGGCTAATTTCAGCCATCAGATCATCAATTTGTCGCGCATACCTGCACACTTCTTCCACCTCGCTTCGAGCGCGAGCTAGCGCCTCCTCTGCGGGTTGCACCCAAACCTCCAATTCTTCAGGAATCTCGTCACGCAGCTCATAGGGCTGAGTACCAAGGCTTGCCCGAATTTCTTGCACGGCAGCGTCAATCGGCTCGTCGAGTTTCGCCGAAATCACACCCTGGAGTTCACCTATCGCTTCTTCCTTCAACTGGGTGTGTTTCTCGAACGCCTCTGTAAGGTCTCGCCTTAATTCATGCACTGCATCGGTCATGTCGGTGAGCACGCGCAACTTAGTATGCCACCCCTCCAAGCCCTTTTCGCCCCGCCAACGAGCCAACATGTCGGAAGCTTCAGCACAAATCGCTCCAGCAATCCTGGAGACCACCCACAAGGAAGCGGGGTCAAGATGATGGCACCCATCATCCACTAGACCCGCCAGCTTTTCCAGATCCTTACAGACCTGTATGCAGCCCCTGTCGGACAACACCACGAAAGGTAGCTGATCATTGAACATTCGAATCGCATTAGCAAGCTGCTGATACTGTCGGGCAGCGGAGCGTACTCGTTCCACGACATCCTTCGCATATCTGGCGATTCTGTCGTGGCACAGCTGCGCCAGTGCAGCTAAGTACAACGCTTTCACAAAAAGCGTGAGCTCCTTGTTCGAACCCGGGAACATCTCCTCAACTGGGGTAGTTGGGAAGGCCTCGTCGTCAGGTTCCCATTCTCCGCTGGGCGAGAGTGATGAGAAAATTTCCGACCGCAAACTGACGAAACCTTTGCGTTGCGCCAGGTAAGTCACAACTTCCCGCATAGGTTGCGACAGGGTGTCACCAGTCCTATCCCTCGTTACGGTGTACCTGCGTATCAGCTCACCATATCCCCTGCCCAGCTCCTTAAAGCGATTCAACGACGCTAGCTGTCTTATACCCGCCAGTGCACGGATTGTTGCTTCCCGACGGCGATAAGCACCCAAGCAAAGCAAAAGATATTCAATCGTTCTAGTCTCACGGATTGCGTCTCTGAGCCTTTGTATCCTATCCCTGGGGAACGATTGATCATGGACGGGCAGCAGGTCGCGCAAGTGATCCAGGTAGTCCTTTCGCGCCTGCTCAGCCAGCCTGTCTAGGAATTCCTTCCCCAGCGCACTGTAGTGTTCGATCGTACGATAGGTGGCGCGGGGCAGGTCAGTCCTTCGAGTTATACTCTCGATTACATCAAACAGCTCTTCCTTTTCGAGCTCAAGGACGTTCGCGTTGTGCCAAACACTTATGAGGAAATCTTGAAGCCGCCTGTCATTCAGTGGCTCTGCGCGGAGCTTGCACAGACGATAGAGCAGGTCAATGTCTGAGTTTTTCTTCGGATCGAACTCAAGCTGCCTTAGCTCCGGGTCGAGATTAAGAATTACGAACACTTTACGGTACGGCAAGTATTCCGCACGACGCATCTGACTGAACATCGTCCTCTGCAACCGATGTGAAAGGTCAACCGAAGGCAACAGAATCACATGAACTTCACAGTCCCCGCCCGCTCCGGACACCGTTGACAGAAAACGGCCGGTGGAAGCCACGGTGCCCTGGAGGCGATTCCTCTGGGCAGCGATGTCCGCTCCCGCTTGCTCAGATAACCTAAGAACAGGCCTTACGATTAGACGCGGAAAGAGCTCTTCGACCAGCTTGGGGGAAGCTTGGATAAACGCTGGCACCGCTTGATAAGATGTTCGGAATAGTCCCCGGGTTTCGCTGAAACGGGTTGCAATGTCGCCGGCGCTACTCGACAGGCCTCCCGCCGTTATTGCTCCACTAAACAAGCCCCAGGAAGTGGCCAGCGAATACAAGAAATCAACTGTTGCAGCGCCCACTTCAGTGTCCCCTTCGAATTCTAGGACGAAATCATGAAGCAAAATGATCAGCGGAGCAAGCCAGCCCACCACGAACGATTCCGTTTCGCTCTTCCACCCGCCTAAACAGATCTTGTTCTCGACAGAAAAGCCTCGAATGATGCTCGAAAGGTAGCTACTTATGATGGGCTGAGGAGAAGCCTCTCGAGCGCCACGACGTGAGACCTCTCGTTCCCAAAGCTTCATGAGGTCGTTGGTGAGAGCTTGCGTAAGCACCCCCACGTCCACAAGCTCATCGCTTGCACTGAGATATTCCCGTCTCCATAACTCCTCCAGCACCTCCCTGTCGACGCGTAGGCGCGAGGCATCGGTCGGTCCCAACGAGAGTACCATCTCCGTCAGCACGTCTAGAGATCCCGCCCGACGCAAGACGGCAACGCGACCCCAGTCCACAGCGGGAATCCCATCAACCCTCATTTGCTGCTGGAGACGGCGAATGGCGTCGAAGCGACGGTCAGGCCCCGCTTCGAGTTCACTTCTCCAGCTCGCCCAGAGTGGCAAGGCCCAGCCCGGTCGCCCCCTACTAGCCCACCACAGGAAGTTAACAGGGGCGCCCGGCTCAAGAAGCGCACCCAACTGCTCGATATCAGGCATGGGTATTGTGAGTACCGTTTGTCTGCGCGCCTCCGCACCACTCAATGCCTCGTACGCTGATCCTAGGCCGAAGCTCATCACCAGGAAGAAGCATGTCTGGCGTTTCTCAATGGCATCCAAGACTGACCTCAACGGTGCGCGCTCGTCGGTCGATACCCTGCGGAGGAGTTCAGTGTAACGTGCTTCCATCTCATCAACGAACAGGACGCCTTTCAAGGTGCGTTCATCGGCAGACAGTGCGGATCGTACCGACTCGCTCGGGATCTCTAACGACTCGAAATATTCTCCTATGCATTGGTCCTGCTGGTAAGATGCACCAGGAAGCCACAAGCGCTCGACCGGGCCATTATTTTCCACTGACCGCGCTATCGCCCCTAACTGCTTCCGAACCTCGCAGTCAAGCCAACGGGCGAACTCTTCTCCCGATGGAGCTCCAGGTAAGTACTCAAGTAGTTCCCCGAGTGTAATCCACAAAGCCGGGATCTGGTGTTCCCAGCAAAATCTGAAACCCCAGGACATCAACTCTGTCTTTCCCGAACCAAATGCGCCCACCACGGCTACGGGAGCTGTGTAGTCGCCTTTGCTGAACGAGAGTAGGCTCTGTTCTAGAGCCTGCCGTATTCGCTCGTGTCTTGTAGAAAGATCTCGCCATCTGGGCCTTCCAGGTATTGCTGAAAACAGCATGTCACCCTCTCCTTCTGGCCAGGTTTTGCAGCGCGCGACAACTAGGAGCGCCGCCTAAAGAGACCAGCTGTCCGACCACCAGTTTCCCGCACACTCAGCAACTTGTTTGGAATGCCTGATCAACCCTCGTTGCAGCGGGTTATACTCCACCGGCAATACGCTTTCACTTCACGGCGTTCTTCCACGCTGTCCACGGTGGCGATGAACGTCTGCAGGAGCTGTCCCAAGCATGACTCTGGTGCTGTTTGGCCTGGAAACGCCTTAGAAGAAGCGTGCCACTAGCAGGACGTCCCCTGTGGTCAATGGTCAATGCCCCGAAAACCAGCACGTCCCGGAATCACATGTCCTTCGAGCCCGTATACCATCGTTGTTGGCACGACATGCTATCCCTGCGGGGTTTGACCGGGCATATAGTATGTTCGACATAGCGCTGCGAGGGCTGCATTCTGCGCTTGATGGTCACTCACGTAATCAGGGATCGAACAGCGCAGAGCACACATGTCCAGTACCTGGTACCCACCTATTGTAATTTCTCCCACCGATACCAGGCTTCCTGCACCTTGATAGTGTAGTGCACTATCGATAGCGGTCGGTGGGCTTTTCCCAAACTCCCGAAGCAAGACGATCGCAATTCTGCTGAAATGACAACCAAACGTGCGGGCAGCTCCCTACACCGCCAAGCAGCCGAGGCAGTCCAGGGTTAGCCTCTTCAACTCACTGATAATGCAGCACCATTGCGCCTGTCCTGGTACCAACCAAGCTTTATGTCTTCAACCGAGGACCCAGCACGTCCCGAAATCCCAACCCAAGGGGGTTGAACCCGCACCTTCCAGGGGCTCGCCGCCTCCACGAAGGGAAGGCTTTTCACCACCTGGGTCTTGGACCGTACCACCCGGACCGTCTGCGCCCAGCTGACCACGGCGATGGCGATGATCATGTACTGGTCCCCAGAAACTGGACGCCCTGGCAAAAGGGAGATAGTGTGATAGGGGGAGGTTATGAGGTGAAACGGCGGAAGTTCACAGCTCAATTCAAGGCCAGGGTGGTCCTGGAGTTAATATCCGGGGCGAAGAGTATGGCGCAGGCATGTCGGGAGTACGGCATCAGGGACTCGTTGCTTTGCCGCTGGCGGAGGGAGTTTCTGCAGCGAGCCCATCGTGTCTTTGAGGAAGGCAGCGGCTCTGGGGAGCATGAAGCAAGGATTGCCGAGCTGGAGCGCATGGTAGGAAGACTCATCCTGGAGTTGGAAGCGGCAAATGAAGCCTTCAGGCTCATCGCCTCACCCCGAGCCAAAAGCGGCAGCTGGTACGGAGGCTGAGAGAGGAGGGCATCCCGGTGGCGTCCGGCTGCAGGGCGGTGGGCCTTAGTCGCAGCAGTTAATATTACCGGTCGGTGAAGAAGGATGAGAGAAAGCTCAAGGAAATGATCCAGGAGATCGCGGCCCGGTATCCCACCTACGGGAGCCGCAGGGTGAGGGAGCAGCTGAGGAGGCAGCCTTACGGGGTGAGGTTAAACCGCAAGCGGGTATCCAGGCTGATGCGCGAGTTAGGGTTAGTGAGGAAGCCGAAACGGAAGCGGCCGTACACCGGTGGTTCTGGGAGAGCATGGCGGCGTTATCCCAATTTAGTGCAGGGTCTGGAGATTG
>DFNJ01000034.1:0-127 GCA_002376005.1 Firmicutes bacterium UBA3570
GGGCGAACCTCGGGGTTTGGTCGGCCGAGGAGTCCTCATTGCGCCTGTCACGTGTGCTGTCCATGCAGAGGGGCCGGGAAGTTTTGACGGCAGTAATGCGGTGGGGTGTGAAGACCTGACGGTGGAC
>DFNJ01000034.1:326-10476 GCA_002376005.1 Firmicutes bacterium UBA3570
CACCAATTCTTGAGACGCTAACACGCTTAAGAGGGGATCTGCCTAAGTGAAAGCGGCCGTTCAGGAAAGAAAGAGCAAATTTGGCCATTCCAGGAGGAAATTGTTGCCGGGAAGTTTTGACGGCAGTGTGCGGTGCGGTGTGAAGACCTGACGGTGGACGTGCCTCGAGTGGGTTGGTCGTTTCCCGCGAAACCTCGCGTCGCCAGGGACTGGACGGGCCCGCAGAGCCCGACCCACCGGGATCGGGTGCTTGCCTGGTCGCGCCTCGGTCACGGTACGGGTCGTATGCGCACTTGCGGTTGCCGGGAGGGCCGGTGGCAGGACCCGCTGACGTGCGAGCGGCGACGGTGAAGGCATGCACCCACCCAACGTGGTCCGGAATCAGCCGCCTTGGGGAAGGTCAGGCGCACTCACGCCTGCGTTGTTCTTCGGGGAAAGGCATTTCCCATTCAGCTGGGTGGCGGCTTGGTCGGAGAGCCCAACGAAGACCACGCACTCATGGCCAATGGTGCACATGAGCAAGGTATCATTCGGGATCTTCAGGGTAGTTCTCACCCCAGCTGCCGAGAGTGCGGCTGAACAAGAACCTTCTCGCTTCGTCCGACATGGCAAAGCGCGCGTACGCAACGGGACGTCCACGTCTGGACCCATACCTCCAGTTCGCCGAGAAGACTCCCATGAGGTGGGTCGAAATGGCTCCAGCACCGGTGGCAGGGCAGCTCGGATCACGAACTCAACTACATTCGCATCGCGCAGCGCGTAGGCAGCTAATGTCCTCCACTTTCTTGCGCGTCCTTCAGCCGCCATCTGGGCGAATTCTTGACAGTAATATGCTGCCGTCAACCCTCTTCACTTTCCCGTCGATGACGACTGGCGCCGCGTGACGATGGCTGCAGCTACACCGTCAGCTCCCGGGGACGGGCGGCGATGCCGTGTCCTTTGTGCCCTGGTCATTCTTGGAGGAAGGAGAAGGCCCGTCGTTCACCGTTCTGCCGGAGGATCTCTCGGACCACCAGGTAGGCCCCCCAGAGGTCTTCCAGGTCCAGTACCTCCACCGGGGAGTGGGCATACCGCCGGGGGATGTTCACCACCGCCGCCGGTATGCCGTCGCCCACCATGGCCACGGCGGAGATGTCCGAGGTGCCGGCGGTGAAGGTCACCAGCTGGTAAGGAACCTGGGCCCGGGACGCGGCCTCCACCAGCATCTTGCGCATGGCAGGCTGCATGATGTTACCCCTGCCCCGGGGACCGGAGATCACCGCGAAGGCCGGTCCGCGCCCAAGATAAACCGGATGCTCCCTGGTCGTGGCCACGTCCGGGGTGTCGCCGGCGGGGATGGTGTCGATCACCACCGCGTAGTCGGGCCGGACGCGGTGGGCGGCCACCCGGGCTCCTCGCAGACCCACCTCTTCCTGCACGTTGAATACCGCCCACAGGGTGCCGGCGGGAGGCTGCCCGGAGATTTCCTCCAGCAGGGCCACCAGGACCGCGCAGCCCGCCCGGTTGTCCAGGGCCTTTCCCGCCACCCGCGATCCTCCCAGGCGGCGCAGGGGACTGTGATAGCAGACCGGGTCCCCCACTTCGATCCCCAGGGCCGATACTTCTTCCGCGGAAGTGACCCCTAGGTCCACGTAGAGGTCGGCCTCTGAGGGGGTGCGCCTTCGCTCTTCGGGGGACTGCAGGTGACCTGGCCTTACCCCCACCACTCCCGGGTGTCCCTTCACCGTCACCATTCGTCCTGCCAGCAGGGCGGGCAAGGTGCCTCCCAGAAGGGTGATGCGGAGGAAGCCGTTGGGTTCCACCGCCCGTACCGCGGCGCCGATCTCGTCGGTGTGGGCGGATATCATCAGGGTGGGGCCGGGCTGCTGCCCCCGGCGGAGGGCAAAAAGGTTGCCCATGGGATCTATCTCCACCTGATCCGCCAGCCCGGTGAGCCTTTCTTTGAGGTGCCGGACCACGGGTTGCTCGTATCCGGAAACCCCGTCGAGCTGGCAAAGTTCCTCCAGGATTTCCAAAAGCCGCTCCCTGGTCATCTCGAACATCGCTCCTCCTTGGTGAGCTAAGGCCCCGCAGCTGCCGATCCTTCTGAGGCCCTAGAAAGGGCATCTTTGGCCTGCTGTCGGGCCTGCTCCAGCAAAGTGTCGATCTCCACCCGGTCTCCGGGCGCTGCTCCCTGGGCAAGATGTTCGGTTCCCCCTCCCCGGCCGCCCAGCGGTTCCAGCAGCTGCTGGAGCAACCGGCGGCAGTCCACGGCCAGGTCGCCGCCCCGGCACACCACCAGGCGCAGGCGGTCGGGCACGGTGGCCAACACCGCCAGGCAGCGGTGATTGCCGCTTGCCCGGCGGGCGGTGGCCACCAGGCTGCCCGCGAGCACGGAGGGAAGCTTGGCCACCATCAGCCGGCAGCCGGCCACTTCTTCTGCCTCCCGCTGGATCTGTTCGGCCAGGAGATCCGCCGCCAGATCTTCCAGCTCCCGCCGGGAACGGTGGGTCTCTTCGGCGGCCTGCAATTTCCGGATCGCCAGTTCCACCGCGTCCTCCGGGCGGGTCTCTAGGGTTCTCGCCAGCTGCTGGAGGGCCGCCGCCCGCCAGCGGTAATCCCTCAATGCCCGCTGGCCGCACACGAAGCGCACCCTGATGCCCGCCCGGCAGCCCTCGGTGCCCAGGCACTTGATGAGGCCCACCTCCCCGGTCCGGGCAGGATGCGTCCCGGTGCAGGCCGCGCGGTCAAAACCTGCGACCTCCACCACCCGCACGAGGTCTCTTGCCGGCAGGTCCCGGCGCAGGGAAAGGCCGGCCGCCTCGTCCCTGCTCATCCAGCGGGTGCTGACCGGCAGGTTCTGCCAGACCACCTCATTGGCCAGCTCTTCCGCCCGCAGCACCTCTTCCCAGGGCAGTGAGTCTCGGTCCACATCCACGGTGACGTGACGATCCCCCAGGTGAAAGCCCACCGTGGCGGCGCCGCACACAACCTCCAGGGCCCGGGAAAAGAGATGCTGGCCGAGGTGCTGCTGGCGGCAATCCCGGCGTCTTGCAGCATCCACCTTTCCGCGAAGTTGGGATCCCACCTCCAGGGGACGGTCGGTGAGATGCACCACCACCCCTTCTTCCTCCCGCACTTGCAGCACCCGGGCGGGCCCCAGGCTTCCCAGGTCGCAGGGCTGGCCCCCGGTGCCGGGGTAGAAGGCGGTGCGATCCAGCACCACCCGCCAGCGATCCCCTTCGGGCACGCATTGGATGACCCGGGCGGTGAACACGAGCAGGTATGCATCCTGCCAGTACAGCCGATCCTCGTACATCCTGGATCTGTCACCTCAGTTTGAGGATTTCCCCGCCCGTGGTGCGCACTCCTCTGCCGATGATCTCGAGGACCGGCTGGCTGGTGGGTAGGCTAAGGGGATGGAGGGGGTGTCCCGGGATGGGTGCAGGATTGGGCAAAGTGGGCATCGTGGGGGCAGGCATGGTGGGGGCCACCACCGCCTTCACTCTGGCCCTGCAGCAGCTCTGCCGGGAGATAGTGCTGCTGGATGTGGACCGGAAGAGGGCTCTGGGTCATGCCCTGGACATCAGCCACGGGCTTCCCTTCCTGGCTCCGGTCAGGGTGCGGGAGGGGGACTATCAGGATCTCGGGGGGAGCGACCTGGTGGTGGTGGCGGCGGGGGTGCCGCAGCGGCCGGGGGAAAGTCGCCTGGATCTGGCGGGAAGGAATGCAGCGGTCTTCGCGGACATCATCCCCCGGCTGGAGGCGGTGCTCGGTCCCGAGGCGGTGGTGCTGGTGCTCACCAACCCGGTGGACGTGCTGACCTGGCTGGCGGCGAAATTCGGCCGGCGCCCGCGGGGCAGGATCCTGGGGTCGGGGACGTTGCTGGATACCGCGAGATTGCGGTGGCTGCTGGGGCGGCACTGCGGGGTGGACACCCGCAACGTGCACGGCTACGTGCTGGGTGAGCACGGAGACAGCGCGGTGGTGGTGTGGAGCGGGGTGCAGGTGGGAGGGATGTTGCTCGCTGACGCGTGCCCGCGGTGCGGGCGGGGGTGTCCCCCGGAGATCAGGGATGAAATCACCGAGGAGGTCAGGAGGGCCGCGGGGAGAATCATTGAACATAAAGGTGCAACTTACTACGCGGTGGCGGTGGCTGCCTGCCGCATCGCCCAGGCGGTGCTGGGTGATCAGCGGTCGGTGCTGACGGTATCCTGTCCCCTGGAGGGAGAGTACGGGATCCGGGGGGTGAGCCTGAGCCTGCCCTGGGTGGTGGGCCGGGAGGGGGCGGTGCGGTCCATTCAGCCGGCCCTCAGTCCCCAGGAGCGGGAGGAACTTCGCCGCTCGGCGGAGATACTCCGGGCGGCCACCGAGAAGGTGGGCGCGGGGGCAGGCTGAGGGAGGGCCGTGGCCACTGCCAGATGAGTGAGGATGCGAGGGAGGGATCCACGCTGGCTGAAGGCAGGTCGGAAGCGGCGGGGAACGGTGCCCTGTGGTGGCGAGCTGACAAGGAGCAGGCCGATCGGCAGGCCGCGTGGGTGCGCGAGCTGCTCCGGCTGAAGGAGGGCCAGCGGGTGCTGGAGGTGGGATGTGGCCCGGGGAGCCTGGCTTTCGCCCTGGCCCGGGCGGGCCTTGAGGTCACCTGCCTTGATCCCAGTTCGGCGGTGCTGGAGGGGGCAGAGGCGGCGGCGCGGGAGGCGGGGCTTGATGACCGGGTGCGGTTGGTCAGGGGCACCCTGGGCGGTGTGAGCTTCGAGGGTGAGTTCGACGGCGCCCTGGCCATGCGGGACTGCCTGGGGGTGCTGGAGGACGAGTTGCAGCTGGTGGTGGCCCTGCAGTCCCTGGCCCGCGCCCTCAAGGAGAAGGCCCGACTGATCATCGAGTGCACCAATCCTTCCTTCGTGCGCGAGCGGCTGCGCGCCAACGATGGTGTCCTCAGCTCGGAGGCCTGGGACGAAGAAGCCTCGAGGAGGATCCGCCGGCGGGTGGGTCTGGAGGATGGGGGAAGGCGCCTGGTGGTGCACACGGTGCTGGAGGCGCCGGAAGGCACCAAGGAGACCGAGATGAGTCTCAGGCTGATCGAGCCCGGGGAGATGGTGCGGCTGCTGCAGGCGGCGGGCCTGGAGGTCCTGCGCATCCTGGGGGGCCTGCCGGAGGTGGAGTATACCAGGGGGGCGCCGAAGATGGTGATGGTGTGCCGGCGGCGTTGAGATTGGATGTAGTGTTCACAGGGGGAGGATTTGGCCTTGCGGATTGGACTGGTGATAGTAGAAGGCCGGGAGGTCCTGGTGGCTGCCGATGCGGAAGGCAGGCCGGTGGATCTGGGAGCGATGGCGGAGAAGGAACTGGGGATGAGGATTCCCCGGGACCCGGTGGAGCTGGCCATGGATCCGGATGCCCTGGCGTCGCTGGATCCGCTCCTGGACCCGGAGGAAGGGGTGGCGGAACGTTACCGTACACCGCAGCCAGACCGGTGGTTGCCTCCCTTCAGGAGGCCCTCCAAGGTCCTGGCCCTGGCCTGGAATTACCGCGCCCACGCCGAGGAGGGTGGGCGGGAGGTGCCTGCAGAGCCGGTGTTCTTCGCCAAGGCGCCTTCGTGTCTCATCGGGCACGGGGAATGTATCGTGGTACCGGAGGGGATCGGCCGGGTGGACCCGGAGGTGGAGCTGGCGGTGGTCCTGGGGCGCCGGGCCCGGGCGGTGTCTGCTCAGGAGGCGTATGATTACGTGGCAGGGTACACGGTGTTCAATGACGTGACTGCCCGGGATCTGCAGCGTGGCGACATCCAAGAGGGGCGGCCGTGGTTTCGAGCGAAGAGCCTGGACACCTTCGGGCCGGTGGGTCCCTGGCTGGTGACATCGGATGAGGTGGGAGATCCCCACGGGCTGACTCTTGAGCTCGAGGTGAACGGAAAGCTCAGGCAGAGCGCCAGCACGGCCGATATGCTGTTTTCGGTGCCGGAGCTGGTGGAGTATATCAGTCAGTACATCACGCTCTGTCCGGGGGACGTGATCGCCACCGGAACCCCGGCGGGGATCGCGCCGGTGCGGCCGGGCGATGAGGTCGTCTGTCGCGTTGAGGGCATCGGCACCCTGATTAATTCGGTTGTCTCGGCCGGCTAGGAGGGTGAGGGGTGAGTAACGCGGAGAGGGTGGAGGAGCTGAAGAGGCGGTTTTCTGCCCGTTCGGGGCGGCTCACCCGGCAGCGGGCGGCCATCCTGGAGGTGTTGGCCGAGCATTCTCACCAGCACCTGACCGCCGATGAGATTCACGGTAAGGTGCGGGATCTGGAGCCCAGCGTGGGGCTGGCCACGGTGTACCGGACCCTGGATCTCTTAGTGGAGATGGGGCTGGTCTCCAAGATCAGCTTCGGGGAGGATGCGTACCGTTACGAACTTGCGTCCACCAGGGAGCACCAGCACCATCACCTGGTTTGTTTGCGATGTAACCGGGTGGAGGAGGTGCGGGCGGATCTTCTCCACAGACTGGAGGAGATGGTGGAGAAAACCTACGGGTTCTCGGTCACCGATCATCGGCTGCAGTTTTTTGGGATCTGCAGGCACTGTCGGGGGGAGTGAGCGCCAGGGCGGGGGGACAAGCTTCGACCGGCTTGGCCTTGTGCTCCTATGCTTTTCTCTCCGCCGTACTACATCAGGCCGGGCCGCCACATCTTCTCTGTCTGGTGCTCTGGTACTCACAATTCAAATTGCTTAACGATAGTTCTTGCCTGACCAGTGCACCTTTCATATCACCCCGAGCAGATGAAGGCAACACGGCTGCACATGAAGCGGGGAAAGTGCTTCACGGCGTGCGAGGCTGTATGCGGTTGCGCGGGTAGTCGCTGATCCGGCCGAACTGTGGCGTTTGGCCTGGCGGTTGAGGCTCCGCGTGCAAAGCAGGACAGCCATTGCGGCGACAGGCTGCCGAGGAGGTACTGATGCACATGCACTTTCCCAGAGCACACTGGAGCCGGCTTCACTCCACTAATCCGCTGGAGAGGGTTAATAGAGAGCTCAAGAGGCGGCTGCGGGTGGTGGGCATCTTCCCGGACCGGGCATCGGCGATCCGCTTGGCAGGAGCAGTGCTGCTGGAGGTGCACGAGGAGTTGGATTGCTGGTCAGCGTTACTTCAGTCAGGAGTCCATGGAGATCGTCATGGCCAAGGAAAAGACCTCATCTCAGCAGGATCTGAAGGCGGCAACGGGGTAGATAATGCATGAGCGGTCAGGCCCGCAGTTTTTGCGCCATGCTATGAGGCGTGACCGGCAAACAGCCTTCTATAGCTATCATTCGACAGCAGAGGCTATTTTCCTGGCGTGAAGCTGAAGATCTTCAGGATCTGGAGCAGCTGCGTCGGGAGAACCGTATTCTGCGCGAAGAGCGCGAGATCTTAGAAAAAGCCGCAGCCTTCTTCGCCAGGGAGACCGACCGGAACCGGTAGCGGCGTTCGGGTTCGTGGGCGGGAGAAGGCGAACTATCGGGTGACCACCATGTGCCGGGTGCTGGGTGTCTCCACGAGCGGTTATGGTGCGTGGCGTCAACGAGGATTGCCGGCACGGGCCCGGGAGGATGCGGAGTTGACGGTACTCATCCAAAAGATCCATTCAGAAAGCCGTGGTACGTACGGTACGCCGCGGGTTCATGCCGAGCTGCGGCTAAGCTACGGTATTCGATGCTCGCGCAAGCGGGTGGCGCGGTTGATGCGCAAGGCTGATCTTGTGGGCGTGCACCGGCGGAAAACCCGTGGCATCACCCGCCGCGACCCGGCCCGGACTGCCTACCCGGACCTCGTACAGCGCGTATTTGAGCCCACTGAGCCGAACCGGGTTGCAGACCTGACGCAGTACCACACCGCGGAAGGCTGGCTATATCTGGCCACGGTGATGGATGCGTATTCCCGACGGATCATCGGCTGGGCCATGGGCGACCGTCCAGTGCCCTGAACATGGCGGTGTGGAACCGTCAGCGCGATCAAGGCCTCATCCACCACTCCGACCACGGCAGCCAGTACACCGCACTGGCCTTCAGTAAGCGGCTGGAGCAGGCGGGTATCTTAGGGTCGATGGGCTCGGTGGGTGATGCTCTTGGCGGAGGGCTTTTTCGCGACGCTACAGACCGAGCTCCTGGACCGGTACTCCTGGCCGACCCGTCAGCGGCTGAGGGTAGCGATCTTCGAGTACATCGAGGTCTTCTACAACCTCCGGCGACGACACTCGGCTCTCGGCTATCTCAGCCCAATCGAATTCGAGAGGAGGTATGCCCTCGCTAAAAGAGAACAGACTTCTCGAGAGTCGGTAGCCTAGTGAAGAGCGTCCACTAAACCGGGCAACTCCAAAGGGGTAAGAAGGCCGGGTGCTGAAGAGTAGGTGACACTGCAGCCGGTGGCCACCTTGGGCAGTCGGTGTCCAGGGAGTTAGGGCTGGAGTTAGTCCCGGAGGAGAACTTGAGGTCGCTGACGGCATGAGGAGATGAGGTCAACAATTGAATTCAAAAGAGCCTTCAGTGCCTCTGAGCCGAGTCAACGGATTGGCACTTTGTGGAATCCTCGTTGGACTGTGATTTAGTAGTATATACGGTTTCACGATTGCACATAACGTCACAAGTAATCGGTAAGGGGCGATTGCTAATCCAGAAAGCAGTCAGCCGTGATTATCCGACAATTGAAGTAGGTTGCCCTCCTAAACCGTGGAAACTGGGCTTGCTTGCAATAGTTATCGGTAGTACAGCAGGCTTCTTGTGTACCACCATTGAAGGCGCTGTAATTCTGACCCTTATTCTATGCTTATCCGTTTATGGTCTTGTAATCGCGGTGCACTCTTCGAGTACGCCTCTACTGCTAGTGGGCTTTCTTCCTGTCATCACGCGAATGGTTCCCTACGATCTGCAGCCTCGTCTTTTGATTATGTTCCTCATTCTTGCTGTTACCACTTTCCTTTTGAGCATTAAATACAATGGGGTATTAAGACTTCCAAGTAGAACATTACGCAGGCCGCTCCTTGCCTTCAGCGCGTGGATGATCTTTTCTTCTGGGCTCTCAGCTAATGCTGCTAGTAGCTTGCCTCTGTCGCTGGGGATGACTGTCTCTATCCTGGCCTTTACCATGATTGTGTGCACTACGACGACTAGGACGAGGCATGTTGTACACATACTTTACATCGTCACATTGCTCGGTCTTGTTTGTATTATGTTTCAAGGAATTGTGTTCCTGACAGGGAGGCCGCTCTTCGTTTTCGGAAAGCAGTTCTCTGTCTATACTCTTACGAAGGGGATGCCGAGGTTTAGAGCTGTATTTCCCAATTCGAATTGGTTTGGCTCTTTACTGCTCTATTCCCTGGGTTCTGCGGTCTCGGTGACGTTATACAGCAGAAAGACAGGCCGGCGAACTACTCTACGATACGTCATTCCGATTTTAGTGATAGGATTGATCTTCACGCTATCCCGTTCTTCGCTTGTCGGCGCACTTGTCTGTATTTTTACAGCCTATTGGTTGGAATCTAAAACGAAAGCACTCGTCGCAATAATGGTAACCGCTGTAGTTGGCGTTGGCGCCATCTTCTTGTATCCTCCTTTGGCTGAAGCGGTCATTCGCTTTGACGTCGGGCTAGCCGGAAGAGAGGTATTGTGGCCTGTGGGGCTGGAACTTTTTGCAACTCATCCCGTAACTGGCATAGGTTTCGGCACGTGGATCAGCCTACCGCGCGGAGCTCGCACGCTTCACAACGCATATCTTCAGATCTTAGCAGAACTTGGCTTACCGGGATTGCTGCTGATGATGTGGCTGCTTCTAGGGTGGCTTAGAGGGGCACTATGTGCGGTATCAACCCGAAGAGATACACCGGAAAGTGCACTACTTGCTGGCATAATTGGAGTCATTGCTGGAGCAGCAACCCAGCAGCTGTTTGAAAGTTTTGGTTTGGGGCGAGCGCAGTTCTTCGATATGTACTTCTTACTATTTCTTGTGCTTGGAGCTATTATATCAAGCAAACTAGCATCTCTTTGTCGATGACCAGTGGCAGCATAGACAGTTCGTTCTACCCCTTGAGTAAGGGCACGCGGAAGTTGACGGTGGTGTTCGATAAAGGGGATAATTCCCAGGCCAACCTCAAGAAGGCCTCGGAGCTGAAACTCAGGATACTCGGGAGCTTGGTACCCTTGTAGTGGCCCCCTAAATCT
>DFNJ01000024.1 GCA_002376005.1 Firmicutes bacterium UBA3570
GCAACGAGTCCCTGATGCCGTACTGCCGACATGCCTGCGCCATACTCTTCGCCCCGGATAGTAACTCCAGGACCACCCTGGCCTTGAATTGAGCTGTGAACTTCCGCCGTTTCATCTTCTTCTTCATCCTCCCCGTATCACACTATCTCCTTTTTGCCAGGGTGTCCAGTTTCTGGGGACCAGTACATAGTTGCAACTTCCGTTTAGATGAGTGAGCCATACCTGCTTCGGTAGGTTTTCTCGTGAGTTATCACAAGACTTTTCCAGAGGCCTCGTCACACGGGTCCCCGAGTACCAGGCTCAGCAAGGGGATGGGCTCGACTTTCGCAGTCCCGTCGCAGTTTTCCGACGTCGGGCTACGGGATTCAACCCGACGATCCTCTGACTTCCAATCACCCCCAGGGTCTCGGCTCGTTCGCAATGCCGGATGCCTTCGGCTCAGCCCCAGCCGCTATCACCGGGCTTGCTGGTCTATCCTGGGCGGCGACCAACACCTCAAGCTACCCGGCTTTGATGGTTTCCCTCACCGGGCCGCATCAGGCGATACAGGGCGGCCAGAACTGCTGCCACCGGAACCCCCAACAGCAGACCCCAGGGACCGGCCAGTCTTCCCCCTGCCAGGACCGCAAAGATGACCGCCAGGGGATGCATGCCTACCCGGGCTCCCACCAGGTAGGGGGAAATCAGCGAGCTTTCCAGCTGGTGGATGGCCACGAAAAACACCAGCACCTTCAGCGCAAGCCACGGCGACTCGGCAAGGGCGAACAACAGGGGGAGGATGGCGCCGATGAACGGGCCGAAATACGGGATTATCTCGGCCATTCCGGCCAGAGTTCCGAGAACAACGGCGAAGGGTACACCAAGCAGCGCGAGTCCGGTGGCCGACAGCGCCCCCATCACCGCCGCCACCGCCAGCTGGCCTCGCAGGTAGCCGTGCAACACGCGGTTCGTTTGCTCCGCTGCTTTGGCAGCCGGCTGTCGCCACGACGCCGGTAGTTCCCTCAGTGCGGCATTCCAAAGCCGGTCCCCATCTCTGAGCACGTAAAAGCTCAACAGGGGCGCCAGGAGGAATGCCAGCAGCAGCTGCACCACTCCGGGGACGCTGGCCAACACCGCCTCCACTCCCCTGAACGCCACTTCCTGCAGCCTGGCTACCACTTCATCCAGAGTTCCTCTGCGGATGGGCAGCTGGTCCGTAGCAAACCGAGCGGCCATCGAGTCCAGCCACTGATCAGCCTTCATCAACAGGCGGGGGTAGCTTTCCGCCAGCCCCTCAAGTTCCCGGATGAGTCGGGGAAGGAATAACCACAGTGCAGCTGCCACCAGCCCGCCAAGTACCATGTAGCAGACCAAAATGGCTACCGATCGGGGCAAGCCTTTGCAGTGCAACCACGCGACCCCCGGTGCCAGCAGATAGGCGAGGGCCGCGGCCAGGACGAAAGGAATCAGGACGGTGCGGATGCGGTACAAGAACGCCAGTACCAGCAGCACCACAGCGAAAAGAACCGCGCGGTCCCACGTCGAGTTCCTGGCCAATCCGCTCCCGCCACCTCATCACTTTTGCTCAGGGTGAACGCCCGCTCCTTCCTCAGCCCGGCGGGCAGCGCCCCCCGCGCGCTGGACTATCTGACGGGCTCGGTTTTTCAGCCTCCAGGCTCCCACCATCATCATTCGCTCACGGGCAGTTACCCGCGTCCGAGCAAGCACCGTGGCGAACCCTGCGAGGGTCAGGAGAACACCGGCCAGCATTCCCTTGAGGAATCGCTTCATGACAATCCACCCCCGCATAATGTTGCCCAAGCGCTTACCCAGCATACACTCCCAGCTTCACCCCACGGCGAGCAGCGAGGCCTGAGCAGCTGATGAGAAACCGGGTACCATGGGGGCCTTGAGCCAGGTAAGTGCGCGTTCAGCGAGCAGGAAGAATTGGCAGCGGGCCACGCGGCTAACATACAGGCCGGCCTCAGTGCACCTGTCGCTCCAGCCGGCACAGCCAACCACGGGCAGGATTCATGTACCTTCAGTTCGCACCTTTCCGCAAACGGAGCCCCAGCACCGCTTTCCTTGCCCGAGCTCTGAACAGCTCAGACGCCGCTTAGCGTCTGACGACAAGGGACAAAGGCTCGCCTGCCAATGCGTCCGGGCGCGCCAGTCAGCAGCGCGTGGGGATCCACGATGATGGAGATAACAACGCCTAGCATGGCGGGAGAAGGCTCAGGTAAGGGCCGCGGCTATGCGCCCGCCACCAACCACAAGACTACCCGAGTAAAGGACGACTGACTGGCCAGGGGTGACTCCCAGCTGCTCACGGCGGAAGAAGAACTGGAACCCCCCTTCATTCAGCACCAGTAACCCCTCCGCTGGCCGGGCTCGGTAGCGGATTCTCGCTTCCAACTCCAACCGGGCGGGAGGATGCTCAAAGGGGATCCAGTTGGGCTGATCCGCCCGCAGCCCGCGTACCCCCAGCTCCTCCCGCGATCCCACCACCACCGCATTGCGCTCAGGCTCCAACCTGAGGACGTACAGCCGCTGTCGGGAAGCAATTCTCAATCCCCGCCGCTGTCCCACCGTATAAAAAGGAAAGCCCTCGTGGGTTCCCAAGACGCGACCGGAGGAATCCAGGATGGGTCCCGGACGGCACGCTTCTGGATGCCGCTCAGCGAGGAACGACCGATACCCTCCTTCGGGGATGAAACACACTTCCTGGCTCTCTCGCTTGGTAGCTACTGGAAGCTCGAGGGTCGAGGCCAGCCGACGCACCTGGCGCTTGGTCACATCCCCCAGGGGAAACAGGCACCGCGCCAGCTGCGCCTGCGTGAGTCGATAGAGCACGTAGCTCTGGTCCTTGTCACGATCAACGGCCCGCAGCAGCAAGTAGCGGCGCCTGAGTGGATCCCAGCGCACCCGCGCGTAATGCCCGGTGGCCACCAGCTCAAAACCCCTCTCCCGTGCCCATGCCAGGAGGA
The DNA here is from genome assembly GCA_002376005.1 of Firmicutes bacterium UBA3570. GTDB lineage: Bacteria > Bacillota > Sulfobacillia > UBA3561 > UBA3561 > UBA3561. Next base: position 2,967 of record DFNJ01000024.1, read on the forward strand.
CGCCGAACTTGATCTCCCGGTTGCACACCACGCAGGGATTAGGGGTACAGCCGGCCAGGTACTCGCGACAGAAAGGGTCTATCACCTTAACCTCGAAAATATCGCGCAGGTCGAGTACGTGGTGAGTTATCCCCAAGTAGCGGCACACCTTCTGGGCATCGGCGACGGCGCCGTCCTGGACATCGGACCAGGTGCGGAAGGTGACTCCCTCCACTGCGAAGCCGCGTTCCACCAGCAACGCGGCGGCCACCGAGGAGTCGACACCCCCGGACATGGCCGCCAGTACCCGAGTGGCCATCCTCCCTTTCCTCCTAGCGGCTCACTTCGTCGCCGCCGGACGCTCCGCGCCGCGCCAAGTAATCCTCAATGGCCTTACGGAGAGCGTCCGCCGCCAGATTGGAGCAATGCATCTTGTGAGGAGGTAGCCCACCCAGAGCCTCCGCTACGTCCCTGTTGGTAATGGCCAAAGCCTCCTCGATGGTCTTCCCCTTGGCCATCTCGGTCAGCATGCTGCTGGACGCGATGGCCGCCCCGCAGCCAAACGTCTTGAATCGTACATCAGACAGGCGCCCGTCTTCCACCTTGATGGTGATCCTCATTATGTCACCACAGATCGGACTGCCAATTTGGCCGACGCCATCCGGGTCTTCCACTTCTCCCACGTTACGGGGATTGGTGAAGTGATCCATCACCTTCTCAGTGTACATTGCGGGGATACTCCTTTCTGATGGGGGTCAAGGGAGACATATCGCGCAATCGACGGACTACCCGGGGCAAAACCTCCAACACGTAGTCGATGTCCTCGTCGGTAGTATCTTTACCCAGGGTCATCCTGACCGAACCGTGCGCCCATTCGTAAGGGAGGCCCATGGCCAACAGGACATGTGAGGGATCTAGGGACCCAGAGGTGCACGCTGAGCCGCTGGAAGCGCCTATACCCTCCAGGTCCAAATCTAGCAGCAGTGCCTCGCCCTCAATATGCCGGAAGCTGACGTTCACATTATTGGGCAGGCGACGCTCCCGGTGGCCATTCAGGCGAACGTCGGGAATCGTAGCCAGTATTCCATCAATCAGCCGGTCTCGCAAGGATCGCAACCTCGGCACGCGCTCCGGAAGCTCCCGCTGGGCGAGTTCGCAGGCAAGCCCCATGCCCACAATTCCCGGAACGTTCTCGGTGCCCGCCCGAAGGCCACGCTCGTGGGCCCCCCCGTGAAGCACGGAGGCAATGCGGGTGCCCTTCCTGATGTAGAGGGCACCCACCCCCTTGGGAGCGTACATCTTATGCCCGGATATGGTCATCAGGTCCACCCGAATCTCCTCGACGTCCACCGGCAAGTTGCCCACCACCTGTACGGCGTCGGTGTGGAAGTACACGTCGTGCTCCGCGCAAATGCGGCCAATCTCCGCCACCGGCTCAATGGTACCGACTTCGTTGTTTGCCATCATGATCGTAACCAGTACCGTCTCCGGGGTAATGGCCCGACGGACGTCATCCGGATCGACCAGGCCGTCTCCGTCCACGGGCAGATAGGTCACCTTCCAACCCTCTTCCTCCAAGAACTCGCAGGCATGGAGGACGGCATGGTGTTCTATGCGACTGGTAATGATGTGACGTCCCCGCTCCCGATTGGCCAGCGCCACTCCCTTGATGGCCAAATTGTCGCTCTCCGTTCCCCCACTGGTGAATACGATTTCTTCGGAACGCGCACCGATGAGGGAGGCTACCTGTCCCCGTGCCCGCTCGACCGCCTCCCGCGCCCGCCGGCCCCAGTTATGAACGCTGGAAGCGTTCCCGAACTCCTCCAGCATGAAACGTGACACCATCTCCGCCACCTCGCTCCTCACTGGCGTGGTGGCGGCGTGGTCAAGGTAAACCTTACGCAAGTCCATCCACTCCCTCTGCGCGGTATGTTGAATTTTCCCTTGCTCCGTGCTGGCGACAGAGATCCTCCAGGGTTATGGCATCCAAAACCTCCACCACCGTGTCCCTGATCTTCTCCCACACTCCACGTGCCACACATTGCTCTGGCCTGCCGCAGTGATGTGCGGGTTCGCTGACCCCCTCTGTGGCACACTCGCAGGGACCTATAGGACCCTCAAGAGCTCGAATCACATCCCCCACCGTGACCTTATCCGGGGATTGTGCGAGCACGTAGCCCCCATGGGCACCACGCACGCTGCGTACCAAACCGGCCCGCTTCAAGACCCCAATGAGCTGCTCCAGGTAACTGCAGGAAAGGCCCTGTCGCTCGGCGATCACCCGAAGGGGCACCGGTTGGTCGCGCCCTTGCAGGGCAAGCTCGAAAAGGGCCTTAATCCCATATTTGCCGCGGGTGGAAAGTTTCACACCAGCCCTCCCAAATTCCGACTAAGTTAGTCAAGATACTCACCTTTAAGCTAACATAGCCGGATCACTTCAGTCAACCCGCGACTTACGTTGCAGGACGGCCACGAGAAGTACGAAGGCCGCAGCCCAGGGGATCACCTGATGGAGCAAACCATGCACAAAGGACAGCCACGGCCGGTGGGCAAAGCGCAGACCAAAATAGGCGGCGGAAAAAGACAAAATCACCTGCCAGCCATAAAGAAAACACCACAGTGCCGATGCCCATCCAATGCCCGCCGCCAGAGGGTCGTGTTCCGGGCGGCGGCTAAGCCTCAGGGCGACAAACGCCACCACGCCGTGAACCACCGCCAGTAAGCCCACCCCCACCACCCCGCTCCCCCAGAAGTGTATCGGCCCACCCAAAGGAGCTCGGAGTGCACACGATTCCATGCTACAGTAAAGCTTCCTTTCCCCGCGCGCGCAGCTCTTCCAGCAGTTCTTTGAGGCGCTGGTCGCAGTCGCGCCGACACACCAGGACTGCATCTTCAGTCTCCACTACGATTAGATCCCTGACCCCCACCGTAGCCAGCAGTCGCCCCTGGGACACTAGCACGCAGTCCTCGGTGTCGACGCCCACGTGTTCGCCCACAACCACGTTGCCCGCTTCATCGGTATCGTGAATGCGAGGAAGGGCACTCCACGACCCCAGATCGTCCCACGCAAAGCGAGCAGGTAGCATCAATACGTTGTCCGCCTTTTCCATGACCCCATAGTCTATGGAAATCTTGGGCAGCTGGGGGAAGACCCGTGCCAACTCCTCCTCGAAAGTGGGTCTGCCAATGTGGGGACGCAGGCTCCGCAGACCCCGCTCCAGGTCGGGCAAATGGCGGCCGATTTCATACCATACCCCACTCACTGACCATATGAACATACCGCTGTTCCAAAAATAATTCCCGCGAGCCAGGAAACGCTCTGCCGTCTGCCGATCTGGTTTCTCGGTGAAACGCTCCACCCGATACACCGGGTACCCGTCCAACACCTCGATCTGCTCCCCCGTCTTGATATAACCATAGGCAGTCTCCGGCCGTGAGGGCGGCACCCCTATCACCACCACCGGGTCATCCTCCATCCTGGCCACCCGGGTACAGGCCTTAAGGCACCCGAGGAACTCCTCCTCTGGGGAGACGAAGTGGTCAGATGGTACCACCACCATGACCGCATCGGGATCTCGCGCCGACACCCAGAGAGCAGCCAAACCGATGCAGGGGGCAGTATCCCTGCCCACCGGCTCCAGCAACAGATTGTCAGGTGGCAAATCCGGCAGCTGACGCCGGGTGAGGTCTGCATAACGCCTACCAGTGACCACCAGGAGCCTCTCCACCGGCACCAGCTTCTTGAGCCTTTCGTACGTGTGCTGAAGCAGCGTACGGTTTCCTTGCAAGGTCAGAAACTGCTTGGGCCGCTCACAGCGACTCCATGGCCAAAAGCGCTCACCCCGACCGCCGGCCATTATGACCGCCCATACTGACTGCAAACAACGCACCTCCCCCGTCCTCAGGTACTAGCATGCCCCCGTGCTCTGGATAACGGGTGCATACCGTCCCCCCGCCTGAGGTATCCCTAAGCGGGGAGGCGGAACCACATGTCGTTCATGCGTCGCTTCCTTCAGGACATAGGCCGGGCTTCGGCAAACGCGTTACGCTGGTGTATCACCGCTTTCGGCGTCTTCTTGCTGGCCGGTCTGGCCCGGGCCTGCCTGGTGCCGCCATCGCCCGTCGGCAACCCCCACCTACTGGCAATGGTGGTCAGCTACGTGTCCGGCGTCACCCAGCTGGTGGCGGCCGTGGTCTGTGTCGGCCTGCTTTCCCTCACCATGTACCGTCACTGGTCCTGACGCCATCGCCTGAGGCGCTCGCGCAGCACCCTCTCGTAACCCCGGTCCGAAGGGTGGTAGTAGGCCCTACGCGCCCCGGGCGGGAAGTATTCTTGTTGAACGTGGCCCCCCGGATGATCGTGGGGATATTGGTACCCCTTGCCGTAGCCCAGCTGCTTCGCGCCACGGAAGGCAGGATTCCGCAGATGTAGCGGTACCTCTTCCGTCCTCCGCTCGGCCACATCGCGCAGCGCCTCCTCTATAGCCCGGTACGCCGCATTCGACTTGGGAGCACAAGCCACATAAATGGCCGCCTGGGCCAGGGCAATGCGCGCCTCGGGGAGACCAACGTACTCCACGGCCTGCGCGGCGGCCGCGGCCACCATCAGGGCCCGGGGATCGGCGTTCCCCACCTCTTCCGCAGCGGCAATCAAGATGCGGCGCGCTATGAACGAGGGATCTTCGCCAGCATACAGCATGCGCGCCAACCAGTAGACGGCAGCGTCCGGGTCGCCGCCGCGCATGCTCTTGATGAAAGCCGACACCGTGTTATAATGTTCCTCGCCCCGCTTGTCATACAGCAGCGCGCGCCGCTGGGCCGCCTGCACCGCCAGCTGCAGATCTATCCGCCTGGTGCCCCGGGAGTCCGGGGTGGCCGCATTCGCCGCCATTTCCAGCGTGTTCAGCGCGCTTCGGGCATCACCGTTAGCCACGCTGATGATGTGCGCCATGGCCTCTTCGTCCACCGCTATCCCCCGACCCCCCAGGCCTCTCTCGCGGTCGCTCAACGCACGCTCCAGTATACACCGGATTTCCTGGTCAGTAAGGGAACGGAGGCGGAACACTCGCAATCGAGAAAGAAGGGGAGCGGTGACTTCGAAGTACGGGTTCTCGGTGGTGGTACCGATCAGTATTATGGTCCCGTCCTCCACCGCCGGCAGCAGGGCGTCTTGTTGCGCCTTGTTGAAACGGTGTATTTCGTCGATGAACAGGATGGTGCGCTGCCCGTCCAGAGCCCGCCTCTGTCGCGCCTCCTGGATGGCGCGCCTGACATCGGCGACCCCGGAGGTGACCGCGCTCATCTGCACAAAGTGCGCACTGGTGCACCGGGCGATGATGTGGGCCAGAGTGGTCTTGCCGCTGCCGGGCGGGCCCTGGAGTATCATGGAAAACAGCCGATCCGACTCGATGGCGTTTCGCAGCAAAGTCCGGGGGCCGACGATCTCCTCCTGGCCCACGAACTCTCCCAGATGCCGCGGGCGCATCCTAGCCGCCAGTGGTTCCTCACCGCCCGTGGCAGTGCGCTCAGTTCGGAACAGATTCATTCCCTCACTCCCTGGCCAGGCGCCGTACCGCACCAAGCGCGTACTGCACGTCCTCCCGACTTACGTCCTTGTGGGTCACCATCCTGATTTGCTGAGGGCCGATGGCTCCGCATTTAACCCCCAGCTCGGCCAGACGCCCGGCGAAGGTACTGGCGTCCATCCAGCTCGGGTCGAGATCAAATATCACTATGTTGGTCTGCACGGTGTCCAGATCCAGGCTGATGCCGGGAATTTCCACCAGCCCCTCGGCCAGCAGCCTGGCGTTGGCATGGTCCTCCGCCAGCCGATCCACCATCTTCTCCAGGGCGACGATTCCGGCCGCCGCCAGTACCCCGGCCTGCCGCAACCCCCCGCCCAGCACCTTGCGCCACTTCCTGGCTCGCTCAATCCATTCCCGGTCACCCACCAGCACCGACCCCACCGGTGCCGCAAGTCCTTTGGACAGGCAGAACATCACCGAATCGGCCGGCCCTGCCAGCTCCGCGGCCTCCACCCCCAGAGCCACCGCCGCGTTGAATATGCGGGCTCCATCAAGATGCACGGCCAGCCCGGCTTGGTGCGCCACGGAGGCCAGCTCGCGCATCCGCTGCACCGTGGTGACCGTTCCCCCTCCGCGGTTGTGCGTGTTCTCCACGCATAATAAGCTGGTGGGGGGATAGTGGATGTTGGGGGGGCGAAGGGCCCGTCGCACCTCCTCCGGATCCAGGATCCCATGCCTGCCGGGAATGGGTCTCGGCTGGGCACCGGACAGCAGCGCGATGCCCCCGGCTTCAAAGAGGAAGATGTGGGAACTGGATTCCACCAGCACCTCGTCGCCCCGCCCAGTGTGGGTGAGCACGGCGACCTGATTCCCCATGGTGCCAGAAGTGACGAACAACCCCGCCTCTTTCCCCAGCTTCTCCGCGGCCAGCTCCTCCAGGCGGCGCACCGTGGGATCCTCGCGGTAAACGTCATCCCCTACCTCGGCTTCGGCCATGGCACGCCGCATCTCGGGAGTTGGTCTAGTGACCGTATCGCTTCTCAGATCGACGACTCTTTCCACCGCTGTCCCTCCCCCCCGCGTGGCAGCTCAGCTGCCCAGAGCGCCTTGTACGCGCTTTTCAATTTCCTCCCTGGTCATGAAACCAATCAGGCGGTCGACCTCCCGTCCTCCCTTGAAGAGGATTAGAGTCGGAATGCTCATGATGGAGTACCTCGATGCTACGTTCTGGTTCTCGTCGACATTGCATTTGACCACCCGTACCTGTCCGTCGAGGTCCTCAGCCACTTGCTCCAGCACCGGGGCCAGCGCCCGGCACGGGCCGCACCAGGCAGCCCAGAAATCCACCAGTACCGGCATTTCCGACTGCAGGACTTTGCTGTCAAAGTCGCTCTCCGACACCGTCAGTACCTTTGCCAATTTCTCCGCCTCCTCCTTGCCTGTCGAGCGCTAGGGCATTTGCCTCGGGCATTGTTGCTCCCCTCCGTGCCAGCACGTGGGCCACGTTACCCTCCTCCCGCGGGGCCCGGCGGCGCGCCGCTTCCCCGACCCAGGGCAGGCTGCGGCTTTGCCTCGCGGGACGCTGGCAGGAAAAGGGAAGCATACCGCCAAGGATATTGTATCCCTCGGGCAGCGGGGTGTAAAGCAAAGCACCTGATGCACCTGATGAGCAAACAAATGTTCGGGGCCTTGGGGACCGCCGAACCTCACAAAAGTTATGCCCTACCATGCCGTGTTAACCGATGTTTTGAACCCGCGCTCACGCAGGTGGGTGTCCTGCCGGCCGCTTTACACGTCCCCAGCGTCACTGCCCGGGGCATGTGCGCCACGGTCGGACTCCGGACTCCCAGTGTATTGGTGTTGGCTCAAAACTTATCGGGCTACCACGCGCACAGCAGGGCTTGTTACCCGCCTCTATCTTATCACCCTCCCGGTATCCGATCAAGTCTCAGGAGCAGGTCGGTGGGACTCTCCCGCCTCGGGATCCCGAATTGCCCGCGGCGCCAGGCGGATCCCCAGCTCCTCCAGCTGCTCCGGCTCCACCTCGCTGGGTGCACCGGTCAGTAGACAGGCACCGGTACCCGTCTTGGGAAAGGCCATGACCTCACGCATGTTGGCCGAGCCGGTCATCAACATCAGCAACCGATCAAACCCGATGGCAATTCCCGCGTGAGGCGGCGCGCCATACTCCAGTGCCTCCAGGAGAAAGCCGAACCTGCGCTCTTGCTCCTCGACGGACATTCCCAGTGCCCTGAACACCTCTTCCTGCTGGCTCCTGGTGTGGTTCCGCACGCTGCCACTCCCCAGCTCCACGCCGTTGAGTACCAGGTCGTACGCCCACGCGCGCACCCGCCCGACGTCGGTGGCAAGCAGGTGACGGTCCTCGGGATGGGGGGCGGTGAAGGGATGATGCATGGCCTCGTAGCGCCTGGTCTCCTCGTCAAATTCGGCCAGCGGGAAGTCGGTCACCCACACAAACCGCCAGCCCTCCTCCACGAGATCCAGCAGAGCCGCCACCTTTAGCCTGAGCTGGCCCATCACCTGCCGCACCACCGGCCACCGGCCAGCCAGCAGTAGCACTGCGTCACCCATCTGGGCGCCCGCCACCCCCAACAGCGTCCTGGCCGCTTCCTCTCGCAGGTGGCGCCCGAAGCTGGATCGAATGCCGCTGGAACTCCAGGCCACCCAGCTGAGCCCTCGAGCTCCCAGCTCCTTGGCGCGACCCTCAAGACGATCGTATTCGCTCCGGCTGATGCCCGCCCCACCGGGCAGCCTCAACCCCACAACGCCAGTGTCCGGGGCGCTCGCCGCCTGCTCCAGAAAGCGGACGCCGCAGTCGCGGCACGCTGGCGTCAGGTCCAGCAGCTCCAACCCGATCCTGAGGTCCGGTTTGTCCGTGCCGTAACGCCGCATTGCCTCATCGTAGGTGATGCGCGGAAATGGTAGTGTCAGGTGCACGTCCAGGAGCTCCGCGAACAGCCGGCACATCAACCGCTCCATGACATCCTGTACGTCGGCGGGAGTCGCAAAGCTCATCTCCACGTCTATCTGGGTATGCTCGACTTGCCGGTCGGCGCGTACGTCCTCGTCCCGGAGGCAGCGGGCTAACTGGAAATATTTTTCAATTCCGCCCACCATCAAGATCTGTTTGAACAGCTGCGGTGACTGGGGAAGGGCATAAAAGCACCCCGGGCTGTGTCGCGCGGGCACCAGGAAGTCGCGCGCTCCCTCCGGAGTGCTGCGAGTGAGCATCGGGGTCTCCACCTCGAGGAAACCTTCCTCGTCAAAGAAGTCCCGAATCACCTTGGCCGCCCGGTGGCGGAAAACCAGTTTGGCCAGCACTTCGGGGCGGCGCAGATCGAGGTACCTGTACCTGAACCGAAGCGCCTCATCCGGATGGGCTTCGGGATCGGCAACGGGAATGGGTAGGGGCCGGCTGCGGCTCAACACCCGGATGGATCGAGGTGCCACTTCGATCCACCCCGTCTTGAGTTTGGGATTCACCCCGCTCTCCGGCCGCCGCCGCACCGTCCCCATCACTTCCACCACGTACTCAGGTTTCAGCTCGCCAACCTCTGGCGTGCTGGCGTCCAAGGAACTTCTGTCCACCACCAGCTGTACCAGCCCACTGCGATCCCGCAGATCCACAAAGACCAACCCACCGTGGTCCCTGATCCGATGGACCCAGCCCAGCAGCCGTACGTCCTCACCTACGTCGTTCAATGTGAGATCTCCGCACCAACGTCTCATCAACCGCCGTTGGCCTCCCTCCGACTGTCACTACCCTCGAGGATTGTCCTTACCAACGTCGCCAAAGGGACCTCCCGCTGCTCCCCTATCAGCATGTCCCGAAGAGAGACGGTCTCTCGACCCAGCTCCTCCTCACCCAGGATAACCACCCACCGGGCTCCCAGTCGGTCGGCGCGGCGCATCTGTGACTTCAGAGAGCGCCCCGGCTCACCCAGCTCCGCCGCCACCCCGGCCTGACGCAGCATCTCCCCGACCTCCAAGATACGCTCTGTCCGCACCTCGCCCACCGCCGCCACAAAAGCGTCCACCTGGGGGGGCGGCTGTGGCATTACTCCTTCCTTTTCCATGGCCAGAAGCACTCTCTCCAACCCCAGGCCGAAGCCCACCCCGGGAGTGGGTTCGCCCCCGCAGGCCTCGACCAGACCGTCGTAACGCCCCCCCGCACACAAGCTGCTCTGCGCCCCCAGGGACGGGTATACTATCTCGAAAACCGTCCGGGTGTAGTAATCCAGCCCCCGTACCAAGCGATCGTTCACCCGGTGTGGGATGCCCACCGCCTCCAGAAGCCGGCAGGTAGTGGCGAAGTGCTCGCGGCATTGGTCGCACAGAAAGTCCCTCATCGCAGGTGCCCTTTCGGTGAGCCGACGGCAGGCCCGTCGCTTGCAGTCGAGTACCCGCAGGGGATTGCGATGTAGCCGTCGCGCGCAGTCCGCGCAAAGCTGGTCACTGGCAGGAGTGAAAGCGGCTACCAGAGCCCTTCTGTAAGCGGGACGACAGCGGGGACAACCAATGCTGTTGACCTCCAGCTGCAGCTTCCTCAGTCCCAGCCGTTGCAGGTACCGGTACCCTAAGGCAATCACTTCCGCGTCGGCCAGCGGGTCGGCCACCCCGAACAACTCGATGCCGAACTGATGGAACTGGCGGTAGCGGCCCGCCTGCGGGCGATCGTAGCGAAACATGGGGCCGATGTAATAGGCCTTGAACCGTCCGCCCCCTTTATGGAGGCTGTGCTGTAGGTACGCCCTCACCACTCCCGCCGTCCCCTCCGGGCGCAGGGTGAGGCTACGGCCGGAACGGTCGCTGAAGGTGTACATCTCCTTCTCCACTATGTCGGTGGTCTCGCCCACGCTGCGGACGAAAAGCTCGGTGTGCTCGAAGATCGGGGTCCTGATCTCTCGATAGCCGTACCTGCCGGCCAACTCGCGGGCCACTTCTTCCACGTGCTGCCACTTCCACGATTGGTCGGGCAGGATATCGAATACTCCCCGCGGACTGCTCACCATGCCCACCTCTACTCCCGCCGCCCCTTTCTGAACGTCATGATTTCATTGTACACCAGACCCGCCGGGCACGGTCAACGGACGAAGGGGTTGCCCCGCCGTTCGCGTCCCACCGTGGTGTCGGGTCCGTGACCGGGCTTGACCACGGTGGCGTCGGGCAACTGCATCAGCACCGAGCGAATTGACTTGAGCAGCTGACCAAAGTCCCCGCCCGGCAGGTCGGTTCGGCCTATGGAACCAGCGAAGAGAGTATCGCCGGTGAAGGCCATCCCCTCACCGACAATACAGATCCCTCCCGGCGTATGTCCCGGCGTGTGCCGCACCCGGAGCGACAATCTACCAAGGCGCAACTCCTGACCATCGGCCAAGAAATCATCGACCGTCAGGGTCCACGGGCGCCCGACCAGGGAGGACAGATTCCGCTCAGGATCGGCCAGGATCCGGGCTTCCTCCCGATGGGCAAGAACCGGGGCACCCGTGCTGGCCCGCAAATCCTCGGCCGCTCCCGCGTGGTCAGCGTGCCCGTGGGTGAGCACGATCCACACCAGGCGCCAGTGCTGTCGTTCCACCACCTGGAGGATGCGATGGGGCTCCGCCCCCGGGTCGATGACTCCCACCAGGTTGTCCTCCCGCAGCAGGTAGCAGTTTGCCTGCAGGGGGCCGACGATCAGCTTGGTGACTTCCATACTTTTTGCGCCCCCGTCCCTCAAAAGGTCTTGTCGGTGTCCAACAGTATGGTGACTGGTCCGTCGTTGTGGATCTCCACCAACATCCGTGCCTGAAACTGGCCGGAGGCCACTCGCAAGCCGTAAGATCTCAGATCGCTCAGGAAGGCTTCGTACAAAGCCGCTGCTTCGCCCGGAGGGGCCGCCTGAGCGAAGCTGGGCCTCCGCCCCCGGCGGCAATCGCCGTACAGGGTGAACTGTGACACCGCCAGGATCTCCCCACCCGTCTCCAGCAGGGATCGGTTCATCTTCCCTGCGTCATCCTCGAAAATCCGAAGGTTGACCACTTTGTCCGCCAGCTGCCGGCTGGCCTCGCGTCCGTCACCCTTGCCCACTCCCACCAGCACCACCAGACCAGGACCTATGGAGTCCACGACCCTTCCGTTGACCGATACCGATGCTCGTTTCACTCGTTGCACCACAGCGCGCATGCAACCACCTCAGTCTACGACCGTATTGTCCCCCTGCTGACCCGTTCGACCCTGATGACGTCCTTGACCCGTTCCAGACGTTTGGTTATGCGATCCAGCTGTTCCAGATCCCGCACCTCCAGCACCAGGTCGATGACCGCCCGGTTGCCGGAAGTGGCCCGCCCTCTGGCAGCCAGGATGTTGGTGTGCATATCCGCCACCACCTGGGCGACATCCGACAGCAGCCGGGGCCTGTCCATGGCGGTGACCGCTACCTCCGCGGCGTAGGACGAACAGACAATGCCATCCCAGCTCAGCGACATCAGTCGATCGGGATTCTTGGCGAACTGGGCAACGGCGGAGCAATCGCGTCTGTGGATCGAAATCCCCCGGCCACGGGTGACGTAGCCCACGATCGGGTCCCCAGGCAGCGGGCTGCAGCAGCGGGCGAAACGAACCAGGACGTTGCCCAGCCCCTCTATCTTGACCGCTCGTGCCCCGGAACGCACCACTCCCGGCTTGTCAGGGAGGGCTGGTTCCTCGGCCTTCGCCGGTGCGTGCTCCTCGCGGAAGCGGTTCACCAGCTGCTGGGGAGTGACCGACCCAAACCCCACCGCCGCCAGGAGGTCCTCAGCCGAGTGGTAGTTGAGCCTGCCGGCGGCGTCTTCCAACCATTCTTCGCTGAGCACCCGCTGGGGATCCAGGCCCTGCCGTCGCGCCTCGCGCTCCAACATCTCCCGCCCCCTGGCAATGTTCTCCTGCCGGCGTTGGCGCTTGAACCAACCGCGAATTCGGCTCCGCGCGGAGGAGGTCTTCACGAAAGACAACCAGTCAGCGCTGGGCCCGCTGGGAACCTTGCTGGTCATGATTTCCACGATGTCTCCGCTCTGCAGCTGGTAGTCCAGCGGCACCATCCTGCCGTTCACTTTGGCACCCACACAGGAGTGTCCGACCTCGGTGTGAATCCGGTAGGCGAAGTCCACGGGAGTGGAGCCCGCCGGCAGGTCCACCACATCGCCTTTGGGCGTGAATACGAACACCTCGTCCTGGAAGAGATCGATCTTCAACGACTCCATGAATTCCTTCGCGTCTTTCAACTCCCTCTGCCATTCCAGCACCTGGCGGAGCCACGTGAGTTTGGCATCGAAGTCGGTGTCGGTCTTACCCCCTTCTTTGTAACGCCAGTGGGCGGCGATTCCGTATTCGGCGGTACGATGCATCTCATGGGTGCGGATCTGGATTTCGAAGGGTTCGCCGTCCGGGCTCATCACCGTGGTATGCAGAGACTGGTACATGTTGGATTTGGGCATGGCGATGTAGTCCTTGAACCGTCCGGGGATGGGCTTCCAAAGCGAATGCACGATGCCCAGTACTGCGTAGCAATCTCTCACGGTGTCCACCACCACTCTGATGGCGGTTTTGTCGTAGATCTCGTTCAAGGACTTGGACTGGCTACGCATCTTGCGGTAAATGCTGTACAAATGCTTCACCCGGCCCTGGATCTCGCCCTTGATCCCCGCCTGATCGAGCCGTTGGCGCAGCTGCGCGATCATCCGCTCGGTGAACGCCTCCCGCTCTCGTCTCGCCCGCGCCAGTTCCCTGGCGATGCGGCGGTACTCCTCGGGTTGACGATGTTTGAAGGCGAGATCCTCCAGTTGCGCCTTGATGTGCCAGACACCCAGTCGGTGGGCCAGGGGGGCGTAGATCTCCAGAGTCTCTTCCGCGATGTCCTGGCGCCGCTCTGGAGGCAGGTACTCCAGGGTCCTCATGTTGTGCAACCGATCGGCCAGCTTGATGAAGATGACCCGGATGTCGCGGGCCATGGCCAGGAGCATCTTGCGGAGGTTTTCTGCCCGTTCCTCCAGCCGGGTCCGGTTCTCCAGCCGTCCCAGCTTGGTCACCCCGTCCACCAGGTCGGCGACCTCGCCGCCAAAGACCTTGCGGACTTCATCCAGGGTGCATTCGGTGTCCTCCACCACATCGTGCAGTAAGCCGGCGACGATGGTGGGAAGATCCAGCTCCAGCTCGGCCAGTATCAGGGCCACCTGGAGCGGGTGCTCGATATAGCGTTCGCCCGACTCCCTGAACTGTCCCCAGTGCGCCTGGCGGCTGAACTCGTAAGCCCTCTGTACCAGCTCCAAGTCCGCCCCGGGCAGGTATTCCTTCATCCTGCTGCACAACGCCTGGATACTCACCTACCGGCACCTCGATCCACCTGGTACCCTACACTTTACATAATACTACAACCCGCTCAGTACCGGATGATGCTCACCACCGGCAAGTCCCCCAGCTGCTCTCTGCCCGGCAGATACGTCAGCTCGATCAGGAACGCTGCCGCCACCACCTCGCCCCCCAGTTGCTTTACCAGGTCTATGGTGGCGCAAATGGTCCCGCCAGTGGCCAGCAGATCGTCGAATACCAGAACGCGCTGCCCGGCGATCACCGCGTCGGCGTGCATTTCCAGGGTATCCGTCCCATACTCCAGCTGGTAAGACCCGGACACGGTGGCCGCTGGCAGTTTCCCCGCCTTACGCACCGGCACGAATCCCACCCCCAGCCGGTAAGCCAGTGCGCCTCCCAGTATGAAGCCGCGGGCCTCGGGAGCAACCACTGCCTGGGGGGAGAAACGTTCGCACCGCTTGGCCAGTTCGTCAATGGCCTCCTGGAAGGCCAGACCTTCCTTGAGCAAAGTAGTTATGTCCTTGAAGCTGATGCCCGGTTTGGGAAAGTCTTCAACCTCTCTTATCTTGGCCTTCAATCTGCTCTCCAGCTCCATAGGGATCCCTCCCGCCTAAGGATTCAAACCACAGGAACCCACTGGCTCCCGGGTAAAGGCGCTCCTGCAGCTCTCTCACCGGTACCTCTGCAAGCCAGCGGCTGAATCGCAACACCTCGGCAGCCAGGGTCATCCAGCGACAGTAGGTGGGACTGGACGCCCAGGACACCTTCCCCTCATCGCCCTGATGGCGCCATACAAACCGGTTTCCCTCTCGCAGCAGCAGGCCCGCCTCCTCCATGACCCGAAGATGGTGCCACGCCTCCCGGGCTTTCACCGAAGGGGGCAGCCGCACCAGCAGCTGCTCCCAGGTAAAGTGGCGGCGGGGTCCGCGCGTACAGGCTCTGGCCACCCGATAAGTGGTCACCAGGGAGCCTTCGTCGGGAAGGTAGCTGGCGACCGCCTGCTCAAGGCGGCGGGCCTCCGACCCGTCGCACACCAGGTGAACCCGAGGCCACCGGCCGTCCGCGCACGAGACCAGCTCCAGCAGTTCCCCCCACTCGCACGGAGGGGCCAGCAGCACCAACTCCACCGGAGCTTCCACCGGTACCGGGGGAGGACTGCTGGTAATCAGGATGCAGTCATCGCGCGTCTCCCATCGTCTCAGGCTGTCCCGCAGCCAGCTGGAGGGCATCGCGGCGCCCAGCAGTACCAGCCGGCGGCGCAGGGAGGGCACTCGCTGCGCTAGCTCGCGGTATACCTCGACGGCTCGTTCGGTGCAGCCAACGTAAACGCACATCCGACTTCCCACTGAAGCCAACCAGGCAATGTACGGCATCACTTCCTGACCGCGACCGTCAGATACCTCTCCCCGGGGGCGCTCCCTCCGCGCCACCAGTACCGGCGGCTGCAGCTTGCCCGCCAGGCCGGGGGCACACAGCCGCAGTACTTGCCCCTCCCCACTTGATACCGTCACCGCGCCGTTTGCGCCCGCCATCCCCGGCGGGACACCCAGCAGGGGGATTCCGTCGCGCTCCCCAAACCAGCGCTGGTACCACCGCCGGTAACGGGACGCCGCGATGGGAGAAGGCGGTATCAGGCCCGCACCCTCGCGCCGGGCGACGACCCAGCCCAGTTGTACCGCTTCCAAGGCATTGTCACAAAGTACGGTGCCACCGCCGTCCCGCAACAGCATGGCCGCCTCCTCCACCAGCCGATGGGGCACCGGCGGCAACGACACCTTCACCCGCTCATCCGGCACCCAACGGAGCCAGTCGGGTAACCCCTCCCCTGACGGCACCGGCACCCGGGCCGGCACGGCGTCCCGAATGTTGAGGATCAGACGACCGCGGCCCCCGCGGACATCTCGGTCAGGCGTGAACAGCAGATCCACCCGATTCCCTCGTGCCAAGGCGTCCGCCAGACGGCCCACGTTGAAGGCAATGGCTGGATACCGGCTTCCATCAGGCCCCTCCACCCATGCCTTCAGGTGGCGCCCTCCCCGCCCCACCCTGCGTACCGATCGTACCACCGTCTGCGGCATGCAGAGCAACGGCTGGGGGTTGCCGGGCCCAAAAGGGCCCAGGCGCTCCAGCTCCTCCAGCAGCCGGTCGTCCACCGCCGTCTCCACCACCGCGTCGGCCACCCACGGACCATCGGGGGCTCCCCCCTCCACCTGCCGCGCGTAGTCGTTGATCTCCCGCCGGAAATCATCCAGCAGCTCCCAGCGGAGCACCAGACCCGCCGCCTGGGCGTGACCCCCGTAGTCGATGAGAAGGTGCGCGCACCGGCTCAAGGCCTCGCTGAGGTCGAAGCCCTCCTGGCTGCGGGCGGAGCCACGTGCCTCCCCTCCCTCGCGGGTGAGCACCACGGCGGGCTTGCCGAACTCCTCACACAGACAACTGGCCACTATGCCCAATACGCCCGGGTGCCAGTCTTCCCCCGCCACCACCAGGACCCGGTCCTCCTCGCGACACTGGCTCCGGCAGGCAGCCAGGGCTGCCCGCAGTACCTCGTTCTGCACCCTCTGGCGCCGGCGATTGCTACGTTCCAGTGCCTCCGCCAGATGCTGGGCACGGCCCGCGTCCTCACACATCAGCAGGTCCACCGCCGTACCCGCGTGATCCAGCCGACCCACCGCATTTATCCGCGGTGCCAACACGTAGGCTAAGGTCCGGACGGAGATCTCCCCCATGTCGCGCACTCCGGATCGCCGACAGAGCGCAGCAACGCCGGGACGGGGAGAACTCCGCATGCGCTCCAGGCCAGCCCGCACCAGGATGCGATTCTCACCAACAAGGGGCGCCACGTCGGCCACCGTACCGAGGGCAACCAGGTCCAGATTGTTGAGCAGCTGCCGCCGCCCAAAGGCAGCCTCCATCAGTTTGGCCGCCACCCCGACGCCGGCCAGGTCGGCAAACGGATAACGCGAGCCCCGGCGTTTCGGGTTCACCACTGCAATGGCATCGGGCAGCACGGACCCCGGATCGTGGTGATCGGTAACCACCACGTCCAGTCCCAGCCTTGACGCCACTTGTAATTCGCGCACGGCGGTCACTCCGCAGTCCACCGTCACCAGGAGTCGGATTCCCTCTTCCGCGGCTTGCCTCACCGCGGCCTCGTTGAGGCCGTAACCCTCCTCCACCCGATGAGGGATGTAGTAGTCCACGGAAGCGCCCTGAGAGCGCAGCACCTGACAGACCAGCGCGGTAGCGGCAACACCGTCCACGTCATAGTCCCCGAAAACCCTGATACGTTCTCCCCTGGCCACGGCGGCACGTAAACGCCGGGCGGCCACCGGGGCATCAGGAAGCAGGTCCGCAGGATGGAGCTGTTGGAGTGAAGCTTCGAGGAAACGACCGGCTGCCGCAGGATCCGCATATCCCCTCGTCACCAGGATCTGGGCAATGACCGGAGAGATGTCCAGGCTGGCAGCGAGGAGCTGGCACCGCAGGTCGGGCGGACGCACCACCCACCTTCGGTAGGCTCCGCCACCCGGCCGGACGGTCATGGGGAGTCTTCCTTTGCCTCCCGGACGTCCGCCTGGCGCGCTCTGAGTCCGGCCAGCTCTTCCTCCAGCTGCTTCGTCCGGGCTCGAGACTCCTTCAGTTCTGACTCCAGGCGCCTCAGCCTCGCCTGCGCGTCCCAGAGCCGCACACTGGCACGGATACCGCGTAGCGCACTCAACACTCCCACCACCGCCGCACCCGCTGCCGCAGATCCCAGGATGACCAGGGGTAGTGATGCCTCAAACTCCCAGCCGACAAATCGCAAAGGCACCACGATGGCATTCTGAACCGCAAACACCGCAGCAAGCAGTGCCACTATGAGGGCCAGGACCAAATACACTGCAGCGGCCACCTTTCAGAGAGAGTTCACGCGTGGTATTTCTCGTCAGTGGGGGATGATTCCTGTCGGCGTCCTCATCTGGAGATGAGGCGCTGGTGGCGCTTCCAGCGTTCCTGGCGGGCCACTCGCAGGAGCTGGTCGCCCTCCAGCTCGTCGAAGACGTACAGCGTCCCTCCGGCCCGGGCCACCAGGCACCGCAGGAACTCCTGATTGGGTTCCAGACCCACGCAGGCCAGTTCGATGCGGTGGTTACGCACCACCTCCGCCGCGCGCAATGCATCTTCCAGGGGATTCAGCGTCCATTTCGGCACCGTGGGGATACCGTCGGTCACCACCAGGATCAGGGGATACCGCGCCCTCTGGGCGGCCAGGTATTCGACAGCAGTCACCAATCCCTCCGCCAGGGGGGTCAACCCTGCGGGGTGAATGGCCTGTATGCCCTCCATTACTCTCCCCAGCTGCCCAGTGAGGGGTACCCGCACTTCCGCGGAGCGGTCGCTGAAGGTCAGCACAGCTATGCGGTCGCGAGTTCGACGGCACAGCTGGCGGGCCAGTTCTTTGGCCGCCCTTATGCGCTTGCCGGCCATGCTGGCACTGGCATCCACCAGGAGACAGATGTCGATGCGAGGTATCTTCCGGCGCTGCGTGAGCCGCAGATCTTCAGGGCGGATGGCCAGTTCCCACCCGCGGGTGGGTATGGCCCTGGCCGCTGTCGCCACTGTCTCAGCCACCGCGGGCTCGGTCAGGGCTTCGCCCGGCAGGCGCGGCCTGGCTGGAGCACGCCTTCCCCGCGCTTCCGGTCCGGGAATGGCGGTGAAACACCGCGCCTTGACCCAGCGGTTCCAGGACGGCCTCACATCGCCCTCACGCCCCCTCCAAGGGATGGCGCTGATGTGCAAGCGTCCTCGCCAGTAACTGTCCTCGCTGGGTACGACCCCGCGCTCCGGCTGACCAGCAGCCTCATCTCCTCCTCCCGGATGCCCGTCGGACATGGTGCCGGGTCCACTGTCAGGGGGAGGGGGAGACTGGCTGATGCGAGAGTCGGTGGCGGCGCGATACGGGGCGAGATCGTCAGTGCCATCTCCCCGTCCTCTCTCCAGCCTCACCCGCTCCACCTTGCGGATCTCGTACCCGAGGTTGATGATGGTCTGCTCCACCGCGTGGGTGAAGAAGAATACCGCATACAACCACTCGTCCGGCAGCAGGGCGCATAGGTGGACGTGGTTGGCGTGGGCCTGCTTCAGGGTGCGCCGGTTCCCAAACACGAGCGAGCCCGTGACCCTGCCGCCCCCGGTCGAAGTCTGCACGTCCACGTATTCCGCCAGGTCTCGCGGGGGAAGCGCCGAGGTGCTCCAGCCGGCCGCCAGCAGGTAGCTCCGCATCTCCATCACCGACTGCTGGATGGCCCTGGCCACCGCCCGATGGTCCACCTGGGCCACTTCGTGGAACACGTCCAGGTGCAGCACCTCCCCGGGGTGGAGGCGGTGGTAGAATGCTTTTCCGGCATCTGCCCCCACCATGACCGATACCTCGGCGGGAGCTCGTGGGTCCAGGGTGTGCACCTGGCGTGAGCACACGGCGCTCTCTCCCACCCGCACGCCCCTGCCCGCTGCCAGGTGATGTCGGACCACCGCGGCGGCACGGGCGAGCTGACTCGGCTCGGGGGGCCAGCGATGCTCCACCATCACTCAGCTTCCTCCTGGCTTGACCATCTCCCAGCCGGGTAGCTCGGCCAGGGACCGAGCGACCCGGGGCGGAGCGGTGAGTGGCAGGTTCTCGGGCGGCCACCCACTTCGCGCCGGATCGCCCTCGCCTCCGCTGCCATCCTGGCCAGTGGTCCCGCCCGACAAACCCGATCCACGGGCAGGGTTAACCTGCTCATCCGATCCGAGGTTACGGCTCGCCTCACTGTGCCCACTGCCCACCAGGGACTTCAGACGGGCGAACAACCGCCCCCAGGGAACCTGACCCGGACCCGATGTCGCCTGGCCCGCTCCTGCCCGCTGTCCTCCCGCCACCGCCGCCACCTTGTCCGGGGGCCCTTCCCGGGATTCGAGCTTGCCTCTCAGGTGCTCCAGGATTCGACTCAGCACTTCCGGACTGGTGCGGTGGCGTAGCACCAGAGGCGCCACCGCCATCACGTGCTCCCGCGCCACCGTAGTCGCCCCTTGCACCCATGCGGAGAGCACTGCCGCCTGCCGCCAGGACTCGAGAGCCCGCAGGCTCTCCAGTCCGAAGTCCAGGTACACGCTCACCAGCAGTTCTTCCAGTCCCTCATCCCAGAGGGGCGGATGGCTTACCTCCCTCTCCCACGGCAGTGGCTCGCGGACCGCGTCCGGGTCACCACCGGTGCTGCCCGCGCCGTACTGTCCCCAAGGAGAGCTCCCCAGGATCTCCTGGACCGCCTGGGGCTCACTGGGTCTTTTGGTGGTCACTAGCACGTCAAACCGATCCGACAGCTGCCGCCGAATTTCCTCCAGCGGCCCAGGATCTTCATCGGGATTGGAGGCCGCCCAAACCGAAGCGCTCACCGGCAGCTCGGCCACCGCCAGGCCTGTTTCCTCTATCTGGATCTTCCCGGGTTTGGTCCCCATGACTCCCAGCAGCACGTCCACCACCTCCGGCGCGCTGTCCGCGAGCCGGTTCACCTCATCAACCAGGATGATCCCCCGGTGGGCCTGCGGTATGATCCCGGGCAGCAGAGCCGCCTCGGGGCGAGTGCGATCCATGATGCGTGCCAGGTCGATGCTGCCCACCAGCGTGCCCACTTTGGCGGCGGGCGAAACCTCCAGGAAGGGCATGGGCACCAGTTCGGATCCCAGACGCCTTATCTCCTCGGGATCCAGATCCCGATGATCCGGGCAGTGCGGGCGCAAAGGGTCGCAATTGTACAGGCAACCCTTGATCCGTTCGATGCGCGGCAGGATCCCCCTGGCAGCCCGGAGGATGGTCGTCTTTCCGGTGCCCCGGAGTCCCTCTGCGTGCAGATGAAAGGGCACCCCCTGTAGCGTGGACAGTATCGACATTTCCAGCGCGCGGAAAAGACAGCGGTTGCCCGCGTGTCTGATGAGGTGGAAATATGATCTCACCATGAGCCCCCCTCGATGCTTCAGCTCGCTGTTATTCTTTCCCGAGGGAGACCACCTTAATGAAGAGATTGGCGCAAGGGGTGCGGGTTAACGTGTACCATCACGTCTATCACGCGCGGCTCGGCTTGCAGGATCGCCTCTTTGACCTGGCGTGCCGCGGCATGCCCGGCCTGTACGGAAAGATTCGGGTCCACCCCTATTTTGATGTCCACCAGCAACTGCCTCCCCATCCGCCTAGCCCTGAGGTCGTCGACATCCACCACCGCAGGGACGGTTTCCGCCACGTTGCGTAACTTCTGCAGAAGCACGGGGTCATCCAGGCTATCCATGAGATCGGCGATCGCTTCCCGACCCAGCCGCCATCCCATCTTCGCTATGAACGCAGCCACCAGGAGACTGGCCAGGGGATCCAACCAAGCGTAACCCCACCTGGCGCCCGTAATGCCCGCCAGGACCGCCACCGAGCTCCAGGCGTCGGAACGGTGTTCCCAGGCGCTGGCAATGAGAGCCGGACTCCTCAGATGCCGCCCCACCCACATCTTGTACCTGAACATCCCTTCCTTGGTCACCGCCGAGAGGGCCGCTACCCACAGGGCAACGCCACCTGGGCAAGGACCGCCACCTTGCACCATCGCCACGAGCGCATCCCATGCGATCTTCGCCGCAGTGACAAAGAGCATGAGGGCTAGCAGCTTGGCCGCCAGCGACTCGGCCTTTCCGTGCCCGTACGGGTGTTCCCGATCCGCCGGGCGCTGGCTGACGTTCAGAGCCACCAGTATCACCGCCGACGACACGAGGTCAGCCGCCGAATGCAGGCCGTCAGCCACCAGAGCCCGACTACCCGCACAAATACCTACTACCACCTTAATGACAGTCAACATGGCGTTAACCGCAGCGGCTACCCACGCCGCGGTGTTTCCCCTAGCCTGCCAGACATTCAAGGATCCCAACGATGCTGCACCTCATGTGTCTGATCTACTGACCGTGGCCAGATTGCGACCGGTTCCGGGGCGACCCTCACTGAAGTCCCCACTTGACAAGCGCTCACCCGCCCCAGGATCACCATTGCCTTCTCAGCAACGATTCGCTTAACGCGTTTGACCTCCTCCCCTGCGAAACCCCACGTCCATTGCGCAAATGGCTCGTCGGTGATCACCAGCACGCAACCAAATTCCGCTCCGCGGTATCCGGCAATGGCCATGAGCGTCGCGGCCCCCATCTCCACCGCCGGCATGCCGGCGCGGGCGTATCACTGGACGTTGTCACGCACTTCGCGGGAGACGGCGTCGCTGGCCCACACTCCTCCTTCCTGGCATGCTACCTGCTGGAAATGCAGCTGCAGGGGCAAGGAGGGCAACTGTGAGCCTGGCCCGTACGCCGGCCGGCAAGTAATGGTACAAGGTTCCTTCTCCGACTCGCGCAAGGGAAGAAGCATGTCGCCGTTTCTGCACGCGTTGCGTATGGACCCGGCTTCGCCTGCCATCGACATCCGGCGAACTCCCGAGGTCATCAGCACTTCAAGGAGCATGCCGGCTGCCGGGGCCTGAAGAAGGAGCCAAACGCCCCGGCCTCGCCGCCCGTAGGTCCTGCAGGCAATTGCTCTTCCAGGCTCAGCCAACAAGATACGTCCCTGCTCTTCACACGCACCACCTGCCTAGAGCCTAAAGGACCCGAGGAGTAAGGGCGAGCGCTCAGAGGCCGGCGTAGACGGACTGCCCGAAGCCCCAGTCGCGGCACGTACCGATCTTACTCGGCGCCCAAGCTCCGAAATACTCTACAGTCCACTTACAGGAGTATGCGCCTGGCCGACGGGGAGTACGCAGGAGCGGGCCGACCAAACACCAAGCGCGAGCTTTTCGCCCGCGTAAAATGCCGACGCGCCCTCTCTCGGCTTGCCCCGACCCATGTCAGCAGAAGCGGCCTCATGCGAAGACACCCCGGTTTCGTCCCCCACCCGTCCGCTCCTGGCGTGAGGATCGAAACGTCGATCGAAGAGGAACAGAACTATCTACAAGGCCGTACCCGGCTCCGCAGGGGACCCGCTCTGAAGGGCCATTGGGAATACTCGCCGGTACACGCGGACCGACCCGCGTGTACCGGGGTCCGACCGATCCGCGCTCTGCCGAGCCCTCTCGGTGACCCCCATACCGGGACAGGTGACCCTCCAGAACTCCGGGTGAAGTCCCACTACGGAAGTACTTGGGTGTGAGACACGACCGACACACCAATGCAAGTTGACGGGATCGTGGCGAGGCGCCGCCAGAGGAGCTGGCACATGCCGGTTAGTCCGAGGCAGGTACCTCCCTTATGGGCGCAGAATAATCCGTCAGTTGGCAAGGTTAGCACAGAAGCTGCACAGGGGGAAGGGGCGATGTCGTTCCAGGTACCCGAAGCTGTCAGAGACCGGTTGGTCTCCCTGTATGATAAGCTGGCCTCCGAGGGCAAGTTGCTCGGCGAGAAAGCAATCCGCGAGCAGCAGGCAAGGTTTCGCGAGCGTTTCGGTTCCGAGGTGTTAGCGAGGCTCGATGGAGAAGAACTGCTGGAAACTATGCACAATCACTCCAACCACGACAGCCTGGTCTATTGGCTGGAGTTCAAGAATGACGACGAATTCCGTACGTATTATTTCGGTGGCATCGGCGGCGGAAGCGCTTTTAACTACAAAATTTATCGGCAGAAAGGAACCGGCGTGTGGATCGCAGGCAGCCCCCAACGTCCCAAGAGGCTGACGTTACGCGAGGCTATCGCCGTTGCGCGGCGGCACAGGGATCAGCTGGTCGAGGCGAGTCGCGCCCTGGCAGAACTTTCGCCCAGTGCTTCAGACGAGGAGTACCTGAAGCTCCAGCAGTATCTCAACGAGGCAGCACCCGATGTGAGCGACACCGCCTGGGGGCACAAGTACCTGAGCCTGCTACACCCAGAAAAGCTAGACGACTTTCACAATCCACACTGGCAGAGATTTTACTTAGTCAAGTTACTGCAGGAGCCCCCGCCCCACCAAGGACGCTATGTGGCAGCCGGACGTTACGCCCACCTGGCTACCTATTTCGGATGGCCCATGAGCGACATGACCACCGTGTTTAAGAGATGCTTCGGGCTCCCCCACCGTTACTGGCTGTTTAATATAGGAACGCATACACCGTCGTGGGATACGATCCGTGACCAGGAGGTCATAGCATTGTGCTTTAGCAAGCTGGGTGAATTATCCTGGCTACTCCCGAAGCGGGAAAGCATCATCAGCCTTGCGGAGGAAATCGCGGCTGCTGACCCGTCTCTGGCCCAGCAGGCGCGGACTCTTGCGAAGCAGATCAACTGGTTCGTGACCCGCGTTTCCGAGGGGGACACCGTGGTCGTGGTCAGCGGCCAGCGCGTGTTGGGCATCGGCCGGGTGGCAGGCGGCTACCTGTTCAGTGGGGAGCAGGATTTCCCCCATCGAGTACCCGTGGAGTGGCTCGCCGAGGGGAACAGCCTGCGGCAGGTGAACCTCAGCGACCTACGTCTACCGCCCCTGGGGGAGACAGCCCTGATCTCTGCGATAACGGACTACCGCGCAATGACGCAAATCGAAAGATCATCCTGGGCGCGGCCTCTGCGGCCTGCCCCCGAGGGTCTTACGGGCATTCCCCGGCGCATTCGGGACGTACTGGAACGCAAGCGGCAGGTGATCCTGTACGGCCCCCCAGGCACGGGCAAAACTTTTTGGGCAGAACGGACGGCCCGCGAGCTGGCAGCACGCTACGCTTTCGGTAAGGCCTTCGGTGATCTGGCTCCCGCTGAGAAGGAAGAAGTGCTGGGCTCTTCTGGCCAGGAGGGCGGCTTGGTACGGATGTGCTGCTTCCACCCCGCCTTCGGCTACGAAGACTTCGTGGAAGGCTACCGCCCTCAGACCATCGACGGACAGCTCAGTTTCACCTTACAGGACGGCATCTTCAAGCGGCTCTGTCGCGATGCGGCCGCGCATCCGCATCGCAGGTTCTACCTAATCATTGATGAGATCAATCGCGGCGACATCCCACGTATCTTCGGAGAACTGATGACGGTGCTGGAGCGCCGTGACCACCCCATCATCCTCCCTCTATCCGGGGATCTCCTCCGCGTACCTAGGAACGTGTACGTGATCGGTACCATGAACACCGCCGACAGGTCCATAGTGCTCGACACGGCGCTCCGGCGGCGCTTCGGCTTTATCGAGTTGATGCCTGACCCGGACTTGCTCCGTGACGCGGTGGTGGAAGGCATCCCTCTGGATCGGTGGCTGGCCGCTCTCAACCGCCGCATTCGCGAGCACATCGGCCGTGACGCGCGCAACCTCCAGATCGGGCACGCGTACCTGATGCACGGTGGCCGGCCCATCACCAGTTTCGATAGCTTCGCACGTGCCTTGAGGGAGGACATCCTCCCTCTGCTCCAGGAGTACTGCTACGAAGACTACGCCACGCTGGAAAGGATCCTGGGCAATCGCCTGGTGGATGCAAGCGCCCAGCGTTTCCGGGAAGAACTCTTTCAACGCGATCGCAAAGAGGAACTGATTGAGGCCCTTCGGGCCGCCGTACCAGAGATCATCACTTCGCCCGACGTCACGCAAGCTTCCCAGGAAGATCAAGCGGCCGGCGGTGACACGGATCCGAAATGACAAAGCCCGTCTCGCTCATAACGGCCGAATGGCAGACCGTATCGCCTGACCCGGCAGATCCTGTCGGGCGAAAGCTGGTGGGGGTGAGTCTCACCGGCAACCCGTCCGCACGCGACCTGGCTGACGAACTCACACGGCGAGGAATGCTGGAGGTGCTCGAACTTGCGAGCGGCCTCCGGGTCCGTACCACGTCCTTTGTGGGGCGGGTGCAGCTGGGCCCGCTACAGGTCACCATCCGGCCCAAGCTCCCCGGACCGGTTTTGCTGACCCTGTTGCGCTATGCGTACAGCCTGCGCAACCTGCGTCTTGTGGGAACGGTGGACCTTCACCCCGGAGAAATCACCTTCCCCGACCTGCTCATCCATCAACTGGTCGCTGAGGTATCGGAACTCATCTCGCGCGGACTGCACCGCAAATACATCCGCCAACGCGCCGAGCTGCCTTCGCCACGGGGCCGCATCGACTTCGCCAGCCTGGCCAGGAGGGGATCTCCCGCCTCGCCTGCGCTGCCTTGCTGGTACAATCCCAGGCTGACCAACTGCCTCGTCAACCAGGTACTGCTCGCCGGCCTCCGTGTGGCCGAAGGACTCGCGCAGGACGCTATCCTGCGGAATCGTGTCCGACGGGTAGCCACCATGGTGGCCGACGAAGTGACCCCGGTTCCTCTAAACCGCGAAACGTTCCGGCAAGCACTCATGCAGACCAACCGGCTGACGAAGTCCTACCGACCGGCTCTCACGCTGGTTGAGATGTTAGTTGCCGGCCATGGCCTGTCGACCGAGCCTGCACCGCCCCATCCGCGGTCGCCGGATGTCCATGTCCCCCGGATACCAGGCCATCTGTTCGACATGAACCGCTTCTTCCAGGCGGTGGTCACGCGCTTCCTCAGCGATAATCTCCCGGGCTACGCCGTTCACTCCGAGTGCCGCGTGAAGGGGATATTCAGTTATGTGCGTGGTTACGAGGCTCCCGGGCGCGGTATACCCGAGCCCCGCCCCGACATCGTCATCACGCTGCTCGGTTCCCCCTTGGTCACCAGTCGCGGGCCAGGTGCTCTGGGGCCGTCCAAGTTGAGTACAGGGACCTTGCAAGCAGCGGCTTTGGCGGTGTTGGACGTGAAGTACCGGGACCTGTGGCAGAACCCTATACCGACCGACATGCTCTACCAAGTGGCCGTGTATGCTCTCAGCCAGCCCAGGGGCAGGGCGGCCATTATCTATCCCACCCTCTCACCGACCGCCCGCGAGGTTCGCATGGAGGTGCGCGATCCTCTGTCGGGTTTTCGCAAAGCCGAGGTAGCTTTGCGCCCTTTGAGGATTGACTATCTCGCCGAACTGATCCAACCAGCGGCATCCACTACCGCCCAGCAACGGAGAGAGGCTTACGCCCGCTACATCGCATTCTCAGCAGAGACTTCACCCCGCCCCAGCAGCTGATCCTCGATGACCTGGGGGCGCAGTCGGTGCTGCCTGGGCCTAGGACGTTACAGAAGCGCTGGCCCGAAAAGCTTTCATGACCCCGCCGAATCGGGGTTCCTGGCATCAGTCGAGTTTCAACTCCGCTCTAGCAAGGCCCCACCCGCTCCAGGAGCAGCCTTGCCAGCCTCTCAGCGACCATCCGCTTGGCGCGTCTGACCTCTTCTCGTGCGAAAGCCTGTACCCACTGCTCTCCAAAGAGCTGGTCGGTGATCACCAGCACGCACCCAAATTCCGCTCCGCGGTACGCGGCAATGGCCATGAGCGCGGCGGCCTCCATCTCCACCGCCAGCACACCAGCACGGGCGTATCGCTTAACTTTGGTGCGCGTTTCGCGGGAAGGGGGCGTCGGTAGTCCACACCCCTCCTTGCCGGCATGCAACCTCGCAGAAATGGGCTTGTAGAGTAGCCAGCACAGCGGGCCCGCACGCCGGGCGGCAGGTAATGATACGAGGTTCCTTCTTCCCGCACGGCCCAGCAAGGGAGGAGTATGTCGCCGATTCTACACGCGTTGCTTATGGATCCGGCTTCCCCGGCCATGAACATCCGGCGCACTCCGGAGGCAACCACGACTTCAAGGAGCATGCCTGCTGCCGGCGCGCCGAAGAAGGAGTGGAACACGCCCACTTCATGACCCAGGCGACCGTCGAGCGCCCCTGCGAGTGTGGGAGATTTCCGCGCGTTGGTCAGACCGAAGCTGGACAGCATCTGCCGGTAAAAGTCTGTCGCAAAGCATACTACAGCATCCCGCACGCCAAGCGGCTGAGACCACGCTGACGGCTTCACCATTTCCTCGCCTGCACACAGCCACGATGGGAGCCATTGCGTACCGTTCACCTTCCACCCTCCTCGGCAAAGTCCGTTCCTTTCCCTTGCCAGAACAGGGCCTGCCCTGGACACAACCATTCATCTATCTCCGGTTGAGGCCCGTACCTCCAAGAACCGACAACCACGGATGTACTCTGACCTGATCGTACCGTGAGTCCTGGCCTCGGGCAAACGACCGCCGCAAAACCAGGTACTCCCGGTACCCCCACCTCCAATCTCCCAGGTAGCATGAGGAGGCACTACCGAGCCATCGATGGGATGCAGCGTCACGGTGTAACGCCCGACTCCGTGACCCCGCAGGCAACCCGCATGAGCCCACCCAGCAGTTCGCGTGCAGGACGGCAGGCGACTGTACGATGTAGCTCATGACCTGAGGTACTCAACGGAGCACATCTCTTACCCCTGCATGAAGCTCGTGCACGGCAGATGCCCGGGCCGGGAGCCATGCTGCCAGGCGTTGCTGCTCAGCACCAGGCTTCTCCTGGCAGATCAACCGCATGGTAGCAGTACTGGCAACCTGCTGCAAATCCCGCCACCAGAGCCGTTGTGGGCACTCAGGGGCGCTGCCAGATGATCGGCGCTCTAGTACCCTACCAGGTGCCATGACATTGCATCTGCCCGGGTTTATCGCAGGATACCTGCCCCTCGACAACCCTCAGGGTCCCAGGTCTGTCGCAATGCCGGGTGCTTGCGATGGAACTGATGGACATCGGAGGAGGTAAGAATACTGGGCTTGGGTAACGTCAAGGTCAGCAGCTGGGCTGACTCTTTGGAAGTTACCAATCTACTCAGCTCGCAGGCACACCAACAGCGGCCCAGCCAGGCCGCTGTTCGGTATGTCCGCTTTTTCCCAGCTTGGTTTCGAACCGCGTGAAGTACAACTGACAAACTAAGGAGAAATTGCGGAGACAAAACACCACTGGACGGAAGCCGAGAGTCGGAGACGCGAAAAAACCCAGCCCGTGGCCGCCAGTGAATTGTACCCAGTCTAGTGCGCTGACGGATTCCGTTCGACCAGCCCAAATTCATCCAGCCATCGCTGCCACCACATGGGCAATCAAGCCTCTGGCCAATATCACGGGGCACCGCACGACGGTCTGCACCTTTTCTTTGTCGCGTCGCGAATAACCCATGCAGTCCAGAACGACGAGAGCGGGTTCTGCCTGTGCCAAGCGCCGGGCGGCATGGGCAGGATCAGATCGGCAGTATGGAGAGGCAGAGGCGATCACCACCTCCAGTCCTGCCTCCGCCCACCTTTCGTATGCCTGCCGTTCCTGAGCAGCCGATGGTACCAGAACGCCAAGCGTACCCTGTTCCACCAATGCGGTCACCGTGCTGAAGAGGATCTCCTGCGGCCTGATGAGCATCCCTCGGTAGTCGAGGCTGGGAAAAGGAGCAGTACACAACAACAAGACGGCGTCCACTGCCATCCTGGCCATTTCATCCATGCACTGTTGCAATAACGGCAGCAATTTCTGCTTGCTGACCGCCACCTCCTGTCCCTCCCGGAGACGGGTCACCAGCACATACTCACCGGGACGTGGTGCCAGCCGTCGTATCTGGGTGTCCGACAGCTCATCGAGGGCGCCGCGCTCCACCACCCGTACCGATCTTCCCCAGATTTCGGCCATCTCGGGGATCACGTCCGACCGCGGAGACTGCCCTATGGTGACAATTCCCAGCTTCATCAGGTCCCATCCTCCCTCTCCCTGCTCGATCCTGGTCCGGAGCCCTCCCCACCCGTGGTCTGCAGGTGCCGCATCGAACCGTACAACCCCACCAGGCGCTGGAACTCCTCGGGGTCGAAGAACCTCACCTGGCCCTCACCATAAGCCTTGGCCACCTCCAGGCAAAAACGCACCGCCTCGTCGAGGTCTACTGCTTGATTAGCACCGGTGGCACACCCGGGAACCGGCAGCACGGACAGGGTGGCCACGCCCACCACCGGGGCCGTGGTGGCAGTTGCCGGCTGCACGATGCTGTTGATGTGGTACAACCCGTTGCCGTACGGGGTCACGTCCTGGGTACTCAGAGGCACCACTACCGGGGGGCGGCCGGTCACGTATACCACCAAGTCCAGCAGGTCTTCGCTCACCGGCAGTATCCAGCCTTCCTTCACGGTAGGTGTTATGCCGATTCCCCGCGCGTTGACAATGCGGTTCCCCTTGGTGGCGTCTACCGACAGGATCGCCTCCATATCGGGCGATACCTCGTGACGGTTCATGGTCGCCATGTCCACTGGCGAGCTCATGAAAGGGACCGGCCGGTGCGGTACCACCGGGGCCCGAGGGCATACGTGCGTGCGCACCAGGACATCTCCCGGCATCTTTTCTCCATTCGCTTCCCCGCGCGCCAGCGCCATCGCAGTGGCGATGGCCACCAGGGCCCCGTCAGCATCCGACACCAGCCCCAGGCGGCCGGGCCTGGCTCCCACACCGCCCAGTCGGCCCACGATCCCGAGAGTGGGAGCCTCCCCCCCGCTGCTACGCCCCCGGGCACCGGGGAAGTGGAAGCTCACAAAATCCGTCCATCCCCGCGCTCCTCGAACGCGCGTGACTGCTGGTTCTCGCCAGTCCCGTCTTTGGAAATACCGCCGCACTGCCTCTCCATCCACTTCGGGATGGTCCAGAAGTCTAATGGCCTCCAGCACGTCCCCCAGACTCATTGCTGCCCTCCCTCCATGCCGAAGACATACTGGACCAGCGATGTTCCGATGGCATTCTCCAGAGGACGGAACAGCTCCGGATCCTTCATCCCCGACCCCAACGCGAGGGAGCGGGCCGGCGCCCACACCAGCCACACCGTTTTGTCCTTCACTTCGCAGGAGGTCACCGGACGACCGGTTTCGGCGTCGATGGTGGCGATCAGGTCGGGAAATGTGGCCAGACGTCGCTGCTGCATTTCCAACACCAGGTACTCGTTGCAGAAATGTATCTGGGCCGTTAGTCCCTCTCGTTCCAGCTCCAACCACCCCACGTCGAAGCCCCCACGGGTTTGGATGCGATAATCCCTCATCGAGGCCGGACCCCAGCAATCACCCCCTAACCGGTGTGCCACTTGCTCCGCCTTCTCCTTGGGGGTACCGGCGGTCAGCATCAACCTCCCCAGCTCCCGGGCCATGCGGAGCGCACCCGGTGCTCCGTGCTGACCGACCCACACCGCCTCCACCGGATTACGCGCCACCGCCACCAAGCCCCCGGCCTGGATCGCTGCCGCCCTGATGACCGCCGCCGCCGTGGCCAGCGATCCCCTCACCACCAGTTCCAGGTACCGACCCGAATCGGGGTCACCGCCAGCCGCGGCCTGCAAAGACAGATACCCGGGGCGCCGGTGCAACCCCATTGCCCCCATCATGCCCGTCGGGTGCGCGCGCCCGTTGCAGGGCGCATCCACCACGGGTAGACCGCTGAGAGCCGACTGCACCAGACCATTCACGCAGGCCACCGACCCGCACTCATTGGTGATGATGCCCGCCGGCGGTGGTTGGCTGCATTCGAGCAACAGCTGCAGCGACCGCCAGTAATCCACCGGGCGCACGCGCGCGCCCGCTGCCGCCGGCGCGCCCACCAGGGCTACGGTGGCCACCAGCTGCTTGCTTTGCAGGTCCTCGAGGCGGATCACTCGCGGGGTGCCGATCTGCAACGCCAGTTGCCCCAGCTTCAGCCCTTCATCCAGGCAACCGCCCCCTCCTCCCCCCAGCAGGCCGCCCCCGAAAACCAGTTCGCGTAGGACCTCTTCCGTCACCCGCATCCGGCCGTCCTCCCCGCGCCGTGGGCCTGGTAACCGGCCCAATGATTGGTGGGTCCGTGGCCTTTCCCCAGGGGGAAAGCACCCTTCAGCGCAGCATGGACGTATTCCTTGGCCACCCGCACCGCCTCCGGCACATCCAAACCCCGGGCCAGCCCCGCCGCAATGGCAGCCGAGTAGGTACAGCCGGTACCGTGCGTGCTGGTGGTCTCGATGCGAGCGCTGCTTACTTCCATGAACTCTCTCCCATCATACAGCAAATCCACCGCCGGCCCCGGCAGATGACCTCCGGTTATTAATACGTAGCGGGCGCCCAGGCCAGCAATGCGCTTGGCCGCCTCCTTCCAGTTGCCGGTTCCGGTCACCTGCATCTGGGCCAGTACCTCCGCCTCCGCCAGATTGGGCGTCACCACCCGGGCCAGGGGGAGCAACTGCTTGGCCAGATTAGAGACTGCAGCAGGGTCCAGCAGGAGGTGACCGCTCTTGGCCACCATCACCGGGTCCACCACCAGATTCTTCAAGCGGTGCTCTAGAATCTTCGCGGCCACCACCTCCACGATGGCCGCCGTCCCCAACATGCCAGTCTTCACCGCATCGCAGCCAATGTCCGCCACCACTGCGTCGATCTGTTCTGCCACCATCTCTGGAGGCAGGTAATGCACAGCGGTGACCCCCTGAGTATTCTGGGCGGTCACCGCGGTTATCGCACAGGTACCGTACACTCCCAGCGCGAAGAAGGTCTTCAGATCTGCCTGTATCCCCGCCCCCGCACCCGAATCAGAGCCGGCCACGGTGAGGGCCCGCGGCACCCGGCAGTGCTCATTCACCTTCTCCTTCTGGACCGACGAAGCCGGCGCCACCCCACCCGCTCCTCTCTCTGTTTCCACACCGCCCATAGCGGGCTGGCCAGGAATATGGACGAGTACGTGCCCGCCACCACCCCCGCCAGTAGCGCTAGGGCGAACTCCCGCGTGGTCTTCCCTCCGAAGAGCAGGATCGCCAGGATCGCCAGACCGGTAGTGGCGGAGGTATTGATGGAACGCATCATCACCTGGTTGACGCTCTCGTCCACCACCGTCCATACTGACTTCCTCGTCCCCCGCAAGTTCTCCCGGATCTTGTCGAATACCACGATGGTATCATTAATGGAGTAACCTACAATGGTCAGCAGCGCGGCCACGAAGGGGGCTCCAACCTCCACCTGGAGGAAGGAGAACAGCCCCAGGGTCACGATGACATCATGGAGCAGGGCGGCTATGGCCACCAGCGCGAACTTGTATTCGAAACGAATGGTTATGTACACGATCATCGCGGCGGAGGCCAGGGCAAGGGCAATGGCAGCATTGCGAACCAGCTCTCGGGAGATGATGGGGGTCACCGTGCGCACTTCATCAGACAGCAGCGGAGATATGCTCTCTTGCAGTGCGGTCATCAGCCGTTTCCTCTCCTCGCCATCCAGTGGCGGCACGCGCACGAAGACCCGTCGGGGCTCCCGCACGTCCCGCTGGATGATGGCACCTCCGAGGCCGAACTCTTCCAGCATCCTGCGCACCTCGCGGGTACCAACGGGACGCTCGAAGGTGAGGTCAAGCAGGCTGCCACCCGTGAACTCCACCCCCAGGTTCAAGCCCCGCAGCACCAGCAGCAGCAGGGAAACCAACACCAGCGCCCCCGAAATGCTGAACCACACTTTCCGGCGAGCCATGAGCTGTACGCGCATCACGACCGCACCCCAAAGTACCGGGGGGCATCAGCCAGGAGCCGCGTCCCCACCAAGAACTTGAGTAAGAAACGGGTAAGCAGGATGGCGGTGATCATGCTGGCGATGATGCCAATGGACAGGGTCAGCGCGAATCCCCGGACCGGACCCGTGCCATATCGGAACAGTGCGGCGGCAGCAATGAGGGTGGTCACGTTGGCGTCCAGAATAGCCCGCATGGCGCGCCGGAAACCTCGGTCCAGCGAGGCGGCAATGGTGAAACCCGCCCGCAGCTCTTCCTTGATCCGCTCGAAGATGATGACGTTGGCGTCCACCGCCATCCCCACGGAAAGCACAATTCCCGCGATGGCATGCAGCGTGATGGTGGCCCGCACCGCCAACAAGGCCCCCAGCAACAGCACCATATATACGCCCAGGGCCAGATCGGCCATCAGACCGGGGAGGCGGTAGACGCTCAACATGAAGAGACCCACCGCCGCCAGCCCGATCAATACTGCCTGTTTGGACTTCTCCAGGGAATCCTGCCCCAGGGTGGCACTAACCGCGTAATCCTCCACCACCCGCAGGTTGAGAGGCAAAATCCCGGAGTTCAACAGCACCGACAGCCGGAAGGCCTCCTCCATGGACGGGTACCCGGTGATGATGGGCTCTTCGATCCCGCCCACCGAAACCACCGGTGCCGAAATGATCTCCCCATCGAGCATGATGATTATCCGCCGGCCCACGTTGCGGGTGGTGGCTTCCGCGAACTTCTTCCTGGCCTCGGGAACCAGATCCAGGGTCACTACGGGCTCGTTGGTCCCCGGCTGGAATGCAGCGTCCGCGCGCACCAGATCACGACCGGTGATGATGAGGTTGCCCTCCTCGTCGTAGAACTCCAGTAACCCCGTACGTCCGATGAGGTCCAGGGCCGCGTGCCTCTCCTCCACCCCCGGCAGCTCCACCACGATCCTCCCCAGCTCTGGTTCGCGCTGCACGATGGGCTCGGTGACGCCCAGCCTGTCCACCCGCACCCTGATGATGTTCTCCGCTTCTTGGAGGCTTTGGTCGGTGACCGGGGCTTCCGGAGTGCCCTCCGCCTGCAGCACCACCCGGACGCCCCCTCGCAGGTCCAGGCCCAGCCTGAACAGCCCGGCGATCTGGGCGCGCCTGACCCAGAGGAATGCGGCCCCCGTGAGGTACAGGATGAGGAATGACAATAACACAGCCACCGCGGTAGCGCGTCTCAACTCGTCTCCCCTCTCCTCAGCCGTCGCTAAAGCAGTTTCACGTCGTTGATGGACAACCCGAAGTCACAACCCAGGAAACTGGCCGCCCGCCTACACATGATCATCCTGGTGAGAAAGATCTCGAAATAGTCCATCACCGGCGAGATCTCGGTATCGATCTCCAGCTGGAGCGTGATGGCACGTTCTTTGTCATCCACCCACAGGAAGGAATGCTTCACGGCGTAATTGACGCGGTCGTGAATATCGAACGAGGACACGTCCGGGTTGCGTACCCGGCTGCGGTGCACGTCCGCTTTGTCCGCCAGGATGAGGGCGGCTGCCACGTTGTGTACGGGCTGCCCCACGTCCTCCGGATCGTGACAACCGATGGCGGACACCACCACCGCCACTTCCTCCGGAGGCATTCCCATGCGGGTGAGCAGGTGCCAGGCCAGCAGTGCCCCTGTCTGACCATGTCCGTGCCTGGATACCATGTTGCCGATGTCATGAAGATACCCGGCGATGGCCGCCAGCTCGGCTTCCCGGTCGGAATAACCCAAACGGAGCATTATGTTCTGCGCGATGCGAGCCACCAGATTGGCGTGCCGGTAGCCGTGCTCGGTGTACCCGATGGCGCCCAGGCAAGCATCGCTGCAGCTGAGGTATGTGTCCACATGGGGGTCTTGTTTGACCCTCTCCAGGGTTATCGTGGGCACCGCACCACGCCCTTCCCGCCGGTCACAACACCCTTTGTATTTTCTCCCCCTCACCAGGTATTCCTCCTCGCCACCCGGCAGGAACCCCGCGGTCAACGACAACACCCTTCTCCCGCCACTCCCGGATCAGGCACGCGGGAAAGCCCCCTCAAAAACCACATCCACCATTTGCCTCTCCCCGCAGTGGCGGCGGGAGATCGCCAGGGCCCATCGCAAGCACACCGGTTCGCCCGCCCTCTGGGTGGCGACGAACCCGAAAGCATCAGTCACATCCCGGGGTTCATCCCCCCTCACCTGGACCACGACCGCGCCCTTCCATCCGACATGCAGCGCTGCACCATCACCCGATGGGCTAGCTGCTCCAGCCTGTCATCCAGCGGGCTGAGGCGGGCACCTGGATAACGACGGGAGAGGGCCTTGCCCAGGAGGTAGTCGGCCAGCTGTGGATTCTTGGGAAGCAAGGAGCCGTGAAGATACGTCCCCACTGCATTCTCGTACACGGCACCCTCGGTACCGTCCTCTCCGTTGTTACCATACCCCACCAGGACTCTGGCCAGGGGGCGACAACCAGGCCCCAGGTAGGTACGTCCCGAGTGGTTCTCAAAGCCCACCAGCGTGAAGTTCAGGTCAGCAATGGCCATGCGGGCCACCACGTTCCCGATCATGCGGCGAGGGCCCGCCTCCGTCCAGGCATCGAAAATTCCCAGACCCGGAATGGTGTCGCCCTGATGCGTGCGGTAGTAGTGACCCAGCAGCTGAAAGGCCCCGCAAATGGCCAGCACCACCACGCCTCGGCGTACCGCTTCCCTCAAGGCATCTCCCTTCCGCTTGTGCAGGTCCCGGAAGATTGCCCGCTGTTCTCGGTCCTGTCCCCCGCCCATGAACAGCAAATCGAATGCTTCTGGATCCAGCTCGTCCCCCAGGCCCAGAGGCACGATCTCCAGCCGGATACCCCTCCACCGACATCGCCGCTCCAGAGCGATGACGTTTCCGCGATCTCCGTACAGGTTCATCAAATCCGGATACAGGTGCCCGAGGCGCAAAGTGTACAACTCACTGATCCTCCCATATGCGGCCCACCGCTTTCATCCTCTCCAGGGCACGCCGGGCCTGCAGCATGGCGGTATAGCTGCACAGCAAATACAGCAGCGAATCGGGCTCCACAGCATCCAAAGCGGCGCGGATCGCCTGGCCCAGCCCAGGAATGGGCTGGATCCGCGCGGGATCCATTCCCGCGTACTTCAACCGCACCGCCATGTCGTGGGCCCGGGTGCCGGAGGTAACCAGCAACTGGATGCGATGAGCCACCTGGGTCAACCGCTCGAAATCCACATCCCAAAGCCACGACACATCCGTGCCGTCGGCCTGGCGGTCGTTGATCGCCACCACCAGGCCAATGGTTCCGGAATCCGCGCCCCGCACCAGCGCACTGATCACCTCGTTGAAGCCGGCTGGATTCTTGACCAACGCCAGCAGCACCCGCCGGCCACCCACCCGCACCGCCTCCATCCGGCCGAAAGCCCCCCGAAATGACTCCAGACCCCTGATGATGTGCTCCTCGTGAATGCCCATGGAAAGGGCAGCAGCACAGGCGGCGAGGGCATTGTAAGCGTTGTAGGCACCCGGTACCTTCAACCGAACGGCCACCGAGCGTCCGTTGGCCCGCATCTCCAGGTGGCAGCCAGAAGCACCCACTGGCTCAAATCGCGCCAGGCGCACGTCCGGCCGGGGTCGCCGGTGACCGCAGCGTGGACACAAATAGCTGCCCAGATGCCCATACACCAGGAACTCGTAACGGTAGGGCGCATCGCACTGCCGGCAGTACTTCGCGTCCGCCGCATGGGGCATCTCCCGCGGCACCCACGGCCGCGTCTCCACGCCGAAAAAGATGAGCCGGCAGGGCACCCACCGACTCAGCTCCGCCACCAGAGGGTCATCCGCACACAGGACGGCGCAGGAGCGGGCATTCAGCCGCGCGATTCCTTCGGCCACCAGGCCCACCGTCCTCTCCAGTTCCCCGTAACGATCCAGCTGATCGCGGAAGAAATTGGTGACCACCACCGCCATCGGCCGCAACCGCACAATGGCCTGGGGCACGGTGGCTTCGTCCACCTCCATGACCACCACGTCGGCATGCAGCCTCCCGTTGACGCCAGCCGCTCGGCACAGGGTGCTGGCCAGACCCCGGAGCAGGTTGGCACCCTCGCGGTTGTGCACCACGCGGTATCCAGCAGAGCGCAATATGGTGGCCAGCATGGTGGCAGTTGTGGTCTTGCCGTTGGTTCCCGTGACCACCACCGTGCCCCGTCGGGCCTGTTGGGCCAGCGTCTCAATCAACCCGGGAGCGATCCTGAGGGCCACCCTGCCGGGGAGAGTGGAGCCCGCCCGTCCCAGCGCGCGGCACAACCGGGCGATCAGTTTCGCCAGGATGATCGCGAAGCAGAGCCGCAGGAGTTTCTGCACCTCCAGAGTGCCCGGAACCCAAGCTTCTGCAAACCCGGATCGGGTCCTTCCCCCAATTTCAGGGGCATGAGCAACAGCCCCACCCATATCATGGTAAAAGGGGAGGAAACTTTTTCATGTCCGGGGAGAACAGCCAGAGCGAGAAAGGCCAGGCCGTGCTGGGCTCGGTGATCAAAGTCCTCCTGATGACCCTGCTGGTGCTGCTGGTCACCGCGGCTACCAGCTACCTGGCCCTGGAGGCGCAGCTGGCGTGGGAGTATTCTCCGCTGAACCAGCGCCTCCGGCAGGTGAGCACCGTCGACGAAGAGCTGGCGAAGATGCGGCAAGATCTGACGCAGCTCAGTGCGCAGCTGTCGTCCCTTGAGCAGCGACTGGAACAACTGAAGGCCCAACCCTCGCCAGCGGGAGGAGAACCCTCGCGTCCCCACACCCCTGCGCTGGTCGCGGTGCTGCACCGTCTGGCTAAAGCCCAGGGACACATGATGACGCGGAACCTGGGCCTCGCTGAGTACGAGCTACGGGCGGCGGCGGAGCTTCTGGCAAGCCTCCCGCCCTCGGTATCTCCTGAGGTGCAGCGCCTGACGCAGGAGGCACTACAGGCCCTCCTCTCAGTCCCTTCCCTCGCCTGGGGTTACACCGAGGCAGCCTGGCAGCGAATGATCGAGGTCCTGATGCGTCCTGCGCCCGTAGAGGATTGACGCAGTCCCTACCGAAGTATCCCCAGCAGGAGACAGACGGGAGGTGGTGGGCCTGAGGGAAGATTCCTTGTTTGCTGGCGAGCGCCGGGCTCCTGCGGATCTGATCGTTTTCGTGATGGTGCTCACGCTCCTGCTGGGCTACGGGCTGGGAGTACAGGTAGCTTCCATGCCCTGGATCCTCATCTCCCTCATCGGCTATAGCCTGGTTTGTCTGTTTTTCCGCGCCTTTCGAAGACAGCTGGGGGTGGCGGTGGCGTATCTCGGGCTGGCGGGAGGTCTTTATCTGGGCACCTTCCTCACCGTCCGCCTGTTACCGGCCGAACTCATGGCCCGCCCGGAAGCCGCAAACTTCTCCCTGAAGGCGATCTGGACGCTCACCGTCCTGGTGGCAGCCCTCGGCACCATCAGGAACCCCTCGCAGCTGGTGCCGCGGGTGGGTACCGTCACCTTCAAGTGGGCCCTCATCGGTCTTGGGCTGGCCGCTTCTTTCCTCCTCTGGTACGGGTTTTGGTATCAACCTCCCGGTCCGGTGGTACAAGCCGCGCATCTGGCCACCGGTTGGTGGGCAGTGACCGCCCTGGTGGTCTTTTTCGGGCTTAGCAACGGATTCTTCGAAGAGTACCTGTTCCGCGGCCTCATCCAGACCCAGCTGGTGAAGCTCCTGGGGCCGCATTGGGGCATCAACGCCCAGGCCCTGCTCTTTGCCTTGATGCACGCGGGAGTTACCTCGCGACCCCACGGCCCGGCTGGAGGGGTGGTGGCGGGACTGCTGGGCTGGATATTGGGTTACGGCACCCACCGCACTCGCGGCCTCGCCTGGGCGGTGGTGGTGCACGCCATCTGCGACGCAGGGCTGATGCTGATCGGGTTCTGATGGCCAGCGTGAGTCATCACACCTCGAAACCAAGGCTCCTGAACAAGGACCGGGCGCGGGTCTCGTGCTCCCGCGCCATCTTCATCCTGCCCTGGCGCCGGTAGCAGCGGGCCAGCAACGCATTGGCCTGCGCCAGCTGATAGGTGACCTGGGTACCGCGCTTTCCGCTGTAATACCCCAGGGCGTCCTTCAAGATGGCCTCGGCGCCTTCCAGGTTCGCATTGAGGGCAATGTATACCTCGGCGAGACCCATGCGGGCGGTCATCACCGCATCGGGGGCAGATTCACCCCAGAGTTCCTCCGCCTGCTGGTAAAGGGTGGCGGCCATCGCCAGATGACGCCGCATGAGCCCCGGGTCATGCTGGGCCAAGATGCAACAGAGGTCAGCCAGGTTGCTGCAGCACTGCGCCAGACCAGCTTTGTTGCGTCGACGCTTCCACACCGTCAGTGCCTGCTGCCCCACCTCGAATCCCTTCTTCAGATATTCCAGCGCCCGTCCGCGATCCACCACCGCGAGATCGCGGTAGGCCAGCTGCATCCGGTCGCGCTCTGTGGCCAGCTCCTCCTCCCGCCCCAGCGTCTCCCAGAGGGCGGCAGCCCGGTCGTGCGCCTCCAGCGCCCGCTGCACTTGCTCCACCTGGCCAGTGGCCCGCAGACACATCCCTTGCGCACTGAGTGCCTCCGCCTCCAGCTCGGGCAGACCTGCCCTCCTGCTCAGCTCCTCCACTTGGCGAAATGTCCGATGGGCACAGGTCAAGTACTGCCGGTCCTCCCGGAACGCCCGATCAAAATAGGCCCAGCCCCGCGCCATCATCTCCTGCAGGGGCTCGAGCCCTTCCGAGTTCACCCCTTGCCACCTCCCGCCCTCCACCGTGGATTCGTTGACTGCCGGGCAACAGTGCTTTATAATGTAACTGCCGTCGGGGCGTAGCCCAGCTTGGCCAGGGCGCCACGTTCGGGACGTGGAGGTCGGAGGTTCAAATCCTCTCGCCCCGACATGATTTTCTCTCTCCCCACCCTTCAGTCAACTACCGCGTCCTCCCACACCAGCGATACGTGGGTCACGCGGTGGCCGGCTTCCATCAGCTTGTCCACGATCTGCCGTCCTTCTCGGGTCTTGACGCGGACCACCACATTGCCCCGGCCTTGCTCCCGCGGCTCGAAGGTGGCCAGACTGGCGATGGAAACGCCGCACTGTTTGATGATCTGCGTGATATCCGCCAGTATCCCCACCCGATCCGGAACCCGGAGAGTGATGCGGGTCCCCGGCTCGCGCAGCCCAAGCATGTCCAC
Organism: Firmicutes bacterium UBA3570; assembly: GCA_002376005.1. GTDB lineage: Bacteria > Bacillota > Sulfobacillia > UBA3561 > UBA3561 > UBA3561. The sequence continues at coordinate 43,444 of DFNJ01000024.1, forward strand.
CAGCACCCCATAGATGTCCGACTCGGTGACGATGCCCACCAGCCGCTGCGACTCATCGAGTACCGGCAGGGCGGAGACGTCGTGCCTCCTCATGAGACAGGCAGCTTCCTCGATGATGTCGCCGGGGTTCACGCTCACCACGTCCCTGGTCATGATATCGCCAACTTTCGTCTCCCGGGCCGCTTCCGGTGAACCCTCATCACCCGCCAGGGCCATGAGCAGGTCCCAGGCGGTGACGATTCCCACCAGCTGACCGTCCTCCGTCACCGGTAGCGCTTCGAACCCGGTGTCGCGCATCACCTTCAACACTGTCCTCACCGAGTTAGTCGGCTGAACCGTCAGCGGGTTCGGGGTCATGGCATCTTTGACGAACAACCGTCACACCTCCTCCCGGTGCTCCCTTCCACGGCGGCCGGAGGCTCTCCTGCCCGACTTTCTCCATCAGCCCGCCGCGGTGCTCTGGAACCGGAGAGAGCCCATCCGGGCATCCACATCCACCAGCAGGTGCTGGCCTCGCTTGACCTCGCCTTTCAGGAGCTTCTCCGCCAGCGGGTTTTCCAGCAGCCGCCGGATCACCCGACGCAAGGGACGCGCACCGTAGGCGGGATCGTAACCCTGTTCGGCCAGGAACCTCCGACAAGCAGGGGTCAGGGTCAGCTTGAGCTTGTGGGGAGCAAGTCGTTGCTGCAACTGCCGGATCTGGATATCCACGATCTGCTCCACATGTTCTTTGCCCAGGGTGTTGAAGATGACGATCTCCTCTATCCGGTTGAGGAATTCAGGGCGGAAGTGCGCCCGCACCGCCTCCATCACCCGACGCCGCATTTCCTCATCGTCCCGGCCGGCCAGCTCGCAGATCCACTGGCTCCCCACGTTGGAGGTCATGACGATCACCGCATTTCGGAAGGACACCGTGCGCCCCTTGCCATCCGTCAGCCGCCCGTCTTCCAGCACCTGCAGCAGGACGTTGAACACCTCGGGGTGCGCCTTTTCCATCTCGTCGAACAGGATAACGCAGTAGGGCCGCCGTCGCACGGCTTCGGTCAGCTGCCCGCCTTCTTCGTACCCCACGTACCCGGGCGGAGCTCCGATGAGCCTGGCCACCGAATGTCGCTCCGTGTATTCCGACATGTCTATGCGGATCAACGCCCGCTCATCGTCGAACAGGAACTCAGCCAGTGAGCGGGCAAGCTCGGTCTTGCCCACTCCGGTGGGGCCGAGGAATAAGAACGAACCCAGCGGGCGTCGCGGGTCGGAAAGCCCGGCACGGGCCCGCCGGACCGCTTCGGCCACCGCTCTCACTGCGTGATCCTGACCCACCACCCGTTGCTTGAGTCGATCCTCCATGTTCAGCAATCTGGCGACCTCGTCCTCCATCAACTTGCTGACGGGAATCCCCGTCCATTCAGAAACCACTTCCGCGATGTCTTCTTCTTCCACCTCCTCCTTGAGCATCCGCCGCATGCGCTGCACTTGGGCCAGCTCGGCCTGCTTGGCCTCCAGCTGCTTTTGAAGCTCGGGCAGCACGCCGTATCTCAGCTCGGCAGCCTTTCCCAGATCCGCCCGGCGTTCCGCCAGCTGCTGCTCGGTCCGCACTTCGTCAATCCGCCTCTTGATCTCGCGCACGGCGGCGATGGCCTCTTTCTCCTTCTGCCACTGGGTCTTCATCTTGGCCAGCTGCGCCTGCAGGTCGGCAATCTCCCGGTCCAGTGCCTCAAGCCGCTCCGAGCCCTCCTCGTGTTCCCTGCTCAATGCCTGGCGTTCTACCTCCAGGTGCATCAGACGTCGTTGCAGGGCGTCGATATCCCTGGGCATGCTGTCGATCTCGATGCGCAGTCTGGAAGCAGCTTCGTCGATCAGGTCGATGGCTTTGTCGGGCAGGAAGCGATCGGTGATGTACCGGTCCGACAGCACTGCCGCCGCCACCAGCGCCGAGTCCCGAATGCGCACCCCATGGTGGACCTCGTATTTCTCCTTGAGACCGCGCAGTATGGCGATGGTGTCCTCCACCGAAGGCTCCTGGATCATGATGGGCTGGAAGCGGCGCTCCAGCGCCGCATCCTTTTCGATGTGCTTGCGATACTCGTCCACGGTGGTGGCGCCAATGCAGCGCAGCTCGCCTCGGGCCAGGGCCGGCTTCAGCATGTTCGCCGCGTCCATGGAGCCTTCGGCCGCCCCCGCTCCCACCAACGTGTGAATCTCGTCGATGAACAGGATGACGCGCCCGCCGGCATCCTGGATCTCCTTCAGGATGGCCTTGAGGCGGTCCTCGAACTCCCCGCGGTACTTGGTCCCCGCCACCAGAGCCCCCATGTCCAGGGCGAGTACCTGCTTGTCTTTGAGACCCTCCGGGCAGTCTCCGGCAGCGATGCGCTGGGCCAGTCCCTCCACAATGGCCGTCTTGCCCACCCCCGGGTCACCGATGAGTACGGGGTTGTTCTTGGTGCGTCGGGCGAGCACTTGCATGAGCCGACGGATCTCCTGATCCCGCCCGATCACCGGATCCAGCTTCCCTCGCCGCGCCAGATCGGTGAGGTCCCGGCTGTAGCGGGCCAGGGCCTGGTACTTGGACTCCGGGTCAGGATCGCTCACCCGGTGCGACCCCCGGAGCCGGGCCAGGGCTCGATAGACCCCTTCCCGATCAACGCCCAGTCGGCGCAGCAGCCGACTGGCCTCGCTGTGGCCCTCGACCAGTATGCCCAGGAGGAGGTGCTCCACGCTGACGTAGTCGTCTCGGAGCCGTTCCGCCTCCGCCTGAGCCGCTTCCAGCGCCCGGGAAAGGCCGACGGACACGTACATTCCGTCCGCCCGCTGCGGTCCGTAAACTTTGGGCCTGCGGTCCAGATGTTGCCGCAGCTGCCGCTCGAGCTCCGCCCCATTTACTCCCAACTCAGACAGCAGCCGCGGCACCAGCCCGTCAGCCTGCTTAGTCAGGGCCAGGAGCAGGTGTTCACAGTCCACTTCCGGGTGGCCGTATTCCTGCATCACTGCCCGGGCAGCAGCCAGGGCCTCCTGTGACTTTCTGGTGAAAGAATCCCATCGCATGTGCCATCACCCTTGCTCGGCTCGCTCAGCGGTCTGGCGCCGTTCCTGCAGCCGATGTAACTCCTCGTAGAGCTTTTTTTCCTCCTCGCTCAGGGTGGTAGGCATCCGTACCCGCACCTTCACCAGGAGATCGCCCTTGCCTTCTTGCCGCAAGCGCGGCATGCCCAATCCCCGCAGTCTGAAGGTCTGGCCGTTCTGGGTAGCCGGGGGGACCTTCATGCTGACCCTGCCTTCCATGGTCTGGACCTCCACCTCACCGCCCAGGGCGGCAACCGTCACCGGTACGTCCACTTCGGTGATCAGGTCATCCCCCTGGCGCTGGAAGCGAGGATGATCGCGCAGCTTGACTCGTAGGTACAGATCGCCTCGCGACCTGGCTGCTCCCGCCCCCTGGCCCCTGATGCGGATCTTCATCCCCTCTCGGATGCCCCGGGGTATCTTCACCGCCAGAGTACGGGTGGTTTGGATCTCCCCACGGCCCCGACACCAATCACATGGTCCCGCCAGGGTCAGTCCGGTACCCGCGCACCGGGAGCAGGGCTCGGCCACCGGGAGCCGCAATTCCTTCTCGCGGCCGAAGTACACGTCTTCCAGATCCACTTCTATCTCCCGTTCCAAGTCCGGGCGCGGCTCCACCCGCTGGCGGTACCTGCCCCCCGCCTCCTCCGCGGGACCAAATCCCAGCAGATCCCCAAAAAACGCCTTGAAGAAGTCGCTGAAATCCGCCACCCTGGGATCGCCCCAGGCAAACTGCCAGCGGCGGTAGCCGGCCTGTCCGCCCGGCTGCGCGGTCCCGCGGTAGGCCTGTTTCCAGCTGGCTCCCAGCTGGTCATACCGCGCCCTTTTTCGCGGATCCCCGAGCACCTGATAGGCCTCGTTGATCTCCTTGAAGCGCTCGGCCGCCTCGCGGCTTTTGTTCACATCCGGATGGTACTTCCTGGCCAGGCGCCGGTAAGCCTCCCTTATTTCCTTCTGGGAAGCGTTGCGGTCAACGCCCAGTATCCGGTAATAGTCCTTGAACTCCAGGGTCCATCACCACCTCGATCCGCCTTCAGGAACCGTCACGGTCCGCTTCCCCGCACCTGGCCCCCTCCTCCTGTTGCTGGGGGACCGCCGGACGGGCCACCCTCACCCGGGCCGGGCGCAGCAGCTGGCCCTCGTACGTGTACCCTTTGCGCAGCTCCTCCGCCACCATCTCTTGCTGCACATCCTCGGACACCGTCACTTCCACCGCCTCGTGCAGGCTGGGGTCGAAGGGATTCCCCACCGCTTGAATGGGACGTACACCTTCTCCCTCCAGCAGGGCCAGGAGTTGACGGTGGACCATCGCCATCCCCTGATAGAACGGATCATCCCGATGGCGTTCCACCGCCAGCGCCCGCTCGAAATTGTCCACCACTTCCAGCAACCCGACGATGAGCGAGCGCTTGCCCTCCCGTACCATCTGCTGCACGTCCCGGGCCACGCGCTTGCGGTAGTTGTCCAGTTCCGCCCTGGCCCGCAGGAACCGGTCCCAGTAATCCTCGGCTCTGGTGCGACATTCCTCCAGCTCCGCCTTCAGCCTCTCCACCAGCACCTCGGGGGACACCTCGGCGGTCTGCTCACCTTGCTCCGAGCTGGCATCAGCTACCGGCTGGACATCTTCACTGGTTCTGGACTCGTCGGGTCTCTCCCACATTGCCATCACCTTCCCGCGAACCATGAAATGAGGGGTGGCCGTCGTCGGCGACGGCACCCCTTTGGCGTGCGCGTCTCAAAGCCATCATCCCTCTTTGGGTTCGTAGTCGGCATCCACCACGTCTTCGTCGTCCCGTCGCCGATCGCCGTCTGTCCCGGCGCCGGCCGCCGCCCTCCGGTAGAGTTCCTCGCCAATCCGGAGGGAAGCCCGCTGCAGCTCTTCCATGGCCGACCGGATCTGCTCGGTGTCGTCGCCCTTGAGGGCGGACTTCAGCTTCTCCAGTGCCTCCTCCACCCGCCGCCGGTCCTCGGCCGGGATGCGGTCGCCCAGCTCGCGCAGATTCTTCTCCGTGGTGTAGACCAGGCTGTCGGCCCGGTTCCTCAGGTCCACCGCCTCGCGTCGCTTGCGGTCTTCCTCCGCGTACTTTTCGGCGTCCTTGATCATGCGGTCGATCTCTTCTTTGGTCAGCTGGGTGGATCCGGTGATGGTGATCTTCTGCTCCGTTCCCGTGGCCAGGTCTTTGGCTGACACGTTCAGGATCCCGTTGGCGTCGATGTCGAAGGTCACCTCGATCTGGGGTACCCCTCTGGGAGCCGGGGGAATGCCATCCAGCCGGAACCTCCCCAGGGTTCGGTTATCCCGGGCAAACTCCCGCTCCCCCTGCAGCACGTGGATCTCCACGCTGGTCTGGCCGTCGGCGGCGGTGGTGAATATCTCGCTCTTGCGCGTGGGTATGGTGGTGTTGCGCTCGATGAGCCTGGTCATGACACCGCCCAGGGTCTCGATTCCCAGGGACAGCGGCGTCACATCCAGCAACACCATGTCCTTGACTTCGCCGGCCAGCACCCCCGCCTGAATCGCCGCCCCCACCGCAACTACCTCATCCGGGTTGACGCCCCGATGGGGTTCCTTGTTGGTCAGGCGGCGAACCAGCTCCTGAATGCAGGGCATGCGGGTGGCGCCCCCCACCAGTATCACCTCGTCGATGTCCTCGGGCGAAAGTCCGGCATCCGACAGCGCCTGCCGGAAGGGCCCTATGCACCTCTCGGTGAGGTCTGCCGTCAACTCCTCGAACTTGGCGCGGGTCAGCCTCATCTCCAGGTGTTTCGGGCCGTGCTGGTCGGCGGTTATGAAGGGCAGGCTGATGGTAGTCTCCCCCACCGTGGACAGCTCGCACTTGGCCTTCTCCGCCGCCTCCAGCAACCGCTGCAGGGCCTGTCGGTCTTTGCGCAGGTCAATCCCGTGCTCCCGCTGGAATTCTTCCGCTATCCAGTTGACGATGCGCTCGTCGTAATCGTCGCCGCCCAGGTGAGTGTCCCCGGCAGTGGCCTTGACCTCAAACACACCGTCGCCCACCTCGAGAATGGACACATCGAAGGTGCCTCCGCCCAAATCCCACACCAGGATGACTTCGTTCTTTTTCTTGTCCATCCCGTAGGCCAGCGAGGCCGCCGTGGGCTCATTGATGATGCGCAAAACTTCCAACCCCGCAATCTTCCCGGCGTCCTTGGTGGCCTGTCTCTGGGCGTCGTTGAAATATGCCGGTACGGTTATGACCGCCTTTTCCACCTTCTCCCCCAGATAGCTCTCGGCATCGGTCTTCAGTTTCTGGAGGATCATGGCCGAAATCTCCTCGGGCGCGAAGTCCTTCTGGACGCTGGGAATCCGCACCCGCACTCCATCTCGGGGGCCTTTCACCACCTGGTATGGCACGCGGTCCCGTTCCGTCTTCACTTCCTCCCAGCGGCGTCCCATGAAGCGCTTGATGGAGAATACCGTGTTCTCGGGGTTGAGCACCGCCTGCCGGCGGGCCAGCTGACCCACCAGCCGCTCGCCCTGCTTGGTGAAAGCCACCACTGAGGGAGTTAGCCGGCTACCCTCCGCGTTGGCGATTACCGTCGGTTTACCCCCTTCCATTACTGCGAGCACTGAGTTGGTGGTGCCGAGATCGATTCCCACTACTTTACCCATGCTAGCACCTCCCTCTCCTGGCAGATGACCACCTGGCCGCATCCGAAAGGTCAGCAGTCTTTCTGAGCTTCAGCGCCCTTCTTTGCCATTTCGCGGACAGCGCGCATCTCGGCCTCCAGCTCCAGTATGGCCTTCACGCCAGCGATGTTGATGCCCTTTCCCTTGGTAAGCTCGCAGATCCGCTGCAGCTTCTTCAGATCGTTCTGGGAGTACAGGCGCGTGTTGTTCTGCGTTCGCGCAGGCTCAATGAGCCCCTCTTTCTCCAGCTGCCGCAACGTCTGCGGGTTAACCCCCAACAGCTTGGACGCCACGCTGATGGTGTATACGGGTTCGTCGGGTCCATGCAGTTCCACGCTCACCACTCCCTTTCGCTTTAATTATAAGAAACATGTTCGCGCAAGTCAACAAAATGGCCAAGCCGACAAAACGTGAATGTGACGCGCTCAATCAGCTGCACTAAAGGATGTCTACAAAATCCCCTTCATGAAGGCTATAGCTTCATTGCCAAACAACACCAAGTATTCGGCTGGCAATTTCGCCTGAGCGGCCCTCAGCTGCCGCTGGCCAGTTCCCGCGCCAGCGCCTCGTACCCGGCCATAGCTTCAACCAGCTGATCCACGCTCATGTGTTCATCCGCCACGTGGGCCCCCCGCTCCTCCCCCGGCCCGAAGCCCACCGTGGGTATACCCAGCACTCCACAGCTGCCGGCGGCATTGGTGCAATACTGGTAGGTGGTGAGCTCCCCCGGCAGTCCGCACTGCCGCAGCGCCTGCCGGGCGCGTTGTACCACCGGGTGCTCTTCCGGCAGCAGCCAGGCCGGGAAATACTTGGCCCCCTCCAGCTCCGCCCCCGTCCAGGTGCGATGGCGCCCCCGGGCAATCCGCACCTCGGCCTTTCCCGAACCCACGGCGGAGAGGGCCACTTCCTGCAGCTCTTCCAGCACCTTCTGCTGGGTGTCGGTGGGGAGAAGACGCCGGTCGATGGTGATGCGGCAGCCATGGGGCACCACCGACATTCCGGGATACGGTTCGGAGATAACATCGGTGACCACCGCAATCCCCTCCCCCAGCACCGGGTGCCGGGGAGGGGATGCGTTAGCCAGCCCCTGGAGCACCCGGGCCATGAGCATCACCGCGTTTTCCCCCTCCTCGGGATGGGAGGAGTGCGCCGCGCGTCCCCGGGTGGTCACCGTGAGTTCCGCCCGACCCCGCCCGCCCCGGGCCAGGCGCAGACCGGTGGCCTCTCCCACCACCACCACCTGGGCCGGGTGCTGCCGGAGGACCGCCTGCAGGGCCACTCCTTCCATCACCTCCTCACACACCGTGAGGGTGACCATGAGATCCCCGCGTCGCGACACCGCCCGACCAGCCCGCGCCACCCCGTATACCATGGCAGCAGCCTGGCCCTTCATGTCGCAGGCACCCCGCCCGAATATCTTTCCCTCTCGGCACTCTCCGCCGAAGGGATCTACCGTCCACTGATCCCGATCAGTCACCGGTACGGTATCCAAATGGGCATCGAAGCACACCGTGGGTCCACCACTGCCGGGAAGTATTCCTATGACGCTCCCGTAAGCGTCGATTCGGGTGCAGTAACCCAGCTTTCGCATCTCCTCCGCCGCCAGTCGCGCCGCCGCCTCCTCGCCACCGGGGAGGCTCTCGGTACGGACCAGCCGGATGCAGAACGCGAGCATTTGGCGCCAGTCCATGTAACGGCCCTCCTTTCGCCCGGGCCGCGCACGCGCCCCGGATATCGAGAAGGCAGGAAGCCTGAAGCCTCCTGCCTCCTGTTGACACGGCCTGCTCCGTTGCTACTTGCCTCCTCCCTTGGCGTCGGCGGTGGCCGGTGCCGTCCCCAGAACCCAGGATCTCAGCAGGACCAAACTACGCCACAGCACCAGGGTGTATATGGGCACGATCACCACTCGCGCCGCCAGGCGCGGAGGCAGCAGGACCGGCCAGGAAAGACCGGTGATCAGGACCAGAAAGTAGGTGTTCATCAAGAGCGAAACCACCGCTTCCGTCGCCAGCACCAGCAGCAGCACCTGGACCCAGCTGGGCTGGGCGGGGAGCCGCCCTCGCAGCAGGCCAGGGATGACCCCGGTGAGAGCGGAAGAAATGGTGAACCCGGGGAAGTAGGCGCCGCCCATGGGATTGAGAAAGTATCCCACCAGGTCGGCCACCGCGCCCACCGCCCCCCCGGCCAGGGGACCCAGGGCTAATCCCGCCATCATTATGGGAAGGGGACCAAAGCTCAGCCGCAGGGCCAGGGCGCCGGAAATGGGCAGGGTCACCCCCAGGAATCGGGTGAGCAGAATGCTGATGGCCGCCAGCAGCCCGCTGATGGCAACCACCCTGGCACGGGCTGCTGCGTCCCTCACCGCGCACTCACCACCAGCTTGATGGCCGTACGCTCCGTTCCCCGCACCATCACTTGCACGAAGGCCGGGACCATGGCCAGGTCGATGCCCCCGGGGGCCAAATAGCCGCGCGCAATGGCCACCGCTTTGACCGCCTGATTGATCGCTCCCGCACCTATTGCCTGCATCTCCGCTGTCCCCCCTCGTCTTATGATCGCCGCCAACGCACCTGCCACTGATTTGGGATTGGACTTGGAAGATACCAACAGTGTCTGCATGCGTCTATCACTCCCCGCAAACATTGATACGTTCGATTTGTTGAAAATGATCGGTACCCCGAGCTCGTCCCCTCCGCCCTTCCCTTCCGGTTCCTGAGGTAAGGCACCAAATGATCCGTTCGCCTGCCGCGCCCCAGCTCCTCCCGGCCAGGGGCGCATCCCTCAATCCCTCAGCAGCGCGCCCCGGCTGGCCGCCACCAGCCCCAGACAGCCTGCCACCATCATGTTCCCGTAAGGGGCCGCCTGCAGCACACCGTGGCCATCCAGCATGCGTCGCCAGGGACCCACCACCGCCCAGAAGGTAAAGCCTCCCTCCGTGCCCTCATAGTCGGGAGCGTAACAGACGCCGTGCCCTCCCGCCTCCTTCACCTCCGCGGGGGAGAGCTCTCGGCGGCGGAAGCGCTCCAGCAGGTCCTTCACCTGCCCCGGCCGCAGCGCCGTCCGGTGGTGTTCCAGAATCCCCACGACCCGCATGCTCCGCACCAGGAAGGCAGACAGATGGGCATTGCCCAGATTCACCACCAGGGCGCCCTCCGCTTCACTGGCCCGAAACACCCGCGAGTCGCACAGGGCACCCCAGCATGCAGCAATGGCCGTGTCCATCACCCATGCCCCGGGCACCTGCAGTTGAATGGCCCTCATGCGGGTGAACTGGCGGGGCGGAACCCGATAAACCATCTCCTGGAGGCGGCCACCGCCGCTCACCCATCGCCGGTAATGCTCAAAGCGCACATCACGGTTGGACATGCCGGGTTGACTGCCGTGATCCTGCACCGCCACCGCCACCTCTCCGGGAAGCGGCACACCCAATCGCTCCAGGGCAGCGGCCAGAGCCGTCAAATCCAGATCTCCGGTCCGCAATTTGAGGCTCCCGGGCGGGGCATCTGCTCGGACCTCGATGCCCCAGCTACGCACCCTCTCCAGATCGTTGTGGAATGTCTTCGCCGCCTGGGGAGTGGCCACCAGGGTGCCCCCGGCTTCCAGGTGGGCGCGAGCCGCCCGGGTGATGGGGCCTCCCCCCATCTGATGGCCCCACAGGAAGACGGAAGTTGTGGGACCCGCGTCCCGGATGGCCCGGGCCAGGAGACGGGTTCGCGAGGGAAGTATCAGCTGCACCTGGTTCTCGGGACGCTCTTCCTCATCCCACACCAGCACGTCGATGGTACCCGCCCCCACGTCCAGGGCCAGCAGCCTGCCCACTCAGCTCGCCACCTCCTTGAGGATCTGTCGCGCCACCACCAGGCGCATGATCTCGGATGTACCCTCGTATATCTCGGTAATCTTGGCATCGCGAAGATGCCGCTCCACCGGATACTCCCTGGTGTAACCGTACCCCCCGAGGATCTGCACCGCCGCCACCGTGTGCTTCATGGCCATTCGGGAGGCAAACAGCTTGGCCATGGCGGCCTCCTTGGTGTGGCGCATCCCCAGATCGGCGGCACGGGCAGCACGCCAGGTCAGCAGGCGGGCAGCCTCGATATCGGTGGCCATATCCGCCAACATCCACTGTATGGCCTGGAACTCGGCAATGGGCCGACCGAACTGTACCCGCTGCAGGGCGTGACTCCGGGCAGCCTCGTATGCGGCCTGCGCGATCCCCACCGCCTGCGCCGCGATCCCGATCCTCCCATCGTCGAGAGCACTCAGGGCGATCTTGATCCCGTCGCCGGGCTGGCCCAGCATGGCATCCGCCGGAAGGCGGCAGTCCTCCAGCACCACGTCCGCGGTGACCGAGGCGCGGATCCCCAGCTTGTCCTCCGGCTTGCCGAAGGAAAGCCCGGGCAGACCCTTCTCTACGACGAAGGCGCTGATGCCTCTGGTACCCTTGGAGGGATCGGTGACCGCGAACAGCACGTAGATGTCCGCCACCCCGGCGGAGGTGATGAAGCACTTACGGCCGTTCAGCACCCATTGGTCCCCTTCCCGCCGGGCAGAGGTGGTGATGGCCCCCACATCCGATCCCGCCCCCGGTTCGGTAATGGCGAAGGCGCCGATCTTTCTGCCCGTCGCCAGATCGGGCAGGTACCGCGACCGCTGGGCCGGGGACCCGAAGCGGTGGATGGTGGCGGCACACAGGGTGTTGTGCACCTCGAATATCACCCCGGTGGCCGCGCAGCCGCGGGAAATCTCCTCCACGCAAATCACCAGGCTCACCATGTCCAGTCCCGACCCACCGTACTCTTCCGGCAGGGACATGCCGACGTACCCGTGGTCGCAGAGCGCCTTCCACGAGTCCCACGGGAACTCGGCGCGCCGATCGTACCCGGCCGCACGCGGGGCGATCTCTCTCTCCACCAGGGCGCGGATGCCCTCACGTACCGCCAGCTGGTCCTCAGTCAGGAACTCCTTCACCTCCATCCCCCCTCACCGTTCTGGCCAGGAAATCCTCCCACAGCTTGCGAGCGGCCTGGTGAGGGGCCAGCCGCCGGGAAAACAGCTCCCGACACACCCGTTCCCACAGGGGCCCCTCTCTGGCCTCCCGCAGAACGGCACTGGCCGCCTGACGGCGCACCAGCTCCTCCAGCTCCCAGATCAGCAGACGGCGGCGGCTGGCTTCCCACCGCCCCTCGCGCATCATGTACTCCCGGTGGAGATCGATCTTTTCCACCAACTCGTCCACGCCCGTCCCCCGGGTGGCCACGGTGGCTACGATGGGGGGCGTCCAGCCGGAAGGAGGGCTGAGCTCGAGCAGGGCGCGAAGCTGGGCGATCATTCGCTGCGCCCCCTCGCGGTCCGCCTTGTTGACCACCAGCACGTGGGCCACCTCCAGCAGCCCCGCCTTTATCATCTGAACGTCATCTCCCAGACCCGGGACCAGCACCACCACCACGGTGGGGGCATAGCGCATCACGTCCACTTCGGCCTGGCCGGTCCCCACCGTTTCGACGATGATGTAGTCGAATCCCGCCGCGTCCACCACCCGCAGCGCGTCCCCCACCGCCCTGCAGAGCCCGCCCAGGTACCCCCGGGTGGCAAAGCTGCGGACGAAGACCCCGCGGTCCGCCGCGTGCGCGCTCATCCTCACCCGGTCACCGAGCAAGGCACCACCGGTGAAGGGGCTGGTGGGATCCACCGCCAGTACGGCCACCGACCCTCCCCGATCCCTGAGGCGGCCGATGAGCCCGTCCACCAGCGTGCTCTTACCCACCCCGGGAGGACCGGTCACGCCGATGACGTAAGCCTTGCCTCCGTAGGGGAACAGCCGCCCCACCAGCTCCTCGAAGCCCGGGGCCTCGTCCTCCAGGAGGGTTATCGCCTTTGCCAGGCACCTACGGTCCCCCGCCAGGACTCCCTCTGCCAGGCTGCGGGCGTTGGCCGACCCGCTGGCGGATGTACTCGACGATGTGTTCCGTTGGTGTGCCAGGACCGAACACCTCCGCTACCCCGCACGACTTCAAAAAATCCACATCTTCTTCCGGGATTATACCGCCTACCAGAAACAGCACATCTTCTCCGCCCTTGGCCTTGACCAGCTGGATGACCTTGGGTACCAGGGTATTGTGGGCGCCCGAGAGTATGCTGAGGCCAACCACCGCCACGTCTTCCTGTATGGCGGCTTCGGCAATCTGCTCGGGAGTCTGGTGCAATCCGGTGTAGATCACCTCCATTCCCGCATCCCGCAAGGCCCTGGCCACCACCTTGGCCCCGCGATCGTGCCCGTCCAGCCCGGGCTTGGCTATCAGCACCCTGATGGTCGACACGCCCATCCCCCCGTATCCATCATCCGGAATCATCAGTAGATGACTTCCTCGTGATATTCCCCAAAAACCTGCCGCAGGACGTCCACCATTTCCCCCACCGTGGCGTAGGCCCGCACGCAGTCCAGGATGGGGTACATCAGGTTTGCGCTGCCCCGTGCCGCTCTCTCCAGAGCACGTAGGCACCTGACCACCTCGCGGCCGTCCCGCGTCCTGCGCACGGATCGCAAGCGCTCTATCTGCTGCTTTTCCACCTCCGGATCCACCTTCAGCAGGGGGATTCTTATTTCTTCTTCTATCCGGTACCGATTCACCCCCACGATTACATATTCTCCCCGTTCCACGCGTCGCTGGAACTGGTAGGCGGCCTCCGCAATTTCCCGCTGTGGGTAACCAGCTTTGATGGCCGCCACCATCCCTCCCATTCGCTCTATGGTGGTGAGGTACTCCTGTGCATGCTGCTCCATCAGGTTGGTGAGGTGCTCGACGTAGTAAGATCCGCCCAGGGGATCGACGGTGCTGCAAACGCCCGTCTCCTCCGCTATGATCTGCTGGGTCCGCAGGGCAATGCGTACCGCATCTTCGCTGGGCAGCGCCCACGCCTCGTCCATGGAGTTGGTGTGGAGCGACTGGGTACCCCCCAGGACCGCAGCCAGGGCCTGGAAGGCGGTGCGTACGATGTTGCATTCGGGCTGCTGGGCGGTGAGCGAACATCCGGCGGTCTGGGTGTGAAAGCGCAGCCACCACGAACGGGGGTTCCTGGCCCTGAAGGTCTCCCGCATGATCCGCGCCCACATGCGACGGGCGGCGCGGAACTTGGCAATCTCCTCGAAGAAATCGTTGTGACAGTTGAAGAAGAAGGAAAGACGCGGCGCGAAGCTGTCCACGTCCAGGCCCGCCTCAATGCCGGCCTGAACGTAGGTGATGCCATCCGCCAGAGTGAAGGCCAGCTCCTGGACCGCCGTGGCCCCCGCCTCCCGGATGTGGTAGCCGCTGATGCTGATGGTGTTCCAGCGGGGCACGCACTCGCTGCAAAAGGCGAAGATATCGCTGATGATCCGCAGCGAAGGCTCCGGCGGGAAAATCCACGATTTCTGGGCAATGTACTCCTTCAGTATGTCATTCTGGATGGTTCCGGAAATGCGATCCCAGCTGGCGCCCTGTTTTTCGGCTACCACCAGATACATGGCCAGCAGTATGGCGGCGGGGGCATTGATGGTCATGGAGGTGGTGACCCGATCCAGGGGAATTCCGGCGAAGAGAATTTCCATGTCCGCCAGACTATCCACCGCCACCCCCAGACGGCCCACCTCGCCCTCCGCCCGAGGATGATCTGAATCATAACCCATGATGGTGGGCAGATGAAAGGCCACGCTGAGCCCGGTCTGACCCTGCTCCAGGAGGTACCGATAACGGGCGTTGGACTGTTCCGCGGTGCCAAACCCCGCGAACTGACGCATGGTCCACAGGCGACCGCGGTACATGGTGGGGTGAATACCACGAGTGAAAGGGTACTCACCGGGATCACCCAGGTGCCCTACGTACGAGAAACCCTCCAGATCGTGGGGCCGATAAACCCTAGCCACCGGCAGACCGGAGATGGTGCAGAAGCGCGGTTTCCTCTCCGGCCATTCCTCCGCCAACCCCATCCCCTCCCTTCTCCTCAGTGCGGCACCGCCGAACCCCTTCGATTCTTCGCCAAAGCCGCCCGTTGCTTCCTTCTGAAAATTGCCCCCTTCCCCAAAAACCCGCCGCTCCTCTCACCGATACTACATGCCTCGGACGACAGCACTGCGCATGGTCGCCTCCGCTACCAACCGCTGCCGCCGACACCTGACAGAGCCGCGAGGTAAGGCCCCCAGTTGCCAGCTGGTGCCCAATGAGAAGCTGCAACCGCCATACAATCGACCCACCGCTGACCTCGCGTCTTGCCACTGTCGCCCATCTCGCTCATGCAGACGAGATGAAGGGTCCTGGACAGCAATCACCGCAGCGCGTCGTTGCCAGGGCTGACCGGCCTCCCAACTCCAACAGTTCCGGGTCCTGCCGCGCCAGTTAACTCGCGCCATGCCCAATTGCAGGAAGCTGGACTAAGAGTATTGAAGTAGGCCTGCGAGGTCAAGCTGGTCCAGGAAGGGGTGGAATTTGACTTGCGCATACTCCTCGTCGCACCTGCGACTCACCCGGCGCGCCGACGCCGGCGGGGATTGTTTCCGCCGCTTTCGCTTCTGACGGTGGCAGGCTTGACCCCTGCTCACCACCAGGTGGAACTGGTCGATGAGGCGGTGGAGCCGGTTCCCTTCGAGCGGGACGTCGAACTGGTGGGGATCACCACCAGCACCGCGTGTGCCCACCGAGCGTACTACATCGCGGATCGGTTCCGCGAGAGGGGGGTCACGGTAGTGCTGGGTGGCATACACGCCAGCGCACTGCCAGAAGAGGCGGCGGAACATGCGGACGCGGTCGTGGTGGGCGAGGCGGAGGGACTGTGGGAACAGGTACTGGAAGACTACCAGGCCGGGCGCCTGCAGCGCATCTACCGGCACCAGCAGTTCCCGCGTTTGGATTCCGTCCGGACGCGCCGGGAGCTGATCCGCGCCAGGGATTACGTGGTACCGCACACGGTACAGACCACGCGCGGTTGTCCTTACGACTGTGCCTTCTGCTCGGTCACGGCCTTCTTCGGAGCTACCTACCGCAAGCGGCCGGTGGAGGCAGTGGTGGAGGAAGTACGGCGTCTGGCCGGTCGGCTGGTCGTTTTTGTGGACGACAACCTTCTGGGGGATTCCTCCTATGCCCGCCAGCTGCTGCAGGCCCTGAAGTCGGTGGGCAAGCGCTGGCTGACCCAAGCATCCCTCCCCAGTTTGCGGGACGACAGACTGGTTAGTCTGGCCGCCGAGGCAGGATGTCGGGGTATATTCGTGGGATTCGAGAGCCTGTCCCGTCTGAACCTGCAGCGGATGCGGAAAGCCTTCAATGTGGTGGAGCGATACCGGGAGACGATAGAAAGATTGCACCGATTCCGGATCGGAGTAGTGGGGTCCTTCGTATTCGGATTTGACGAGGACGACGAGAGCGTCTTTGAGCGCACGCTTCGCTTCGTGCAAGAGGTGAAAATTGACTTGCCCACCTTTTCCATACTCACACCTTTCCCGGGCACCCGACTGCACGAACAGATGGAGGCGGAAGGTAGGATAACCGATCGCAACTGGTCCCACTACACTGGCAACCGGGTCGTCTTCCGGCCCTTGCGGATGTCCGCGGAGGCACTGCAACAGGGCTTCCGCTGGGCGCTGCGAAAGGCATACAGTCTCCCATCGATTTGGCAACGGATCGCAGGGCTGCACTCCAGGGTGGGTCTTTACACCGTCATGAACCTCATCTACCGCCGAGGGGTGCGGGATCACCTCGCCGCTGCGCGCGGGTGACGGCCCGATGGCCGCCATGGCACCCACTACCTCCGGAGAGGTATGACCGCTGCTGCAGCGGCAAACAGCGGAGGGGCAGGGGGCAGGTAGCGCCCGTACCGATCGCTTGGGGCGGAGGCCTACTTCACACCCCGAGGGGCGGAAGGTGCACGTACGCTGTCGAATGGCACGTGCAGCCGGTGAAAACGAGGGGGAAGTATCGGCATCCTCCAAAGCTCACCTGATGCAGTGACCGAGACTGGTCAGAAGACCCATGGCGGGCGGCCGAGCCCTGGCATCAGGGACGGGCCAACTTGCATTGCAGGAACATTTCACCGGCAAACGCACCCAGGCACCGAACCACACCCACCCCGGCTAGTTCGGCATCCTCTGCTCGCGAACGGCTTCGTACGCCGCCCGCATGGCGAACGCACGCGGTTGGCACAGTAACAGTCCGTACGCGGCCGCTTCCATCTGATGTTCTTGGAGCCTGAGGCTACCCGGCGCTGAAGTGTCGACGAACACGTGGGAGGTCCGATATATCAACCCACGCCGAGAAGGATCCACCCAGTCGTTCAAGACCAACAACATGTGTCCAGCATCCAGGTCGATACCCTCCGCCGCGGCCCAATTGCGGATGCGCGCCAAGATCTCCTCTTGGTCGTGGCCTCTCGCAGGATCGATCCTGATCACCAACCCCACATCCTCGTGGGGCTTGAACTCACGCAGGAACTCTCGCATCGCCATCTGCCAGCGGTCATTCGGGTCGGCCCAGTCCGGCATCAGTAGCAGGTGAACCGATCGCTTTTCGGCCAGCGGGAGCTCGTCGCGCCGGGAGGCGTGGTGTCGGGGCAACGCCTGTCCTCTCAGGGCGTGCAGGCGCTCCAGGAC
Organism: Firmicutes bacterium UBA3570; assembly: GCA_002376005.1. Lineage (GTDB taxonomy): Bacteria > Bacillota > Sulfobacillia > UBA3561 > UBA3561 > UBA3561. The sequence goes on from DFNJ01000024.1 coordinate 60,771, forward strand.
CCTTTCCGCCGACCGTCGCCAGCTGAAGGCCCTTCTGATGTGCTGGCTGGCGCGCCTTCCCACCGCCTTAGCCTCGGCGGGATGTTCGTACACCCGCCGCATCAGCTGGGCCAATGCTTCAACGTCCGGCTCCGCCACCCAGAGGGGCCCCGCGGCCTCCAGCGGTCCCACCCGCCGGGTGAGCAGCCGTCTCTCCACCGCCGGAATGAGATAGGCGGTCCGGGGATCGCAGAAGTCCAACGCGGCCCCGTAGTTGGTGACGATCACCGGCAGGCCACACGCCATGGCCTCGGCGATGGGCAGCCCGAAGCCCTCTCCGCGGTATGGATGCACCAAACAGTCGCAAGCGGTATACAACCGGGCAAGATGCGCCGGCGGCAGGTCGCGATCCATGTACACGATTGGTGGCTTGTCACGCTGCGCTGCGTACTCAGCAATGACGCGACCCCATTCATTACCCCTGTACACCCCCTGGCCTCCCACCCCCTTGATCACCAGACACACATCGTCGGAGCGGTCAAAGGCTGCCCGATATGCCTGCAGCAGCAAATCGATGCCCTTCCGCCACAGGGTGCCTCCCACGAACAGGAACTTGAACCGACCCCGCAGGGTAGGACCCAAGTCCAGCGGCGGCACGTCGGGGTGGAAAACCTCTGGGTTCACACCATTGGGCACCACGTAGACCCGCTCTGCCGGGACGCCACTACGTATGTAGCAATCGCGCACGTAGGAGCTGGGGACCCATACCTCGTCCACCACCGTGCTCATCAACTCCACCCACAGCTTGGGCACACTTCCATACTCCCAGGGTTGCATCACCACCAGGAGCCCTTCGGGCGGTGCGCTGAAGTCCGGAGGCCACCGGTGCCTGACGTGAACCTCCGCCGGCCGCGGCAGGGGTGCGCGCACCCGTTCGGAAAGCTTCAGAAAGCGGGGCTCGAGGTCCGGCGCGAACTGATCCGGTTCATAGGGCAGGATGGAGAGCTCGCAGCCGGCCTCGATGAGCTGCAAACACAGCTCGCGGTTCACCAGGGCCAGAGAGTGGTGCAGGAACTGAGATCCCTCCCACACCAGACAGAAGGGATCGTCTTTTGGATCCCTTCCGCTTGCTGCCGGGGCCGGCGGCGCGGTTCGCTCGGGCGCGATCCCAACCCGCCGGCCGCTGCTCAGCTCGGCCAGAATCTCCTCATACACCTGCGCGGTCATAGTGGCAGCGCGGCTCCAGGTGTAATTATCGAGTATATGTCGCCGGCATGCCCCGGCGCGATCCGCACTCGCGCTCTGCCAAGCACGCAGCACCGCCTGCCGGATGCTCCGCCAGTCGCCGGGGTCGCAGGGGATCGCGTACTCCCCGAGATACTCCATCTCCGCCCCGCGGTTGCCCACCACCAGGCTGCAGCCCGAAAGGCCGGCCTCCAGATTTACCAGCCCCGGTGTCTCCGACCACGATGCGAGGGCGTGCACCCGTGCCGCCGCGTATGCCGATGCTAAGAGGTGGGGGGACAACTCACCGAGAAAATGTACGTTGTCGCCCGCCCATTTGCGGCACAGCTCTGCGTAACCCTCGTCCCGCACCGAACCAGCCAGGACCAGCGGCAGCCCGGTGTCGCGCAGGGCCCAGATCAGCATCATCTGGTTCTTGTTCGGCTCAATCCGCCCGGCACAGAGCACGAAGTCCTGAAGCCCGAACTGGCGCACGAAGGGCTCCTTGGAGGCGGCCAGGTACCGCTCAGGACGAACGGCATTGGGGATCACGTGAACCCGGGCGGGTAACTGACCGAAGTTAGCCTCCAGCATCTGGACCTCTCGCCGGCAGTTGGGAAGCAGCGCGCGGGCACACGAGAGCACCGCCCGCTGGCTGGCCCGCAGCGCGGGGGATTCCCTTGCTTGCTGGGGGGAAAAACCGTGGACTCGGAGGCTGCCATCGCGCCACGCATCCAGCAGTTGTGCCACCTCATCCTCGCTTCGGCGGGAGAAGATGGCTCGCACGATGGCGCTGGCGTAGCGAAGCTCCGAATAGTCCCAGAAGATGGTGGAAACCACCACTGGAACCGGTAACTGCCGCAGCAACGCGAGCTTTTCGTGGTGAAACAGGCTGAAAAGATGCACCAGATCGTAGCGATTTCCGCCCAGCCTCATACTCAGGGACAGGTCACCGCGCACGCCGTGCCGGCGCAGACCGTACAGAGTTTCCAACAGCTGGGTCTCCCCACCGCCAAACATGTCAAGGGCCCGCGAGTGTGACACCATGAGCACCGAGCGACGCACCGCCCGCATCCTGTCACCTTTCCATCCAAAAGCCAGCAGCCACGGGCAGTCCGCTACCGGGTCCACCAGGTGTACCGTGGCGTCAAACTCGGACTCCAGCCTACTACGCCAGGCTTCTACATCCTCGGGAAACGTCGGTACCCCCACCAGGAACAGCCCCTGCGCCCTCAGCAGGGGCGCGGCCCAGTCCCATGCATGCCCAAGGGCCACCAGAGAGTCCACGGTGTCGGCAGCAGAAAGGGTGGCTCTAGCATCGCGGGCAGACTCGGATGGAGCGAGGATCTGCCAGCCGTCCCGGGCGATGGCTTCCCGTTCCCAGGGCTCTACCACATGCAGGCACGCGCACTTCCCGCTACCGCCCCGGGGAAGTCGCTGCCATAACTTCACCCACCAGCGGGGAGGGGATACCATCTGTTTCACCTGCCCACACCGCCTTTCCAGCCCGCTCTCCGTCCTCGGTTTCCCCTTTGCATCCAGTCTCACCCCGCGCCTGATCCGTAAGTGAAGGGCCATTTCACTCATTGGTGCTCCCGCAGCGCATCATCGCGCCACCGAGCCTTGGGCTGCCGGATGGTCCGCTTTCTCCCTCTCAGCTTTTCGGGTTTGGGGTCGTCCGCGATCACCCTTCCCTCCCCCACCGTCCAGGCGCGAGGCCACAACGCACCGAAGACAAGATCAGCCCGGGCAAACTACATCTCCCGGGCCGATCAGGAGCTGCGCCAGCTCTTCAGGAACCCAGGCGACACGACGCCAGCGCGCCGACACGAGCAGTCAGACCAAGCCAACGGTGCTGCCCGCAGTAGCCGGCAGTACGACCACCTGGTCCCCGCGCTTCACCGTGCCTCCGCGCAGCACCCGGCAGAACACCCCTTCCCGGGGCATTATGCAATCGCCGATCCGGCGGTATACGGCACAACGCTCGTGACATTCCTTGCCGATCTGCGTCACCTCCAGGAGTACCTCCGGGCCGATCTGCAATTTGCTGCCCACCGGCAGGCTGCGGAGCGCGAGCCCCTTGATGGTTATGTTCTCGGCGAAGTCGCCGGGCCCCACCTCTAGCCCCCGGGCTCGAACCCGAGCGATGCTCTCCCAGGCCAACAGGCTCACCTGCCGGTGCCAGGGTCCCGCGTGGGCGTCACCCTCCAACCCGGACCCCGCCACTACCCTTGCCTCGCCAACATCGCGCTTCGCTGTGCCCTTCCGCGAACTGATGCAGACCGCCATGACCACACCACGTTCGCTCATTGCTATCCCCTCGCCACTCGGTCCATGATGACACCCAAGGTCAGGAGCAGGCCGGTCACCGAATGCAGCATCACGGTCAGTGCATTGGCCGGCCGCAGCGCGGACGGCCGATCATGGAAGCTGGTAGCCATCACCACGATGTGCCATGCCGCGGGAACCGTCAACAGCCCCAGCAGTGCCATGGGGGGTAACTGACCGCACGCGGCCCCCCCCAGGAGCGACCCGTAAATCCCCGCCAACAGCCAGCGCAGACCCCGGGCCGCCCGCGCCGTCCCCAGCCTGACCACCCAGGTGCGCTTGCCCGCTCGCTTGTCTGCCTCGTAGTCGGGCAGCTCATTAACGTACAGCACGGTGGTGATGAGAAGTCCCACCGGTAGCGAGGCCCAGGCGGCTGCCGGCGTGATGGTCCCGGTTTGCACGAAATAAGAACCGAGCACCAGGCCGGGACCGAATCCCAGACCCACGAGAAGTTCTCCCGCACCGCGGTAGGCCAGACAGAAGGGGGTGGCATTATACAGCACTCCCACCAGGAAACCCCCCGCGCCCAGGGCCCATATGAGCCACCCACGAGTTAAGCTCAGGACGTACCCGCATCCAGCCGCCAGCCCGTAGCACAGCAAAGAAGCCTGCAAGACGGGCGCCGGCCGCAGGATCCCGGCCTGAATCAAGCCCGCCCCGCCGTTGAACGGACTGCGGTGGGGATTGTCATCATCACAGCCCAGCTTCCAGTCATAGTAGTCATTGGCCAGGTTGGCTCCGGCGTGCGCGGCCAGGCAACCCAGCAGGGTCCACGCCAGTAGGCCCCAGTGCACCGTTCCCGTGCGCTGCCAGGCCAAGGCTGCTCCCAGCAGCACCGGGACCACGGTAGCGGTGAAGAAATGCGCCCGCGCCGCCCGTAACCACAGAACCAGTGTCTTCACCGCCATCATCCCCTCACTCACGCCGTCAGTGCCCGCTGCACCAGGGCCGGAACCTCCCACGGCAGCTCGGCCACCGCCACCCCGGCAGAACGCAGGGCGCGGACTTTGGACGCGAAGCTACCCTTACCCCGCTCGATGATCGCCCCCGCATGGCCCATGCGCTTGCCCGGCGGTGCATTGCGACCGGCCAAATAAGCCACCACCGGCTTGCTCAGGGACTTGATGTATTCCGCGGCCTCCTCCTCCGCAGTGCCGCCGATTTCTCCCACCAACACGATGACCCGAGTGTGCTCATCCCGCTCGAACTGCTTCAGCAGCTGGACGAAACCAAGTCCGGTGACCCGATCCCCGCCCACGCCCACCACCGTGGACTGCCCCAAGCCGGCCAGGGATAGACTGGCCACCACCTCATAACTGAGAGTTCCGCTCCGGGCGGCCACGCCCACCGGCCCCGGACAGTAGATCCGATTGGGCATGATACCGATCTTGCATCTGCCGGGAGAGATGACCCCGAAGGTATTGGGACCCACCACGGTCGCCCCGCGTTCCTGTGCGAAAGCCACGATGTCCAGCGCATCGTGCAGGGGAATGTGCTCGGTGATCACCACCACCAGCTTGATCCCGGCGTCCAAGGCCTCGAACACCGCGTCTTTGGCAAAGGGAGCGGGGACGAACACGCAGGAGGCGTTGGCCCCGCGGGTGGCCACCGCTTCTTCCACCGTATCGTACACCGGGACCCCGCAGACCTCGTGGCCCCCCTTGCCCGGGGAAACGCCCGCCACCACCCGCGTCCCGTACTCGAGCATCTGCCGGCAGTGGAAGCTACCCTGCCGCCCGGTGATCCCCTGAATGACCAGCTTCACCTTTTCATCGATCAGGATGGCCACTCAAGCCTCACCTCTCGCCAAGCGCACCACCGCCGCGGCCGCCTCTTCCATCGACCGGTAGGCTTCGATGCCCGCCTCTCGGAGCAGTCGCATTCCCTCGTCTTCATTGGTCCCCACCAGGCGGACCACCACCGGCAGGTCGAAGGGTCGTGACCCCCGTACCTCCAGCACGGCCCGGGCCACATCGTCGCAGCGGGTTATGCCGCCGAAGATATTGATCAGCAGCGCCCGGGGCCGGGCCTCCAGCAGCACCGCCATGGCCTTGGCCATGGGTTCGGCCGCCGCGCCGCCCCCCACATCGAGAAAGTTGGCCGGGCGGCCCCCGAACTTTTGCAGGACGTCTATGGTGGCCATGGTGATGCCCGCCCCGTTGGCCATCACCGCGATATCCCCGTCCAGCTGGACGTAGGACAGACCCAGCTCCTTCACCTTCCTCTCCAAAGGCGTGTCATCGTGGACTCTGGGCAGCTGCTTCTGGCGGAACAGCGCCTCGTCGTCCACATTCAGCCGCGCATCGGCAGCCACCAGACCGTCGGGGGTAACCGCCAGCGGATTGCACTCCACCAGCTCCGCATCGTACTGTCGAAAGGCGCCGTACATCCGACAGGCGATGTCGGCAAAAGCCGGCACCAGCTGGCGCGGCAGACCCAGTCGTAGGGCCACCTCCCGCGCCCGGTAGGGCATCAGTCCCCAGCGTACGTCAATCTTCCGCCTGATCAGCTCGGCGTCCGGCACCTCCTCTACATCCACCCCGCCGCGTGCCGACGCCAGCAGTACCGGCCTGCGGGCGGACCCGTCCACCACGATGCCCACGTACAGCTCCTGCTCGATGTCCAGGCGTTTTTCCACCAGGATCCTTTCCACCGGGTACCCCTGTATCCGCGAACCCAACATGCGCTCGGCGCGCCTTCTGGCCTCCGCCGGGCTGGTGGCAAACACCACCCCACCCGCCTTACCGCGCCCCCCCGCCAGCACCTGAGCTTTCAGCACCACCGGCCCGAGGCGCGAGGCGACGCTGGCCGCCTCCTCGGGGGTGTCCACCACCTGGCCAGGCGGTATGCGAATGCCGTGTCGTTCCAAGATTTCCTTGGCCATGAACTCGTAGAGTTTCATGACCTTCGCGCTCCTTTACCCAGGTAGTCGGGCAGGAGCATGGGGGATACGCGGTCGGTCTCGATTCCCGCTTCGTCCAACAGCCGGTGGTAGGCCCGCACGTGCTCCAGGGTGGGTTTGCCCAGGCGCACCGATCCCACTTCTTCTGCCGCCGCCCGACCGGCTCGCCGACCAAAAACCAGGATATCCAGCAACGAGTTGCCCATCAGCCGGTTCCGCCCATGCACGCCGCCGGAAGTCTCTCCCGCCACGTACAGCCCCGGCACCTCCGTGCGGCCGTATTCGTCGATCCTGACCCCGCCGTTCTGATAATGCAGCGTGGGGTAAACCAGGATGGGGTGCTTGCTCATGTCGATCCCAAATCTCTGGTACTGGCGGTACATGGCCGGCAGCTCTCGCTGAATGGTGCCCTCTCCGTGGATGAGGTCTATCATGGGAGAATCGAGCCAAACTCCCTGCATGCCGGTGGGGGTGGTGACTCCCAGCCCTCGATGAGTACACTCCCGGATGATGGCTGCCGATACCGCATCCCTGGTCTCCAGGGGATATACAAACTGTTCTCCTCGGGCGTTGACCAGCTGGGCACCCAGACCCCTCACTTTCTCGGTCACCAGGAGCCCCACGATCTGTTCCGGATACGCCACTCCCGTGGGATGGAACTGGGTCGATTCCAGAAAGCGCAACGAGGCGCCCGCGCGGTACGCCATGACCAGCCCGTCGGCGGTGGCGCCGTAGTGGTTGGTAGTCGGAAAGCCCGCCACGTGCAGGCGACCAAAGCCGCCGGTGGCCAGAATCACCGCCTTAGCCTGCACGGTCAGATACTCCCCCGTCTCCAGGTTCCACAGCACTGCGCCGCAGCAACGTCCGGCATCGTCCAACACCAGCTCCACCGCCGGAGAGTACTCTATCACCTCCAGGCCCCGGTTCCTGACCTCGTCCCGCAAGGTGCGCATGATCTCCGCTCCCGTGTAATCCCGGGCAAAATGCATGCGTTTCCGGGACGTACCTCCACCGTGGATGGTGATCATGGTGCCGTCGGGCTCCTTGGTGAACATGCAGCCCAGCTCCTCCAACCACCGGATGATGAAGGGCGCATCACGCACCAGGGCCCGCACCAACACCGGATCGTTCACGAACCCGCCGCCGCCCATGACGTCCAGGTAGTGGATGGCCGGCGAGTCGTTGGGCTTATCGGCAGCCTGGATGCCTCCCTGTGCCATCATGGTGTTGGCATCTCCCAGCCGCAGCTTGGTGACCAGCAACACCCGAACCCCGGCTTCGGCGGCGGTGAGGGCGGCCGAGCTGCCCGCACCACCCCCACCGATCACCAGGACGTCGGTCTGATAGTCCCAAGGCTCGATCTGGAAACTCTCCGGATCCAGCCGGCTCCTGGCCTCCAGGAGATCCACCAACTCGTGCGGCATCCGATCCCCGGCGTTGGGACCCACGCGCAATTGCCGCGTGGTATCCTTGCGGTAGTCGGGGTGGAACTGCTCCAGCAGCTGCTGTTTTTCTTCCGGTTCCAGGCGGGGGAACGCTTCCTCCATCCTCCGGGGGCGGGTTTGCTCCACTATCCTCATGGACTCCAGCATGCTCTGGCTGTACCCTGCGTCTGCCATCTGGCTCCCCCCTACGGCTCGATATCCCTGGCGTTGTACAGTGCCACCAGGGACTCCCGGTCCAGCGCGGTGAGTCGATCCAGCTCCTGGTCGAAGCGACCTTCCTCGATCTCCGCCAACCGCTGGCGCAGGTGCTCCGCTTCGGGAACCAGGTAGCGGCCGTACAGTCGGCGCGCCAGGATGAAAATGTTGTACTGCACGATTTCCGCCGGGCACCGCGCCGCGCACAACCCGCACATCAGGCAGTCAAAGGACATGTTCGCCACCTTCTCGATGTCTCCCCTCATGGCGGCAGCCATGATGTCCATGACCTCCAGCTCCTGCGGGCATACTTTTGTGCAGGTGTTGCATCCCAGGCAACGGCTGAGTTCCGGATAGTGCGCGAGCAACACCCCCAGGGTGGGTTGCAGCTCGGAGATATCGTAAGTAGCCTTATTGGCCGGAAAGAACGGAATCTGGGTCAGATGCATCCCGTCAACCACCACCGTCTGGCAGGCCAGACCCACCTTCAGGCGGTAATCGCCGGGCAAGCGGTAGACGGTGCCGCAGGCACCGCAGAACCCCCCGCGGCATCCACATCCCCGGATGAACCGGTACCCCGCGTACTCCATTGCCTTCATGATGGTCAGACCGGCGGGGACGGTATATCGCTTCCCCATTATGTAAACGTTCACCGTCTCCGTTGCCATGGTCTTCCCCCTTTTCTCACCTGGGTTCCAGCTCTTCTTCCCTGAAGGTGGCCAGGGGCAATTCTTCCTCCCGGTCCCTCCCCGGCTCGTAATCGAAGATCTGCTGGATGGTCTCCCCTACCGCGGCGAACAGCAGACTCACCGGCAGCTGGCTGGGACAGGCCGCCTCACACATCCCACAGCTCACGCAGCTCGATCCCATGTGGTTCAGCCTGGTCAGGTGAAAGAGCAATGTGTCGGTGGGCATCTCGATGATGCCCCGCCTCGCTGCCCAACGGTGCAAGTGCTGAGAAGGATGCCGGAAGATGGGTCCCTCGAACACGCACTCGTGACAGTAACATAGCGGGCAGGCGCGGCGGCAATTGTAGCAGCGGATGCACGGAGCGAGCATTTCCATCAGGTGGTCCACCTGCCCGTGCCTGGCCCGAAATTCCTCAAGAGTGCGCTCCCGCCGCTGGCGCCGGTCCGCCGCCAATTGCCCCAGCAGCTGGGCGCGCGGGGAGGGCTCGGGCACTTCCTCCAGCTCCAGGGAGGCCATGGCCTGCTCACCGCGCGGGCTCACCGACTCCACCAGCAGCTCGGGGCAGCCAATCCAGGCCAGCCGCAGATCCACCCCTCCCGGTGCAGGATACAGACAGATGTCGCACGCCGAGCGAGGCTCGACCGTCTCCAGGGGCCATTCGCCCCGGGTACCGCGCTGCCACCACGCTTGGTGGATTTCCTCATCGGACGCGCATTCCGCAAAGGCGGCGGGTTTGACCGTGCCCAGGCAGTCCACGCCCACCAGCAGCAGTCTGCCGAGGTCGGCCTGCTCCAGCTTCTCCAGCTCCACCAGTGCCCTCACCTCGCAGCTCCGCAACAGGACTGCCGCGCGCTCTTGGGGCTGGTTGAAGGTGAGTCGCGCCGCCAGCGTCGCCGCGCTGACCGATACCACTGGAGCCACGGGATCAGGAGTGGTGAGGCGACGGGGATCCCTGACCAACGTGGGGACTACCATTCGGCCGGAAGTAGTCCACTGGGGAGAGAGCACGGCATCGACGATTTCCCGTTCCAGCAGGGCGCGCAGCCATCCTGCCAGCTTCTCGCGGTACCCCTCACCGTCCAGGCGAAAGAATCGAGACATCTCTCTCCCCCACTTCCCTCACAGTTCCCAGCGGTCTCGCATGGGATTAGGACCAATCTCCTTCAACTGGGCCACCATCTCCCGCACCGTCTCGGCGAACAGCCTGCCCTCGCTGGCGCTGATGAACCGGAACCACACGCGGCGGCCGTCCAGACCCAGCTGGTCCAGCACCCGCCTGGCAATGGCCACCCGGCGCCGCGCTTTGTAATTGCCGTTGATGTAATGACAGTCACCGGCATGGCAGCCTCCAATCAGAACCCCGTCCGCTCCCTCCAAAATGGCCTTCAGGATGTACATGGGGTCCACCGAGCCGCTGCACATGACGCGGATCACCCTGATGTTAGGGGGATACTGTATGCGGGAGGTTCCCGCCAGATCCGCCCCGGTGTATGAGCACCAGTTGCACAACAGGGCCACTATGCGCGGTTCGAAATCTCCCGGTGACTGCCCTTCCTCCCTCTCCACTGCCACCCAATCCATACCTCCCTACCTCAAGGCTGCCTCCACCATGGCCAGGATCTGCTCCTTGCTGAAGCCGGCTTGCTGTGAGGCACCGTTGGGACAGGCCACCACGCACGCCCCGCAGCCCTGGCAGAGCACCTCTGTCACCCGCGCTTTCTTGCTCTCCGGATCGATCTGCCGCGCATCATAAGGACACGACTTCACGCAGAGCCCGCATCCCGAGCAGGCCCGCTCCCGGACATACGCCACAATCCCTCGGGCTTCCAGTCGGCCCTTGCCCAGCAGCACCGCCGCCCGCATGGCGGCAGCTCGTGCCTGGGTGATGGACTCCTGCATCAGCTTGGGACCGTGGGCCAAGCCGCACAGGTACACCCCGTCGGCCGCGAAATCCACCGGCCTCAGTTTCATGTGCGCTTCGGCGAAGAACCCGTCCTCGGTGAGGGGCAGCTTGAACAGCCGGCTCAGTTGGATGGTGCCATCTTGTGGTTCAACCCCCGGGCTGAGGACGAGCAGGTCAGCCTCCATCTCCAGACTCCAACCGGTGGCCGGATCCCGCCCGCAGACCAGCAGCTGATCCCCGTCCGGGCGCACCTCGGGGGGCTGCTCCGGGTCGTACCGGATGAACAGCACGCCGCGCTCCCGCGCCCGCCGGTAGTGCTCCTCCAGGAGGCCGTAGGTTCGGATATCCCGGTAGAAGATCACCACCGACGATGCGGGGTAACGCTCCCTGATGCGCACGGCGTTTTTCACCGCCTCCGCGCAGCAGATCCGGCTACAGTACGGCCGCTGGGGTGTTCGCGAGCCCACGCACTGGATCATCACCACCCGGCACCCCGCCAGCTTCCCCGACGCTAGCATCTCCTCCAGTTCCAGCTGGGTGACCACTCGTGGGTGACGGCCGTACAGATACTGGTCGGTGGTCGCTTCCCTGGCCCCGGTGGCTATGATGACCGCACCGTGCCGGATCTCGGTGCGACGAGAATCGTCGCCCCCGCGCAGGACGGTCACATAATTCCCCACGTAGCCCGCTGTCTCCTCTACCTGGTGATTGAGATAGACGCGTATTCGTGGGTTCCCCAGCACCTCTCCTATCAGCCGGTCGACCAACCCCGAGGGGTCGTCGCCACCCACCGTGTATTTCACCCGCCGGGCCATCCCCCCCAGCTCCCGCTCCCGCTCCACCAGGTACACCTCAAACCCCTGGGCCGCCAAACACAGGGACGCGGTCATGCCCGCCAGGCCTCCTCCGATGACCAGGGCCCGCGGGTCCACCTCGAAGTGGCGGGCGGGTACCGGTCGGAGAAGACGCGCCTTGGCCACCGCCATGCTGACCAGGTCGCACGCTTTGTCCGTCGCCCGTTCGGGCAGTTCCCGGTGCACCCAGGAGGATTGCTCTCGGATATTGGTCATCTCGAACAGATGGGGATTGAGCCCGGCCTCTCGGATGGTGTTCTGGAATAAGGGCTCATGCGTCCGGGGAGTGCAGGAAGCCACCACCACCCGGTTCAGCTGGTGCTCGCCCACCCGCTCCTTGATGAGAGCGATGCTGTCCTGGGAGCAGGTGAATAACAGATCCTCTGCCCACACCACGTCCGGCAGCCCGCGGGCATGCTCCACCACCGCTTCCACATCGACGGTGCCCGCTATGTTGATCCCGCAGTGGCAGACGAACACTCCCACCCGGGGGGGTTCTCCCTCCACCGACCGCTCCGGAGGATACCGGGGCTCACGGGCCAGCTGGCCGCGGGCCTCGGCCAGCTGGGCCGCTGCCAGGGCGGCCACCGCGCTGGCTTCGGTAACCGTCTCCGGGATGTCCTTGGGGCCGGCAAGCGCACCCGCCACGAACACGCCGGGTCGCGAGGTCAGGCCCGGCTCCAGCTCCCGCGTCCTCAGCAACCCGTCCTCGTCCGTCTGCACACCCAACCGCCTCGCGGTCTCCACTCCCGCCGAGGAGGGGCGGATTCCCACCGCCAGGACCACCAGGTCGAACTCCTCCTCCCGGAGCTGTCCGTCCTCCGTGCTGTAACGCAGCAGCAGGTTGCGGCTGTCGGGAATTTCCTTCACCGACGCCACCATGGACCGGACGTAGCGCACCCCATACTCCTCCTGGGCCCGCTGGTAATAACGCTCGAATTCCTTGCCGTAGGCCCGCACGTCCATGCAGAACACCGTGACCTCCAGGCCGGGGACGTGTTCCTTGGCGATGATGGCCTCCTTTGCGGTGTACATGCAACAGACGCCAGAGCAGTGCCGGTAACCTCCGCGCAGATCCCGCGATCCCACGCACTGTATGAAGGCGATCCGCCGGGGTGGTCTGCCGTCTGAGGGTCGCCGGACGTGGCCCTCCCAGGGTCCGGAAGCGCTGAGCATCCGCTCAAACTGCATGCTGGTTATGACATTGGGATACCGGCCGAAGCCGTATTCTCCCTTCAGCCGCGCATCGAACAGTTCGAACCCCGCGCTGAGGATGACCGCCCCGACCTCTATCTCCTCCAGCTGGTCCTCCTGGTGGTGATCGATGGCCGCCGGACGGCAGGCAGGCACGCACTGCAGGCATTCCGAGCAGCCCCCGCAATTGAGACACCGCTCCGCCTCCGCCACCGCCTCCTCCAGGCTGAGCCCGCCCACGACCTCGTCGAAGTTCGTCCTGCGCACCCCCGGCGGCAGTTCCCTCGGCCGGGCCCGCTCCCGGGGCACGGGCACCACATCCGCGGGAAACGGGGCCACCCTTCGTTCCTCGTTGGGCCCCCCCATACCTTGCTCCCCTACCTCCCCGCGCAGGACAGCAGCGACGGCAGCCGCCACCCGGTTGCCGGCGGCCACCGCCTCAACCACCGTGGCGGGGCCGGTGGTGACATCCCCTCCCGCGTACACCCCCTCGCGGGAGGTCCGCCCGTCCGGCCCGGATACTACCAATCCCCGACCGTCCACTGCCAGCCCCGCCTGGCGCAGGGCCTCGCTGGAGGGGCGCTGTCCTATGGCCAGGATCACCGCATCCACGTCCACGTGATACTCACTGCCCTCCACGGGCACCGGACGCCGACGCCCGCTGGCATCGGGTTCGGCCAGGCGATTGCGCACCAGCCGCAGCTGGGTGACCCTGCCATTCCGACCCACCAGGGCCACCGGACTGCAGAGGAAGGAAAACTGCACGCCCTCCGCCCTGGCCTGTTCCACCTCCTCATCGGAGGCCGGCATTTCGGCCCGGCTGCGCCGATAGTAGACGCACACCGACTCCGCCCCCAGCCGCAGCGCCGTCCGCGCCGCATCCAGCGCGGTATTGCCGCCTCCGATGACCGCCACCCGGCCGCCCAGTCGGGGGGAGCGTCCCAGGTTGACGGAACGTAAGAAGTCCACCCCGTGGAACACGCCCTCCAGCTCCTCTCCGGGAAGACCGGCTCGCTGGCTCACGTGAGCGCCGGTGGCGACGATGATCGACTGGTACCCATCCTCGAATAGCTCATCGAGGGTGAAATCGCGCCCCAGCGCCGAGTTCAACCGCACCTCGATTCCCAGGGACAGGATGAAGCGGATTTCCCGGTCCAGCACTTCCCGGGGGAGGCGGAAGGCGGGGATGCCCACCCTCATCATGCCCCCCAGTACGGGCAGGGCCTCGAACACGGTTACCGAAACACCCCGCCGGGCCAGCTGATAAGCTGCAGTGAGTCCCGCCGGTCCAGCGCCCACCACCGCCACTCTCCCCTTCAGCCGCTCCTGGCAGGGTTCCAGCTCCATCTGGTCCGGATGCTCCGCCATCCAGTCCGCGATCGCCCGCTTGAGGTCGCGGATGGCCACCGGCCGGTCCACCTGTCCCCGGAAACACTCCTCCTCGCAGGGATGGGTGCACACCCGCCCGCAGACGGAAGGGAAGGGCAGCGTGCGCATGATCACCTGCCAGGCTTCCTTGATCCGTCCGCTGCGCAGCAGCGCCACGTACGCGTGGGCGTTCACCCCCGCCGGACACGCTTTACGGCAGGGCGAAACTCCCCTCTTCTCAATGGCGAAGGCATTGGGGATGGCCTGGGGATACAGCTTGTAGATGGCCTTGCGCACGCCCAGATTGCCATCAAAGGGATTGGGCAGCTCCACCGGGCAGGGGGCCAGGCAGTCGCCGCAGGCGGTGCATTTGTCCACATCCACATAGCGCGCTTTCCGGCGCAGTATGGCCCGAAATCTGCCCGGCTCGCCCTCCAGGCGCTCCAGGACCGTGCCGGGGTGCAGCTGGATGTTCAGGTGCCGGCCCGCCTCCACCAGCTTGGGAGAGAGTATGCACATGGCACAATCGTTGGTGGGGAACGTCTTGTCCAGCTGGGCCATGGTCCCTCCGATGGCCCATGCCTCGTCCACCAGGTGCACGCGGAAACCGGCCTCCGCCAGATCCAGGGCGGACTGCATGCCGCTGATCCCCGCCCCCACCACCAGAACTGCTCCCACCGTGCTCATGCCGTTTCGGCTCTCAGGCATTCGCGCATTACCCTCCCCGGCGGGCCCCAACCCCTGGGTAGAACCTGCTCAGCACCGGAGCGGGATCCACCAGGTGGGCCCTCATCCACCTCTTCACATCGGGAAGCCCCAAGGCCAATCCCATCAGCTCGGTGAAGTAAAAGATGGGCATCTTGATGTGCGCCGGCCGCCGCATCTCCAGATTGGACTGGCAGAGCGGACACGCCGTGACCACCGCCTCCGCCCCCGCGCGCTGTGCCCACGCCAGGATGGTGGATACCAGTCGTTCCACCACCTGTCCCCTCACCAGGGAAAGACTGGCGCCGCAGCATTCGGTGGCCGCTGCCCATGATGTGGGCTCGGCACCGATGGCTGCCATGAGATCGTCCATGGCCCGCGGGTGCTCGGGATCATCGAAGGCAGCCACCTCGGGGGGACGGACCAGCAGGCAGCCGTAGTAACACGCCACCCGCAGACCTTCCAGCGGGCGGCACACCCGGCGGCGGATGGCACCGACGCCCACATCCTCCCAGAAAAGCTGCACCAGGCTCTTCACTTGCAGCCCACCGTGGAAGCGGAAACCGACCACCTTCTGAATGGTCTGGGCCGCCTCCCCGCCCTCTTCCAGCTGGCACAATGCCGTCTTGAGGCGGTTGAAACAGGCCGCACAGGGCGCCACCACCACCTGATGGCCAGCCGCCTGGGCCCGTGCCAGGTTGCGCGCCGGCAGGGCCAGGCTGAGGACGGGATCCAGGCTGTGGGCGGAGGTAGCGCCGCAGCAATTCCAGTCCTCCACGGTGATCAACTGCACCCCCAGCGCCGGAGCCACCGCGCGTACCGACTGATCGTACTCCCGGGCGGTGGAATGCAGGGAGCATCCGGGGAAGTAGGCGACCTTCATTGACGGCCGCCCTCCCGGCGCAACGCAGCCGCCCTTCTCCAGACCGCCCGCAAGTCTCCTCGCCCCTTGATCAGCTGTGGCAACGGGCTGAGCTTGCCCCTGGTGAACATCAACAGCCCCACCTTCAGATCACCGAACAGGTTGCCGGAGGCCAGCTTGTGCAACCCGATCAGCCCCAGCTCGTACATCCGACCCAGCCGCGCTACCGTTGCCAGGAACAGCCGGTGAAATAGCGCCACCTGCCGATCACCCACCCGCACCCTCCGCGCCAGCGCCATCTGCTTGAGCGCGTCCATGACCGCGGGGAGATGGATGTCGTTGGGACAGCGGGTGGCGCAACCGTGACACGCCGAGCAGAGCCAGATGGTGCGGCTGACCAGCACCTCCCCCTCGGCGCCCAGCTGGACCATCCGCAGCAAGCGGTGGGGGGGATGATCCATGGCCCAAGTCAACGGACAGCCATTGGTGCACCTGCCGCACTGAAAGCAGCGCATCACCGGCTGGCCGCTGGCGCGGCCCACCTCCCACGGAAAGCCGGGATCCAGGGGGATGGACCTGGTCGCAGCCCGGGCCCGGATCACCTCAGCGTTCCCTCCCCGCGCCATCCGGTGGCCCAGTGAAGGTATCGATCATGGACATGAGCTGCTCCTTGGTGAAGTTGATGTGCTGCGTGGCACCGTTGGGGCAGGCGGCGGCGCACGCCCCGCACCCCTGACACAGCACCTCGCGCACCCTGGCCACCTTGCTGACCGGATCGATCTGGCGCGCCTCGTAGGGACAGCTCTTCACGCACAGGCCACACCCGGAGCAGATCTCGGGGTCCACCCGCACTACGGTGGGGGGATGCAGGAGCTCGTCGGAGGAGAACAGCGCCAGCACCTTGCTGGCCGCCGATCCCGCCTGGGCCACCGCCTCGGGGATATCCTTGGGCGCCTGGGCGCAACCCGTAAGATATATCCCCCTGCTGAGCGATTCCACCGGCCGCAGCTTGGGGTGGGCTTCGCTGAAGAAACCGTGCTCGTCAATGCTCACTTTGAGTACCCGCGCCAGATCGCGCGCGGTGGGACTGGGCACCATGGCCATGGCCAGCACCACCAGGTCGGCGGCGATCTCCACCTTCTCGCCGCTGATGGTATCCACGCCCCAGACCATCAGTTTTGAGCCCTCCGGGAATATGCGGGATACGCGGCCCCGGAGGTACAACACTCCGTCCTCCTCCACCGCCCGCTGGATGAACTCCTCGTAGCCCTTGCCCCCCGCCCTCACGTCCATGTAAAACACGTAGGCCTGCCCGTCGGGCACCTTGTGCTTGTAGAGCATGGCGTGCTTGGCCGTGTACATGCAGCAGATCTTGGAACAGTAAGGCACTCCCTTCTCCTGGTCCCTGGAACCCACGCACTGGATGAACACCACTTCTTTGGGGACTTTACCGTCCGAAGGCCGCTGGATGCGCCCTGACGTCGGGCCGGAGGCGGAATTCAGGCGCTCGAATTCCAGGCCGTCAATCACGTCCGGATACTTCCCGTAACCGTACTCCCCGATCCTGGCCTTGGGGAACAGCTCGTATCCGGTGGCCACCACGATGGCCCCCACCTTTTCCTCATGGATCACCGGTTTCTGCTCGTAGTCCACCGCCCCCACCGGGCAGGTCTTTTGGCAGATGCCGCACCGCCCCTTGGTGAAGTACAGGCACGCCTCAGCATCGATGCTGGGCCGGTAGGGCACCGCCTGCGGGAAGGCGACGGAAATCGCCTTGCGGGTCCCCAATCCCCGCTCGAACCGGGAGGGCACCTGGCGGGGGCACTTTTCCACGCACTCCATGCACCCCGTGCAGGTAGACCAGTCCACGTAGGTGGGATTCTGCCGTATCCGCACCACGAAGTTCCCCACGTAACCCCCTACCTCGATCACCTCACTGGCCACCATCAGCTTGATCCGGGGATGGCGGGCAACTTCCGCGGTCCGGGGGGTGAGGATGCACGAGGCGCAGTCCAGGGTGGGGAAGGTCTCGGAAAGCTGCGCCATGTGCCCACCGATATACGTCTGTCTCTCCACCAGCAGGACCTCGTGACCGGCATCGGCAATCTCCAGGGCCGCCTGCATTCCCGAGATTCCGGCCCCAATCACCAACGCCCTCTTGGTGACCGGCACCCGCAGGGGTTGCAGCTCCTCATCCCGGGCCACCTTCTCCACCATGCTGCGCACGATGTCCAGGGCCTTGGCGGTGGCCTGATCCCGGTCGCGGTGCACCCAGCTGCATTGCTCCCGGATGTTGGCGATCTCCAGGCGATAGGGATTCAGGCCGGCCGCCTCCGCCGCCAGGCGGAAGGTGACCTCGTGCATGTTGGGGGAGCAGGCAGCCACCACCACGGCGTCGAGATGTTGCTCGGCAATGGCCTTCTTCATCAATTGCTGGCCGGGCTCAGAGCACATGTACTTGTAGTCCTCGACCCAGGCCACTGGAGCGTCCCGGCCCAGCTGCCGGCATAACGCCTCGATGTCCACCGTCTCCGCGATATTGCGCCCGCACCAGCAGACGAACACCCCCACGCGCTTCATGCTTCCTTCACCTCTGGCAGGAAGGCCGCCACCGCCGGCCGGGGATCGATGCGGTGCGCGCTCCAGTCCAGGCACTCATCCGGCGCCGCCAGGGCCAGGGCGACCAGCTGGGTGAAATACAGCACCGGCAGCGGCGCGAAGCTGGGTTCCCGCGTCGCCAGTGCCAGCGAGCTTTCCTCCAGGTTCCAGAAGCAGAGCGGACAGCTGGTGACCAGCACCTGAGCTCCCGCCCGCCGGGCCGAGGACACGATAGCCCTGACCGCTGCCTCAGCTCCCGCCCGGTCCAGCAGGGAAGAGTATGACCCGCAGCACTCCGTCCGGTAGGCATACAGCACCGGCTCAGCTCCCAGCAGGCGCACCAGCCTCTCCATCTTCTGCGGGTCCTCCGGGTCGTCGAATCCCAGTTCATCCTCAGGACGCAGCAGCAGGCATCCGTAGTACGCGCCCACCCGCAAATCCTTCAGGGGAACTGGCGGCTGCACCGACTCCAGCGACGACAGGAGCAAATCCAGATAGTGCAGCACCTGGACGCCCTCGGGCGGGTATTCCTGCTCGCAGAACGCCTCCAGCTTCTGGCGGGTCTCCTGGTCCCTGGCCATCAAGTGGGCGGTCCTCTTGATCACGTGGAAGCACCCCGAGCAGCAGGTGACCAGCGCCCGGCCAGCCTGATGGGCGTTGATCAGAGCCCGGAACGAGGCCACCAGACCCATGGGACTGTCCGTGCTCAGGGGGAACACCGCCTGACAGCACTGCCAGCTGTCAAGTTCCTCCAGCTCAATGCCCAGCCGCCGGGCGGTCCACCTGACGGTGAGCTCGAAGTTCTTCATCTGCGTGGGCAACGTGCATCCGGGAAAATAACTGTACTTCATCGCCCAACCCTCTATCCCTGGTACTTGCGCGCGCAGCTGACCAGCGCCTGCTGGGGAGCGCGCATCAGTAACTCGGCCGGCAGCCCTTCTGGCCTCACCTTCGGTTCGCCCCCCCGCAGGATCAGCAGCCGCAACGATTCCATTACCCGCGCCAGATCCACTCCCCGCGGGCACCTGGAAGCACAACTGTGACAGGAGGCGCACATCCACACCGCCGCCGTTCGCATGGCGCGGCTCACCTGACCCAGCTGCAACAGGCGCATGACCCCGTGGGGGACCGGGTCCATGAAGCTGGCCATGGGGCAGCCGGCGGTGCACTTGCCGCATTGATAGCACCCCAGCACCCGCTGCCCGCTCATCTCCTCGACCTTGGTCACCAGCCGGCTCCTCACCCGCTCCCCACTCAGCAGCAACTGCCTCACCGCCTCGCGAAAGCCGCGTTGGCCTTCTCCACCAGCTCCTGGGTGTGCCTGGCCACCCATTCCGGGTCCACCTGGACCCTGGCTACCCCGCTTTCCATTGCCGCCCGCGCTACCGCCGCGGCCACCGCTGGGGCCACCCGGCGGTCCAGCGGCCCGGGGATCACGTTCTCCTCCCCTAGCTCCTCCTCGGGAATGATCTGGGCAATGGCCCGGGCCGCGGCAATCTTCATCGCCTCGTTGATGTCGGTAGCCCGGGCGTCCAGCGCCCCCCGCAGCACGCCGGGGAAGGCCAGCACGTTGTTCACCTGATTGGGGAAGTCGGACCTGCCCGTCCCCACCACCTGGGCACCCGCCGCTTTGGCCTCCTCGGGCCATATCTCGGGAATCGGATTGGCCATGGCGAAGACCACCGCCTTGGGGGCCATGGAGGACACCATCTCCCGGGTGACCACCTCTCCCACCGAGAGCCCGAAGAAGACGTCCGCTCCCTTCATGGCCTCGGCCAGCGTTCCTCGGACTCGGTCGCGGTTGGTGCGGCGGGCCACCTGTTCCTTGTATGGGTTCATCCCCTCGCTGCGACCCTCGTAGATGGGCCCCCGGGAATCGCAGAGAATGATCTCACCCACCCCCAGGTCCAGGAACAGCTTGGTGGTGGCGATCCCCGCCGCTCCCGCCCCGTTGATGACCACCTTGATGCTGCCCAGCTCCTTCCCCACTACCTTCAGGGCATTGAACAGCACCGCGGTGCACACGATGGCGGTCCCGTGCTGGTCGTCGTGGAATATGGGGATGTTGGTTTCCTTCTTCAGTCGCTCCTCGATGGCGAAGCACCTGGGCGCGGAGATATCCTCCAGATTGACACCCCCGAAGGTGGGTTCCAGTTTCTTGACAATGTCCACGATCTCATCCACATCCTTGGTCCGGACGCAGATGGGGAAGGCATCCACCCCCGCAAAGCACTTGAACAGCAATGATTTGCCTTCCATCACCGGCATCGCTGCTTCCGGGCCAATATCACCCAACCCCAGGACTGCAGTACCGTCGGTGACCACCGCCACCAGATTGCCTTTTGCCGTGTACTCGTACACCTTGTCCCCGTCTGCATGGATCTCCCGACAGGGTTCTGCCACGCCGGGAGTATAGGCCAGCGACAGGTCCTCCTTGCTGCGCAAGGGGACCTTGCTGGTAACCTCAATCTTGCCTACATGGTCGCGGTGAAGCTCCAGTGCTCGTTCCCTCAGTGACAACCGCCCTCTTCCTCCTTTCCCGCGCCGGTGATCACTTCACCCACGGTCCCTGCGGTATTTCTCTCGGCCCATCCGATAGATGTCACATCCGTTGGCATCAATCCCCACCATCACCGGAAAGTCCTCCACTCGCAACCGGTAGATGGCCTCCGGACCCAACTCGGGGAATGCAATCACCTCCGCCGCCTTGATGCGCTTGGCCAGCAGGGCGCCCACACCCCCCACCGCCACCAAATAGACGGCGCCGTGCCGTTTCATGGCCTCCACCACCTCTGCCGAACGCATCCCCTTGCCGATCATCGCCCGCAGACCCCGGGCAATCAGACGAGGAGCATAGGGATCCATTCTCCCGCTAGTGGTGGGCCCCGCTGAACCGATGACCTGGCCAGGCTTGGCCGGGCACGGACCCACGTAGTAGATCACCGCACCCTCCAGCTGCACCGGCAGCTTTTGTCCGCGGTCCATCATCTCGCACAAACGCCGGTGGGCCGCGTCGCGTCCGGTGAGTATCTCTCCGTCGATGTACAACCTCTCCCCGGCCCGCAGGGACCTCACCTCATCCTCGGTCAAGGGAGGACGCAGTCTCCTCACCACCATCACCTCACAAGGCCACGCTGGCGTGCCTTGCCGCGTGACACTGCAAATTCACCGCCACCGGCAGGGCGCCGATGTGAGTGGCGTAAGCCTCCACGTGGACCGCCAGCGCCGTCACCCGACCGCCCAGACCCTGGGGACCTATGCCCAGATCGTTGATGTCCTTCAGGATATCCTCCTCCAGGGCCGCCAGGTGCGGCTGGGGGTGCGGCTGGCCCACGGGTCGAAGCAATGCCCGCTTGGCCATCAGGGCGGCCTTATCCATGGTTCCTCCCAGGCCCACCCCCACGATCACGGGAGGGCACGGATTGGCGCCCGCTTCCTCCACCACCCTCACCACGAACCGCCGGATGCCCTCCGGGCCGTGGGCGGGAGTGAGCATCTTCAGCGCCGACATGTTCTCCGATCCGGTGCCCTTGGGCACTACCGTCACCCTGACCGCATCCCCCGGCACCAGGGTGGTGTACAGTATCGCGGGAGTGTTATCCTGGGTGTTCTCCCGCCGGATGGGATCGCGTACCACCGATTTGCGCAGGTATCCGCCCACGTAGCCCCGCCTGACCCCTTCATCGACGGCTTCCTTCAGGCTTCCCCCCACCAGGTGGACGTCCTGTCCTATCTCCAGGAAGACCACCGCCACCCCGGTATCCTGGCAGATGGGGATCTGTTCTGCCCGGGCGATCTCGGCATTCTCCAGCAGCTGCTTCAGGATCTCTCGTCCTTGTGGGGACTCCTCCTCCTCCAGCGCGCGTTGCAGAGCAGCGGTGACGTCCTCCGGCAGCTCGAAGCACGCCTTCTTGCACAGCTCCTCCACCGCGTCGGTAACCCTACTCACATGCAGCTCGCGCAGGCCAATCCCCTCCTTCCCCCACCAGCTGCGCCAGAACACACCAACGGCCGGCCCGCCGGCCAGCCGTGCTCCGTCCCTTCCCCTCGCGAGTTGCCGCCCGCGCGGCAGGACGAAGGGGCCGTCGCCCCGCTTGGACCCGCTCCTTGAGCGGGCTTCCGCGGAGCAACTTACAGGTCAGTTGCTGTCCTCGCGCGAAAGGTACGACCGGTACTTCTCGTGGGCAATGCGCAGCGCCGTCACCAGCGCCTTCTGGGCATTGCCGTGATACCTCTGCTCGATGGCTGCCACTATTTCCGGGAAATCCTCCAGCAGTCGCCGTCCCTTGACCAGGCGCCGAAAGAACCGCCGCCCTACCGAAGTCGCCAGCGTCGCCTCCACGTCCACGATTTCCCCCGACCGGGCATCCACCTCCAGCCCTACTCCCACCACCCGATACATCTCGCTGGCGGTTATGCCGGCCGGTAGCCGCGCGTACCCGGTGAAGAACAGGGTGTGCCCTCCGCGGTCCACCGCACCACCCCCGGCGGGACTGCCTCCGGTGCCGCTTTCGACGTTCAGGCAGGTGGTTCCTCCTCGGGAACCTGGGGCCGCGGATAAAGCCCGGCCCGGCTCACGATTTCCGGCACCACTTCCTCCCACATGATGGCCATGATGTGCACTCCCCGCACGCCCTCCACCTCGCGCAGCTGCTGGATCAGCTCCACCGCGATCCTGACGCCTTCCTCCGCGCGGCGCCCGCGCGGCACCTTGCGCATGCGCTCGATGAGGTCCTCCGGCACGCTCATCCCCGGTACCTCGCGCATGTATCTGAGTGCCCCGGGAGACTTCGGGGGCACGATCCCCGCCAGGATGTACACCCGCTCGTGCAACCCCGCATCCCTGACCATACTCATCCAGCGCCGGAAGCGTTCCAGGTCGAAGATCGCCTGAGTCTGGATGAAGTCGGCCCCCGCCGCCACCTTCTTGGCCAGGCGCACCAGGCGAAACTCCAACGGGTCTCCGAAAGGATTGGCGGCAGCTCCCAGGAAGATGGAGGGGGGATGGCGCATCTCTTCCCCGCACATGAACCTGCGCTCGTCGCGCATGGATCGCAGTCCCGCCAGCAGCTGTATGGAGTCCAGATCGAATACGTTGCGGCTGGTAGGATGGTTGCCGAAGGACTGGTGGTCTCCGGTCAGGCAGAGGATGTTACGAATGCCCAGACTGGCCGCCCCCAGCACGTCGCTCTGCAGGGCAATCCGGTTCCGGTCCCGGCAGGTGATCTGCATCACCGGCTCCACCCCGGCGCGCAGCACGTGCAGGGCTGCTGCCATGCTGCATAGCCGCACGATGGCGGTCTGATTGTCGGTGAGATTCGCCGCATCCACATACCCCTTCATCAGGCGGGCGTGGTTGACGATCTCCTGACCGGAAGCGCCCTTGGGGGGACCGATCTCCGCCGTGACCACGAAATGACCCGCTTTCAGCAGCCTCTCCAGCCTGGTGCCCGCCTTCATGGACGCAGATCCTCCCGTATCACCCGACGCGGACCGCCGTCCCGCGCCCGCGACCAATCCTTGGGCGGCAGGATGGCTTCCAGTTCTTCGAGGCGCCCCTGCCCCTTCAGCCGGTCGTAGATGAGCTGCCAGGCACACTCGATTTCCTCATTCACCTCGCAGCGACCCCCTTGCGAACCCCCGCAGGGCCCGTTGAGGAGGCTTTTCGAGCACCGTATGATGGGGCAGATGCCTCCCGTGAGATGCAGGATGCAGTCGCCGCACAGACCGCACCTCTCCCCCCACCAGCCCGGTTCCACCGTCCCACCGGCGAACTTGGTGTCCAGGGCGGGGAAGACCGGTATCTGGGGGTGCCGTTCGGCCAGGAACTGCACGCCCACCCCGCAGCCGAGGGAAAGCACGCAATCCGCCTTCGCCACCAGGGGGTCGGCCTCGGCGAGGAACTCCGGCTCGCACTGCCGCTGGATGACCACCGTATGCACCCGCGCGGCCACCCCCCGGTGACGGTACCACAGGCGTAACGCTGCCGCCAGCGACTGCACCTCCTTCTCCCCGCCTGCCGAGCAAACGGTGACGCATTCGCCACAGCCGGCCAGCAAGATGGATCTATATCCATTGAGCAATGCCGTGATCTGATCCAGTGGCTTCAGCTCCGCTACGATCAATGCTGTCTTCCTCCCTCCGCCCCTGGGCTTTCCTGGTCAGCGCCGCCGGCTGCGGAACACCTTCAGGTAGGAGTCCGCGTACACGTCCTGGTTCAGCAGGATGCGGGCCGTGGCAATGGTATCCAGGAGTGCGTCGTCGTCCAGATTGAGGATGGCCGCATCCAGGCCGGCGGCCATGGCCATGGCCACGAAGGTCCGGTCCACCAAGGATCGGTGCACCGCCTTCTGGGATACGTTGGAGAGGCCAATGATGGTCTTGGGCGGGGGACTGGCCAAATTCTTGACCTGACGTATGGTCTCCAGTACTTCCGGGCCGTGGTCCTGGGCCACGTTCACCGGCAGCACCAGAGGGTCGATGAAGAGGTCTTCTATGGGAAATCCGAACTCATCGGCAGCAGCCACGATCTCCATGGCCAGAGCTGTACGTGCCTCGGCATCCTTGGGAATCCCCTTACGGTCCATGGTGAGACCGATGACCTTCGCCCCGTACTCCTTGGCCATGGGGAATACCCGCTCGATCTTGGGTCGATCGGCGGGAACCGAGTTGATAATGGCCGCCTTCTTGCACAGCCTCAGGCCCGCCTCGATGGCATCATAGTTGGTGCTGTCCAGGCACAGGGGTACCTCGGTCACTTCCTGCACTACCTGCACCAGCCACTTCATGGCCTCCACCGGGTCCTCCGCCGCCGGACCCACGTTCACATCCAGGTAGTCGGCGCCTGCCTCCTCCTGCCTCTTCGCCCAGTGCTGCACGGGACCCGGATCCTTGTCGCGAATGGCGCGCCGGATGTCCCGAAACATCCCATTGATCCTCTCGCCCACCAGAATCATGGTCTTTCCTCCTCCCTTTTGCGCGAGACGCTGTCGCCTCCCTACGCCCTGTTGGGCACCATGAGCTGTTCTATATGCCGTCGCAGCAGGCGCAGGGCATCCGGATTCCTGAGGATCACGATGTGTGCCCCCGCCTGCAATCCGTGCGCCCCGGTCATGGCTTCCCAGAGGACAGCACGAGTTGGTTGATCCCCCCATCGGGGGAACTCGCTCTCGGGAACGTTGGCCTCCTTGGCCCGCCACGCTTCGTATCCCACATTGACTATTACCGGCATTGCCAACATGCTGTCGCCCCCCAGGGCACCCAGACGGATCCGCTCCATGATGGAGTAGGTGTACTCAATCCCGTACCCCAGGGCCCCCAGGGTGGGATCAATGACAATGCGGTCCAGCGGCATGTTCATCTCGCTGATGAGGATGTTGAGCTGCTTGCATATGTTGATGTCGATGGGTGACTGCGCGATTATGTTGTGTTTGTGCACCATGCAGGCAGCGGTGAGGGTCTTGTAATTTTCCTGGGTGGCGATCCCCAGCAACAGATTCTCCCCCGCGCCCGCCTCCGCCACCGCCGGCATGACTTCGTTGTCCTTGTCGGCATCGCCGCAGCCGATCACGATCAGGGGCACCTTCACCGCTTCCAACACCCTGCGTACGACCTGGGCGCACTCCTCCGGGCTCCTGTTTTCGCCATCGGGATCAGCACCCACGAGTCGTAAGCACACCAGGTCGGCTCCGAACTGCCGGACCGCCTTGGCCGCCCAGGCCCCGGGGTCATCCAGCACATCCCGATAGTGCTCGAGCAGCAGTTGGTGCCAGGCGGGAGGAACGTCGTTCACCTCCAGGGCCAGTACCGGTCGGTGGGGTACTTCGCCCTCGAAATGCAAGAAGGGGAGCGTGCTGTCACCGCCCACGGTGATGGTGTGAGAGCGGGTACCCCCCTGCTCGGCAGTCGCCCCCAGCGTGACCTCGCGCACCCTGGACGTGTATCTTTCCATTATTCGCTCGACGGCCATGCTCACACCCCTCTCTGCACCTAAACTGCCAGTTCTTCCAGCATCCGCATCACAGCCCTCACCGCCGGAGAATTCGCGGGCAGCTGGAACAGGGGCCGCCCGTGAAGATCGTACTCCTCCACCAGCGGGTCGTAGGGAATCACGCCCCCCAGCTGAAGTCCCGCCTCCTCCAGGTGGGGTTTCAAGACCTCTGGCTCATCTCCCCGCGCCTTGGTAAGGATCAGATAAAACGCGCCCACCCCCATGTCCAGAGAACGCGCCAGCTCGGCGATCCGGGCCGCGGACCGCACTCCCCGCACGCTGACATCGGAGGTGATGAACATGACATCCACCGACTCCGCCACCCGGCGGCTGAGGTGTTCGAGACCCGCCTCGTTGTCCATCACCAGATAGCGGTAATTGCCCGCCAGCCTGGTCATATGTCGCCGTAGCAGCTCATTCGGATAGCAATAGCACCCGGGGCCCTCGGGACCCCCCATGACCAGTAGATCCACCTGCGTGCTCTCGGACAGGGCCTGAGACAGCCGGTACTCCACGTAGGCCTCCCGGGACATCCCCGCCGGCGGCCGGCCCCCGCCCCTAATCTCGTCCAGGATATCCGATATACTGGTGGGTCGGGGTATCCCCAGCGCCTCGTGCAGATTGGCGTTGGCGTCGGCGTCCACCGCCAGCACCGGTCCGCGTCCGTGTTCCAGCAGGTACCTGACTAACAGAGCGGCCAGGGTGGTCTTGCCGGTACCCCCCTTGCCGGCTACGGACACGTGCCTAGGCAATTGCTCTCACCTCCCCGGTTCCCGTCCGCCGTCACCGACGGAAACAGATCCAGGTTGGTATGGGGAATGAACAGGGCGGACACGAATTCCTCCATGAAACCGGGGCCCACCGATAGCTCCAGATAGGTCATACGCTCCGCCAGCTGCCACATGGCTTCCCGGGCTCTCCGGGACAGCAGCGCTGTACGGGCTCCCTTCACCGAGCTGTTCCCCAGGAAACCGTAGCGCGACCGATCCACATCGGGCAGCATTCCGATCCTGACCGCTCCCTGAAGGTTCAAGTAAGTACCGAAGCCGCCGGCTATCCATATGCGGGAGATGTCCGAAGGGCTCAAATCCACCGCCTTGAGCAGGGAGCGAATTCCGGCGAATATGGCTCCTTTGGCCCGGATCAGGTTCTTGACGTCCGCCTCAGTGATGACAATATCCTCATCCACCCCTGCTGCCTCTCGTGGTACCAGCACGAACTCCGGTCCCGCCTCACCCGAACGCAGCATTGCGCTGGGTACATCCTGGAATTCCCCCGCCCGGTTGATGAGTCCCACCCGGTGCAGCTCGGAAAGACACTCCACCAGGCCCGATCCGCAAATGCCCCGGGGCGGCGCCCCGCCCACCGTCACCACCTGGCTGACGAAGGTCTCCGGATCGATCCGGATGCTCTGGATAGCCCCGGGGACCGCGCGCATGCCGTGGGTGATCCCCCCACCCTCGAAGCAGGGACCAGCTGAGCACGCACAAGCCACCAGCCAGTCGCGGTTACCCAGGACCATCTCCCCGTTGGTCCCCACATCGATGAACAGGGTCACCTCTTCGCATTCGGCAAGGCCGGCTATCAGTGCCCCGGCTACCACATCGCCACCGACGTATGAGGCCACGGCGGGGATGATGATGACAGCCGCGTGCGGGTTGATCTCCAGCCCCACGTCCCTGCCCTCCAGGTAGGGGAAACGAGTCACCGCCGGTATGTAGGGCTCCAGGCGGATGTACCGGGGGTCGATGCCCAAGAACAAGTGCTCCATGGTGGTGTTCCCGGCCACCGCCGCCGCCACCACCTGTTCGGGAGCTGCCGACGCCTCCCGCAGGAGCTGGCGGATCAGGTGATTGGCAGTCTCCACCACCGCGGTCCGCAACTCTTCAACGCCCCCCGGGTGCTCGGCGCAGTGGATGATGCGGCTGATGACATCGTCCCCGTACTTGAACTGCCGGTTGTACGTGCCCCTTTCGCCCACTAGCGCCCCGGATTCCAGGTCCACCAGCTGCACGACCACCGAGGTGGTGCCGAGATCCACCGCCACTCCGTACAGCGTTCGCCATTCGCCGGGCGGCCTGAGATCAACCACCCGCGCGGGACCATCGGCCGCGCTCCAGGTGACGTCCACGCACCATTGAGCACTGCGAAGCCGCTCGGGCAAGCCGCGTAACACGTCGATCGGTATGTGTACAGGTTCTTTCCCCACCTGTTGAGCCAGCGCACGGCTCAGCCGGGTGGCATCGCTGGCATTATCGGTGAGGGTAGGAGCGGGTAGACGCAGCTCCTGGCGACGGCACACCGGGTCCCGCCCGAAACGCTCAACCCAATCGATGTCCCGTTCCAGCAGTCGGCCAGGGTGTGCATCCACCACCACCTGGTGCTCGACGACCCGCGCCCACTCGGGAACCTCCACCAGCAGATCGCAGGTAACCCGTACCCGGCATGCCAGGACACCCCCCTGCTCGCTGAGCCGCCGGGGTGGGTTGCCTTGCAAGATCTCCGGCTCTCCCCGGCGCAGGAAAACAGCACATCGGCCGCACGTGCCCTGGCCCCCGCAGCTGGACTTCAGCTCGATCCCCAGGCGGCGCGCCGCCTCCATCAAGCTGGTTCCCGCGGGCACCTCAATGGTGAGGTCATCAGGCAGGAACCGCACCCGGTACGTCAACCGATTCCTTCCCCCCACTACTCGTCGTCAAGCAGCGTAGCGCGACCGCACGAAGGCGGGGATGCCCGCTGCCTCCCTGGGACCCACTATCACCTTCCACCCCGAAAGTTCCTGAAGCTTACCGCTCATCACCGCCACGTGCCCAGGTATTATGACCTCCCGATGCTTCACGCGGTCAGCGATCCCCGACCTTTGCAGCGCTTCCGCCACCGCCTCCGGCGTAAACTTGCCCGCCGCGTAAGCAGTGAGCACCGAGGTACCCTCCGTGTTCACCACCACGATGTAGCCAGGGATCTTCGAGGCTTCCACCTCGGCTTCCACGCTGAAGTAGGTGAGGGAGAAGTTGGTGGTAACGTACACCGGAGAATCGTCGCGCACGTCTCCCACCTCATATACCCTGGGCTCCACCTGGATGGGTTTTTGCGGATCGGTGAATACGTTGGTCCGCCACGTCAACAGCGGCAAGATCTCTGATCGCCTCCACGCCTGCCGGAGTACCACCAGCGACGCGTATTTGCCCACGTACACTTGCGCTTGGATGATTTCAGTCGTCGCATCCGGCTCGCTGGTAAAGGCAATGGTGGGATACCCGAAGGGCCGGAACTTCTTCTTTATCGCCAGCCTGCGAATCTGCGTGAGGTCGGCCAGCACCTGTGACGTTTCGCGGCTACCCGGATCGATGACCAGCTCCCTGTATCCCCGCTGGGTGATCTTGGTCACCAGCTCCGCCAGGTGGTCGAGATCCCGACCACAAACGCCCAGCGGGATCTGGTGCTCCTCGGCCAGCTGGACCATCTTCTCCCAGTTGTCATCGGTAGCGGCGTAAAGCAGCGGTCGGCGACTGGCGAGCAGCCGCACCACCGGTTCGGCCAGTGCGGGATCCTGGCAGACAATTACGAAGTTCCAGGGTACCGCTGCGGCCGCCTTCTGGGCCAGCCGAAGGAACCGGTCGGCGTCCCCGGAAGTCGCCCGGAGAGCCACGCCGTCCACTCGATACTGCTGCCCCACCCGCTCGAACTCCAGCTCGCCGATCGCCCTCAGGCGTTCATCCATGGCCGCCTCGTCCAGGTCGTCGCCGACTTCTATGAAGATGCCCGCGGGGTGATAGAAGGTCTTGTCGTGACGGAAAAGCACCGTCTCATCCCCGATCTCCAGTACGTGATCGCCCGCGCCCAGGGTGACCAGCCTGATGGGCGGCGCGGCAGCGCTCTGCAGAGCCTCTCTGGCCTCTTGGGAAATGTATGGGCAGGCATCAAGAGTCGCCTTTCCCGACGCCAGCTGCATGGCGAAAGCCAGACAGGTGGGAGGCCCGCATTCGCCGCAGTTCTTCTTGGGCAGCTGCTTGTAAATCTCCAACCCTGTCAGACCCATGGCTGTTACCTACCTCCTCTCCCGCGATTACCCTCACATCAGGGGTTCCATACTCAGAGCCGGGTGTCCCTTTTGCTCCAGGAAGGGCAGGATTTCTTCGATGCTGGTCCCCACCGTTTCGTCGGCGATCTTGTCCACAAAATCCTCGCCCAGACCCAGCTCGTTCGCGCGCTTTCTCAACTCTTCGCCCAGGAATTCCTTCAGCTCCTTGGGCATCCATACCACCCGCGCCAGCCCGCCGTCGGCAGCTATGAACTTGCGGCTGACGACGTAGGAGCGCCCGATGCCCATGAATCCAGGCGTCTGAACTCCGCCCCCCACCATGCCCGCCAAAGTGGAGAAGGTCATGCCTACGGGCGTCATCAGCCGGGACGACTCGCGGGTGGTGATGATCACACCGTTGGCTTCGGGCAGTAAGGCCATGATGGCCTCGAAGCATCCGCAGGAAGTCATGGGCATCTCCAGCAGGGTATAGAGGCAAACGCCATCGATGTTGCGGTTGCTAGCCTTGTACACGTACTCGTCCACCGTCTTCCAGCGACCCTTGACCTCGTCCAGACACTCGCCCTTGGGAATGGGCTGGTTGGGGCCGGTGGGATTGATCTCGTATGAGGCCTTCGCATCCAGCCAGCTCACCGCCCCACACAGACCGACCCGCTCCGGGGTCACCACGCACACGTGGTTGGGGGCGAAGGACTGACAGAGCACGCAGGAGTAAAACTCGTCCACCGCGTCGTCGGTGAGGCCCTTCATGCGGGCGTCGCGCTCTGCGTAGATCTGGCGGGCCATCTGGAGGCGTTCCTTCACCAGCTCCTCGTCGGTGATGATGGTCACCTGCACCCGGTCCACGATGGCCGGAAACTCCGCCTTGAACTTGGCGACCAGGAGGTCGCCCCAGTGGCGGGCCCGGAACCCCTTTGCTATGGCATCCTTGGCCACCCGGAGCCAGGCCATGTCGCGCTGGGCAACGTGCCAGAGACCCTCGGCGTAGTTGATGAAGTAGTGGATGCGCCTCTCCAGGACCCCTTCGAAATCCTTCTGCATCTTGCGGCCGTATATGTCGACCACTATGCCCAGGGGATGGGCCTTTCCCGGCTCCAGCTGGTCGATGTCGGGACCTATTAGTTCCACCTTCTCGTCCTCGACCTCATCGAGGCCCACCATGCGCACCAGCTCGAAGGCCGGGCTTCGGCCGCCGCCGAACTCGCAGTACATATCTTCCTTGCGGATGGTCTCCCCCTCGAAAGCAGGGCCGTAGTTCAGCGGGATGGGTATCTCGATCGCTGTGAGCTTGATGCCCCTGAGCTCCATGGCGAACTTGACCAGATCATCGTAATCGGGGTGAGAGACGTACCAGTCGGGAAGCTCTTCGTCCAGCTCCTGATCCGTTATGACCGGGAAGCCCAGGAAGATGGCCCCGAACTCTGCCGCCACCTTCACCTCATCGATCTCCCCCAGGTGAAGCACGAACGCCCGTACCCGTCGGCGCTGATAATCGCGCTGCTCCGCGCGCCTGCCCGGTTGGATGCCGCCGAAGGCCAGGCCCGCCCGTAAGGCGTAATTAACCGCATGCACCACCTGAGTGAAATTGCCCACGGGGAAGCAGATGTAGTCGAT
This sequence comes from Firmicutes bacterium UBA3570, assembly GCA_002376005.1. GTDB lineage: Bacteria > Bacillota > Sulfobacillia > UBA3561 > UBA3561 > UBA3561. The sequence goes on from DFNJ01000024.1 coordinate 92,664, forward strand.
GCCCATCTTGACGTCTTCTTCCAGCAGCTGCTCGATGATCTCGTCGGAAAGGAAGATCATCATACCCTTGGACATGAGTTCGTCCACGATCTGCTTGGCGTGCTTGGAGGTCTTGGCGCGACCGAGGATGACCGCCTGCCCGGGGATGGTCCAGTCCACCAGCTTGATGCCGTACCGGCGTAAGACAGGATCGGTGAGGAATCCGGTCCACGGTTCCACCTTCGGTTCGTCTTTGTCCAGGTAGTGCAGAACCTCGATGATCTCCGCAGCGTAAAGGGTCGCTTCCCCGGCCAGCCGGGCGTTCTCGAAGGTAAGGGGCTGCTTAATCTGGGACCGAATGCGATTGAGTATGGGTGGCAACTCCCCCAGTTTGGTGACCTTCTCTCCGCTCAACGCGGTAATGACGGGAAGATAGTAAGCGGTATCGGGATAACCTATCTCCTGGTCGGGACCGTATTCCCTCAATGCTCTGCTGAGGAGGATCTCTGCGTAACTGACGGCGATGATAGCACCATCGTAAGCCTTCCGGAACAGACCCACGGGAGGCCGGTCACCGTACGCCTTGACCGCCTCATCGTAGATCTTGTCGAACTCGGTGATCCGCGGCTCCCAAACATTGAGCGTGGACACGGGTTTTCAGCCTCCTTTCGCGCCGGCGATCACCAGTGGGCCGCCACGAGAGTCTCGAATTTCTTGGCCGCTGCCTGGTGGATGCCCAGTTTCCACCGGCGATACTCCAGCGCCGCCAGCAGTTTCTCGGCCGCTGCCTGCGGCTCCATCTCGAAGATGAAGTGTCCACCGTACACATCGTGGGCAATCTGGGTCAGGATGCCGTACACCAGCGGGCTTCCCTCCACCGGCGGCATAATCCCCACGTGTACAGGCAGCCCCATGGCCACACACCAGGAGCCGATGGAGACCGCTTTCTCGTGCATCGCCTCCGGGGCACTGGCCACGAAGGGGACCTTGGGCACGTCCACCCCCATCTCCTCCGCCATGGCGGTGCACAGATCGGCCGCCCGGGTGTTGTCCACGCACGAGCCCATGTGGAAGACCAGGGGTAGTCCATCCTCCAGCCCCGCGGCCTCCGCCAGGCGCCCGAGGAAACGCCGGAGGCCCTCCCCGGCGTACTGCTCCACCGCCGCCGGGGTGGCCAAGCCCGCCCGGGCAAACGCCCCCGCCGCGCAGCCGGTGGCGACGCAAAACACGTCATTCTCCACCAGGGTCTTGAGAATGGTCAGATGACTGGTATCGTGAGGCACTCTCTGGTTGGTGCACCCGGCGAACAAGCACACGCCCGCCAGCTGGCCCTCCCTGATCGCATCGGTCAACACCCTAACCGGCCGTTCGCGGTCCACGTTGCCGAACAGCTCCAGCAGTGCCTCCAGACTGAACCCGGCCATGGTGGCCACCCTGTGGGACGGGATGTGAACTCGATCGGGATCCCGTTCCTTGTAAGCCTCGATGGCCAGCCTGACCATCTCTCGAGCCGAGGCCAGTGCATCTTCTTCCCGGAAGGCAACGTGATAGGAAGCGGGAAGCTTGGCCAGCGGATGGGTGGTGATCACCCGGGTGTGATAGCACTCGGCCAGTGTCTTGACTGCCGGCATGATGCACTGCACGTCCACGATCATGGCATCCAGAGCACCGGTCATGATGGCCATCTCCTGCGCGGACTGGTTGGCCGCCAGCGGTACACCCTGGCGCATCAACAGTTCATTGCCCGTGCAGCAGATACCCACCACTCGCACGCCTTTCGCGCCCGCCGCCTGCGCTTCCGCCTTCAGCTCTTCCGCTGCCGCCAGCACCATCTCCGACAAGGTGGGATTATGACCGTGGGTGGCTATATTCACGTAGTCGGGATCGATGGCCCCTAGATTGGCCTCGGTGCGCACCGGCCGCGGCGTCCCGAAGAGCACGTCCGACAGATCGGTGGCAATGTGCATGCCCGTGTAGTCGGCCAGCGCGGCTCGCAGGCCGGTGAATATGATGTTCACCGGGTCGGCATCCATTCCCATGGTGGTCCCGTGCAACACCTGCACGATGGAGCGGTCAATGGCGTAGGGGACGATGTCGCAGTTCTTGAATTTACGGCGCCGGCCCTCGGTGATGGTGCTGGTGAGGAAAACGCAGGGTTCGTCCGCCGCCCGGCCGAACTCCTCCAGCGCCCTCAGGGCCACCTCCTTGGCCAGGTCGCGATCCGACTTGCCGTCGGTGGGTACTCCCACCCGGCGCGCCACCCGCCGCAGTTTTTCGGGGTCGGCAATCCGGTAGTCGGGAGCGCGGCCTTCGGCCACTTCCAGTAAGGTGCGGGCTATGTGTCGGGCGTGGTCGGAGTGAGCGGAGGCTCCACCCGCGATGTACCTGGCGACGTTGCGGGCCACGATGGTGTAATCCGACGCCCCGCACACTCCCCTGCTCCCGACTTCATCGCGCTTGACCCGACACGGACCCTGTATGCAAATGCGACAGCATATTCCCGTCAAGCCGAAAGCGCACTGAGGTTGTTGCGCCAGGTAGCGGTGGAAAGCGGTGATAACGCCCTCTTTTTCGGCACGCTGCAGCATCTCCGCGGTGGCGGGATCGCTGGTGCGCACCACCTCTTTTTCGCGCTTCCTGGCGGCCGCCTGCCCTCGTATCTGGCCGACGTACACACCGCGATATCTGGGCATCGCATCTTGACCTCCTTCGCGGGTACCTCAACTACACAACGCCGCCGGGCCCTGCTTCACGCAGGGAGCATTCTTATCACCTTTTCTCCCCTACCCTCCCCTTTCCTCCGCACTGCAGCAGCTTGCGTACCACCAACTCGGTGACCACCACGATGTCCTCGGTGGGCAGATGGCCGGGGGCGGTAACGTCGTACAGAATGGTACCTGAAGGGGGAACCTCCTCGTCGCCCGGCCAGAGACCTATGCCTAACGGAAAACGGGGAAATACCTGGAGCAGCACTCCCACCCGCCCCACACCGGCCAGCTCCACCCCTCCCAGAGGAACAGCTGCGGGGAGAAGTCGCTGGGGGCAACGGCCAAACTCCCTGACCAGGGGCTCGATGGTGCGGGCCCGGTAAGTGGGGTAGTATACGGAGCCTCCGGAGATCTCCTTGAAGGTGATCCAGCGCCCCTGTACCTCCGCGCCAGTGCTCTCCAGCAAATGGTGCAACACTATGATGGACACCGCCAGTGGCGCTGGCCGTCCTCCCAGAAGCACATCTCCTTGCCGCCACTTCACCCGCAGCTGCTGCCCCAGGAAAGGCAAGTGCAGCTCGCCGGTATCCGCCACCCAGCACCCCCCCACCAGGCTGGCCACCGCCTCGGGCCGGCGTTCCGCCAAGTGGGCCACCGCCCGCCGGTAAGCCTCGCGATGGGCTTCTCCCCAGCTGTCGAGATTCAGCTCGCGGGATTGCCCGCTCATCCCGCACCACCTTTTCCTGAAATTTCAGTATGCAAAAATATCAAGGGCCGGAAGCTCCGGCCCTAGCTCATATACAATTTCCATTTGCCAACCCTCACAACCGGCTGGATCCCCCCCGCCTCGCTGTTCCGCCCCCGAGCTACTCCTCCCCGGCCACCTCGTCGAGCAACCTCAGGATCTCCTCAATCCGTTCGCGGTCCACCGCAAAGCTCACATCCGCATCCCCCGGCCTCGCCCAGTACCCCTCGGAGCCGCGCCCTACGCGCAACGTTACCTCCCCGGTGCCCGTCCGCACGCGGATGTACCACTGTTGCTGGGGTGCTTGAGGCGCGTCCGCCACTTTCTCTCCCCGCAGGTAAGCCAGCTTTTCCAGCAACGTTTGAACGTTCTCCGTCGCTAATCTGATGTCCTCCCTGTACCAGTACTTACCGCGACGCTGGCACCGGAACCGACCCGCCGGGCCTTCCCAGACCAGCTCTTCGGCCTCACTGGGCTCGAACTCCGCAAGACGCTTGGCCACCAGCTCAAACGCGTCGGCCTCCAGCGCCGACAGACCAGTTCCCTCCACCAGGTACACGGCGGGCTCCCGGCTGGTGTGGGCGTAGTAGCCGCCCTCCGGGGCGGGAGAAAAGCGCAGGGTGAGCTCCTCCTCGCCCAAACGCAACATTATGGTGACTGCAGGTGAGTTAAGACCATAGGGCTCCAGATCCTCAGCGGCATCATCCACGAATTGACCAATGCGCAAATTCAACAGGTCGTTCAGCCACCAGCGTATGCCGTACTCATCGCCCCGGGCCCGGTAAGGCGCCAGCAGCCGCCAGCCACCATCCACGTTGGTGGCTTCCAGGACGAAATCTGCCCGCTCCAAGCGGAACCAGGTCACCTGGTCGAGGTCCATGCGCACCAGAGAGCGGTCGCGCAGGGATTCTGGAGAGCAGTCGAAGATATCTACCCGGTAATCGGAGCAGAAATATACCTCGTCGGAGTCCGGCCTCATGACGTAATAGCCGGTCCCCGCCGGATTCCTGCCCCCCACCAGCACTTCCGCTCGCTGGCCCTCCCGGGTGGTGAACACCAGTCGCAGCCACGGGCGATCCAAGCCAAAAGGCGAGAGCGACCCTCCCGAGGCCACCATCTTGTCCACCCGAAAGGCAGCGCCCTGGGTGGCCATCAGTCGCACCCGGTCGGGGTTGACCCTCACCAGGGCGCCTGGCCGCTCCAGCCCCCAGGTCCCCGCCTCGGTGCGTCGCAGCCGATACCGCAACTCATCCCCCGCCCATACCTCCATCTCTGCCAGCTCCTCGGCACCACCGGCCAAGGTGTACAACAGCACCTTTTCTGGTTCAGGCGGGGGAGGGGATGGACTCCACCGCAGATGCAGCCAGTACCCCGCCAGCAGGAGGAACAGCACCCAGGCCACCCAGGTGGTGGAAAACCGCCTCTTCCTCACAGCCTGCGTCGCCTCCACCATATCACCGCCCCCACCAGGAATACCAATCCCGGCAGCCCAGCGGTGAGACCATAGAAAACCATGCGGGCCTGTTGCGCGGTGAGGAACACCATGCGGAACTCGGGGTTCCGCGGCCGTATGGAAACCTTCACGTCTTCGCCCAGCATCCAGGCCACCAAATTGAGGAAGAAATCACAATTGCCCTGGAACCGGATTATCTGGTCGATGAGGAAAGCGGACGAACCGAAAACGGCCAGCTGGGCGGGACCCTCTTCCGGCCCCACCAGCACGCCCAGGACCAGAGGACCGGGGCCCACGTCGGTGCCGTGGTCATAGCTGGGCGTTTCGTCGAAAGACGTCTCCCCCCACGCAGCAGGGCTACTGCGCAGAAGCGGCACCAGATGCAGGTCCTGGGGAGGTTCCAACAGCTCAAAGGGCCGGCAACCAGGCAGTACCATGGCTTGTCCTCCCCGGATGATGCTTTCGGTGCTAGGGTGATACTCGATGATGGGCACCGGGCTCATCACATCCATGAAGTAGTTCCGCTCCGGATCCACCACCACCGCGTGGTGCGGCCGTACTCCCCACTCCACCAAGAACTGGTCCCAGCCCGCCACGTCCTTGGGGTCGCGCAGGGGATCCAGCATGAGGATCACCCGCCCTCCAGCCCGGAGGTACTCGGTCAGCAGCTGCCTCTCCGATTCCTGCAAGGGAGCCCGCGGCCCCGCCACCACCAGCAGATCGCAATCTTCGGGCACCTTGCCTGAGCGACCCACATTGAACGTCTTGACCTGGTAGCCGTCCCCCGTGAGCTTGGCCCGCAGGAAGGCCATCTCAGCAACCAGGTCCCGCTGACGATGTCCCTCCATGAAATAGACCGTCTTCTCGGTGGCGGCCATCAGGGACAGCAGCGCGGAGGTGAATGCCTGCTCCCCTTGAAAGCGGGGGGTGGAACCCTCGAAATCGTAGAGCTCGTAAAGCTGGACCGTGCGTCGCTTCGGCCCCATCTCCAACACGGTGGTACCGTAGCGGGTCACCTGGTAGGCCTGAGCCAGGGCGGGGTCCTTGTCGGGATCGACGAACCGCACCCGTATGTACGGCGAGCCGTGCTCGTATTCCTCCAGCAGGTCCCGCACCTCCCCTTCTCCCGGCCCTCCGGGAGAGAAGAAGGCGATGATCTGCACTTCCCGGTCCAGGGAGGCCAGCGCCTTCCTGGTCTGCTCGGAAAGGGTGAAGCGGCCGGCACTGGTCAGGTCCCGGCGCCACCGGTGCTCCTGGGCCACCACGTTCAGCAAAACCAGGATGCCCAGGACCGCCACTGCCAGCAGTAGTGCGTTGCCGCCATAACGCAGTCTACGGGAACGGAGCCATCTCGCCATCAGCCCCACCTCCTGCGCTCGAGCCCGAGACCCGCCAGGAACAGGAACCCCACGATGTAGCTGAGGTAGTGGAGGCAGTTGCTGCTGTCGATGATACCCTTGCGGAAATCGTTCAGTCGTTCGAAAAGGGCCAGGGAGGTGAGGACGTCGCCCAGCCTGCCCCCCAGGGCCTCTCCCGCCCAGCCCAGCACCCAGAGGAGGAGCAACAGCCCGAAAGCCACCATCGCCGCCACGATGTTGCTATCGGTCACCGAGGAGGCAAACAGGCCCACGGCTAGGAAGGATGCCCCCAGCAAGAAGATACCCAGGTATCCGCTGATGATGGGTCCGGGGTCCGGGTTGCCGAACCTCAGCAGAACCCACGGATAAATCCCGGTCATGGCCAGCATTGCCAGGTACAGAACCAGAGAAGCCAGGTACTTCCCCAGGATGATGTGGGTGCTGCGGAGAGGACAAGTGAGCAACAATTCCGCGGTGCCCTGCCGAACTTCCTCTGCCAGCAGCCTCATGGTGAGCAACGGGACGACGAAGATGAGCACTATGGACATGTTCCCAAAGGCAGCCCGCATCTCGGCGGTGCGAGTGGTGAGCATTATTACCGAGAAGAAGTAGCCGCTGAGCAGTAGGAACACCCCCGCCACCGCGTACGCCACCGGGGAGAGGAAGTAGGCGCGTAGCTCCTTCTTGAAGATTGCCCAGGTACTACGCATGGGCCTCGACTCCTTCCTCGTCCGTGGTGAGCCGCAGGAACACATCCTCCAGCGTGAGGTCGCGGGGCACCATCTCCAGCAACGGCAGGTCCGCCCGGGCCAGGGACCGGAATATCTCCTCCCTCACGTCCACTTCCCGTTGGGAGCGCACCACCAGCCTGCCCTCGGGACCGTCCAGCACCTCGCTGACGCCTGGTATGCTCTCCAGAACCCGGCGGGCCACCGACCGGTCCCCCTTGACCTTGAGGGTGATGTCACGGGATCCGGTCAGGCGCCTGGCCAGCTCTTCGGGCTTGTCCACCGCCACCACGTGCCCTCGATCCATAATCATCACCCGGGTGCAGACCATGCTCACCTCAGGCAGGATGTGCGAGCTGATGATCACCGTGTGCTTGCCGGCCAATGACTTGATCAACCTTCGCACTTCGATGATCTGGCGGGGATCCAGCCCACTGGTGGGCTCATCGAGAATCAGCACCGGGGGATCGCCCAGCAGGGCCTGGGCCAGGCCCACCCGCTGCCGAAAACCCCGGGAGATGTTCGCGCACAGGCGCCCCCATACGGGGGCCAGGCCCACGGACTCTACCACCTTCTCCAGCGCGCTGCGCCGCGCCGAGCCACGCAGGCCCTTTATCTCGGCCACGAACTCGAGGTAGGCCTTCACCGTCATATCGGGATAAAGGGGAGGATGCTCGGGCAAGTAACCGAGGCACCCCTTGGCTTCCAGGTCCTCTTCCAGGGCGTCGTACCCGCATACCCGCACGCTGCCGCGGGTGGGTGGCATATACCCGGTGATGAGCCGCATGGTGGTTGTCTTTCCCGCCGCGTTGGGACCTAGAAACCCGACTACTTCGCCAGCCTCGACCCGAAAATTGAGTCCTTCCACTCCTCTGGTGCGCCCGTAATACTTGGTCAGATCAACAGCAACGATCAAAAGGCAACCCTCCGCCAACAGCTGGCTTCACGCCGGTTTTGGTCATCCATCAGCCAGACAACTCCCTGAGCGATCATCGAACAACTGGGCAATGAAGCAACGAGGGCACTCGCGCAAGCTATTATAGCACAACGGCTACCGGGACCTGATGGCCAACTTTTGGGCAGCTGGCAGTCATCTGGCGGCACCTGCCGGATCCGAAGCCTGTGGGGGCATCCGCCCGGCATGCGCTGCCCGACCGAATCAAGGCCCGCCGCACTGCTGGCTGGCGCCATCGGCGATTGGGGGCGTGGGGCTACACCAGCCGGCCTTCTGAGAAGCAGACGCACCTCGAAGCTCACCCAGGCACGGAAGGACCTGTGCAGGTATCCTGGTCCTGTGGTGGCCCCCTTCCTCATGGTGGGCCACATGGTGTTCCAGAGTGTGAAGAATGCTCAGACCGGCAGGAAGGCTGGAGCATCGCTCATTGCAGGGAGCTGACGGATGATCCTGGTCTTGGTCACCCAGTGGGCGATACGTCACTGCAACGTCATTCGAGGTCCTGCTTGGCAGCCAAGAAAGCTTCAACCTGAGTCATAAACTCATCAATGTTTCCGAGATCTTCCTGGTAGATGGAATAGACCTGTTCATCATCCACTTCCCAGTAAACGTGAGCCAGCAGGTTGCGAAACCTAGCTAGTTCCATCATCCGTTCAGCTAGCTCTCGGTCGATTACCGCGTGTTTGGCGAGGACCCGAAAGACATCCTGATACGTCTCAAAAGTTCCCAGCCTGAAACGCGAGATCAGAACGGCACCGATGTTGATACAGGTCATTGCGACAAGGAGCAGCCAATGCTTCACGGCTGCCATTTCAGTCGGAGACGACAAAAACTCCTGCTTACTGAGCCACTGCTTCGTCCGCAGAAGTGACAGATATTCGTCGAGCAGCAGCAGCTGCCTACTCAATTTGTCATCGAGCATCTGAGCCCACCCTCTTGCGAATTCGGTCCAACAGCATGCGGCGCTGGAGATCAAACAACGGCTTAATGTCAAGGTACTCCAGAACGGCAGAGGCTTCTATCAGTCGGCGGAGCGCCGGGTCTCTGTCAAACAACAGCAACGAATTGCTCACTATCTCCTTCTTAAGGCGGGGGGGTGCCTGGTCGAAGAAGACGACGTCGACCTCGTCAGTCCCCAGGAGCTCAACGATGCGAAGCTCGATCCTAGTTCGTCTCCTCCTTGCCAGCTCCGCCTGATGGAGCAGCACCGCAATGTCTACGTCGCTCAGCCTGTTGGGGGATCCCTTGTGAAATGACCCAAAGAGATACAAAGCCAGTATCTCGGGGAATTCCTCTGCCAGCGTCCCGAGCTTCGACAGACGTTTGCGGATTTCATCGGGTCTTGTAGGCTTCCTTCCCCTCACGGCCTCACGTCCCTCACCTATCCCTCCCGCACCCGAAGTCAGTATAGCCAAACGGTCAGTTTGTCAACGGGCTTCTCCAGGGAGGCACTCTCTTGTCTACTTATGCTCTCCTGCAGGCAATCCCTGCGTTGATAATGGAGACCCGCCGGAGGTTCCGGAATGAGCTGCTAATGGTTTTAGGGACTCTGTTGGGCTTCTTCCAGGTGCTCCTCAGGCTGCCGGGCGGCGTCCCCGAGTGCTTCTCGGTCCAAACCAATGGGTGCGTCCTGACCGCGCCGTTCATTAGCTAGGTAAAGATCCGGCGTACTTTGCTTGGGCGCTCGCCGTCCGGCCCTCACTGCCAGCGGGCAATAGTCTTTCACCTAGTATCGTTTTCATCCGTGCGCTACATCCCCCGCCGGGGGCTGGTCGTCGAAGAGGCAAACGAGCGCGGCTAAGCGCCTAAGGAACGGCAGCGTCGTGGTGGTGCTGTCGAGGGCCACCCCGCCCGGGCGCGACCAGAAGGACTGCGGCCGGCCGTGCCAGTCGGGCTGCCGGGCCACAATAAGGCCTCAACCACACCTCAATGGTGCCGCAGCCTTGGCCGCGGATGCAACAAGCAGATCGTGTCCTCGTGTTCCTCCCCTGCGAAGCTTCAACGGTGCCGCAGCCTCGGCCGCGGACGCAACGCGGCAAGGCCCTGATGGCGGAAGAGGGCACGACGCTTCAACGGTGCCGCAGCCTTGGCCGCGGATGCAACTCCGGGCCCGTCTTTGCCCGCAGAATAGCCTTTGGTTGCCCCCGTTCCGCAGACCTCTTGCTTTTCGTTGAGGTCGCACCGCTGCACTCACCCTCCAACGATGGAAATGCGCGCAACACCGCCGCATTTCCGAATTCACGAACCTCCTGGGTTTTCGTGTCCACTTCCGGTTCGCGCAGAGAAACTCTCACTTTTCAATGTCCACCTGGGGCTCCAGTATCAAGCACCGCCTCGCCTACGCCCGATGCAACCAGGCATGAGGTGGACTTTGGGGTGGAGTTGAAGTTGCATCATCTTTACCGGGCATTAGATGTGCTTTATGAGAACAAGGAAGCCATTGAGGCGGGGTTATTTGGGCAGATGCGGGATTTGTTCTCCCTGGATGTGAGCGTGGTGTTTTACGACACCACCTTGATTTCCAGTTATCCGCGAAGTGTACCACATGCGCACGGAAGCCCCACCTGAGGTCAGAAAGATATTCAAGGCGCTGGGTTATCGCATTCCACCGCGGGTGCAGGCTAAATGCAGCCCACCTGGTGCCAAAAAATCCACCTCCATAGCCTGAAATGCCCCTTGCTATCAGGAAACTTGCTGGTATCGGTGTCAAAGAGCTGCTCTGAGATCTCTGAAGAACCCAGGAATTTGGAGGGATTTTCGGGTCCTGGGAGCTGGCTAATGAGGTATTCTGGGTGGGAGAAGTGGCCGGAGGTCTATAATCCTGCCTGGTCCTGGTTTCCATACCCCTGCTTTGGCTTTTTCCTTCCCGTTCATCCTGTTCCCAGCAATCTTGCCATCAGCTTCAGGTTGAGAACGAGGAAGATCATGAGCACCTGTATTGCCACCCGCCATCTGCCACGATACCGTGCTCGGCTGAGCCCGTGCCAGCATTTGGCTT
>DFNJ01000035.1 GCA_002376005.1 Firmicutes bacterium UBA3570
CCTACCAAAAGTTTATACGCTCCGTTCGAGCTGGGTGCAAGAAGGGGCGAGCTGTATTTCCCGCCTCGCGTTGGGAAGGATCGGGACCCTACCGTTGGTGGCGAGGCGCTGTTCGTGTCCAGCGTCGGCCTCCTGCGAAGAAGATTCGCGTCCCTGTAAGCACAAGGACCCGCCGTAAATTCCCCGTGGTAGGACTGGAATTTCGTTCGCCCCAAGGGCACTGGCGAACTTGGCGTTTGTTTTAACGCAAGGACGCCCTCCTGCCGGTGTCACTCTCCTCCCTGGCCAAATCTCACCACGCGCGGCTTGAACCCAACCCGATCGAGAAGATCTTCATAGTCCTGCGGGGTCAGTTCATCGGGATGCTTGCCCGAGATGCTGACCAGTATCGCCTCCACCACGTTGACGCCAAAAGACCGTCCGCCCATCTCCGGAGTGGTGGTGATCAGCATGCTCGCTCCTCGATCGCGTAGCATCTCAACGTCAGCGGCAGTCACCGTATTGGTGAGGATGATCTTGTGATCCAGGCGCGCCGGCATGTACTTCTTGATGAAGTGAAAATCACCAGCCACGATGTCGGCCTCGCGGTAGAAGCGCTCGTACCGATCGGCGCTGTTGATGCGCTCTTGCTCCCGCCCGATGGGGTACAGCATCCGAATGGGTAGCTGGGTAATGATGGGAGCAAGGATGCGAGCCAGCAGGCGAAGTGTCGCGAGAGTACGGATCGGAAAGGGAATGCCCAGGGTAAATATGAGATCTCCCATGATCAGCCTCGCACCTCGTTGCGCGAACGCTTCGGCCATACCGAACCTCGCCACCGCACACACCAGCAACACCGTCGTGTCCGCGAGGTCGATGCCCAGTTCTTCGACCAGAAAGCCAACCACCCGCCTCTCGAGCGTATCCTTCAGGCCCGATCCGTCAACAATGGGCGTCACTTTTGCGGCTTTAGCCATGCGAAAGGCATCGCGCAATGGATACTTGCGTCCCCCCGCTGTCACGTACAGATCGATCCCGCCCATGCCTAACGCGTTCACCTTGCCGTCCAGTTCGCGAATGAGCTGTATCGCCCGGTTCATATCCCCGTCCGTCCCCCGACGTTCGATGAGGAAGCGTTCTCCGAGGATCTCAGTTTCATAAACATGGTCGCGGGACGAGGATCCCAAACTGATGCTCACAACATGCTTCATCGTCGTTTCCCTGCCTCCCATGCCAGCTCAGTCCTTCACCGCCCTGATTGTGTTTCGAAGATTCTCGCAGTCCAGGTGGACGTCCCTGAGCAGCGGCGAGCGGCCAACCACAATGGGGATCACTTCACGGTCCAGCAGGCTGGCCATCAGCTTGACCCTTTGATCAGAACCAACCAGTATGACGACATCGCACTCGCGCGCGCGGCGGATGTAGTCCATAACGCCGTCGAACAGCTCAATTCCGGAACGCTCACGCACGAACGCCCATCGTTCCTCGTTAGTCATGACCAGGACGAAATCCAGTCCCTCGCTACGAGCCACCTCCTCAACTTCCTCCTTGTTGGCCACTGGAAACGCCACTAGCCCCACCCGTCGTCCTTTTCGAACCTCCCCCAGCCCCTCGAGGCGGGAAACGAAAGATCTGTCCACGCCAAGACGCTGCGCCACTTCCTGCTGCGAGAGCCCCCGGGCTCGTAGCTCCAAGATCAGATCCACCATTTGCTCGATTTTCTTTCGACTGATTAACTTGTCTCCTATGCGAACAGTGTCTTCCACCTGAACTGCCCCCTGTGCCCACTTTTGTGCACACATTCATTTTAACAGTAGTTCCGATGATTGACAAGCACCAAGAGTCCAACCCAGCCCGACCCTAGCCGATGGGCAGGACACAGGAAGGAGGGAGCATGATGCGGGCTGCGCCGGCGGAGGTGGGTGGAGGAGGCAGAACAGTTGTTCCGTGCGGGATGGTATTGCGCAGAAGCCGTACTGCTGGCAGTCAGCCGGGCATCCGGTTGCTGCTGGGATGCGGCGTCCCGTTGTCCGGCGCATTGCCTATCATTTGCCGGAAGGGGGTGTCATGAGTTGGCCGGTAAGCGTGAGCGTGAGAGACTCGTGCGCGAACTGCTGAAGGAGTGGGAGCGGTGCGCTAAGTGTGAGTTGGATCAGGGGGTCTTCGCTTTTGGCGGGCCGGGTCCGCTGGGGCTGTCATGCATGTGCGGCTATTCCCCCACTAGCCACCGGATTCGGCGCCGGAGTGGGGGCAGCGGTGAACTTTGTGGAGCTTTGACCGGAGCAGTGATGGCCGTGGGCCTGCTCGTGCGCAGGTCCCAGGTCCATGACTCCGAGGGCAAGCGCCGGGCAATCGAGGAGAGTCGCCGCCTGGTCGAACAGTTCCGCGTAGTGGCGGGACAGCTGCACTGTCGCGCCCTCACCGGTTGCGATTTCCTGGGAGAAAGGGATAGGCAAAGATACGGGACGGAAGGGGTGAAGGAGCGCATGTATTCCTTTAGTCAGGTGGTCAGTTGACTGGTTACTCCAGACTCACACCTGAGTCTTCATCCAAGCCCCGCGTCGGTACCAGATCCAGCACAACACGCCGCGAACACACCAGTCGGAGGCCATGGCTATCCACGCTCCCAGCAGGCCCAACCGGGCCTGCATCACCAAGGCCAGGGTGAGGCTCAGTCGTACCACCCACGCCCCGATAGCCGTGATCGCCAGTACGGCTCGGGTGTCTCCCGCGCCCCTCAGGGCACCGGCGATAACGTATGCCGCCGCCATCGGCAGCTGTGCAAAGGCAATCACCCGGAGCGTGATGCGACCCATGGCAATGACCTCAGGGGCATTGGTATAGATCCTCATCAGCCAGTGGGGCCACATGCCGAACAACACACCCATGCAGCCCATGAAAACCCCTGCGGTCTTGAGACATTCCACCACTGCCCTCTGCGCCCATTCCGGCCGCCGGGCACCAAGGCTCTGCCCCACCAGGGTGGTTGCAGCCGTGGCGAACCCCATGGCTGGCATGAAGGAGATGGACTCCGCGTTGATGCTGATAGCGTGCGCGGCGTACACCACGGTTCCCAGCCCAGCTACCACCCGAACGTAGAACAACTGGGCCAGGCTCATCACCACCCGTTCGAGCGCAGCCGGAATCCCCACCCGGAAGACGCGTCTGATGATGGACAAGTCGATCCTGAAGGGCCGCAGCGTCAAACGAATACGCAGGCGCCCGGACATGCACAGCCCTAGCAGTATCAACCCCGCGGCGGAGCGGGCGACGGAAGTCGCTATCGCTGCGCCCATGACCCCCAGGGCTGGAAAACCGAAATGTCCGAAGATCAGCCTGTAGTTACCGAGCACATTGAACACGTTCAGGAAGACATTGACCCTCATGGGCGTCCGCGTGTCCCCGGCACCCCTGAGTGCGGCTGCCACGATGGCGCCAGTGAGCATGAAAACAACGCCGGGCACCAGGGCCCTGATGTATGAAGTGCCCAGCCCAACCACCTCGGCCTCCGCACCCATCAAAAGGAGCAGCTGGGGAGCATAATGGTACGCCGCTGCTGCCAAAGCGACCGCCATGAGCACCCCAGCATATAGAGACTGACGCAATATTTCACCCGCTTGCTCCGGCTTCCCGGCACCCACACTGCGCGCCACCAGGGCAGTGGTCCCCACAGCCAACCCCATGAACAGGGAGAGGGCAAAGAACAGGGGTTGCAAGCTGAGTCCGATGGAGGCGATTGCCGCCGGCCCCAGGCGCCCCACCATGGCCATGTCGACGATTTGAGTGACAGTGGCCAGGGCCATTTCTGCCATCACCGGCCATGCGAGGGCAAGGATGACCCGCCGCGCAGTCCCGCGATGTTCCAGCTCCTCCAGACGGTAGGGTAGGCGACTTCGCGTTCTCGGCTGCGCTCTTGCTGCTGACATCTGACCCCTCCTGCCGAACCTGTTGTATTCTACCAGAGAAGTTAGCTGGTGTGCAATAGTCCGCCGCTCTAGATGTCGGGGCCATCGCCACTCAGTGTCTGATTGTGCTAGAATACTAACGGTTGCTCACGAGAAATGGACCGGTATCCTACCGCTGGGCACCATGGTGATACTAGCCAGCGGGTGTTTCTGGTTGAAGAAAGGAACCGAGGACAGGATGGACAAGATACTGGCGTTGCCGGTGGTCAATGGAGTATTTCCCCGTCCTAACGAGGGGCGCATCAGAGGGGTATTCTTCCATCACCATGTTGGCCGGGTGTTCCGACTCGGGGAGCGCGGCCATCCTGTGCTCCTTTGTCCTTTTGTGACTGACCTGGGGCAGATTTATCCGCTCGGCGTGCTGGTGGAAGTGCGCCGCGTCTGGACCGAGGAAGTGTTCGCGCCCGATCGCGAGACACGGGTACTCGCCCCCTTCGTCGAAGTAGTCGGCCGGGGTCGGGCCAGAGCTCGGGGCTTTTCTCTCACCAATGGAGTCTTGATCGCCGAAGGGGTGGAAATGGTGGATCTGGACAAGATCAGGAACAGGGGCTACCCCGTGATCGATGGAGCCGGGTGGCAAGCCGTCGCAGGGACCACTGAAATGACGGGGCCGGGAGACGTGTACATGGAGATCGAGGGAATCGATCTGGACAGTCGCGAGAGGCTGAAGATCGGGGCGAAAGTGGGGGATCTGGTGGCTGGGGAACAGGCGCACACCCTGGAACATGCTTTGATACGTTCGCTCAACCAGTTCGCCCTGGCCACGCCAAAAACGGTGCTGGCTTGCTGGCGCACAGAAGCCGATGAGCTGAAGCGTTCGGTGGATTGGGGTTTCAGGTACCGCCGTCCGGAACTCTTTGGCGTCACTAGCTCCGGTGCCTGCGGCAATCCCCTGACCGATCTCGCCCATTTCTACCTAAGCCGCGAGATGCTGAAGAGCCTAAAGCGCGGCCAGAGCTGGTGGGAGTCCCTGGAGGAGGCCCGGTCCCGTACGCTATCTCGCCTGGTGAGCCACCTGGAAATCACCACTGAGGCCGGGCTCCGCATTCTGCAGGGCCTGAAGAAGGGCATGTACCATGATGATCAGGCTGTTCGGTACCGTACCGTTCGCGAGGCCCTGCGGCGCTTTCCGGCCGACCCATGGAGGGTCTGAACCGGGTAAACGCCAGACCGACCTCTATCTCTCGGAGCAGCAGCCGTCCTCATCTTCATACCCCGGTTTCGTGCTGAGGTGCTCAGCGATCAATAAGCACCCGCCGGCCACCGGATGGCGCTAGCCGCCATAACCCCCGCTGAGCGCCGCCCCGCCGCGCAGTCAGAAGCAGCCACAGTTTTGTTCACGGACAGATGGCTTACAGCACCAGGAAGTGGGGGTGACGGAGATGTGCCGGAAAGTCGGGGGTCACGCGGAGACCCGTTGAACCCGAGTAAGGAAATACCTGCACAGATGTAGAGCCAATGCTCCACTTCGCCCGGCACCGACAGAGCGCAGGACGAGCAGACGCGGCAGTCCGACCAACAGGTATCGTATTCATCCGCAGCGGTAGAAGACGCCACAATCCGTGGGATTCCGCGGCTGTGCGGGTCCGAACAGCTCGCCGTCCCAGGAGTTGTTCCTTCAGGAAAATGCTGTTATCATTAGTGTAGCATGGTCAACGGAAAGGAGGCCTAAATAGTGAGGATCGAGTTCCTGGGTCATGCCTGTTTCCTCGTCAAAGAGGCAGAGGCCGAGCTCATATTCGATCCCTTCCTGGAAGGCAACCCCCAGGCCACGGTGAAGCCCGCTGAAGTATCCGCCAAGTACATACTGGTCTCACATGCCCATCACGATCATCTGGGCAACGCCGTGCAGATAGCCAAAGCAAATGCCGGCGTGATCATCTCCACTGCCGAAGTGGCTAAGATGTGCAGCGAGCAGGGTGCGCGTACCGAAGCGCTTCATCTGGGCGGTAAGAGGGATTTCCCCTTCGGCCGCGTCCGCCTGGTGCCTGCGTTTCATGGCGCCGGGGTGGCTGGTGGGCATGCGTGCGGTTTCGTGGTGAGGCTGGGCACCGGAACTCTGTACTTCGCAGGAGACACCGGGGTATTCGGTGACATGGAATTGATCGCCCGACTGGAACCAATAGACGTTGCCCTGCTTCCAATAGGCGACAACTACACCATGGGGGCCGATGATGCACTGCTGGCGGTCAAGATGCTCAAGCCGCGTCTGGTAGTACCAATGCATTACGATACCTGGCCGGTCATCAGGGCGAATCCGGATGCCTTCAAGAGAATGGTGGAGGCAGAAACCGACAGCCGCGTCCACATTTTGAAACCTGGCGAGGGCTTGGACTTCAAAAAATAGCGGGAGGCGTCAGCACGATGCCGAGGTACAGCGGAGGACAGGCGGTTGTGCGCTCTCTGTTGTCCGAGGGCGTGCGGGCAGTTTTTGGCATTCCCGGGGTTCATAACTTAGACATATACGATGCCCTCATAGATGCCCCGGAGATCGGCCATTATGTTGCGCGCCACGAGCAAGGGGCAGCATTCATGGCCGATGGGTACGCGCGAGCCACCGGAAAGCCCGGTGTATGCCTGCCCATCACCGGGCCAGGCCTTACCAACATGGCAACCGCAGTGGCAGAAGCATACGCTAACTCTTCGCCACTGGTCGTGATCTCCAGCGAGATCGAAAGCCACCTGATCGGAAAACAAAAGGGCGCGCTTCACGAGATGAAGGATCAGCGCGCCTTCGCCTCCACGATAACCAAGTGGAGCATGCATCTGTCTCGAGTGCGAGAGATTCCAGAGGCGATACGCAGGGCATTCCGGGCCCAGGTGGGGGAGCGGCCTCGTCCGGTGCACATCCAGATTCCTGTGGACGTGCTGGGTGCCGAGGACGAAGTCGAGTTTCCAGAACCCGTCCCACCTTCGCTCCCCGTGCCGGCCGAGGAGCATCTGGCTCGTGCTTCCACCGTCATCCTCGATGCTCGAAAGCCGGTGATTTACGCGGGAGGCGGGGCACTGCAGAGCAATGCTGGCCCCCAGCTGCTGGAGCTGAGTGCCTTGCTGGGAGCCCCCATCCTCACCAGTATCATGGGCAAGGGAGTGGTGCCGGACTCCGAACCGTTGGTGCTGGGCACCCTGGCGCAGGACGAGCGGGTAGCTGATGCCCTCACCCAGGCAGACCTCATGATTGCAGTGGGGACGCGTTTCGGTGGCGCGGCGAGCCGGCACTGGAGGTTACAGGTACCGGAACGTCTCATTCACATCGACATCGATCGCGCGGAAATCAGCCGCCACTTTCGAGCAGAAGTGGAACTGGTCGGTGATGCGCAAACCACGCTGAAGGCAGTCCTGGAGCTTCTGAAGCGTCGTGTTGGCTCCCCTCGCCAACCCTGGCTGGGGGTACAGAACCTCAAATCAGAGCTCCGGGAACGGCTCGACCGCGAAGGAAGCTGGGAATGGAGGTGCCAGAAAGCCATCCGCCAGGCACTGCCGGCAGACGCCATCACCGTCTGGGACATGACCGTCCTGTCCTACGCCGCATGCCGGCAGTTTCCAGTTTACAGCCCGCGTTCGTTCCTCTTTCCGCGGGGATTCGGCACCCTGGGCTTCGCCCTACCTGCGGCACTAGGTGCCAAGGTCGCCCACCCCCGGCGAGCGGTGTTAGCGGTATGCGGCGACGGCGGATTCATGTTCACCTGCCAGGAGCTGGCAACCGCCGCCCATTACAGACTCCCTATCTGCGTCCTCCTGGTCAACAGCAACGGCTATCACGTAGTCAAGCGGAACCAGCTGCGGAGATTCGGCCGATCCATAGACGTGGACCTCACCAACCCGGATTTCGGAAAGCTGGCCGACTCCTTCGGGGTGAGTTACGCGCGGGTAAAAGACCCAGAAGAGCTATTGCCAGCACTGCGATCTGCGCTACAGTCCGACATACCTACCCTGGTGGAGATACCTTTCCCTGACAGTGAGTAGTGGGCAGCAGCTTGGGGTCAGTCGCTAGCCTCCGGTTCATCTTCCCCTTCGGCGGCGGCCACCCCGGCGTCGTGTAGCACGCTTTCCGCGACGAAGATGGGGGCGGAAGTGCGCAGGGCGAGTGCGATGGCGTCACTGGGCCGGCAGTCGACTTCCACCATTCCATCGGGAGTCTGCAGGACCAGCTGGGCGTAGAAAGTGTTTTCCTTGATCTCGGTGATGATTACCATCGAAACCTCCACCCTCAACGCTTCCAGCACCGACTTCATGAGGTCATGGGTGAGAGGACGAGCAGGCGTGGCACCCTCCATCTGCAGGGCAATGGAGCTGGCTTCCCACGTACCGATCACGATCGGGAGCAATCGGCGGCCATCGAATTCTTTGAGCAAGACCACCGCCTGTTTGCTCTCCAGATCCATACCTACCTTTTCCACCCTAACCTGAATCACGCTGATGCCTCCTATCTCATCGCTGGGTTGGACCCTCAAATCTCCGTCACTGGTAACACGAACACCATCGCTTTTTATACCAGCACGTACTGTACGTCCAACGGGCGGACGGACCGGCAGCATGTCCCGCGCATGGTGCACTTGACGTCTACACCCTTCGCTGCCGGCGCTCCTACCACAATATAGTGTGGTGGGCCTGCCGCCGGAGCTTCCCAGTACCCACCAGATCCTGCTAAGCCGGAACCGGGAGTGCCAAGCAGCAAATCCGTGCTGCGGTCCTGCACCGCCGCCAGGACCAATCCACGTTGGGAGCAGCTTCTACGTTCGCCTTTAATATCCTTGCCCGGAGACGAAGCTGGGAACCACCCCCGGATCCGACGGGCGCCTTGCGCTTAATCAACCAGGATGGATCCAACAAATTCAAGACGCGGGCGGCAAAGGATATCAGGTTGCCTCCTCCGTCACCTGTACCCGGCTCCGTGGGCGTTCGATAAAGGACAATAGGAAGCCCACCGAAAGGTGGCGAAGAGCATCTACCGGACGGCGGGTGGCGGAGTTGCACGGTATCAGCGACAAAGAACAACTACTGAGGAAAGCCCAGGCCGGCGACCGGGAGGCCAGCGACCAGCTGATCAGACATTACCGGCTTTTTGTCTACCGTACCGTGTCAGCAGTGTGCCGGCGCAAGATGGACTGGCGCAACGACGACGAGCTTAGCGTGGGACTCGCCGCGATGTACGAGGCCATTCAGACGTACCGGACTGACGCCCGCATCAGCTTCGAGGGCTACGCAAGATTGGTGATACGCAACCGCCTAATGGATTACTATCGCCAGGAATCCAGAAACCGCCGCCACTACTCACTGGAACAGTTGCGTGAGATGCGGCAAGTGGACAGCGCCCCCGCAGAAGTGGAACAAGCAACGCAACAGTACGAAAGGGCAGTGCTGGCAACAGAACAGAGGGAGGAAATCCTGGCCTACCGCGAGCGGCTGAAGGAATACGGGCTGGACCTGCGAGCGGTGGCCGCCAACTGCCCCAAACGTAGCGATGCCCGAAGGCGACTGATACGTGCGGCGGAGACCCTGGCGGTTCACCCGGACCTCCGGGAGTACTTTCTCCAGTTCAGGAAGATTCCCTTGCTGGAGCTGGCCCGACGCTCAGGGATACACCCGAAGGCGCTGGAACGCGGTCGCAGATACCTGGTAGGGGTGGCTTTGATCCTGGTGGACGAGCGGTTTCAGACCCTGCGGGAGTTCATTCCCACCAGCCGGGGTAGGGAGGGTTCCTCCTAGTGAAGAAAGGCCGTGCACTCGTTATGGAAATTGACAAGGGGCGGATGCTGGTCCTTACCGACGGTGGATGCTTCCGCTGGGTTCCCAGCCGACGCGGAGCAAAGGTGGGTGACCTGGTGGACCTCCACCCAGCACGTCCCCACGTGGCAGCGGCTACAGCGGCCGTGGTCATCCTCCTGACCGCGGGAATACTCTTCACCTCGTGGATACTGTCTCCAGCCGTCATCCTTGCACTGGACATCAATCCCAGCGTGGAATTGTGGGCTGACGGTGCAGGAAGAGTGGTCCGTTGCGTGGGACTGGATGCAGACGGAAACCAGCTGGTGACGGGAGCCGATCTGAAAGGCAAACCGCTGCTGGATGCCCTGGAATGGGTGATAGAACGGGCAATAGCCCTCGGGTACTTGCAGACGGACCAGGAAAACATCGTCCTGGCCACCCTGGTGAGTCGACGCGCTCATCGAGTCGACTCCCAGGCCGTGCCCGAACGCGTGGCCCAAATCCTGGCCGAGAGGAAGATCCCAGCTGCCGTGCTATCCCAGCAGGTACCATATCAGATCAAGCAACGGGCGGCGAAAGGCAACATCTCCGTCAATGCCGCCATCCTCGAGAAGCATCGCACCCGTCCTTCGGAGATCCGACAGCTCCCGCCCGAAGAAAGAGAACGCATCCTGAAGCAGGCAGGCTACCGCGTGCGCAAGGTCACCCCGCCCGGTCCATCGTCCGGGGTCCCGGCGCGAGGTAAGGAAGATACCCCATCCCCCGGCCGTGACATTCGTCCTGGAGTGCCGCCGCGAAAGAGCCCGGAGGGTAAACCGTCCCTTCCCCCAAAGGACCGCCCGACCCCAGGAATGCCAAAGGAACCTAAAGAACCAAAAGGCAAGCCGTCCTCGCCGCCGCGGGATGCAGGACCGCCCAAACACCTCCCGCCTGGCCGGTCCCACCGTCCCCCCAACTGAGCGCGAGGGAATCTAGGTGTCAGCGGCGCGTGCATGATTCCAGCTGCTGGAGCGAAGGGTCTATGGTGGGCAGGGAACCCCCCCGGTCTCCTTTCTCTTTCAAGCCGGTAGCCGTGACCACCAGCAGCACACACTCATGGGGTGCAATTCGGCCCTGTCCCATCAGCCGTGCGAACCCGGCTACTGCTGCCGCAGCCGAAGGTTCGGCATACACGCCCTCGCACTCTGCCAGCATGCGCACCGCATCCAGCATTTCCCCATCTGAGACCGCGACAGCAGTACCCCCACTCTCCCTGATCAGGCGAAGTACCATGTAACCGTGCAAAGTGACGCGCTGAGATATCCCCCCGGCGATTGTATCCTGCGGGCCCGGCACGGCGTGCTCCACTCCGCGTTCGTATCCCACCACTACCGATGGCGAACCCTCGGGTTGCACAGCCACTAGGCGAGGCATCTTCAGGTTGGCGTGCGCGGAAACCAGCTGACGCATTGCCAAGCCGTGACCCACCAGATTACACCCAAACCCCACCGGCACTACTACCCAGTCGGGCAATCGCTCTCCCAGCGCCGTCCACACTTCGTAAGCAGCCGTCTTTGTTCCCTCCACGCCGAGGGGGTTGAAGGGGGAGTTTACGTTATACCAGCCAAGACGCTGTACCGCCTCCAGACACAGACCCAGACGATCAGAACCAGTGCCCCGAACTGACACCACTCGTGCCCCGTATGCCATCATTTGACTCACCTTGGGACCGGCGGTGCCCGGGGGAACAATGACCACTACCTCTAGACCGGCCACCGCCCCGTATGCGGCTATGGCAGCTCCCATGTTGCCGGAGGACACAAGCACCAAGGTTTCGGCACCGCTGTGGACCGCCTCGCTGACCAACACCGCGGCGAGCCGATCTTTGAACGAGCCAGTGGGGTTGCGTCCCTCGTCCTTGAGCCATAGCTCTCCGTTGAAACCCAAGCGCCGGCCTAACCGCTTCGCTCGGATGAGGGGAGTGTGTCCTTCCTGTAAGCTAACCCGTGCCCACTGGGGCAGTGGAGGAAGCAGAGGGCCAAAAGCCCAAACGCCAGCCTCCTTCATGTCCCATTCCACTCGTTCAAGACGGAACAGCCCGGGTTGCTCTGCCAACAGGGTGATCCCTGGCCGATCCACATCGCGGTGGCAGCGGGGGCAGAGGCAAAGACCCCGAGACATGCAAAGGCCACCAGTCCCGCACTGCGGGCAGTGAAATTCCATTCGCATCGCACAACTCCCCAGCGGAGTTTCGCTACGGAGGGGCCACTGCCCTGCCACCCACTACGTGCAGGAATGACAGGCACCGAGTAGGATACGTGGGGCAGCTGGTGCCACCCGCGCGGCGCACGATGAATGCGGAAGGCACGGTAGTGACCCCCGCATTGATCCCGGGGCCGCCAGCAAAATCACCCAGGGAGTGACCACCGAGGTGGTGGGCAACTGTGGAGGTTGGGCCGCACCCCTGGTGGGAGCAGCTCGCGAGATGGCGAAGGAAGTGTGCAGTGGCTACGACGCGGAAGAAATTCTGACCTGGACCAGTATGGGGAGTACCCGGAAGTCCTCCAACGGCGCCAGCAGGCAGTGAACGTGGCCGTCCTCGTGGGACACGGAACGCTGCGGGCCGCGGCCGTGGGTTACCGCCCGGGCGGCCCACAACACAAGCAGCCAAATGAATGAGATGTGTCGGCTATTGCAGAAGTCCTTGCGGGCGGGAGCGTTTGGAATATTAACCGGGCTGTATTACGCGCCGGGCAGCCACGTGGATCAGGAAGAAATCTGCTCGCTGCGTTCTGGTGCGCGAATCCGGGAGTTTCCACGCCAGCCACATCACAGACGAAGATACCTGATACGGTGGGCGTGGTTGCTGCGCGGGGAGGAAGGCCTGGATATATTGGACGGCACCGGTGTCCGCACCCAAATCTCACACCTGAAGGCGCTGGGACCACAGGTCTGGGGCCGGCCACCTGAATTGTTGGCCCGCGTGAGGGAAACCCGTGCCCAGGGCACGAGCGTCCTTTGCGACCAGTATCCTTACCAAGCCACGGGTTCCAGCATCACCGGCGTGCTCATTCCCCGTTGGGCACAGGAGGAAGGCAGGTCCGCCTTACTGGCCCAACTGAGGAATGCTGACCTGCGACCGAGACCTACAGAACACGTCAGGCAGGACCTCCAAAGAAGAGACGGAGCAGAGCGTCTGCTCATCGCTTCCTATTCCCCATGCCCCGACCCCCAGCTGGGGTCGAAAGAGCGGGGGTGATCCCCGAGGGAGCATTGGCCAACCCGGTGGTGTTCGATCTTCACCAGCTGGAAGACACCGCCGATTTCGGCCGGCCCTTCGCTCACGCCCGCGGCGGCATAGACCGGGTGATCGTCAGCGGTGAGGTGGTGGTGGAAGAAGGCCATCTCACGGGAAGCCGCCCCGGGCGCATTGCGCCGTGAGTCCTGAAACATACCTCGCCGGGCGATGTCGCTGGCACCAAATCGGCGATCTACTCTCACCCCTCCTGGCGGCCGCCATGCCGCCGGTGCTCTGCCAGCCTCTCGGCCATGGACCGGAGCCGTGCCTGAACCCGGCCGTTGATGGTATCGGGTGGAAAATTGCCGTCCTGGTCCTCTTCTCCTGCGGGGATGCCGGTGAGGATTTCCATCGCTTCGTCAACGTGAGTGACCGGATAGATATGAAACTTGCCGGCCGCCACCGCCTCGATGACCTCGTCCTTCAGTACCAAATTGTCCACGTTGGCCTGGGGGATAATGACACCCTGGTCACCCGTGAGTCCTTTGAGCTTGCATACCTCGTAGAATCCCTCCACTTTCCACGTAACGCCGCCAACCGGCTGAATCTCGCCCTTCTGATTCACTGATCCCGTCACCGCCAGCGACTGCTTTATCGGTACCTCCGCCAGGGCAGAAAGCAATGCGTACAGCTCGGCGCTAGACGCGCTGTCGCCCTCCACCTCCTCGTAGAGCTGTTCAAAGCATATGCTGGCGGATAGCGACAGCGGGGTGTTCCGGCCGAAGCGCCGACCCAGGTATCCGCCCAGGATCAGCACGCCCTTGTTGTGTATGCGCCCTGCCAGCTTCGTCTCGCGCTCTATATCCACGATGCCAGCATCGCCCACGTGGACCGTAGCGGTGATGCGCGAGGGTTTCCCGAAGAGGTAATCACCCAGATGGATCAGGGAGATCCCGTTCACTTGACCCACCACAGCGCCTTGGGTGTCCACCAATATCTTGCCGCGGCGTATTTGTTCATGAATTTTCTGCTCGATCATGTTCGAACGGTACTGCTTTTCCTCGATGGCGCGGCGAACGTGCTCCGCTCCCACCAGGTCGGCTCCCTCTCGCCTCGCCCACTCGTTCGCCTCGTAAATCACCTCAACGATTTCGTTGAAACGGGTGCTGAGTTTCGCCTGGTCACCCACCAGACGACTGCCGTACTCGATCACCTGAGCCACCCCGGTGGGATCGAAATGACGCAGACCTTCTCGACGGCACACCGACCCGATGAACGCCGCGTACTCCATCACGTGATCCTGGGACATCTCCATCTCCACGTCGAAGTCCGCCTTGACCTTGAACAGTTTTCGGAAATCAGGGTCGAAGTAATACAGCAGGTGATACAACAGAGGCTCCCCTATGAGAATCACCTTAACGTCGATGGGTATGGGGTCGGGATGGAGGGTGGAGGTAGGTAGTACTCGGTACTGTTCACCGATGTTCTCAATACGAACCTCGCCGCTCTTGAGTGCGCGCTTGAGTCCTTCCCACGCGAAAGGAGCTCGCAGCAGGTCGGCGGCCTGCAATATCAGGTATCCGCCATTGGCTTTGTGAAGAGCCCCGGGCTTTATCATGGTAAAATCTGTGAACAGCACTCCAAGTTCCGCCTCGTACTCCATCTTGCCCAGCAGGTTGTAATAGGTGGGATTGGGCTCCACCACGACCGGTGCTCCTTTGGTGGCGGAATTATCTACCAGGAGATTAACGCGGTAACGATTGAGGCGGTCCGCTCTCGGCGAATCAGATATGACCCCCTCCGTTTGCTTGTCGCCAGCTCTCTCCGTCCGAAAGGCCTCCAGATTCTCCGCCACGTCCTTGAGGACCGCGTCGAGGTATCGGACGACCCGCTCGTACTGTCCGTACTCTTCCTTCAGCTCCTGGATGGGATGTTGCGCCACGAAAATGGCAATCTCCTTCTCCAGCTCCTTTATCTTTTGTTTGGTCTCCTTCTCCAGGTTGTGGATCCGCTTCATGACCTCCGCCAGTTTTGCTTGCACCCTGCGGCCGCGCTCCTCGATGCTCTCCCGCTCCTCACGTGGCAACGACTGGAATTCCTCCTGATCCAGGGTTTTCCCCTCTTTGACCGGAACAGCAACAAACCCGGCATGGGTCCTCACAACCTGGAATTGCTCCTCGGCAGCCATTTGTTCCAATTCCGCGATCATCTTCTGGCTCTCTTTCTGGAAACGCTGGATGATCGCCGACCGCCGCTCCTCGTATTCCTTGCCCTCAAAGGCGCGAGGTATGCGCACCCTGAGGTCAGCAATCAGCTCCTGCATATCTCGGCGGAGCTGAGCCCCCTTGCCCGGCGGCAGGCGCAAAGCCACCGGTCTGTCCGGTTCCTCGAAGTTGTAGACATAGCACCAGTCGTCAGGCACCGGCTCCGACGCAGCCTTGTCGGTGATCAGGTTAATGGCATAAGTGGTCTTTCCCGTCCCCGGCGGTCCCGCCATATAGATCCCGTAGCCCCTGGTGCGAATGGAAATGCCGAACTCCATGGCGCTGACCGCGCGCTCCTGGCCCACCAATCGCTCCAGTGGCGGGATGTCGGCGGTGCTCGAAAACTTGAAGATGGACGGATCCACCGTCTTCTTGAGCTGCTCGGGCCGCAATTCCCTCACCTTCATCGTCACCCCTCCCATGGGCCGCTGATAGCGCACCCTGCGGCTCCCGTCATTGCCGCAGCTCCTTCAAGTGACAGGTATCATTCAGCAGCACCACCACGGGCTCCCCCTGATGGAGTTCTATGATGTTGAGACAGCCAGGGTGCTGTACGAGCCGCCAGAATCCCCCAGCCTCCATTCCCAGCGCCCACTGCAACAGGACCTTATTGACCACTTCATGAGCGATCACCAGACTGTCGCCATCGGCACCCAAAAGACGCTGGAGTAACGGAAGTGCCCTGGCTCTGACCCCCGCTAAACCTTCTCCTCCAGGGATCAACAACACTTCCTCCGGCCGCTGGCACCAGCACCTGTAATGTTCCGGGTAGCGCGCCGACACTTCCCGCCAATGAAGTCCCTGCCAGGCGCCGTAATCGATGTCGGTCAGCTCCTCCGCCACCCGCACCGGTATCCCCGCCGCTGCAGCTGCCTCCCTGGCCGTCTCCACCGCCCGCCGCAGGGGACTGGTGTAGATGATGCTGACCTTGCCCGCCACCGCACCACCCAGGGCCCGTGCCTGTTCCCGACCCAGGGGCGTGAGCGGTACCTCTGCTCGACCGCGAAACCGGCCCTGGCGATTGTACGCGGTCTCACCATGCCTGGCAAGATAAACGCGGCCCAGCGCTCAACACCTCTACCAGAACTTCAGGATCAGCAGTGCCGCCATTCCGGCTGCCAGCAGTCCCGCCACGCTCCAGCCCACCGACCCGTTACGCACTCCCCCGAAGTACATCATGGCAAAACCAGTCCACATCAATCCGATGCAAATGATCCCCACTCTTCGCTTGAGCGCGTCTTTGCCCGTCATGCCCACCCCACGCTTGATGGAAAAATTAGCCACCCACAGCCACCGGCGCGAACAACGCCAACAGCAATCCCACCAGACCAATCACCGCTCCCATGATGAGGCCAGCCACCAGAGTCTGCGAGATCACTTCCCCTTCTCGACCAGGAATTCCCACGGTGCTGGTGGCCAAGACCACATTCAGCGGGCAATGGATATTGCCTATGGCCCCGCCCACGGTTTGCAGTCCCGCGATCAAGTACGGGCTCACCCCCAGTACCAACGCCGCATCCCGCTGGAATGCCCCGAAAAGCAAGTTGGAAGCGGTGTTGGAACCGGTGATGAACGCCCCCAGCTGGCCTATGTAGTTGGCGAAGAAGGGATAAATCATGCCCGTGGCCTTTGCGGTGGCCACCGCCAGCAAGGTGGTGATCCCGTGTTCCATCATGACTCCCGCCATCATGGACAGGGTCATGAGGGTGAGACTGGCGGGAACCGCCGCCTTGCTCAACCTCGCACTGACCTTCCTGCCCACATCAGCGCGAAGGATCCCCAGCAGCCGATAAATCATCACCGATAGGGCCAAGGAGGCGAATATCAAGGTCCCGGGCATGGTGAACACCTTCAGTGGTGAGTACTTGGTCTCCGACGGGTTGACGAATCCCAGCGCGGTACGGATCTCCGGCCAATACGGCCCAAGCCGGAAGCGCTCCGCCTCTAGGGCAGCACGCAGGTTCGGGGTACCCAGCAATTGTGAGGCGAAAGGCGACAGATAGACCACGAAGACCACCGCGATCACGACATAGTAAGGGAGGAATGCCTGATGGAAGGTCAGCGCGGACTTCTCCCCTCTGCTCGGCGGCGGTGCCGGTACGTGGCCTGAATCGGCCTCCGCTGGTTTATAAAACGGCATCCGACGCAGCAGGGCGCCCCACACCAGACCCACGAAGCCGGCCAGAAATCCGGCTATAGACGGCGATACCGTGGTGGCGAACACCAGCAACGCCACCGCCTGCACCAGTCCCAGCGACAACCAGGCAAACCAGCCCCTGCGTACTTCCCGCCAGCCACACCCGTAGATCCGTCGCGAGTAATAGAAGGTCCCGAAAAAGAACACCATCACCGTCATGGGCACGAAGAGGATGGCTGACCACAGGGCCAGCGGCCCCTCGGCGAGTCCGGTGAACCGCTGCAATACCCAGTAAGAACTGCCCAGGGAACCGAAGGTGATGGTCCAGCTGTGACCCAGCGCCGGTATCACCACCGAAATCACCGGGTCGAATCCCAGTCCCAGCAACAGGGGTGCCGTCACTGCCACGGGGGTGCCAAACCCCAACACGCCCTGCATCCAGGCCGGGAACACCATACCGATCACCAATACCTGGAGCAATCGGTCGCCCCCGGTCACCCGATTGAAGGTATCGGTGATGACCGGAAACCCCTGCATCGCATCCACCAATCCATATATGGACATGGCCCCCCAGATGATGGCCAGGATGAAAACCGTCTCCCACAGCCCCTTGGCGGAACCGCTGGCCACCGTGATCGCATTCCCCCCAAAGACGGTGACGGCGACCACCATTGCCCATAACCAGGCCAGGGCGCCGGCCTTCGATCCCGCCCAGCGCCCCCGAATCATCAGCACCGACACCAGAAGGATGGGAGACAGCCCCAGCAACCACCTGGACAGGGTGAATGACTGCTCCATCACCTGTATCGCAGACATCAACGATCTCCTCTCGACTGAGCTTTAGTCAGGCGGTACCATACATTGGGCCTGGGCAACAGCAGACGCCGGCCCGATTCATCGGCCCACTTCTCCAGCGGACCCAGATCCACCGGGTTCCAGTGGGAAGCGAAATCATGGTGGATGGGGATGACCAGCTGAGCATCGAGTCTTTCTCTCAGGAGCTGTACCGCCTCCTCCGGGGTCAGTATGGGTGTTTGCAGCTTCTTGGTCACCGGGTGAGGTATTGCTGCCGCCACGTTCAGTACGGCCACGAAGGGAGATGCCCGGCTGACCCCCTCAGGTCGCGTGTCGCCGGTGGCGTAAACCAGCAGTTCTTCCGCCTCCCACAGAAAACCGTACACGGGACCTCCGCAGGGCATCACGCCATAGCGGTCCGGCCGTCCGGCCAGTTTGCGCGCCGCGCGCCTGCCCTCCTCCCCGGTCAGCCAGTGGACTCCCGGGTGGGCCCGCACGGTCACCGGCCCCACGGACAAAGGGCGATCGGGAGCCAGCACCACTCTTCTCGAAGCGGGCAGGCCGAACTCCCTCTCAAGCACCTGGTTGACATCCAGGCTCCCAGCGAATACCGCGTCGGTGTGCTGAATCAGTCTGCGCACGGTATGCAGGTCGAAATGATCGAAGTGCCCGTGGCTGATGAGCACGTAGTGGGGGACGAACATGGACAGAAACTGCTCCCAGGAGGGGGCGTTCCGGTTGGGCACGTACCAGTCCCCATATTCCTCGGCGCGCGAGAAAGAAGGATCCACCAGAAAGTTGGCGTCACCCAGCCTCACCGTGAAAGAGGCCGAGCCATGCCAGGCGAAGTCCAGTGCCTCGGTCAACTTGCCACCTCCTCAGACCCGCACGCCGTACTCGGTTTTGAACCTGGTGAGCACGATGTGACTTTCCACCCGGGTAATGCCTTCCAGTCGGTACAGCACCTGGGTCAGGAATCTCTCCAGGTCGGCCCGGTCGCGGAGTACGGCATGCACGTGCAGGGTGCTCGGCCCAGTGGTCTGGTACATGCTCACCACATCCTCATTGTTGGCCAGGACCGAAGCCACATCCAGCAGGTGGTGCGGCTCAACGTCTATCTGGAAGAAAGCCGACACGTGCTTCCCCAGGGCCTCCGGGTTCAGGACCACCGTGAAGCGCTCGATGACGCCGCGCCTCACCAGTCGATTGACCCGTTCCCTGACTGCGGCCCGGGACAGCTTTACCCGCCGGCCCAGTTCGGCGTGCGAAAGACGACTGTTCTCAATCAGCAGGGTGAGGAGGGTCCGATCCACCTCATCCAGCTCGTCCGCAGTGGCCACCGTGCAGCCCCCGTATGCATTTTGGGTAGGTCACGCACTACCATTTCGACAGCAATTGGGCCAATCCTCCCTACAATGGGCAGCATTGGCCCCACAGTACAATACATTAGCAGGCTCAGTTCCCGCGAAGTGCCAACGCACCGGTGCGACACGTCTCCTGACAGCAGAAACAGCGAATGCACGCCTCCTCGCGCACCGTCGGGTGGCCCCCCCGGAGATCCAACGCCCCGGCGGGACAGGCTTTGACGCAGGCTGCGCAGCCGTCGCACAGCTCTATCTGGACCCGGGGGAGAATTCCGTCGAAGCGGGAGCCCAGGTCACCCCCTCGGGGAGCCCGCAGACACTCCGGC
The DNA here is from genome assembly GCA_002376005.1 of Firmicutes bacterium UBA3570. Lineage (GTDB taxonomy): Bacteria > Bacillota > Sulfobacillia > UBA3561 > UBA3561 > UBA3561. The sequence goes on from DFNJ01000035.1 coordinate 19,757, forward strand.
TCAGCGCCTGGCCCGTACGCAGGTGGCAGGCGGAAGTCCTCGACGGTAAACAGTTCTCCGATGAGTTGTATGCGCTGGATATTGGCCTCCCCGAGGCCCCTCTCCGCAGCCGCAGTGACGCTGCGCGCCTGTTCCAGCGGGATCCCCATGATGTGACACATCACCCGATCCAGGGCCACTGCATCACGAGCCCCAGCCAGGACGCCGAGGTATCGCAGCGTGCGGGCGACAGGTCCATTCCCCTCCATGGCCAGAATTCCGTCCACCAGTACCAAGTCCGGCGGTCGGATGGCGAACACGTCCACCATCAGCTCGCAAAAGGCAAAAGGGTTGCCCGCCCGTCGGTGAAGTTCGGCTTTCTGAGCCCCCGGAAGAAAGCCATAGCTGTTCTTCAGGGCACAGGTCAGTCCGGTGAGGCCGTGGGTCTTGAGTTTGGGAACGGATATGAGCACGTCACATTCCAGCACCAGCTCGGAAACCGCTACCCTGACACCCCACTGGGGCGGCAGATCAACCATTCGCGTCCTGGCCCCGAGGTTCACGTAATGTGGTCCGGCAGCAGCAAGCAGGCCGCTTTCACGGAATGCCTCCTCATTGCTCCCGTAGGCTGACATGCCGGGATTGTCGCCCACGTATATGCGCCGGGCACCTCGAAGCTTTATCTCCTCCACCAGGGCCCGCACCACTGCCGGGTGCGTACAAACCCCCTCCTCCGGTTCCGACGCCCGCAAAGCATTGGGCTTGATGAGGACGGTTTTGCCGTCCACTGGCAGCTGGAAGAAATCCAAAATTTGGGCCACCGCCCGACGACAATTTCCGTAGCTGCTCCTGATCAGTACCACCACACTCATCGGGCTTCCTTCCCGCCCTCCAGCTCCGAGGGTCACGTTGCACATTCTCAGGCGAAGATGCGGCCTCCAAAGCGACTCATGAATCTGGCCACCTGTTCCGTCAAGTCGTCAGCCACCTTCTGGTTGTTCTGACTGATGGCAGCTGCCACCGCGCGAGCGATACAGTCGGCTATCGCCTCCACCTCGTACCCCTTGCCTTCAGCCTTCGCTTCCTCGTAAAGCTGCGCGAACCGCTGGTTGATGAGTTCGCGCAGGGCACCCTCTTCCAGACCCAGTTTCGGCACCCCGCCTCGCCTCCTCGTGACCTTGGTACATGCACCCACTTCGCCCGCCGTCGCTTATGATCCTCCCGCGCTGGGCCGGCAGGTGCGGCCAAGGGTAAAGTGCCCAGACACCTGGCTCGGTGTGCTTGCAGGATCTTGTGGATATTTCACGTAGTGTTAAGTGTATTGGAAATTGTCGCCAGCAAAGGAGGGGGCCGCGTGATCGAGCTGGCAAGGAAGCTGCTGGAAAGGGCCAGAGAGGCCGGTGCCACCTACGCCGACGTTCGCGTGATACGGCAGAAGGAACAAGGGGTCACGGTGAAGGACGGGGTCGTGGCGTCGGTCACCAATCAGGAAGACGCGGGTCTGGGCGTGCGGGTCATCGCCCAGGGAGCCTGGGGATTTGCCTCTGCCCCCGGCCTGGACCTGGAACGGGCCCTGCAGGTGGCCGAAGAAGCGGTGGCCATAGCCAGGGCCAGCGCCATGTTCAAGACCGGCGAAGATGTGTGTCTGGCTCCTGCCGACATCGTGGAGGATACCTACAGCACCCCGTACCGCACCGATCCCTTTGATGTCCCGCTACAGGATAAAGTAGACCTACTGCTGAAGGCAGACCGAGAGATGCGGTCGGTTGGCCGGGTGCGCAGCACCACCGCGCAGCTGCGCTTCCGCAAGGAGGAGAAGCTGTTCGCCAGTACCGAGGGGACCATCATACACCAGACGCTGCTGGAAAGCGGGGGAAACATCAGCGCCACCGCTGCCGAGCTGATGGAAGCACAAACCCGCAGCTGGGGGAACTGGGGAACCGGAGGATACGAGATCGTGCAAGACCTCGACCTGGAGGGCCAGGCACCCAGGGTGGCGAAGGAAGCAGCCGCCCTGCTGGACGCAGAGCAGTGCCCCAGTGGGGAGACCACCGTGATCCTGGATGGGCCCATGATGGCCTTGCAGATTCACGAATCGTGCGGACACCCGGTGGAACTGGACCGGGTGTTGGGGACGGAGGTAAGCCTGGCGGGAACCAGTTTCCTGACCCTGGACAAGAGGAGTCATTTCCGCTACGGCTCAGAACACGTCAACCTGGTGGCCGACGCCACCATTCCCGGTGGCCTGGGAACGTTTGGCTACGACGACGAGGGCGTGCCCGCGCAGCGGACGGAGCTGGTCTCCCAGGGCATCTTCCAGGGCTATTTGACCTCGCGGGAGACGGCACGCGTGCTGGGTGAAAGATCCAACGGAGCCATGCGAGCCACGGGGTGGAACAAGATACCGTTGATACGCATGACCAACATAAACCTGGAGCCGGGAGACTGGACGCTGGAAGAGATGATCCGGGACACCAAGGAAGGACTGTACTTCTGCGGGGTCTCCAGCGGCAGCATCGATGACCTCAGGATCAACTTCCAATTCGGGGCCCAGCTGGGGTATCGCATCGAAGATGGGAGTCTCGGCAGCCTGATTAAGAATCCAACCTATACCGGGAAGACCCCTGCATTCTGGGGAGCGTGCGATGCCATTGCCGGGCGCGCTCCTGGCGAATGGCGGGTATGGGGGATACCCAACTGCGGCAAGGGCGAACCCATGCAGGTGGCCCACGTAGGTCACGGTACGGCCCCAACGCGCATCCGAAGGTTGAGGGTAGGTGTTAGCCGATGGTGAACCACCCTCATCGTCCAACGACACCAGGAGGTGGCCCCCAGTGCGGCAGGAACCGTTGATGCTGGGTCAGGAGAAGGCCCTGGATGTGCTCCAAAGAGTCCTGGCGCTGTCCGATGCCGACCGGACGGAGGCAATCCTGACCGGAGCGGAGACCAGGCTAACTCGCTACGCCAACAACTACATCCATCAGAACGTGGTGGAACGACAACTGAGCATCACCATTAAGACCACCATCGGGCAACGAACGGGAATTGCGGTCACCGGACGGACGGACGAAGAAGGCCTCAGAGAAGCCGTGCGTCGTGCCGTGGAAACTGCCACCGTGACCCCCCCTGATCCCGACCTGCCGCCGCTGCCCCAGCCCCGCCCGGTGCCGACCGTAGACGCGTTCTGTGCCGCCACCGCTGGGCTCAGCGCCAGAGAGCGGGCAGAACGCGCGGGAGCAGTGATAAAGAAAGCGCAAAAGCTCGGCCTGGTGGCCTCCGGATCCTTTTCCGTGGCCACCTACGAGCTGGCGGTGGCCAATTCAGAGGGTGTGGCTGCATACCATCCCCAGACCCGCGCGAACCTGGTGGCAATAGTGTCGGGGGAAGACAGCTCAGGGTACGCCTCCGCCCTCAGCGTGAGGGCCGAGGACATCGACGTTGAGGCAAAGGCGGAGGTCGCAATCCGCAAATGCTTGGAAGGCCGCAACCCACGCCCGCTCGAGCCGGGAGTTTACGAAGTGGTTCTGGAACCCGAGGCGGTGTCAGACGTCATCGGATCCCTTGCCCTCGCCTTCAATGGGCAGTGGGTCCGGGAGGGCCGCAGTCCGTTCGCCAACAAGCTGGGTCAGCGCGTATTCGCACCGGTCTTCCATCTATGGGATGACCCCCTGAGCAGCGAGGGCATCCCTCTGCCTTTTGACTTCGAGGGAGTCCCCAAATCGCGCATGGAACTGGTCACCGCGGGGGTGGTGGCCGGCTTCGTCTACAACACGTACACCGCGGCCAAGGAGGGACGCGAGTCCACCGGTCATGCGTTGCCGCCGCAGGCCCGGACCTTCGGCGCCTTTCCCGCTCATCTGTTCATGGGTACCGGTGACTCCGGGTCGTCCCTCGACATGGCAGCACGGATGCAGAGGGGACTGCTGGTCACCCGTTTCAACTACAACCGGGTCGTGCACCCGGTGAAAATGGTGATCACCGGCCTGACCCGGGACGGCGTGTGGTACGTAGAGGACGGTAAAGTGCGGCATCCGGTGAGCAACCTGAGGTACACCCAGAGCATCCTGGAAGCATTAAACGACATCCGCGGCATCGGTAGTCAGCGGGAACTGAAGTCGTTCTTCGGTCTAGGCTCTTGCTGCGTGCCCGCTTTGCACCTCGGTTCGTGGTCGTTCACCGGAGACACTCGTCTGTGAGCTATGCGGCGAAGAGCGTCAGGCCACCGCGCGCAACGGAGGGCCGGTGCCCATGAACCGGCTACCGGAGCGGCGATGAGCGCCGGCACCACGGCAACCCCAGCATGTCCTCCTGCGCGCCGGTGGCCTCTCGCTCGGCCATGGGCAGGGCGGGTTGCTGATGCCGGAAGGGCAGTATACATCAAACCCTGGGGGTCATGGAGGTAAGCATCGTGCGCGTGATGGTCACCGGCGGAGCGGGTTACGTAGGGGCACACACCGTACGTGCCCTGCTCGAAGAGGGCCACGAGGTACTGGTAATTGACGACCTGAGTCAGGGACACCGTTCTGCCATTCCCCAGGAGGTGAAGTTCCTCCGCGGCGATTTTGCCGATCCCCGGGTGCTGGAGGAGGCGGCCAGCTGGGGTCCGCAGGGGGTCATCCACTTCGCGGCCCGGACATCGGTGGCGGAGTCAGTGCGGGAGCCCATGGCGTACTACCACCAAAACCTCGGCAAGTCCCTCCAGCTGGTGGAGTGGATGATCGCCCGTGGCGTCCGACTGCTGGTGCTATCGTCCACCGCCGCGGTCTACGGCGAACCGGAAACCACCCCGATCCAGGAGGATCACCCCCACCGGCCGACCAGTCCATACGGGCATTCCAAGAGCCTCCTGGAAAAGACCCTCCGCCTGCTGGCACCAGGAAGGCTGCAAGTCTGCTGCTTGCGCTATTTCAACGCGGCAGGAGCACACCCCAGCGGAGAAATAGGGGAAGACCATCGTCCGGAAACCCACCTGATACCGCTGCTGTGCAAGGTGGCCCTTGGACAGGTGGAAAGAATCCAGGTCTTCGGGGCCGACTACCCTACCCCGGACGGGACCGCCATCCGGGATTACGTCCACGTGTGCGACCTGGCCGACGCCCACATTCGAGCCCTGACCCTCCTGGCCACTGGAGGTGCAGCCTTTGCTTACAACCTGGGCACGGGGCGAGGATACTCAGTCCTGGAGGTCATCCGTACTGCTCGGCGGGTGATCCCCCACCCCATCCCGGTGGAGTTCGCCCCTCGTCGTCCCGGGGATCCCGCGAAACTGGTGGCCAGTGCGGAACGCGCAGAGCGTGAAATGGGCTGGCGGCGCCGCTATTCGGACCTGGAAACCATCATCGCCACCGCCTGGCGCTGGCATTCAACCCATCCCCGGGGATACGACCAGGAGCAGGTGGGCTAGACCTCCTGCCGCAACATCACCGCCCAGGCAACCATCACCAGCAGGACAGATCCCAGCAGGAAGGTCAGAGTTGCCCCCACCACCTGCGCCGCGCCGAGTCGTCCCGCCTCCAGGATCAAGGTGGCGCCGGCGAAAGGGGACAGCCGAGCTGCCGACCTGAGCTCCGGCTGCACGAACCAGTTGGTCGCGGGCGTTGCCACGAAGAGCAGCAGCGCGGCAGAACTCAGACCCGCCCCGAGACTACTGCGCCACAGCACCGACATCAGAAGGCAAAGGGCGATGCTCAGATACCCCGCCTGCAACACCAGCCATGATCCAAGCAGGTACTGCGTGACGGAAATCTCCCAGTAGGGCAACAGCCGCACGTAGCCCACCACCGTCGCCAGGGCGAAGACAGCGGTGAAGGCGGCGGCACTTGCCACCACCTTGACTTGGAGGAACTGGCCACGGGTCACCGGCTTGGAGAGGTAAAGCAGCAAATCTCCGCGGTCATACTCCCGGCTGATGGCCCCTGCGGCGAGCAGCGGAGGGACCATGAAGGTGGCCATCTTGAGCAGGGAGTTACCAAACCACATCCACATCACCGCTCGGTCGGGATCACCCAGCTGTTCCCACTGACGGATGATCTCGCCCACCTGTCCCTGAGGGTTGCTCAGCCCCCAACCGGTCACCAGGACCACGTACAACGCTGCTGCCACCGCGAGGATGAAATTCGACGACCCCAGCAGTCCCCTGATTTCCTGTACCAGCCAGTCTCCGAGCGCCACCCGCAATTTCATCCTTCCTCCTCCAGCCAGCGCCGGTAGCTGGCTTCCAGTTCCGCCGGTGACTCCACCAGTTGTTCCATGGTCCCCCACCTGATGGGTTTCCCCGAGCGCAGAACCAGCAGCGCCGTGCAACTGCCAGGAAGCAGCTGCGCCTCCCGAGCGGTCACGATCACCGCCCGCCCCTGGGTCTGCCACGAGCGAATGAGCTGGCAGGACAGTTCGCGGAGGGCTCGTGACTCCTCATCGGGAGAAAGTCCCGGAAAGTCGTCAAACACCAGCAGTTCCGGGTCCCCGAGGAGCGCCTGCGCCAATCCTACCCGCAGCAGGTCGTCGCGATCCAGCCGCGCCATGGGCTGCTGGTCGAGAGAAGAAAGACCGACGGTACTCGCCACTGTCTCCACCCGCTCGCCCAGCACCTCGGGGGACAAACCCCACATCAGCCCCACGTACCGCAAGAACCAGCGGGGTGTTCGGTCCCGGGGTAGGTTGAATCCCTCAGGAACCAGTCCGGTCCTGGATCTTACCTGCAGCCCCCACCGCTGCGGATCGACGCCGAAGACCCGGAGCGTGCCCTCGTTCCTGGCGGTCAACCCCATGAGGAGCTTGAGCAGTACGGTTTTACCGGAGTCAGCAGGACCCAGCACCCCCAGGCATCCCCCCCGCTGAAGTACAAGATCGACCGGTCCCAGGACGAAGCGCCTCCGGCGGTAGCGTCTGGTGAGGCGTTGGGCCAGAATCACGGGATCCACCCGATCATTCCCCCCGCCCGAACGAACTTTCGCACCCTGCCCTCTCTCCCTTTCCTTTCAATGTTTTTCCAGCTGGTGATGGGGAGGACGAGCCCCCTGGGGCAGTGGGCACCGGTAAGGGCTACCCTCAGTGGCTCTGCGGAATTCCTCTCGGGCCTCCGCCAGTACCTCCGGTCTGGTCAGCAGATCGCGAACGGTCAGTGCCAGCACCTCCGCTGCAGTCAACATGCCCTTATGACCTATGCTCATGCCGCTGGTAGCGGTCATCTGCCACGAGTGACCCGCCGCCCCGATGACCGTGCACGCGGTGGCAAACTGAGCGGTGGGAACCACCCAGCTGACGTCGCCGACGTCGGTAGATCCAGGCATGACCTCGTCGCTCTCCCGCAGCGGGAGGACTCCGTCGTGGAGATCCTTACCCCTGAGCTCTTCCGCCAGTTCCTTGAAACGCGACACCGCCGCCTCCTGCTGACCGGGGGCAAAAGTCTCCCGCAGCTGTCTCGCGAACTGACGATCTGCCTCGTCAAACGGTGGGGCACCGACCTTCCTGAGGTTTTGATGCAGCAGCTTCCCGAGGACGCGGTTGGGCAGGTACTGATAACATCCCGCCAGGAACTCCACATCGTATTCCGTCTCCGTCATGATGGCCGCTCCCTTGGCACACAGCAACAGGCGCTGGTATATTTCTTCCACCTGTTCGCGTTTGGGAGCTCGCACGTAATACCACACCTCCGCCTCCGCGGGAACCACGTTGGGCTCGCCGCCACCCCTGGTTATGACATAGTGGATGCGAGCTTTCTCCACCACGTGTTCGCGGAGGTAGTTGGCGCCCACATTCATTATCTCAACTGCATCCAACGCACTACGCCCCATATCCGGATTGGCAGCAGCGTGGGCGGACCGCCCGTAGAACCGGAACTTGGCGGAGTTGTTGGCCAAGGAGCTGGCGGCCCACACGGAATTCAGTGCCGCGGGATGCCAGGTGAGAGCGGCATCGACATCGTCAAACAGGCCATCCCGAACCATGAACACCTTGCCCACCAGGGTCTCTTCCGCCGGACAGCCGTAATACCGCACCGTACCGCCCAACCCTGAGCTTTCCATCTCCTCCTTGAGCGCAATTGCCGCCGCCACTCCCGCCACGCCCAGCAGATTGTGCCCGCAGCCGTGACCGGGTGCTCCCTCCCTGAGTGGCTCGCGACGCGGCACTGCCTTCTGGGAAAGGCCCGGCAGGGCATCGTACTCCCCAAGAATAGCCACCACCGGCTTGCCGGAGCCGTACGTGGCCACGAACGCGGTGGGCATGTCGGCAACTCCTGAGGTCACCTCGAACCCGGCCTTAGCCAGCTCTTCCGCCAGGAGGGCGGACGACTGATGCTCCTGCAGGCCCACCTCCGCCAGCTCCCAGATCCGGTCGCTCAGGGCGGTTGCCCAATCGGCCCGCTGTCGCACCCGCTCCGCCAATCGATCATTCATCCCGCTCATCTCCCTTCAGATGTTGCTCCAAGAAAGTCGCCACCTTCTGGTAAGCGGTGAACCGATTGTGAGTCTTCACGATGCCGTGTCCTTCATCGGGGAAGTACAGCACTTCGACGCACCGCCCCAGCTCCTGAAGGCGTTTGACCATCTGCTGGGTCTCGGTCACCGGTACCCGCGGATCGTTCATCCCGTGGATCAGGAGCAAAGGTGCCCGGATCTTGTCCACGTGGTGTATGGGCGAGATGCTCTGTAGAAATTGGCGATCTTCGGCCAAACTCCCGTATTCCGACTCGCGCAGCCTCCGGCGCCAGGGACCGGTGTTCTCCAGGAAGGTCACGAAGTTGGCGATACCCACCAGATCCACTCCTGCTGCCCAGAGATCGGGATAGTAACATAAAGCCGCCAGTACCATGAATCCGCCGTAACTGGCCCCATACACCGCGATGCGCCGTGGGTCAATCTCGGGGCGGGTCCTCAGCCACCGGGCACCCCACGCCAGGTCTGCCACCGCATCCATCCGCCGCCTCCGGTCATCGAGATGGGTGTAAGTGCGTCCATAGCCAGTACTGCCGCGAACGTTGGGTGCGAACACCGCATAACCCTGCCTCAGGAAAAATTGCAACAAAGGGTCGAAGGTGGGCCGTTTCTGACTTTCCGGGCCGCCGTGTACCATCACCACGCAGGGGCAACTGTCCGATGTTTTCGGATGGTAGTACCACGCCGGGATTCGCCGCCCGTCGAAGGTAGGATAGGTCACCAGCTCCGGCATGAGGAAGTCGCCCCGCGCCAGGCCAGACCGGGAGCTATCAGTCAGACGCCTGCTGCTGCCGTCAGCACTATCCAGCAACCACACCTCCGGGTTGCAAACCGGGCTCTCGTGGACGAAGGCCAGGTAGCGCCCGCTAGGTGACCACTGGAGCTCGGTAATGACTCCATCAGGTATACTGCCCACCTGGGTAACCTCGCCCTCCACGCTCACCAGGATCAAGCGGGACCACCCGTCCTCATTGACGGTGGCTGCCAGCAGACTGCCGTCGGGACGCAGGGCCATGCCGTCCACATCCGCCTCCGGGCCGTGGAGAACCTCCAGGCCTTCTCCCGGGCGTAGGCGGCACAGCGCCCGGAACTCCCGTCCTTGGTCAGACAACAGATACACGCAGCCATCCCGATGGTTCCAGGCAGGCATCTGGTAGGACGCCAGCCCCTGGTGGGGAGTGAGTAGTTCGATAGTCCCGCTACCCAGATCCAGCAGCAGGAGGTCATTGTTCATGCTGCCACGCACCCGACTCACCAGCAGTTTGTTACCGTCGGGTGCCCAGGCTACCGGGTAATGGGTACCGTCCGCCCGCAACACCGGATCGGGCAGACTGGTGGCTGTCTCGGACACTCGCATCACGTACACATCGAAGAACGCAGCGTGGCGAGCGTTACAGGCAAAAGCTACCCATTCCCCATCCGGAGAGAAATCCCCGGGCACGCAGATGGCACCCTCGGCAAAGGTCAACCTCCGTTCCGGGTGTCCGCCTTCTCCCAGCAAATAAATTTGGTGCCGTTCGTTACCTCCCTGATCCATGGTGAACAGCATCTCGGGTCGACGAGGGCTGTGTCGCAGCGCAGCTACCCTCTCGCGGTGAAAGGTGAGCTGCTGAGGCCACCCATTCCCCTCCACCCCCACCGACCACACCTGGGGCACGCCCGAGACATCCCAGAGAAAATAAAGGCGGCGCTCATCCAGGCTGAAGCTGGGACTTCGAGCAGCCCTTATGGCCAGATACTGGCGCAGCACCTTCACCCACCACATCATCCATTCCTCCTCCGTCCGTAGACCGGGCGCATCAATCTCAACCAACGTAACCGGCGCCGCGCTGCAACCCATCCCGCGACGCTCACTGGCGACCGCATCTGGCTCCCACCTCTCCCCCCGGTGCACCACTCACCGGTCAGGCTCCTGCCTTCGCAGCACGAGCAGCACCAGCTCCGGTCTGCACAACAACCGGACTGGAATCAAGGTTGTACCCAGTCCCACCGTCACGTGCAGCCAGTGGCCGTCCCGGCAGTACAGACCCCCTTCGAACCCCCCGCTTCCAGGAGGGAGCCATACCGCCCCCACCAGGGGCAGGCGGACCTGCCCCCCGTGGGTGTGGCCGGCCAGCACCAGTTGCACCCCCATGGCCGCAGCCTGAGGGAAAATTGCCGGGCAGTGGCTGAGGAGAAGGCACCAGCGCGCCTGCCTGCCCCTCAGGGCAGCCTCAAGATCGTCAAGTCCCAAGGTGGCATCATCCAGTCCAGCGACCCAGATCCGAGCCGGTCCCACTCTCAGCTCCTCGCCGCGATTGATCAGCACCTTGGCACCCAGAGCCACCAGGGCGTCCATCAATTCGCGGAACTCCGGCCGGGAGCGGTCGTGGTTCCCCGGCACCACGTAGGTGGGGGCGCGCGGGACCAGTCCCTCGATCAAGGCTATGGCCGGCAACATGCCTCCCGCGTGCATGTCCAGCAGGTCGCCGGTGACCGCCACCAGGTCAAACCGCGTTCCCGACAGTGCCGCGAACAGTCGACGGTGCGACCTGCCCACCCACCTTCCGTGCAGATCCGACAGGTGCAGGATCCTCAGCCCGTCCAGTTCGCGGGGCAGCCCGGGCAGGGGCACCTCCACCGAACGCAACCGAACCTGACGTGTCTCCCAGCAGGTCCAGGCGGCAATGAAGCCGGCTCCCAACACGAAAACGAGCGCACCCGCCGCCACCCTGGCCAGCCCGCTCCTTCCGCGCCTTCGGGAACGTCTGAGCCAACGGCCGCTCGCTGGGCTGTGGGCCCCCTGCTCCGCCGGGTTCCTCGCCTCCCACACCCCCTCACCGGCCAGCAATTCGTTACCTTTCCTGCCGTTCCCTGCCCACTCAGCCCCTGAATGTCAACGTCCACCTGATGGTTCAGGTGGACGCGTACCAGGGTGCAACCGCGCCCAGCTCACGGGGCCGGGATGTCTTCCGACTCTCCCGTCGCTCCCGAGGTGCCCTGGCTTTCCTTCTCTTCAGCCTTCGCCTTCTCCTTAAAATCCTTGCTGCGATAGTCAGTGGTGTGGAAGCCCGAGCCCTTGTAGATCACCACCAGGCTACGGGGGATGAGCCGCTTCAGCTCCTTACCCCCACACTTGGGGCAAACGGCGAGTGGCGGTTCGGTTATGCGTTGCTCAACTTCAAACTTGCCGCACTGCTGACATTTGTACTCGTAGATGGGCATGCTCACACCTCCCATTATGCTCAGCTGGTCCCCCGAGCGCCCTGCTGCTACAGTCACCCTGCGAAGCCCCGTGGCGCGGGCTCGATGTCGCTTCGCATCCCTTATGATAGCAAGTAAGGCGGGCTTGGGCAATCCGCCCCTGTCCGTGGGTCAATGGCTACCGAGCAGCCGGTAGGATATTGCCCACGCCACTGCGAAAGGGTCAGTGTCAGGCCACATCAGAGGAGGAGGATTTCCTTGCTGCCGAAGGCGGAAGACGCACTGCAGGCCTTGGGTTTGCCCGCTCGGGACGCTTACCGGCTGCCCAGCTCCAGCCTGCGGTTCCCCGACGGGTGTCATTGGCGAGTGGAGATATCCGGGGTGGAGAGGCTTTCCACCCTGGAGGCGCTGCTGGAAGAGAGTGAGCGCCAGCAGATCCCGGTCCACCGGATCATCGCCATGGTCATGGGTGCTACCTATTTGGTCCCGGAGGAGCTGCGGGAGTTTGCGCGCCTGGCGCGGGACGCCGGCATCGAGGTCATCGTGACCCCCGGGCCGAGGCCGCTGTGGGATGCCGGCAAACAGGTCGCCACCCCGGAGGGTGCCCTCTCTGGCCTCAGGCTGCGGGGGGCCGATGGGTTGTGCCAGTACGTAGCGGACGTGATGAGGGCCGTAGATGTCGGTTTCCGGGGCTTCCTGGTCTGGGATGAAGGATGCCTGTCGGTGATGAACCGCCTCCGCCAGGAGGTCCACCTGCCGGAGAACGTGGTGTTCAAGGTGTCGATCTTCGCTGGGCACGCCAACCCGGCGGGGGCTCGCCTGCTTGAGGAGCTGGGGGCCGATACCTTCAATCCGGTAGCCGACCTCACGCTCCCGCAGCTGGCCGCCCTCCGCCAGGCAGTGAGGATCCCCATGGACATACACGTGATCCTGTTTGACTCCTTCGGCGGTCACAATCGGATGTACGAATGCCCGGAGCTGGCTCGGATCGCCGCCCCCTGCTACTTCAAAATCGAGCCCGGCCCGTCGGTGAGTACTTTCTACAAGCCCTGGGCTGCTCCAGAAACGCACCGCTTCGTCATTCGCGAAAAGGTAAAGATGGCCCGCATAATCCGCGACATAGTGGTTGAAACATGCGGGGGCATCAAGTGCTCGCCCGCGGCTCCCGCTGATCTGGCGATACCGGAACCGTGAGCTAACAGGGAGGAGGTCGGCAATGCCCAAGAAGACGGTGGTCGATTTCATGCAGATGAAGAAGGAGGGCCGCAAGGTGGTCTTCCTCACCGCGTATGATGCCATGTTGGCACGGCTGGAGGAGGAAGCAGGGGTGGACATGATCCTGGTGGGGGACTCAGTAGGCAACACCCTGCTGGGCTACGAGACCACCCTGCCGGTCACCATGGAGGAGATGCTCATCTTCACCAGGGCGGTGCGCCGGGGAGCCCCCAACACCTTCGTCATCGGCGATATGCCCTTCATGTCGTATCAGTGCAGTATCCGCGAGGCAGTGCTGAACGCCGGACGTTTCGTGAAGGAAGCAGGTGCCGACGCCATCAAACTGGAGGGCGGGCGCCGCGTCGCACCTCAGGTCAAAGCCATCGCCGAGGCGGGGATGCTGGTGATGGGACACATTGGCTTGACGCCGCAGTCGGCGGCCCAGTTCGGGGGATGGAGGGCACAGGGACGCGACGCAGAATCGGCCCTCAAGTTGCTGGAGGATGCCGTAGCGCTGGAGGAGGCCGGTGCATTCGCGGTGCTGGTGGAGGGAGTTCCCGGAGCGGTCACCGCCGAGATCACCCGTCGGCTCTCCATCCCGGTGTACGGCATTGGTGCGGGGAAGCCCTGTGACGGGCAGCTGCTGATAGTGTACGATTTGCTGGGACTGTATGAGGTGTTTCAGCCCAAGTTCGTCAAGCGATATGGGCACCTGGCCCGCGAGGTGGTGGCGATGCTCCGGCAGTACGCCGAAGAGGTGCGCCAGGGCATCTTCCCGGGCCCCGAACACGACTACGGCATTCCGCCCGACCAGCTGGACCGCTTTCGCCAGGCCATCGCCGGCGGTCTCCCGCGCAGCTCGGAGTGAGGAGCATGCAGCGACCCCGGGTAGTGGACATACACTGCCACTTCTACCCCCAGGAGTACCTCCACGAGCTGGCTTCCGGGCGCGGTGCCGTCAGCGCCCAGTGGAGCCAAGGCGGCGAGGCCATCATCCATTACGCAGGCGACTACAACGTGGTGGTCCCCGCCCACTGGGACCCGGAGGTGAGGCTACAGGAAATGGATCGGGAGGGCGTGGACCTCCACGTCCTCAGCCTCACCACCCCCGGGGTACACATCGAGGAGGCCCAACGCGGCCGTGACCTGGCTCGCCTGGTGAATAGTTGCTTCCTGGAGCTGTGTCGGAAATTCCCCGACCGGTTCGCGGCGTTGGCGGCCATTCCCTGGCAGGATCCCAATGCAGCGGCCGACGAGCTGCGCTGGGCGGCCAAAGAGGGATTAGCGGGTGTTATGCTCTTCTCCAACATCAACGGCAACTACCCGGATCACCCCGATATCGCAGGAGTACTCCAGGAGGCAGCTCGTCTTAAGATGCCCGTTTTCCTGCATCCCGCCACCCCACCTGACCCCGCACCTTACGAGGTGCACCGGCTGGTCCCTCTGCTGGGATTTCCCTTCGACACCACGCTGGCGGTGGTACGTCTCCTGTTCAGCGGCAGCTGGCCTGCGAACCTGCGGCTCATCGTGGCCCACCTGGGAGGCACCATACCTTACCTGGCGGAACGTCTGGACAGGGGCTGGCGGGCGTACGGCGAGCTGTACCCCAAGTCACGGACCATGCCCTCCTCGTTGCTGGCCCAGCTCTACTACGATACGGTCAATTTCGCCCCGGAAGCCCTTCGGCTGGCCCTGGATTTCTGCGGCTCGCAACGGCTGCTGTTCGGCAGCGACTACCCGCATCAGATAGGCAGCATGGCCGGCGCCCTGAGGGCAGTCCATCAACTGGCGTTACTGCCCACACAACGGCGCCAGGTGCTGGGAGAAAACGCGCTGCATCTGCTGCGGATGTCCCTCCATTGAACGAGACATGTGCGTAAATAGCGCCGCGGCTCCCCGCGGCGCCATCTTTTCGACGGCCGGAGCAGCTGGGCATCTGAAATGGGCAAAATAACACGCGGAGGTTGGTGGTCACTTGGCCAGGCTGCTCAGTCGAGCGGGCAGGGAGCTGGTCCGCCATCTCCCGTACACGGCGACAAGTGCAATCTGTGGACTGGCATTGATTGCCGTGGCCCGGCTCACGGTCCCCGTGGGTATTGCCACTTTCGGGGCACTGCTTTCCCGGCTGTTCCACGTGTTGCATCCGCTGCACATGCTGTTCAGCTCGGCCGCGACCAGCGCCGTGTACTTCCGGTACCGACCCAGCCCGGTGGGTGCGTGGGTGGTGGGCCTGTTAGCCGGCATAGGCGTGTGCACGGTGAGCGACGCCCTGCTGCCCTTCGCGGGGGCCCAAGCGCTGGGGCTCGCTCCCGAGCTGCATCTGTGCCTGATGGAGCACTGGCACCTCTCGGTCCTGGCCGCGGGGTTGGGGGCCGGGAGCGGAATCCTGTGGATTGCGCGCACGGGGAAGCCGACCTATCTGCCGCATTCCGCCCACGTGCTGGTGAGCAGCATGGCCTCAGTGACCTACCTCACGTCGTACAGCACCTGGAAGTGGTCCGTACACATCCTCGGTCTCGCTCTGGTCGCCACCGTCGCGGTACTGGTGCCCTGCTGTTTCAGCGATGTGGTGCTTCCGGTCCTGGCTGCCGGCGCAGGCGGAGACCAAATCACCAACGTGACCAAGACCAGCAGCTCGGCACGTCCGGCCCGGAATCGCCGCCCGGGAAGCCGGAAAGGAGCGAAGCCTAACCAGGGCATCAGCGCTCCTCGTGGAGGGATCACTGCCTCAGCCGCGGGTCAAGAGCATCCCGGAGGCCGTCCCCGAAGAGGTTGAAGCCCAGGATGACCATGGTGATGACAGCCCCCGGTCCCAGGACAAGCCAGGGCGCCTTAAGCATGTATCGCCTTCCCTCGTTGATGAGCATGCCCCATTCCGGCTGCGGGGGCTGGGCACCGAGGCCGAGGAAGCTCAGGGCGGCTGCGGACAAGACGCAGCTGGCTAGACCAAAAGTGATCATTACGATCAGGGGGGCCATGATGTTTGGCATCACGTGATGTACCAGGATCCTCACATCGCTGCTTCCCAGAGCGCGCGCGGCCTGTACGTATTCGTTCTCCTTCACCGACAGGGTCGCACCGCGCACGACGCGTGCGTAGCCGGGGATCCCTCCGATCCCAACGGCAATCATGACGTTCTGCAATCCCGGGCCAAGGGTAGCCACTATGGTGATGGAAAGGAGTAAGCCGGGGAACGCCAGCAGGATGTCTATGAACCTCATGATCAGGTTGTCCAGGCGCGGGTAGAAGGCGGCCAACAAACCCAGCACAGTTCCTCCGGTCAGTCCGATGCCCACAGCGATGAAGCCCACCGAAAGGGACAGACGAGAACCGGCGATTATGCGACTCAGGACGTCTCGACCGAGCCAATCGGTTCCCATGGGATGCCGTAGGGAAGGAGGCGCTAGTATTCGGGAGTAGTCAACTTGCAACGGATCGTGGGGGCAGATGTAGGGAGCCAGGATTGCCATCAGCAGGAAGAATAGGACGACCACCATCCCTGCTACCGCACCGCGGTTGCGGCGCAGTTGCATCCATACACCTCGCACACTGAAGACGCTGGGTGCCATTTCAGCTTCGGCGTATGACGCGCGACTGTCCCGTGCCGTCAAGTGGCTCCCCTTCCTTCAATCATAACGAATGCGCGGGTCCAGGTAGGCGTAAAGCAGGTCCACCGCCAGGTTGCACATGACGAATATCACCGCCATCATGAGGGCTATGGCCTGGATGACCGGGATATCTCTGTTGAAGATGGCCAGGACGGCGAACCGGCCCACGCCTGGACGCGCGAATATAGTCTCGGTGATGAAGGCTCCCCCGAGGAGTCCTCCAAACTGCAGACCCACCACCGTGGCCACCGGGATCACCGCGTTCTTGAGGGCGTGCTTGTACACAACCACCCGCTCCGCCAACCCCTTGGCCCGTGCCGTCCGTATGTAATCCTGACGCAGCACCTCCAGGGTGCTCGACCGGCTGAGCCGGGCGAGAATCGCCGCGCTGCGAGCCCCCAGCGACACCGCCGGGAGCACCAGGGAGAGGAACCCTTCCCAGGTCCACGGAGGGCCAGCTCTCCCAAAGACCGGGAAAAGCTTCAGAGACATGGCAAAGATCAGCTGAAGCAACAGGGCGAAGAAGAAGCTAGGCATGCACACCCAGATCAGGGCACCCACCATGCACGTGTAGTCCAGTACCGAGTTCTGCTTGACCGCCGATAACACCCCGAGAGGGATTCCCAGTCCCACCGCCACCAGCAGCGACGCTACCGTGAGCTCTATCGTCATCGGCCATCTGGATAGAATCTCATTCTTAACCAGGCGGTTGGTGCGTATTGACCGACCGAAGTCCAGGCGCAGTACGTTGGCCGCGTAACGGAAGTATTGGATGTGCAGGGGCTGATCGAGTCCCAGGCGCGCCCGAATGCGCGCAACGTCCTCCGCGGTGCCGTAATCCGGCATCATGAGGTCCACCGGATCACCCGGCGCTATGTGAATCATGAGGAAAGTAGCAACCGAGACTCCCACCAGCACGGGAAACAGCATCAATGCTCTGCGAGCTATGTAAGTACGCACGGCCAACCCCCTCAGGAGGGCGGGGGCACACCCCCCGCCCTCCGCTCCTCTCCACCCGGTCTACTTGGTGGCAGGTACCTCCTTGTATGCGTCGTGCAGCCAGTACGCGCCTCTCGGTCCCAGCTTGAACCCTTTCACTTCCGCCCGTACTCCGGTGCACGCTATGGGGGTGTACAGCGGTATCCACGGCGCATCCCTGATGATGATGCTCTGGATCTGCCGGTAGATTGCGAACCGCTCGTCGGCATCGACAACGGTTCGAGCCTTCTCCAGCAACTGGTCAACTTGCGGGTTGACGTAGTGCACGCGATTGGTCCGATCCAACCGGGAGCTGTGGAAGAAGTAGTACAGGATGTCCGGATCAGACCACCCGTACGCAATCAGGATGGCATCGTGCTCCCCTTTGGGCGTTGCCGCAAGAAGAGTGGCAGATTCCAGTGTCTTGATCTTGACCTTTATGCCGGCCTTGATGATCTGCTCGCGGACCACCTCGGCCAGCCGCGGGTAAGGGTCGGAGTTGTAGGTCATTATTTCCAGGACCAGCGGTTTTCCGTCCTTATCAACCCACCCGTCGCCGTCGGTGTCCCGGTAGCCGGCTTCGGCCAGCAACGTCTTGGCCCGCTCGATGTCCCGCGGATACACGACCTCCTCTATGAGGCTGGGCTCGTAACCGAACACCGCCGTGGAGATGGGCGTGGGATTGGGCACGCCCATGCCGTTCAGAGCAACGTTGACGATCTCTTCCCGATCCACGATGTGTGCCACCGCCTGCCGCAGGCGGGCATCCGACCAGGGTGCTTTGCTGCTGTTGATCCCCAGGTACACCACGCTGGAAGTCTCCGCCTCGTACACTTCCACATTGGGCTTGGCCTTCATGTCTTCCACCGCGTGGGTCGGTATGCCGACGATGTCTATTTCAGCGTTCTCTAGTGCCAGCAGCCTGGTCATCTCATCGGGCATGTTGTAGAAGATCACTTTCTCAAAGTAAGCCGGACCTTTGTTCTCATACCAGAAGGGCGGCCACTTGTAATTGGGATTTCGCACCAGGGTGATGCGGTCCCCCGCCTCCCAGGCTTCAAACATGAAGGGCCCGGTACCCACCGCGGCTTTCTGCCCGTAATCGTCGCCGTATTTCTGGATGGCAGCCGGCGACTGAATGGCAAGGAACTCGGTGGACAACGAGTACAAGAAGGGCGAGTAAGGTTCCTTGAAGATGACCTTAACCGTGTACTTGTCGATGACCTCCGTGCGCTCGTACGGGCCTAACCAGGTCGCACCCGGTGACGCCAGGTCGGGGTTTGCCAGTCGGTCGAAGTTGAACTTCACCGCCTCGGCATCGAACTCGGTACCGTCGTGGAAGGTCACGCCCTTCCTCAGGTAAAAGGTGATCTCCCGCCCTCCGGCACCAACCTCCCAGGATTCTGCCAAATGCCCGTGGTACTGCCGGTCGGGGCCGAATACCACCAAGGTGTCATAGATCAGCGAATGAACCAGCCCGACGGAAGGCGTAAGGTGCACGTCCAGCGACGTGGGGTCGCTGGAGTACGTGATGCGCAGCGTGCCTCCCTTGACGATCTCGGGCTCCGTCGGCTTGGCCTCCTCCGTCTTCCTGGCGCAACCCGCTAGTAGCACCATGACCATTGCCAGAACCAGAGCCAGCCACTTCCCCGCAACCTTCGTACTCATTTACGTTCCCCCCTCAAGCATTCACAGCCATGATCTCACGTTGCCCGTATTGCCCACAGGATCCGACCACCACCCCCTCCTCGCGCGGCGGCGTGCTGCTGCCCTGACCACGTAGGCAGCATCACGCCCCCCGGTGCCTGCGGATACAGGTCAGGCGGTACGCGCACCCCACTCCGCCACGTACCGCGCCACATATAGCGCGCTGGCCAGCTGGACCGTCACCAGCTTCTTGATGGGTATCACGGTGTAGTTGAGCTCACCCTCCAAGGTTTCCGCCTCCCGCAACAGCTCGTCCAGCGCCTGCCGAAAGCGCAGCTTCAACCCTCCATCATCGGTCCGATCCTCCAGTTCCATCTCCAGCATGCGGGCATAAAGCCCGCGGGCCAGCAGGTGGCCAAACCTGGTGAGCAGGAGATTGTCGAATTCTTCCGCTACCGTGGCCGTGCGCTGAAGCTCGGGAGCCTCAAGTGCCCAGCGGCGCATGGCTTCCAACCAGTGCGGTACTTGCTGAAACTGATGTTCCAGGCTAACCCTGAAGGGATTGTCCTCCCGCACCATGTCCCGCACCTGGTCGTAGTGCTCCCTCAGGCGGCAGAAGAACTTGGCGGCCAGTTCCACCGACCGGAGCACCGCATCAGATCGCCTCATGGTACCGGGCGACTGATCATCGATCCGCGGATCGTAAAAATACGGCAGCTCGCACACCAGAGCGAAGGTATCAGCCAGGCGCTTTGCGTAATCCACGCTGGAAGTCCCAGCGGTGATCACCTCGGTGGGATCTCTTTCGGAATATCGCTCGAGATACTCATACGTGTCTCTGGTGGAGGGCATGCGGTAGATTGCTTCCGCCAGTTTCTGGGCGTAAGGCATTTCCGGTTCCCCCAGCTGCAGGGGAAGTCCGTGCCCCCGGGCCAGGCCCTGCAGCAATGGGTAGATCTCAGGAGCGGGATCCGAAAGGTAGTAGTAAACCCCACCGAAGCCTGCATTGTGCAGGGAGAAGATGAAGTGGGGTCTGACCTCCTCCATCACCCGCATCAGGGCCCGAGTCTCCGGCATGGGATCGCGCCAGTTGAGCTTCTTATACGTGATGGGGAAAGTCCACTCCACCTGCTGGAACAAGGGCGGTCGGTAGTAATGGCGGGCATAGTTATGAAGAGTGAAAGGTCCTCCGAACCAACCCTCGTTCAGGCGGGTGCCGTCGGGATCGATGCATTTGATCAAGTACCAGGTGTAATCCATGCCGTCCCGCAGGTCGCGGTCTTCCGCCAGCCGCCATGACAGGTACTCGAGCATCATGGCGCCAATCGGTTCGTTGGGGTGGGGACATCCGAACAGAAGGGCCCGATACCTGCCCTCCCCCACGCGCAGGCACAGTATCGGGTGACCCTTGCGGGAGCGACCCACCTCCCGCAGCGAGACCACTTCCGGATGCTGCTCGGCCAGACGCCGAGTACTGGCATCCATCTCGTCTACGGTCAGGAAACGGTCGTATTCGGGCACTTCGACGATTACTCGGTCCAGGTCCAAACTCCATCTGCCTCCTTTCAGCCTCGAGCACGGTATCTATTGCGCGTCGGAAGGCTCCCGCATCAGGTAATGCTGGAACCAGTGCAGCAGTCTCGTCAAGCGATCCACCACGTGGCTCGGTTTGCTCAGGCCGTGCGAGGCACCCGGATAACGCACCATGACGCACTCGCATCCCTGTCGCTTGAGAGCGGTGAACACTTCCTCCGACTGCCCCACCGGGCAACGAAGGTCAGACTCCCCGTGCAGGAGCAACACCGGCGTCCTGACACCCTGGAGGAAACATACCGGTGAATGGGCAAGCAGGCGTTCCGGGTTTTCCCACGGACGGGCCTGCAGGGAGAATTCCGTGAAACTGTGTCCCACGTCACTGGTGCCGAACATGCTGATCTGGTCGGAAACACACGCACCGGCAGCGGCAGCGCGGAACCGGTCGGTGTGCCCTATGATCCAGGTGGTCATGAAGCCTCCGTAACTCCACCCCGTCACCCCCAATCGCTGGGGATCCGCCACCTTCATCTCCACCAGCCTGTCAACGGCCGCCATGAGGTCCTGGTAATCTCTTCCTCCCCAATCACCTACCACCGCGGACGCGAATCGGTCCCCGTAGCCATGGCTACCGCGGGGATTGACGTATAGCACGCAAAAACCATGACTGGCAAAGAGCTGGAACATGAAGCTGAACCCGTAACCGTACATCCCGCTGGGTCCACCGTGGATGAATAGCACGGTTGGGTACGGGCCTTCTGCGTCGGGGCTCGCTGGGGGCAGGAACCAACCCTCGATTTCCCACCCATCGGGAGCTTCATAGACAAGACGCGCTGGTTCCCTCAAGGGCCAGTCGACCACCAACGATCGGTTGATACAGGTAAGCTGCCGCTCCCTGCCATCGGGAAACAGCGCGAAGATCTCATCCGGACGCGTGGGCTCCGCGGACACGTAGACAAGGGTACCGTCGCGTGAGACCGACGGACTGGATATGGCCCGCCGGGAGCCGGGCGTCAGCCGCTCGGGTGGCGCACTGCCGTCGGCAGCTACCCGCCACACGTGGCTTGCGCCGCGATCGATGGCGGTGAAATAGACGTAACGTCCGTCCGCCGACCACAGGGGCGGCGACCACCAGCCTTCTCCCACGTGGCGCACCTCGGAAGGTGCTGCCGCTCCCACGTTACGGTCCAAAGACGCAGTCAGATTGACGACCGAATCCCAGCTCACCGGCAGTCTGCCATCCTCCACTGAGACTACGAAGAGGTTGAGATTGCTCGAAAGCCAATCGAAGGGGTGATCGGTACCCAGGAAGGCTATGCAGCTGCCGTCCGGCGACCAGGCCGGCCGGTAGGTTGGGTTGGGGCCCTCCAGCACCCTGGTAATTTCCTTGGTTTCCAAATCCACCACCCACAGGTGCTGGACCCAGACGGGATCCTCCCCCGGTTCATCCCGATAGGCGGTGCAGGCAATCCTGCGCCCGTCCGGGGACCAGGCCGGTGCATCGTGACTGTACCGTCCGGAGGTTATCAATACCGCCCTCGCTTCCTCTCCCGGATCCGTGGGCCTGGCGTCGACCACCAGTATCTGGCGGAATTTGTCGTCGAAGAACCCCATGCCATCCAGCTTGTGGTGCAGGGCGGTGACCACCCTGACACCGTCTCCGGGCCGGCCCTCCCCGCGGGGTGTCCTTCGGTCCTCTGGGCGACGCGCCGGGGGAGCCCCTGGATAATGGGACTGATCCTTCTCGTCGTCCACCGCGGCCACGAAGGCGATCCGCTTGCCGTCGGGAGACCACACGGGGGCGCTGATTGGCACCTGCTTGGTGGCTATTCTCTGGGCCTCACCTCCGTCGGGCCTTATCAACCAAATCTGGTCCTGCCCCGACCTATCGGACACGAAAGCAATCACATCACCGGAAGGGGACCACCGCGGGTGACGGTCACGGGCCCGCCCGGCAGTCAACCGTCTCGGCGTACCGCCTTGGGTGGGCACCAGCCAGATGCCCATACGTACCTTGTCCTCGGCCAGGTCGGTTTCCACTCGCACGAAGGCCACTTGCGTACCATCGGGAGAAATCTGTGGGTCACCGACGGGAAATAAACAAAATAGATCCTCCGGCCTAAGAGATCGTCTTGCTTCTTGAAGTGCTGCCAAGACAACTTCACCTCGGTGCCGATTGCTAACTGCTCGTCGCATGACAGATGGCTTCTTCAGGCTTGAATGATTTCCTGCCCGCATCCACGCCAACATCCGCAAAGAAAGCTGGAAATCGCCAATCCAGCGGGCGGGCTTGGAGACTTCAGCAACAGGTGCTAGGGTGCTCTGGTCCTCGCCCCGCCGCTGCCCTCCGTGTCACCGACCAGGACCAACGCGTCCGCGGGCAGATGTACCCACACCTCGGCACCCTCGCGACAGGAACCGTTGGCCACCGCCCTCCGTCCGACCCTTCCCAAGACTCGGATACCACAGGACACCTCCACGCAGAAGCCCTCGCCCGCCGGGTACACGCCGGTCACTCGACCGGGCAGCCAGTTGGCAGACGCCACCCGGTCGCGCCCGGGGTCAGGGCTCAGCTCCACCTCGTCCGCCGGCAGACAGGCGTGGGTGGGCCATCTGGGTAGTTCGCCCTGCACCTTCAGGGCTTGCTTCATCCCCTCGAGCCACACCCGCCCCGCGCGGTGGTTTGTCCGCTCCCAGCGGACCACCGGCCATACATTCTCAATTCCCAGGAACTGGGCCAGCGCCGGGTTCCGAGGCCGGCGGAGGACGCGCCAGGGGGATCCTTCGTCAGCCACTCTGCCATCGAGGAGACAAACCACGCGGTCGGCCAACATGGGCACCTCGGCAAAATCGTGAGTGACGAATATGCAGGTGATGCCGGTGAGCTCCAGCAGAGCGCGCAAGCTGCGCAGCAGCTCCTGCCTGATGGGACGGTCCAGGCCCGAAAAAGGCTCATCCAGCAGCAGGAGCTCGGGCTCGGATACCAGGGCGCGCGCCAGGATCACCCTCTGCACCTCTCCGCGCGACAGCCCCCCCGCGGCCCGCTGCTCCAGATGGAGGGCGCCCACCCGATCCAGCCAACGCCGGGCCCGTTCCCGTGCTTCCCGCCAGGGCACACCTCTCAGCCGCAGGGGAAGGACCACATTGTGCAAAACGGTCCCCTGCAGCAAACAGCCGTCCTGCAACACCAGAGCCATGCGGCGCCGTTGCTCCAGCAGATGCCTGCCCCCGCCCAACGGAACTCCGTCGAACAGCACGGTACCCGCCGCCGGTTGGCGTAGACCAGCCAGCACCATGAGCAAGCTGGTCTTTCCCGCCCCATTGGGGCCGAGGACCGCCAGAACCTCCCCCCGCCGCACGGAAAGAAGGGGCACGCTGAGCTTCCAGGTGCCGTGCCGGATCTCCAGATCTCTGGCCTGCAACACGTCCCCCACGCAACATCATCTCCGGTAGTTACGTTGCTGGAGCACGGTGAGAAGGAAAGTGATGCCCCATGCTAGCACCAGCAGGATGAAGCTGAGGGCAATGGCCACCTCGAAGTTTCCTTTGGATACCTCCAGCACGGTGGCGGTGGTGAGCACGCGGGTGTGGCCCCTGATGTTGCCCCCCACCATCATCGATGCCCCTACCTCCGATACCACCGCTCCGAATCCGGCCATGACCGCGGCCAGCAGGGAGTAGCGCGCTTCGCGCACCATCAACCAGACTGCCTGCACTGGCGAGGCACCCAGGGCCATGATCTGCAGCTTGACCCTCTCCCCCAGCTGTTGCAGCCCGGCCATGGAGAGGGCAGCGACCAGGGGGGTAGCGATCACCGCCTGGGCCAGCACCATGGCCACGGGCGTATACAGCAGCCCCAGACGCCCCAGAGGACCATACCGCCACAGCATCAAACTCACCCACAGCCCAACCACCACCGGAGGCAGGCCCATCCCCGCGTTGGCCCAGCTGACTACCAGCGGCCGCGCCCGAAAGGGCCGCATGGCGAGCATGAAGCCGAGGGGCAGGCCCACCAGCACGCTCAGTGCGGTGGCGCTGCCTGATACCGCCACCGTCCGGCAGGTGATCTCCCAGATCTCCGGGTCCCCCGCCAGCAGCAAGGATAAGGCCTGGCGGCAACCCTGCACCAGGATCCGCACTACCGACCACCGCCGGAAAGTTCCTCTTCCGTGAGCCCGGCGGCGGGAATGAACAGCGGCTCGCCGTACTGCCGGGTGCCGAACCGCGCGATCACCGCCTGGGCCTGTTCCGAAAGCAGAAACTGCACCAGGGCAGCCGCCCCTTCTGCATTGACTCGGGAAAACCGCGCGCCATTCACTGCCATCACGTGGTACGGATTCACCAGCATGCTCCCGCCACGGACGAACGGCTCCAGTCGCAGCTGGTGGCGAAGGGCGAGGAAAGTACCCCAGTCGGCGAGGGTGTACGCGCCCTTCTCAGAGGCTATGCGCAGAGTTTCCCCCATACCGGTTCCGCTCTCCTGGTACCAGGCTCCTGCCGGGCTCACCCCCGCCGCCTTCCACAGTTCCATCTCCTTCACGTGAGTCCCGGAGGAATCGCCCCGGGAGAGGAAGATCGCTCCCGCCGCCGCAATCCTGCGAAATGCCTCCCTGGGGTCGGAAAGTCCGCGGACTCCCGCCGGGTCTTCCGGCGGGCCCAACAGCACGAAGTGGTTGTACATGACCAAATGTCTCTCCACCACCACGCCCTCTTCTAACAGCCGCCGCTCGTCTTGGGGACTATGAGTAATGACCACGTCTACCTCCCCGCGAGCGGCCAGTGCCAACGCCTGACCACTGCCCACCACCAGGGGCTTCACGCGGTAGCCGGTGCGGGCCTCGAACCGGGGCAAAAGCTCGTCCAGCAGGCCGGCATCGTGCACGCTGGTGGTGGTGGCCAGCAACACCTCGTCCTGCGTCCGGCACGCGGCCCCCAGTACCACCAAGACGAAAAGCAGCGCCAGCAACTCCAATTGCCGGGAGCGCGTTATGTTCATTCGAGCATCACGCCTCCCCAGCTATTCGCGGCCTTCAGCATCGGTCCTGCCGCTGGAAAGCTTCACCGGCCCGGGTGGCGAAGCCGACACAGCCGGCGGGGCGTCAAAATACCCCCGCAGGCCAGGGCACGGTCGGCTCCTGGATGTGGATCTCGATCCCCCGTTCCTCCAGAGCGCGTACCAGCCGCTGGAAGCGTTCCGGGTTTTCCCCAATCAGCCGTTCCGGTGTCCATACCCCCGGCTCGGTGAGTTCTCCGGCCAAGATCCAGCGCACCACCTCCACGGCAGGGTAAACCGTGGTCCTGGCCATCGCCGTGGTGCACGTGCGGGCATCGTACTCGTCCAGGAGGAAGTACCGCGCTCGCGGCTTGTCTTCGGCCCCATCCCCGCTGACCATTACCTCCAGCACCACCAGGTCTTCGTCGTCACCCCTGAGCCGGGGCTCCAGCAATCTCTCGGTGACCGCCCGCGGGCGCACCCGCACTCCGTCCACTTCCACCTCGTCCTGCCCCAGGAATCCGGCTTCCCGCAGAAAAGCCATTCGCTCCCGGTAACCCCTGTACCTCACCGTCTTCTCCTCCATACGCCATAGACCGCGATGGCCAAGTGTGAAGGGTAGGGTACCGAGTCCGTCGGTGATGAAGCATTCACAGCGTCCCAGAGGCTGAGGATACTCGATCTCCTCTACATCAGAGAGTGCCTCCACCCGCCTCAGCTGCCCATCCCGGATCACCCACGCGGGACGCACGCACGCCTCCAGCACGCTTTCTAGGCAGAACACGATGTGGTACCCCAAAGGCGGGCGCGGCTGCCGCGGTATTCCGCCCACCCGGATCACCGCCTCCCGGGGCCGCGGAACCACCCGGCAACCCCGCCCCACCAACACATTACTCAAGCCCGGGGCGAGCCCCATGCCAGCCACCAGAACTGCCCCAGATCGCACGGCGCGCTCCTGCAAACCGAGTCGTTCCCTCGGCCGGTC
Source organism: Firmicutes bacterium UBA3570 (assembly GCA_002376005.1). Lineage (GTDB taxonomy): Bacteria > Bacillota > Sulfobacillia > UBA3561 > UBA3561 > UBA3561. The sequence goes on from DFNJ01000035.1 coordinate 46,313, forward strand.
GCAGGCAAGATCCACCAACCGCCAGCCGCCCGCAGCTGCCGCGCGGAAAGCTTGCCAGCTCGCCCCATGAGGTAGACAGCTGACCACGGCGTCCACGCCCGATGCCACCTCCGGCAGGGACCCATCCAGGAACGCCGCGGGCAGGGGGATGGGCTGAGCCTTCTCTCCCACCGCCCTCGCTGCTGCCCGGCAGGTCTCGCTCTTGGCGTCTGCCACCAGGACGCGGGCCACCTCCGGCAACCGTGCCAGCTCTCGCGCGGCCACCGCCCCCATTCGCCCCGCGCCCAGCACCAGGACAGTTGCCTGCATTCGCACCCCTTCCCTCGGGTCGCGCCGTTCACCTACCCGGCGCCCAGAGGGCATCCAGCCCCAGCTCTTCAAGCTTCTCGGTGGTGGGCACTCCGTAGATATCCCAACCACGCAGCCGGTAGTACTGTTCCAGCATCGCCTGCAGCTGTTCTGGAGTGATCACCGACCCCCTGGTCGCTCCCTCGGGGAGCGATTCCGCCACCCGGGCGGGAAGCACGTCGTCCGACCGACCCATGCCTTCTCGCACGTTGAAAAGCCGGCACAAGTTGAAGATCCGCTCGCCCGTTTGCATGAGAGAAGCGGGGTCCCAGTCCATGCCAGTCATGGCCTCCAGGGCCCGGGCCAGGAAGCTGGGTGGCAGCGGACCGTAATCCCAGCAGGTGAAGCGGCAGGCAATGAGGCTGTCCTGAAACGCTCGGTAGTTCTGGGCCAGGAACACCAGCTCCGGCTTCAGCCGCTTTTCGCGCCGGTCAAGGCCGCGGAAGCGCTCATCTATGCCGATTTCCGGCATGATGTTCCCCTTTTCCACCGTGGTGTCGTGCATTCCCTGAGTATGACACGCCCCCCGGTTGGAGGTGGCGTAAGACAACCCCTGTGCCACCTTGCCGCGGGGCATATGCACGGGGAACGACTGGTTCTTGACCTGCAGGGCGAAGGCCTCACTACCGCCGCCCACCTCCCGGGCAGCTTCCCGCAGGCCCCGGCCCAGCAATGACCCCAGCCCACGATTGAGGGCAATATCCACGATGAGGGAGAATACCACCTCCGCATCGCCCCACCGCAGCTCCCTCCCACCGGTATCCTGGCGGTTCAGCAACCCTCGTTCGAAACACTCCATGGCCCAGGCAATGCTGAGACCGGTGTTGATGGTGTCCACCCCGTACTGGTTGCATAGCTGATTGGCCCTGGCGATGGCCTTCAGGTCGTAGACGCCCACGCAGGTACCCAGGGCACCGATGGTCTCGAACTCCGGGCCTCCGTACCGGGGATCCACGTCCCACGGTGGACCCAGGGCAACCACTCGGCGGCAGCCCACGGGACATCCGTCACAGGTCTCGCGGCCGGTGAGGATCTCCCGGGTCATGCTCTCTCCGGTCACCGCGTCGATCTGGGGTGAATAACCTTTCCGGAAGTTGAAAGCGGGGAACATCCCCAGGGCGTTGTGGGGAGCCACTCCCGCCGCCGTCCCGTACTCCCGGAAAGTCCGCGTGGAAGGGGCCCGTACCAGAGTGGCCACCGCCTCCCGGCGCAGCTGTGCCAGCCCCTCGGGGTCTGCCGCCCGGTAGCGTCCCGTGCCGTACACACAGATCCCCTTCAGGTTCTTGGAGCCCATCACCGCGCCGGTGCCGCACCGTCCCGCCGCCCGGTTGTTCTCGCTGATCACGCAAGCAAACCTCACCAGATTCTCGCCAGCGGGACCGATGACCGCCACCTCGGCCCCGGGATGGGTTTGGCGCAGCATTTCGTCGCGCGCGTCGGCCACGAACTTCCCCCAGATCTCACCGGCCGGGCGAATCTCCACTTCCCCATCGTGGATCCACAGGTACACCGGCTGTTCGGCGCGGCCGTGGACCAGTACCGCATCATACCCCGCGGCTTTCAACATGGGGCCGAACCTACCAGCAGCGTTGGCTTCCCCCCACCCGCCGGTGAGGGGGGACTTGCAGGCAGTTATGTGGCGCGTGCTCCCGGGGATCCTCGAGCCGGCCATGGGACCGGTGGCTACCATGAAGACGTTTTGTGCACCCAGGGGATCGCAGCCTGGTGGGATCTGCTCGAACAACAGTCGGGCAGCCAGACCCCGACCACCGATGAAGTCGCGAGCCAAAGAGGCTTCCAGATCCTGCACCCACCACCGCCGGGCAGTCAGGTCAACGTGCAGGAGCTTGCCGGCATAACCTTCCATTGCACCCAACCCCCTTAGTACAGCTGCTATCTGGACTCACCCCGCATCACTGCTACCGAGGCGTGCCCCGTGCGCGCGCACGGTGCCGCACTATCCCAGATCGCCTCTCCCACCGGACCGGTGACGGGCATGTACCAACCTGAGGCCTTCCAGGGTCAGCAAGGGATCCACGGCATCGACGGTGGCGCATTCCGGCGCGATGAGCTCCGCGAAACCGCCGGTGGCTATGACGCGGGGTTTCTCTCCCAGTTCTCGCGCAATCCTCCTCACCAGCTCGTCCACCTGGCCCGCGAATCCGAAGATGATCCCTGACTGCAAACTCCGAGCGGTGTTGTCCCCGATGGCTCGCGGCGGGCGGACCAAGGGAACCTTGCTCAGTCGAGCCGCGCGTCGAAAGAGCGCCTCAACCGAGATACCGATTCCGGGGGCAATCGCTCCGCCCAGGTATGCCCCATGCCGATCAACCACGTCAAAGGTGGTGGCGGTGCCGAAATCCACCACCACGCACGGCACTCCGTATTTTGCCCGCGCCGCTAAGGCATTGACTATGCGGTCCGGTCCTACCTCCCGCGGGTCCCCATACTTTATCACCATCCCGGTATCCACGCTCTCATCGACCACCAGTGGTTCAACGCCCAGGTAATGGCGACAGGCGCCCTCCACGTTGGGCGTCAATGACGGAACCACGGAGGCGATGACCACCGCATTCACCTCGGTGAGCGAACGGCCGTGGCAAAGGAACAGCTGATGGAACAGGATCCCGAACTCATCTCTGGTGCGCTCGGTATTCGCGGACAGGCGCCAGTGAAACTCCAGCCGCTCTCCCTGGTAGGCACCCAAAACGATGTTGGTATTACCCACATCCACTGCCAGCAGCAAGCTCAATTCACCTCCCGGGGCTGGTCAGACCAGGCGGGAATGCCGTCGACCGAACGCGCGCTCTTGATGGCTTTGGTGATGGCACGAGCCACCACGGACACCGCCGCCCAGCACAGCTCGTTGAAGTCGCCCACTTCAACGGTACCCCGAGCCAGGGTGAATAAGGTGTCTCCATCGTACATGGTGTGGGCGGGACGCACCGCCAGCGCGATGCCATCATGGGCCACTGCCGCCAGCCGCCAGGCTTGCACCTGATCCAGCGAAGCATCAGTCGCCACCACCCCGATGGTGGTGGAGCCCCAAGGGTTTGGCCTCTCGACCGCGGAGCTGCGCGCTCCCGCCAGGCGCGTGCCATCCTCGGGGTCGTACACGTCGCCGATGCTGTTGACCACCACCAGCGCGCCCACACGAGCCCCGGAGGATAACGTCGCGGAAGCCGAACCCAGGCCACCCTTCATGCACCACTGCTGCCCCGCCCATTTGCCCACCGTAGCCCCGCTACCTGCCCCCACGTTCCCCATCATCACGGGCCCCGTCCGGGCTTCCAGGCAGGCACGGTACCCCGATGTCGCGTCAGGGCGTACTCGGGGATCTCCCACCGCCAGATCGAATATCACCGCGCACAACACGATGGGTACCCGGGCAACGCCGGTATCGAAGCCCCTTCCCTGCTCTTCTAAGTAGCGAACCACGCCGCACGCGGCGTCCAGGCCGAAGGCACTCCCTCCGCTCAACAGGACCGCGTCCGCGCGCTGCACCAGGTTCCCCGGCCGAGCCAGGTCGGTCTCGCGGGTACCAGGAGCCGCGCCCCGCACATCCGCCCCCACCACCGCCGGCTCATCGGCCAGCACCACGGTGCATCCGGTGAGGGCTCGGGGATCAGTCCAGTGGCCCACCCGGAACCCCGGAACGTCGCAGATGTCATCGTTCATCGCCAGTCTCCCACCTCGTCGCAAGGGTAGCCGATGGACACTTCCCCCGATGACAGGGCGACCATGCCCGACCCCGTGTCCACCACCAGTCTCCCTTCGGCATCCACATCTACCGCCCTGCCCGTCAGGGCGCCAAGGGGAGTATGGGCGCGTATCGTCTGCCCCCACCAGGGACACAACCCCTTCCACCACCTCAGGGCTTCCCCGGGTTCCCGGCGGGCCCGCAGAAGCCACTGCTCCAGGTGGCGCAGAAGCTGACCCGCCAGCTGATGGGGGTCCCACCACCTGCCCGTCTCCATCTTCAGTGAGGTCGCCCGCCCCCAGAGCTCGGCGGGGAAATCGTCACGGACCTGGTTCAGGTTTACCCCGATGCCCAGAACCACCCACTGCTTTCCTCCTGGCCGGATCACTTCCCCCAACACGCCGGCCAGCTTCTTGCCGTTGACCAGGACGTCGTTGGGCCACTTGACCGCAGCCGGGACTCCACGCCTCCTGAGGCACTCGGCGACCGCCGCTCCCGCCACCAGCGCCAGGTGCCCGGGATGGCATCCACCGAGGAGGAAGCTGCACGACAGCCACAGGCCCATCCCGCGGGCTGAGTGCCAGCGGCGGCTGCCCCGGCCCCGTCCTGCCCACTGGTAGTCTGCGGTCACCGTGGCTCCCGGTCCCTCGGGGGCCCGCATCAGTAGCCTTTTTGCCACTTCGTTGGTGGAGTCAACCGCCGCAAAATGAAGATGCGGCTGGCCATAGAGTCCCTCGATACCCCAAGACATATGGCACCCGGACCGCGCACCTTCACCGGCCAGTATCCAGTTGCATCTCCAGGCTGATATCCACCGCGGGGGCCGAATGGGTGATGTAGCCGGACGAGATGAAGTCCACGCCACAGCGGGCCACCTCCTCCACCGTCTCGACGGTTATCCCTCCCGACGCCTCCAGGGGAACCCTTCCCTTTGCCCGCCGCACGGCTTCACGGAGTTGGTCCGGCGTCATGTTATCCAGAAGCACCAGGTCCGCCCCGGCGTGTATGGCCTCCTCCAGCTCCTGCAGGGTTCGGACCTCCACCTGGATGCGATAAACGTGAGGCAGTCTGCCCCGCACCTTCTTCACCGCCGAAGCCACCGACCCCGCCAGGGCAATGTGGTTGTCCTTGATCAGCACAGCATCATACAGTCCAAAGCGATGGTTTCGGCCTCCCCCCATCCTCACCGCGTACTTTTCCAGGACCCGCAGGCCGGGAGTGGTCTTGCGGGTATCGAGCACGACCACGCCCCAGGGGTTCGCCCTCTCCACCAGACGCGCGGTGGCGGTGGCTATGCCACATAGACGCTGTAGGAAGTTGAGCGCCACCCGTTCTCCACTAAGGAGTGCACGGGCCTGAGCAGTCACCGTGGCCAACACCTGGCCGGAATGGAACCTGCTGCCTTCAGCCACCAGGACGGTGGCAGAAGCCTCCGGATCCAGCTGCGAGAAAACCTCCAGGGCCACCGGCATTCCCGCCATGACCCCTGAGGCCTTGGCCAGGAAAGTGCCGCGGGCCCTAATATTTCCTTCAATCAACAGCTCGGTGGTCAGATCGCCGGTGCCCAGGTCTTCTCGCAGGGCCGCGCTGACCAACTGCCGGTAATGGATGGGTCGCAATTGCAAGAGATCTCACCCTTCCACCAGCACCGGCTCCCGCAGGGGTGCACATCCCCCTCGGAAGGCCAGATGTACTCGCCAGTGATGGTCACATTTTTCCGGGTGATCGCTTCGGAAATGCGCCCCCCGGCTCTCCTTGCGCAACAAGGCAGCCCGAACTACCAGCGCTCCCAGCTGAAGCAGGTTGGCCACTTCCCATTGGTAAGCATTGTCCAGCTGCCCCCCCAGCTGACGTGACAGTGCGGCGATCTCGCGCAGGGCTTCGCGAAGGCCCTCCTCGCAGCGGACGATGCCTGCACACTCCCACATGATCTGCTGCAGCTGGCGGCGGATCGTCGCTGGATCCCCGGCAGGCCGCCTGTCCGCTCGATGTACCAGGTCCCAGGGTCCCGGAGACAGTGGTGGTTCCTTCCGGAGGACCGCCGCGATGCGCCGTCCGAAGACCAAGCCCTCCAGCAGGGAGTTCGAGGCCAGCCGGTTGGCTCCATGCACACCGACGCAGGCCACCTCCCCGCAGGCGTACAGCCGGCGCAGCCCAGTCCGTCCCCAGAGGTCGGTACGGATCCCCCCCATGCAGTAATGGGCAGCGGGGGAAACCGGGATGAGTTCCTTCTCCGGATCGTAACCCAATTTCCGCAAGGTAGATGTGATGCCTGGAAATCGGCTGGACATGGATCCATGGCAAAGGGAACGCGCGTCCAGGTACACGCACTGGCTGTGATGCTCGCGCATCTGGTGCACGATGGCCCGCGCAACCACATCCCGGGGAGCCAGGTCAGCCAGGGGGTGATACCGGGGCATGAACCGCTCTCCCCGCGAATTGCGCAGGATGGCCCCCTCCCCCCGGACTGCTTCGGATATCAGAAAGCGGGGGCTGGCACTGTGCCACAGCACAGTGGGATGGAACTGCACAAACTCCAAATCCCTCAGGGTCGCTCCCGCGCGGTAGGCGGCTGCCATCCCATCGCCGGTGGCCACCAGCGGATTGGTGGTATGCATATATAGCTGACCGGCGCCGCCGGTGGCCAGGACGGTGGCTCGGGCCAACACCGCTTGAAGCTTCCCATCCGCATCCCTCACCAGCACCCCCAGGCACTCTCGGTCATGGGTCAAGACATCGATCATGAAAGTGTGTTCCAGGATCTCGATTCCTGGTATCTGGGTAACGTGATTGCTCAAGGCGCGCCGTATCTCGTCACCGGTGGCGTCTCCCCGGGCATGCAGCACCCTGGGTGCGCGGTGAGCTCCTTCCCGGGTGAGGGCAAGATGACCGTCCACATGATCGAACTCGGTCCCCAGGGCCACCAGCTCCATCACGCAATCAGGACCTTCGTTCACCATAACCTGGACCGCGGGAACGTCGGAGAGACCGTCACCCGCCTCCAGAGTGTCCCGCATGTGCAGGGCGGGGGAGTCCTCCTCTCCCACCGCCGCCGCGATTCCGCCTTGCGCATATTCGGTGCTGGACTCCTCCAAGGGGCCTTTGGTAATGAGGATGACGCGGCCATGGGGCGCCGCTTTGAGGGCGGTGTACAAACCGGCAATGCCCGTCCCCACGATCACGTAATCTGCCACCCGGCGGGGCAGCGAGGACAAACTGAAATCCACCAAGTAACGGGACGGCAGCATATGCCTTCGGCGGCGCTCAGGATCGCTCCAGCATTGCTTCCAGCGCCCGTAGCGCTCTTTGCCGCACCTCCTCAGGCACTCTGATCTGGGGAGTCAAATCGCGCAAGCTCCGCAGCACCTTCTCGAGACTGATCCGCTTCATGTTAGGACACACCATTGCCGGGCTGGCCAAATAAAATTGCTTACCCGGGTTCTGTTTGTACAGCTGGTACAGTATCCCTTCCTCCGTCCCCACGATGAATTCTCGCGCCTTGCTCTGCCGAGCCCGGCGCAGGATCGCCGAGGTGCTGCCCACGAAGTCGGCCATCTCAATCACTTCCGGCCGGCACTCCGGATGAACCAGTACCTCCGCCCGCGGATACTCAGCCATGGTGCGTCTCAGCTCCTCAGGCGTGAGGCGGTCGTGGGTCGGGCAGTAACCGTCCCATGGCACTACTCGGCCACGGGTGAAACGGGAAACATAATGGGCCAAATTCCGGTCGGGGACGAACAGGATCTCCACGTCGCCTAGACTCTCTACGATTCTCACCGCGTTGGCCGAGGTACAGCAGATGTCGCTCTCAGCCTTCACCTCCGCCGAGCTGTTGACATAACACACGACCACCGCACCCGGCATCTCCCTGCGTTTGTCGCGCAGTGCCGAGACAGTTACCATATCGGCCATGGGACAGCCCGCCGCCGGCTCAGGGAGCAATACCACCTTTTCCGGAGAGAGAATAGCCGCAGTCTCGGCCATGAAATGAACGCCGCAGAACACGATCACATCGGCGTCGGTTCCCGCCGCCTGCTGACTGAGTCCCAGCGAGTCGCCCACGTAATCGGCAAGCTCCTGGATTTCCGGGGGCTGATACACATGAGCCAGAATCACGGCGTTTCGCCGCTCTTTCCACCGCAAGATCTCGTCTCTGAGCTGCTCAAATCCCGCTGGCTCGGTGGACATCCGGGATTCGCCTCCACGGCAGATGAGCGAGTATGGCGGCCGGCCCGGCCGCTGAAAGTCCGCCTCAATTGTAGCAACCGGCAAATTGGAGTGTCAAGGAAAGGGGGCTCCCGGCCGCTTGGCCAAGGGCGGGTACCCGCCTCCCCCCAGAGCCTGGCCGAAGCAGGAAGGTCTTTCACCGCACCCCTAGGTGTCAGCAAGCGCTGAGAAACAAAGATCACGACCCTGCATGCTGACAGGCTTCGTAGCGCAGGTACGGGAGGTGGCGAATTGCCAGGAAAAGGTCCGTGATTCTGGTGCACAAAGCGCCAGGCAATGCGACCGATGTTGATCTCCAGCCCAGGGGGTCGCCAGGATCCACACGCATCCTGCTGAGACAAACTGCCTACGCAAAGAAGGAAGGGCCCCTGGTCCGGGGCCCACGCCAGCTAATCCTTGGAAGGGACTTTCCTCAGGGCGCCCTGCGACGGACCCTGATCCCCGGTTGGTTCTCCAGGACTTGCCCCTCGGCATTCAGTGCCCTCACCGCTGTTACCAGCAGAGGTTGGTCAGTAGGGCTCGGCTCGTCCTCGAGAAAGATGATGACCGCTGACCTTCCCTCGGTCTCCTTCCGGATGGCCCTTCCGCGAAACAACACCTCCACGGTGTGCACGTGCCGCGCTACGTAGGCCACAAGTATGGCAGGACCGTCGTCACCCACGCGAGCCAGACCCCACTCCAACACTTCTCCCGCGTCAAGAACAGGGACGCCTCCGAAAAGATCTACCGCAAGCCGGCCGTCAGGCTGTTCCTCCAGCTCCATGCCGTAGTACATCTTGGGTCCCCGTGCCACTATCAGGTGATACTGCTTCCACCTCTCCCAAGCTACCACGCGGTCCACTGGGCCAGGGTCATAGCCGCGGTCCAGCATTCCTCGCCGCACTGCCTCGGTCTCCTTCTTGACTGTTTGCCACAGCTTCTCGGGAAACGACCCCACGCGGTCCGGGCGGCTGCAGGCACCCACCATGGTTACCAGTAGGATGGCTCCCAGAACCCGGACGGCCACACCACGGGAACTAGACCCAGGGTACCATGCGAAGCTGCCGGGCGATGGCTGAATCACCGGTTTCGCACTTCCCTCAGACACCTCCAAGTTGCGGCTTTTGGCATCTTGCACAAGCTCAGCTTCCGGCTTCGCTAGCGCCTAAACAATCTCTCCCCAGTTGTCTGATGAAATCCCACACTATGAGCGCGAGAATGCTTGTACCCCAGGTCAATTCCCATAGATCCCGCCTCACTGAGACAAGCTGTCCAACGTAAACCAGTAAGTGCCCCCCGCGGGACCCCACGCGGCCAGTCGTTGCAAGAGGAGTTTCCTCAGGGCGCTCTGCGTAGGACTCCCCGTTGCTTCTCCAGGAGTTCGCCCTTGGCGTTCAGTGCCCTTACCTCGGTTACCACCAGAGGTTCATCAGGAGGGCTGGGCTCGTCTTCGAGAAAGATGATAACCGCTGACCTTCCTGCCGTCTCCTTCCGGATGGTCCTTCCACGAAACAGCACCTCGACGGTGTGCACGTGTCGCGCCACGTAAGCCACAACAATGGCCGGACCATTCCCTCCCAGGCGCCCCACGCTCCAACTTATTATGTCACCCGGGCCAAGGGGCCACGTCCCGCCGCGTGTCCCGGTCACCCTCACAGTACCATCAGGCTGTTCCTCCAACCGCAGGACAAAGCGCACGTTCCGTCCGCGTGCCACCACCAGGTGGTATTGCTTCCACTTCGCCCAGGCCACCACTCGATCCACCGGTCCCAAATCGAACTTCTCCCCGAACTTCTCGCGCCATCGCTGGCGGCGCTCCTCGTGCTCCCTTTTGACTATCTCCCACAGCTCCTCGGGAAACGACTCCACGCGGTCGGGACGACTACACGCACCTACCGTGACCAACAGGAGGATGACTCCCAGAACCCAAACGACGCGAAGGCAGCGACAACGGGGGAACCACGGGTAGCTGCCAGGGCAACGTGAGGTCACCGCTTCCTCACTCCCAGGCACTTCCACGTTCCGGCTTTCGTCTGCTCATACAGGATCAACCACTTTTCTCCGTTGGCCTTGTCAATGAAAACGGCCATCTTTCCATCCTTCACGAAAACACAGGGCTTGCGGTCGCCAGGATCCATCCACCCCATCAACATCTGCGCCAAATACTCATCCATACTGCTGAACCGTTCGCCTTTGCGCCACTTCTCCCAAAAGGGATAGTAAGCCCAGCCCTTCAGCTCATCGGGAAAAGCCTTCCGGGCAGCCTGGGCCACCTCGGCTTCCTGCTTCGCCAGCTCCTCGGCAATCTCTGCCTGGTCGGCCGGATTGTCCCACTCCCGCACCCGATCCGCAGGAAGGCCTAACGTGCCGATGGAATCCCACGCCATCAAGCCCACGAACACCACCAGCACCACCGCGAATTGCACTGCTTTCCTCAACACGACCCGCACCTCTTTTCACACCGCACAGGACGCTCACTCAGCGGTGACGCGGACGCCGTGATAGGTATTGCAACGTAGACGCTCCGGCCACCCCGGATTGCCCACCCACCAAACCAGGGCATTGTGGTAGCCGTAGGCTTCGTACAGTCCGGGGAATTCATCCTCGGGGTACACCTCGCGCGCATCCTCACTAACCAACCATCCACCCTGAATAGTGTGCGTGCCCCATCCGTCATCCTCTTTGCTCAGCACCCGTCCGCGTGCAAAAAAGTACCAGGTAAAGACTCAATTCCTGTACTTATGCCACCGGGTGGTCATCAATGCCCCCCGTATGCGACTTGGAATACCAATCCACTTGAAGCCGATCCAGAAAAACATTCACGTTGCTGTATCCCCACAAGATCTCGTCGTTGTTCTCTTTAGGGGGTTTATCCCCAGCTAGTACAGGCTGCAGTGCAACAGCAGTGTACAATATGCATAGCACTGACGAGAGCAATGCCCAGTACGTTTTACATTTCACCAGGGCATCCTCCCTCCTAATAGATAGAATATTGCACTATCATTATAGCAGCTCAGGCTATAGAATCAATATCCTGTTTAATCCAACTGCCGCCACAGGACGTGGGCAAGTGGCGCGTTGGGACCCGGACTCTCCTGCGTAAGCTCAGGCAATCGGCGCCAGCCGCACCCTGCCATCAAGCAGAGCAGGCATCTACGCCCGGACTGTTGCTGCCAGATCGTTGCGTACTCTTGTCTTGTCCGTTTCACCCTCTTGCGGCCCTCTCGACGGAGTGCCCGATCGGTTGCATTGCGATTTGCGCGTGCTGCGAGATCCTTCGCGTCAAGTAATACCGGACACGTCCCGGCCCTGGGATCGGAGCTACCAAAGGGACTTTGTAACGAGCGGCTGCACTGCCCAGATCATCGAGTTCGCCCCCACAGGCGAGACTCCATCCCAAGAAAGAAGAGATCGAGGGACAGTTCCCTCGATCTCCAACCACCAGTGAGTGAAAGCTGCCGGCGGTCATTATCGGGGAGCCTGCGGCTTTCCGCCCACCGCCAGCCTTGCCCACAGTGCTGAGCAAAACAGGCACATGTGGCTCAGTTGTCGGCTCGATCCATCCCCCTCAGCCAGGGCATCATTCCGCGGAGCCTCTCCCCCACCTGCTCAATCGGATGGTCAGCTTCCCGAGCCATCAGACTGGAAAGCACAGGCTGCCCAGCCTGACTCTCCAGGATCCATTCCCGGGCGAACTCGCCGGACTGGATGCGCTCCAGGGCCTCCCGCATCGCCTGCTTCACCTGAGGGCCCACGATGCGCGGACCCACGGTGAGGTCACCGTACCTAGCGATCTCTGAGACGGCCCGGCGCATATGTGCGAGTCCTCCCTCGTAAATGAGGTCCACGATGAGCTTCAGTTCGTTCAGGCACTCGAAGTAGGCGATCTCAGGCTGGTAGCCCGCCTCCACCAAAGTCTCGAACCCGGCCTTGATAAGGGCAGTGAGTCCACCGCACAATACCGCCTGCTCGCCCAGGAGGTCGGTCTCAGTCTCCTCCCGGAAGGTGGTCTCGATCACCCCAGCCCGGGTGCACCCAATGGCGTGGGCGTAGGCCAGAGCGAGCTGGTGGGCGGAGCCAGTGGCATCAGCATGCACCGCTAACAAGGCCGGAACCCCCATCCCCTCCTGGTAGAGGCGACGCAACAACGCCCCAGGTGCTTTGGGAGCGACCAAGAAGACATCCACACCGGGAGGCGGTACCACCTGCCGGTACAGGATGCTGAATCCATGGGCAAACCCCAGGGCCTTGCCTGGTGTCAAGTGCGGCCGCACCTGCTCCTCATACACCCGGCGGTGCTGATTATCGGGAAGCAGGAACATGATCACCTGAGCCGAAGCCGCCGCCTCGGCGGGGGACATCACCTGGAAGCCGTCAGCCGCGGCCCGCTCCCAGGAACGTCCGGGCCGCAACCCCACCACGACGTCCAGCCCTGCATCCCTCAGGTTTTGCGCCTGCGCACTGCCCTGGCTTCCGTATCCCAGCACGGCCACCCGCAAGCCTTGCAGCCGCTCAGGCTCAGCATCACGTTCGTACAGCACCCTGGCCAATGCAGATACCTCCTTCATTTACCACTTGTCGACCACGGGCTATGGCAATCTCGCCGGTGCGAACCAGCTCTTGAATGCCGAACTCGCCAAGCAGGTCCAGCAGCGCCGAGATCTTGTCCCGATCCCCGGTAATTTCAACCACCAAACTACCCGGCGCCACGTCCACGATCTTCCCCTTGAACACGTTGACCACCTGAATGATGGAAGTACGCTGGGTTCCGGCAGCGTTGACCCGAACCAGGGCCAGCTCCCGGCAGATGGCACCCGATTCCTCCAGGACGGATACCCTGACCACATTGATGAGGCGGTCGAGATGTTTCTGCACCTGTTGCAGGACTCCCTCGTCACCATCCACCACGATGGTCATGCACGAGAACGAGGGATCCTGGGTGGCACCCACCGCCAGACTCTCGATGTTGAACCTGCGGCGCGCGAAAAGGCCCGCCACCCGGGCCAGCACTCCAGGCTGGTTCTCCACCAGGACCGAAAAGATGCGTCTCACGGCTCATCACCTCTTCGCCAGCTGAGGATCATGCGATCCAGAGGTTCCCCCACCGGCACCATCGGGAGAACCTTCTCTTCCGCCGGCACGGGACAATGCAGAAGCCCCGGGCCGTGCTCCGATAAAAGCTGGTCTAGAGCATCTTCCAGATCGGCGGGATCGGTACACCGCCAAGCCTTGATCCCGTAGGCAGCTGCTATAGTGGTCCAGTCGGGCCCCCGCAGGAAAACCGCCTTGAGGTTGCCCTGAAAAAACATCTCTTGCCACTGCCGCACCATACCCAAGGAGCGATTGTCAAGCAGCAGGATCTTGATGGGCAGCTTCTCCTGAACAATTGTGGCCAGTTCCTGCAGGTTCATCTGCAGACTGCCGTCTCCGGTCACCAGCACTACCGTTTTGTCGGGGCACCCCACCTGTGCTCCCACCGCCGCCGGAAGACCGTACCCCATGGCGCCCAGTCCACCCGAGGTGAGGAGGGTGCGGGGATGATAGAAGGGATAGTGCTGCGCCACCCACATCTGGTGCTGTCCCACGTCGGTGACCAAGATCAGGTCTCCGCGCCGAGCCAAGTCAGCAGTGGCCCGCGCCAGGGCACGCACGGCGCGCACTCCCACGCCTTGTCTCCCGGGGGCGACGGGGAAGGAACACACTCGGGCCAACCATTCCGGGCGGCGCCTTTCCGGCACCAGGGAGCTGAGCGACCGGAGGACGCAGCCCACATCGCCCACGATGGGAATGTCAGCCGGCACATTCTTGCCCAGCTCCGCCGCATCTACATCCACGTGGATGAGTAGCGCTCGCGGGGCAAAGGCCTCCCGCTTGCCCGTTGTCCGGTCGCTGAACCGCACCCCCAGCGCCAGCAGTAGGTCACACTCCTGCACCGCGCGGTTAGCCGCCACCGCCCCGTGCATGCCGATCATCCCCAGATAAAGCGGGTGGTCTGCCGGCACGGTTCCCAACCCCATGAGGGTACTGGCCACCGGGAGCTCGGCCTTTTCGGCCAGCTCAAGCACCAGGGGTCCGGCCCTCGCCCACTTAATACCCCCACCCACCAGCAGGAGCGGGCGCGAGGCGGCGGCCAGGGCCTCCGCTGCCCGGTGCACCTGAGCGGAGTTATCTTCCCGCTGAAGTTTGTATCCGGGCAGCCGCGGCGCGCTGTCCACACCCGGCGGCAGTTCCGCCTGTGCCACGTCCCGGGGCAAGTCCACCAGGACCGGACCTTTGCGGCCGGTCTGAGCAAGGTAGATGGCTTCATTCAGAACCCGAGGCAGGTCGTGGGCGCGGCTGACCAGGTAGTTGTGCTTGGTTACAGACATGGTGGCCCCGAAGACGTCCGTCTCCTGGAATGCGTCTCGGCCGAGCAGGGTGGTGGAAACCTGGCCGGTAATGGCCAGGACTGGCACCGAATCGAGGAAAGCGTTGGCTAGTCCACACAGTAGGTTCAGCGCCCCCGGACCGGAGGTAGCAATACACACCCCGAGCCTCCCCGTAGCACGAGCATAGCCGTCGGCCGCCATTGCCGCCGCCTGCTCGTGGCGCACCAGGACGTGCCTAATCGACGCAGGCAGCACGTCGTATACCGGCATGACCGCACCACCCGGGTAGCCAAAAATGACCTCAACGCCAGCCTGGCGGAGACAGTTCCACAGAACTTCCGCACCGATCATGGCTCCTCACCCAGCCCTGGTGGCCTGCCGTTGCCCACACCCCAGGTGTCGGCACCAGCGTCTTGAACCGCTGGCCCACCACCCCTGCAAGGCGGCGGTACACCCGGCCTCAGGACAGCGCAATGCTGGGCGTCCCTCACCAGGGCCCGGTACCGCTCGAGAATCCCCCGAGGAACCCGTCGCTGGCAGGGGCGCCAGTCGGCCCTCCGCCGCGCCAGTTCCTCCTCCGGTACCAGAAGGTCCAGTCGCCCCCGCTCCACATCCAGGGAAATGAGGTCGCCGTCCCGCACCAATGCGATGGGTCCTCCCGCGTACGCCTCAGGACTGACGTGCCCCACTGCAGCACCCCGACTGGCCCCGGAAAAACGCCCGTCCGTCACCAAGAAAACCTTGTCCTCCAGGCCCCGGCCAGTGAGTACGGATGTCGCCTGCAGCATCTCCCTCATGCCCGGCCCACCAGCCGGTCCCTCGTAGCGGATGACCACCGCCTCCCCCGGCCCCACCCCACCGACCAGGAGAGCCGCCACCGCTTCCTCCTCCCCGTCGAAAACCCGCGCCCGGCCCTGCTGACGCCACGCCCCCGGCGGCAGGGCGGCGGCCTTGATGATGGCCCCGCCTGGAGCGAGAGTACCGTAGAGCACCCGCAGACCCCCTGCGCCCGCCCACGGATCAACCAGCGGCCGTACCACCTGTCCATCGGGCGGCGGGGCTTGCCGCACATTCTCGCGGATGGTGCCTCCGGTGACCGTGAGGGCCTCGCCATGCAGCAGACCCCCGTCACACAACGCTTTCATCACCACCGGCACACCGCCCACCCGATCCAGGTCCTCCATGAACAGGTCTCCTGCTGGGCTCAGCCTGCAGATGCAAGGAGTGGATCTGCTGATGCGATCCACCAGGGCAAGATCGAAAGGTACGCCAGCCTCCGCCGCGATGGCCCCCAGGTGCAGGATGCTGTTGGTAGAACCACCCAGGGCCATGTCCACGGCCAGGGCATTGGCCACCGCCTCAGGAGTCAGGATGCGGGAGGGGCGGAGATCCTCCTTCCAAGCAAAGACCGCCTGCCTTCCCGTCCTCCGAGCGACTACCAGCCGCTGGCTTGACACCGCCGGGACAGTGGCACTGCCGGGAAGGGCCATGCCCATTGCTTCCGCCAGGACGTTCATGGTATTAGCGGTGAACATCCCGGCGCAGGAACCCGGACCGGGGCAGGCCACCATCTCCAAATCCCGCAACCCGGCGTCATCCAGGCGTCCATCGGCATGAGCGCCCACGGCTTCGAAGAGGTCGGACAGATCCAGCCGCCCATCCCGCAGGCGGCCGGCCAGCATGGGGCCGCCACCGCAAAACACCGCCGGGATGTCCAGGCGTGCCGCGGCCATGAGCATTCCCGGAACGATCTTGTCACAGCTGCCTAGCAGGATCACCGCATCCAGGGCGTGAGCCCGCACCATCACTTCCACGCAGTCAGCGACCAATTCCCGACTGGGTAGCGAATAACGCATGCCCTCATGACCCATGGCCAGCCCGTCGCACACGCCGGGGACACCGAAGGCCAGGGGCACTCCTCCTGCCTCCTTCACCCCCTGGGCCACGGCCCGCGCCAGCGCGCGCAGGTGCATGTGCCCTGGCACGATGTCGCTCCAAGACACGGCGATACCCACCAGGGGCCGCGCCATATCCTCGTCCTGGAGCCCCAGGGCCCGGAGCAGCGACCGGTGCGGAGCCCGTTGCGGCCCGCACTTGATGACGTCGCTTCTCACCATGATCCCCCCCGCTGCCGCCTGGCCGGCAACCGAGGAACATCTGCAGCGACACCGGTCAGGCCACGGAACACAGCCCCCAGGCGAACGCCGCCCGGCCGGTGTCTGGCCATCCTGACCTCGGGTGATGTGCACCCGAGGGAGCAAAGAGGCGCCTTCGTCGCTTCCTGGGGGACATGGTGGCGAAGATGTGCATCCCCTAGACTCTCCATCCCCACCAGGCGACGCTCCAGCAAGAGCTGGCAACTCAGGCCGCAGGAATCCTCAGAAACGCCCGCTCCACTGACCAACCGGTGGTCATCGAGGGGCCTACGCCCCTCCTCCGCGCACAGCAGCAGGCCGTTCGAGCGACTCAGCATCCTCATCCCTCCCGAATGGCCTCCACTATCAGGTCTCCCATGGCCGAAGTGCCTACCAGGCAGCGTCCCGGTTCTTCCAGGTCCGCCGTGCGGTACCCCGCCTGGAGTACTCGCACAACCGCCGACTCCACGCGCTCGGCAGCTCTTGAGCCCGCCTCGCCCGCTCCGCAGTACCTCAATAACATGGCCGCACTCAGGATCGCCCCTAGGGGGTTGGCGCGATCCTGCCCCGCCAGTGCGGGTGCCGACCCGTGCACCGGCTCAAACAGTCCGGGATTTTTGTCCCCCAAGGAAGCGGAGGGCAGCAGCCCCAGAGATCCAACCAGACCTCCCCCCAGGTCGCTCAGAATATCACCGAAGGTGTTACAGGTCACCACCACATCCAGGCGCCAGGGCCTCTGCACCATCTCCATGGCCGCCGCATCCACGTACATGTGCTCCAGGTGAACGCTTGGGTACTGGAAACGCAGCCACCCGGCGATTTCCCTCCAGAGGCGCGAAGTGGCCAGGACGTTGGCCTTATCCACCGACGTTAGGCGCCCTGACCTCTCCATGGCCAGCTGGAAGGCCAGCCGCAACACCCGCTCCACCTGGTGAGTGCTATAGGACATGGTGTCAACGGCCAGGAAACCAGAACCGTCAGACCGGCGTCCCCGGGGGCTGCCGTAGTACAGACCTGCCGAGATTTCGCGCACCAGCATGATGTCCACTCCGCGCGCCAGGAGCTCTGCCCGCAGGGGTGAGACACGGACCAGGCAAGGATACAGCTTGATGGGCCGGAGGTTGGCCCACAGGCCAAGGCCACGCCGCAAGGCCAACAGACCGGCCTCCGGACGACGATCCGGGGGAAGGTGATCCCATTGAGGGCCACCCACCGCGCCCAGCAGCACAGCATCGGCCTGCTGGCAGGCCCGCAGCACTTCCTCAGGCAAGGGCTCCCCAACCTCCTCGATGGCGGATCCACCCACCGGCAGGTACTCACATACCAGCCCGATACCCTCCGCTTCCGCTGCCGCTCGAAGAGCCCTGACTGCCTGGGCAGTGACCTCGGGACCGATCCCGTCTCCGGGTAGCACCAGCACCCGCAACTCCCGCCCGTGCTCTCCGGGTGCAGCCTGCGAACCGCACCCATGGTCCTTCCTGGCGGCCTCGCTCATGGCCCTGCCTCCCCTTCGATGCAGGGTGGTCGCCGGCATCCACCGCGCTTCAGCAACCGCTGCCTGACGTATTCCACCAGGCCACCCGCCTTCTGCACATCAGCGGCAGCTCCCGCCGGGAATCGAACCACCAGGCGGTGTCCCGACGACAAGTAAAGCAGCCCCTCTTCCTCGTCAATCTCGATTACTTCCCCACTACGCACCAGCCGCGCCGCCTCTTCCGATTCCAAGACCAGTAGGCCCAGATTGACAGCATTGCGGAAGAATATGCGGGCGAAGGAGCGGGCCACCACCGCGGCCACCCCGCAGGCCTGGATGGCCCGCACTGCATGTTCCCGAGAGCTCCCGCACCCGAAATTCTTTCCCGCCACCACCACGTCCCCAGGGCGGACCCGGCGGGCGAACTCGGGATCAGCCAGCTCCAGGCAGTGGGCTGCCAGCACCCGGGAGTCAGAAGTGTAAAGGTAGCGGGCGGGGATGATGACGTCGGTATTCACATCATCGCCGAACTTCCACGCCCGGCCCACGATGCGGGCCACTGCCGACCACCTCCTCCGGGTGCGCGATGTGCCCCGCCACCGCAGTTGCCGCAGCCACTGCAGGGTTTGCCAGGTACACCCGGCTGTCCGGATGACCCATGCGCCCGCGGAAATTCCGATTGGTGGTTGCCAGGCAGACCTCTCCCTCCGCCAGCACCCCCATGTGGCCCCCCAAGCAGGGCCCACAGGTGGGGGTGGAGACCGCAGCTCCCGCCTCCACGAACACCTGGATCAACCCCTCCTCAAGGGCACGCCGGTAAACCCTCTGGGTGGCGGGGATGACGATCAGCCTCACCCGTGGGTGTACCTTTCGGCCGCCCAAGATCTCCGCCGCTGCCACCAGGTCCAGGTAGCGACCGTTGGTGCAAGAACCAATTACCACCTGGTCGACGGGAGTGCCCGCCACCTCGTGCACCGCCACCACGTCTGCCGGGGAGTAGGGGCGGGCCACCTGCGGTTCCAGCTGCGACACATCCCACCGGAGCCACGCCTCCAGCTGGGCGCCGGGAGAGCTCCGCCATCCACCCGCCGGTACCAACCCTGCCGTGGCCCCTGCCTCCACCACCATGTTGCACAGGGTAAGGCGCCCATCCAGGGGCAAGTCCGCCACCACCTCCCCCCCGAACTCCAAGGCCAGCTGATTGGCCCCGTCGGTGCCCAGTCGCGACACCAGGAACAGCGCGAGGTCCTTGGCCCCCACCCAAGGAGCCAGCCGACCAGTGAATTCCACCTTCACCGTGGCCGGTACCCGGAACCACAGCTCCCCCAAAGCCATGGCACACGCCAGATCAGTCGACCCCACTCCCGTGGCGAACACCCCGAGGGCCCCACACGTGCAGGTATGGGAGTCGGCCCCCACCAACAGCTGGCCCGGCTGCAGGATCCCCAGCTCCGGAAGCAAGGCATGCTCGATTCCCATCCTCCCCACTTCGTAGTAATGGCGGATGCCTTGTTTGCGCGCGAACTCCCTTAGCACCTGAGCCTGCCTCGCCGAGGCGACGTCCTTGGCCGGCAGGAAATGGTCGGGTACCAGGATGATGCGCTCTGGGTCGAACACGCGCTCGCAGCCCATGGCCTGCATTTGCTCGATGGCCAGAGGAGCGGTTATGTCATTGGCCAGGCACCAGTCCACGCGAGCCCACACTGTCTCGCCGGGTTCTACCTGTTTCCGCCCGGCATGAGCGGCCAAGATCTTTTCAACTGCAGTCATGGCTCTTGGCAACCAGGTCACCCTCCCGTCTGCACCTGGTGATGAGCCGGCACTCCAGCCAGCCACCGATTGACCGCCTGCAGGTACGCGCGCACGGTAGCCTCCAGCACGTCCCTACTCACCCCTCGGCCGGTATAGATCGCCCCGTCCCGCTCCACTTTCACCAACGCCTCGCCCAGCGCATCCTTGCCACCGGTGATGGCGTTCAGGGAGAACTCAAGCAGGCGGAACTCGGCCCCCACCGCCCGGTCCACCGCTCGCAGCAGGGCCTCCACCGGACCCTGGGCGCAGGCCGCCTCCTGTACCACCCGACCCTCCTTGATGAGCGACACGGTGGCCATGGGCAGCGTCCGATTGCCCGTCGACACCTGGAAGTAGTCCAGGATCCAGAGCGGCCGTTCCTGGACCATCCCTTCCACCAGCGCCTCCAGGTCCCGGTCAGAGATGCCACCTTTACGGTCAGCCATTTCCTTGAAGCGCGCGAAAGCGACCTCCACATCCTCTTCCCGCAGCCGATACCCCAAAGCCAGCAGTCGCTCCCGGAAGGCATGTCGACCGGAATGTTTCCCGAGCACCAACCGCTGTCCCGGAGCACCAACATCTTCGGGCCGCATGATCTCGTACGTGGTGGAGTGCTTCAGCACGCCGTCCTGGTGGATCCCCGACTCGTGGGCAAAGGCGTTGGCCCCCACCAAAGCCTTGTTGGGCGGGACCGGCACGCCAGTGAGAGTCTCCACCAAACGGCTGGTGCGGTAGATCTGGTCGGTGGCCACCCCCGTCCATGCCTTCAGGACATCCTGTCTGACCCTGATGGCCATCACGATCTCCTCCAGGGAGGCATTGCCCGCCCGCTCGCCAATGCCGTTGACCGTACATTCAATCTGGTCGGCTCCCGCTTCCAGCGCGGCCAGGGAATTGGCCACTGCGAGTCCCAGATCGTCGTGGCAGTGGACGGAGACGACTACGTCTTCGATGCCCGGTACGTTCTCACGGAGGAAGCGGATCAATTGCGCGAACTCGCCAGGCGTGGCGTACCCGACGGTGTCGGGCACGTTGATGGTAGTAGCTCCTGCTTCGATGACGGTGCGGTACAGGCGGCACAAGAACTCGGGACAGCTACGGGTAGCATCCTCAGCCGAGAACTCCACATCGTGGGTGTACTGACGCGCCCGCGCCACCGCTCGCGCCGCCGCCGCCAGCACTTCTTCGGGCTGCATGCGCAGCTTGTATTTCATGTGAATCTCCGACGACGCAATGAAGGTGTGGATGCGCTTACGCTCCGCCGCCTGGAGGGCTTCGGCCGCTCGGTCGATATCCGCCGCATTGGCCCGGGCTAAAGCACAGATAACCGGACCTCGAACCTCTCGAGCGACGGCGCTCACCGCCTCGAAATCCCCCGGAGAAGCCACGGGGAATCCCACCTCGATCACGTCCACCCGCAGGCGGCTCAGCTGCTGAGCAATCTGCAGCTTTTCTTGCGGACTGAGCCTCACGCCCGGCGACTGCTCGCCATCGCGCAAGGTGGTATCGAAAATGAGCACCCGCTTGCTCAACCTGCATCCCCCCAAGGAATCTCGACTAAGATACGCAAAAACCCGAGGAGGCGAGGATCCTCACTAACAGGAACCTGCCGCTCGGGTCTTTTGTACCCACGGTGTACCCGAGGAGTGCCCTCCTGGTCTTCCTCCCGGGTCGATACCGCTCGGTCGCAGACCACCCGTCTGGGCCGGGTGCGGAACCCTAGGTACCCTTCCTGTGATATCTCACTTTTGCTTTTTTGACTAAAGTGTATACGACGGGACGGTCGGGATTCCTCCCCCATCCCTGCGAGATTTTGCCACGTCAATCAGCCCCGAATGCAGGACGCTCTGCATGGCTGCAGCTTCCTGAACAGGACCGGGCTCTCATTTGCTTCCCGGGTGCGCGGTAGCGTTGGGGTGCGTGGTCGTCCTTTGGTGGGGGCTGAAGAACCAAGGCCTCACTCCTGGCCCGAAGCACCTGGAGTGAGGCCTCTGTCAGTCCTGTAGCGCCCCGGCGGTGCTGCTCACGCCCTCAGAACAGCCCCACGGTCCGCCCCTTTTCGTCGATGTCCACCAGCTGACCAGCAGGTTTGGACGGCAGCCCGGGCATGGTGCGCATCTCGCCCAGCAGCGGATAGAGGAAGCCTGCACCCACCGACGCCCGTACTTCCCGCACCGGCACCCGGAACCCGCGCGGACGACCCTTGAGCTTGGGGTCGTGGGACAGGGAGAGGTGGGTCTTGGCCATGCATATTGGCAGCTTGTCGTAGCCCAGCTTCTTGTACAGGCGGATCTGCCGTCTGGCCAGAGGCTCGTAGTCCACCCCGTCCGCACCGTATATCTTGGTAGCGATGGTCTCTATCTTCTCCTCGATGGAAGCATCCAGCGGGTACAGGAACCTGAAATTGCTGGGCTTTTCACAAGCCTTCACTACTGCCCTGGCCAGGTCCTCACCACCGGCTCCTCCTTTGGCCCAGACCTCGCTCACCACGCAATCAGCAGCTCCGAACTCCAGCGCTTTCTTCTTGATCAGCTCGATTTCCTCGTCGTGGTCGGTAGTGAACCGATTGATGGCCACTACGGGGGTGACTCCGTGCAGCAGAACGTTCTCGATCTGCTTCTGCAGGTTCTCGCAGCCCTTCTCCAGGGCCTCCATGTTCACCTCGGTGACTTCTGGTGGAAGCGGCTTGCCCGGCACCACCCGGAAGGCCCCGCCGTGCATCTTCAGAGCCCTGACGGTACAAACCACTACCGCCGCGTCCACCTTCAGGCCGCTGTACCGGCACTTGATGTTGAACATCTTCTCCGCCCCGATGTCGGCGCCAAATCCCGCTTCCGTGACCACGTAGTCGCAGAGCTTGCTAGCAATCAGATCAGCCAAGATGGAGCTGTTGCCGTGAGCGATATTGGCAAAGGGTCCCGCGTGTACGAACACCGGGGTGTTCTCCAGGGTCTGGATCAGGTTGGGCTTTATGGCCTCCTTCATCAGCACCGTCATGGCGCCCGCGCACTTGAGGTCTTCCGCCGTCACCGGTTTACCACTGCGGCTGTAGCCCACCACTATGCGCCCGAGACGCTTCCTCAGATCAAACAGACCGGTAGTGAGGGCCAGAATGGCCATTACCTCGGAGGCCACCGCGATGTCGAACCCGGTCTCCCGGGGGATACCGTTTTGCCGGCCGCCGAGACCGATGATGATGTTGCGCAGAGCTCTATCGGATACGTCCACCACTCGTGGCCACGTGATGTTGTGTATGTCGATGTCCAGTTCGTTCCCATGTAGGATGTGGGCATCCAAGAAAGCGGCCAGAAGATTGTGAGCCAGGGCTACCGCGTGGGTGTCACCGGTGAAATGCAGGTTGAAGTCTTCCATCGGCACGCACTGCGAGTAACCTCCGCCCGCGGCGCCACCCTTGATGCCGAATACTGGTCCGAGGGACGGCTGCCGAATGCAGTTTATGGCCTTCTTGCCAATGCGGTTCAGCGCCTGGCCGAGTCCAATAGTGGTGACCGTTTTCCCTTCTCCCAACGGGGTGGGGGTGATGGCAGTCACGACAATGTACTTCGCATTTGGCCTGTCCTTGAGCCTTTCCAGAACGTCCAGCGATACCTTGGCCTTGTACTTACCATACAGCTCGATCTCGTCCTCCAGCAGCCCCATCTCGGCTGCGATCTCAGCAATGGGCCTCATCTTAGCTTCCTGGGCAATCTCAAGGTCGCTTTTCACCCATCCATCACTCCCTCTCCTGTATTTTCGACTGCGGCTGGCGTCCGTCACCTACGCCAGGGAACCCGGCCGTCCCAACCACGCCCATCAGCTCCAGGGGCTAAGCTGCACCCCTGGGCGCCCAGCCTGAAACTGCCGACCCTACCCGACGCCAAGATTTGAGCCACGCCGTCAGGAGGCACATGCTCTGCCGCTCAAAAGTCCCAACAGCACCCCTATGCCCAGCACCCACCATTGCCAATTGGTACCGCGGCCGCCTTGTTCCCGGCCTGGCTCAGGGGCACGGCCTTCCTTCCGTTCCGGACGAGAGTCTTGCTCGCCCAACCATCTCACCTCCCGCGCCACCCGGAGCCCATCGGCAGTTGCGCGGAAACCACTTCCATGCCGGCGTCGGAGGGAAGGGAATGCACCCCGCCATTAAAAAAGCAGTCCTGCCAGCATCTTGCGCCATCCCGCCACACTGACATACTCCACCGCCCGGCATCCCGCCTTCGGGCCATCCAGCGGCGCCCGTGATGGATTCTACACCGCCGTCACCGTTTCCTCCCCCCAAGCCCTCACCGGCCCCGCGGACCGTAGCGCACCAGGCAAACCGTCCCGGCGCGCGACTGCAACCAGTAAAGGCAGCCATCACCGCCTATCACCGGCCTTGGAAGGAATTCCTTCTTCCCCACCGTTACCTCCAAACACTCAGCCTGACCATCATTGATGGCTCGTAGTGTCCATCCCCCCTCATGTCGCCAGGCCACCCAGATGTGACCCCTCCGGTCACGCCCCAGCAGGTGCACGCTTCTGACCGGGGAAGCTAGAAGGAAGCTGGCCAGCGGCATCCCGTCTTCCCGCGCCTGGACGACCCGCGTAAGGCCAGGCCCCGCAGTACCCGCCAGCCACAGCAGGCGGTCAGCGGCGCACGCCGTCCGGGCAGCCCAGCTTACCGGCAGGTCGGGGGTGCACCTCACCCGCCCCCCCTCATCCATGGTGGCTTCCAGGAGCGGCTGCAGACCGCTGGTGGGATTCCACCATCCCACGATCCAGCGCGCGCCAGCGGGTCCGATTTCCCACCATACCGTCAGCAAGCGTTCCCCAGCGGCTTGAAGTGCCTCCCAGCGGTACAGCCAACCCGACCGGGGCTCAAACACCCGCCCTATCCTCCGCGCCTCCTCGGCTATGCGCCAGATCCATCCCTCCCGGTCGGCCACCAACAGGCCCCGCCGGTCACTGGATATCATATCCAGCAACCCTGGTGCTGTTTGAAGCACCACCCGGGGCTCTCCCGGGTGCAGCTGCCACAGCCGTTCGCACCGCCCGTCAACCGCCCAAACCCGGTGCTGGCCATCCACCCAGAGAGCGTACGGGCCCTGCGGCGTTCCGGCATCGTCCTCTCTCCAAAAATCGCGCCTGATCTCTCGGTCGAGGACCACCACCTCCCTGACCTCCCAAATCCACCAGCTTTGGGCCCAATACCATAGAGCTGGTGCTCCAGCACACACCACCAGCAGCACCACCAGAGCCCGCCACCGCACGGCGACATGAACACCCCCACTCTGGCCAGTATGCGGTGGGAGGTGGCACAATGACTAGGCTAAAGGCCCGAGGGCACTTTCCACCGCCGCTAGCAGGCTGCTACCAAGCAGACTGGCCGTCTTTTCCACCTCGGGGGCCAGTTCTCGATCAGACTCCAGTGGGGGGATGTGCTGTCGCAACAGCTGGTAGATCGCGCGGGTACCCCTACCCAGGGCAGAGGGATCCAGAAACTCCACCGCCTGGGCTGCGCACATCCACTCGATGGCCAGAATGCGGGTCACGTTCCAGACGATTTCTCTCGCCTTGCGGGCGGCCACGGCTCCCATGCTGACGTGATCCTCCTGGTTGGCCGATGCGGGTATGGAATCGACCACCGCCGGGGAAGCCAGCACTTTGTTCTCCGATGCCAAGGCCGCCGCAGTGTACTGGGCGATCATGAAGCCCGAATTGAGGCCGCCCCGGTCGGTCAAGAAGGCAGGAAGTCGGCTCAGATGCGGGTTCACCAGCCGCTCAATACGTCTTTCGCTGATGCTTCCAAGCTCTGCCGTGGCCATGCCCAAGTAGTCCGCGGCCAGTGCTACCGGTTCCCCGTGGAAATTGCCGCCCGAGAGAATCACGCCTTCGTCGGGAAAGACGAGAGGATTATCGGTGGCCGCGTTGAGCTCCCGCTGTAAGATTTCTCCCACGTGCTTGAGGGCATCGCGTACCGCGCCATGTACCTGTGGGATGCAACGGAGGGCGTAGGCATCCTGGACCTTCTGGTCGCCAGCCTTGGCAACCAGCCTGCTACCCTGCAGAAGCTGCCTGAGGTTACTGGCTACTGCCTGAGCTCCCGGATGTGGACGTACCTCGTGTAGCAGTCGATGGTAGGCCTCGGGAATCACCCTCAAAGCCTCGCCCGTCAGGGCCGCCACGCAGTCGCTACAACGAGCCAGCACCTCAGCGTCGTGGTAAGCCAGCGCCGTGATAGCGGTCATGACCTGTGTCCCATTAATGAGCGCCAAGCCTTCCTTGGCGGCCAGCTGGAGGGGCCTCAAGCCGCGCCGGCGCAAGGCTTCCGCCCCGGTCACCAACTCCCCGTCGCACACCGCCTCTCCGCGGCCCACCAGCACCAGCGCCAGGTGGGCGAGAGGGGCTAGGTCACCGCTGGCCCCCAGGGATCCCTTGGCTGGTATCACCGGATGTACGCCGGAGTTGAGCAAATCCAGCAGCCTCAGTACCACCTCTTCCCGAACTCCCGAGTAACCCTTGGCCAGCGCATTGGCTCGGAGCAGCATCACCGCCCGGGTTACCTCCTCGGGAAGCGGATCACCTACTCCCACCGCATGACTCTTCAGCAGGTTCATCTGCAGCTCTTCCGCCTGTTCCGCGGAGATGGTGACCTCGGCGAACTTGCCAAACCCGGTGGTGACACCATAGACCACCTTGCGGTCCCTCACCAGCCGCTCCACCAGGTCCCTGGCGCGCCGCACACGAAGGAGGGCCTCAGGGGACAATACCACCTGTGCCTTCTCCCTCGCAACTCTTACCACATCCCTCACCGTCAGGCTGGTGCCATCTATGACCACATCGCTCACCCGCAATCCCTCCGGGTGGTTGATTCATTCCGGTTCCTTCATGCTCCTGCCGCACGCTGTACACCCCACCAAAGATTCATGGCCCGGCCGCTGGGCGGCCGGGCCGTGAGCCCCATGGGTCACTCGATGGCGATCCTCCTGCCTTTGACCCGCGCCTGCGGTGCCTTCGGAATGGTAATTGTCAGTACTCCATCCACGAAGGTGGCTTTGGCCTTCTCGGCCTGCACTTCCACTGGCAGAGTTATGGTCCGCTCGAAGCGGCCGCGCTGCCGCTCCCGCCGGTAGTACCCCTCGCCGGACACTTCGCGCTCGCGCCGCATGCTCCCCGATATGGTCAGCCTATTCTCCAAGACGGACAGCTCGATGTCCTCCTTGCGAATGCCGGGCAGGTCGGCTTCCACCACCACGCTGTCGTCGGTTTCGTAGACATCCACTGCCGGCATCAGAGCGCGCGTCCTGACGGGAGCAAACAGGGGACGGAAAGTGAAGGGTAGGTCTTCAAACAGGTCCTCAACCCAGGTGAAAGGATCCCAATCACGCCTTCTCACGATGCTCATAAGATCACCTCCTGCTCTTACGCCAGAATAGATAGTCCGAACCGCATCAGGTAGCTATGCCAGCGTTGCAGGTTAATTATAGCACACGAACGAGATAGATGCAAGCACACTGGAAGAACGTTGTTGTGACTCCTGTAGCTATTGTACCCGAATGGTTGGTCCTTATTCGGTAGCGGAGGTCAACCGCCCGTACTCCGAAGCTCCTCTTCCCCGGTGCAACTGACCACGGGGCGCCTGGCCACCATGCATACTCGGGGAGTATGGATCGAGGCGGCCCGGAAGGTGAAAGCTTCGTAGGCAGCCAGAGGTCTCAGACCCGCTGCTTGGAGGTATCGCTGCAGCTGGTGCACCGAGTATCCGCGCTCCCGGTGGACCTCGCAAAAGCGTACATACACGTCGCCCTCCTTGAGAAATCCGGTGAGAAGCACCTCCCACAGGCAGCCTTCCACATCCACGGAGTCTTCCCAAAACAGCACCACATCCGGGCTGTCCTCTACCACGATGCGTCCCTCCTGGACGCGCCGAATCATCTCCGGGGTGTTGACATCGAAGACAAAGATGCCACCAGGTCGTAGCGCGTCCCGCACCCTGGCGAAAGTCGACCGAACCTGCTCTGGCTGCAGCAGGTAGTTCAAACTATCGTACAGGCAGGTGACGAGGTCCACGGGCGCCGGCACCTGGAAGGTGGTCATATCCGCCTCCAGAAACCTCACCCGCAGTCCCCGGGAGGCAGCCTTGGTCCGTGCCCGCTCCAACATGTGGGGAGACCTGTCTATACCCAGTACCTCCAGGCCTTTCTCCGCCCACGGCAGGGTAGTGTTGCCAGTTCCGCACGCCAGATCCAGAATGCGGTGGGCAGTCACTCCGAAGCGCTGGAGGATCTGCTCCACGTACCGGATCCACCCGGGATAATCCGTCCCTGCCATCACCCGGTCGTAGATCTTCGCGAAAACGCTGTAAGGTTCGTCGCTCACGCTCTCGCCCTCCCCACGCAGCTACCATACCACGGCTGGGCATCCTGCAACCACCCCCTGATCATGGCCGGGGGCCCTTTTCACCCAGGAGCAGGACTCTTGACCGCTGGTGCCCAAAATTTGTTGGTGACCTGGGTACGCTAGCGACAACAACTGCGCGGGCTGGTGAGAGGAAATGCTCAACGAGAGAGTGTCAGTGGTGATTTTCGAGGGCGGGGTAATCCGGGACAGTCTGGATGAGGTCATGGCTCACGTGCGCAAGGCAGTGGTGCTTGACAACGCCGAACTAATCCGCGACACCGAGGGTGTGGATGAAGTATTGATATGCACGAACTATCCGGATCTGGCCAAGGCGGCCGAGGATCTGGGATGTATCGCTGATCTGAATCACTACGGCGAGGACTTTCATTTCGGTCGTTATCTGCAGGACGTGGTGAGGAGACACCAACTGGAAAACGTGCTTTACATGAGTGGCGCGGGAGCGCCTCTCATAACCCGAGAGGACATCCAGGCCATCGCCGAACAGCTGCGTTGCCTGAAGAATGTGGTGATTGTCAACAACGTTCAGTCCATCGACTTCGCCGCCTTCACCCCCGCGCGAGCAATTCACATGATTGAGCCGCCAGCCACCGATAACGTGCTGGGACGGTGCCTCCGCGAGCTGGGGCTGCGCCGCATCCTGGTGGAAAACTCGGCGCGAGTGAATTTCGACCTGGACACGCCCACCGACATCCTCATCCTCTCACTCCACCGGGGCGTCGGCCGCCGCACTGCCGAGGCCCTCGGTGACTTGGACTGGGACAAGAAGCACCTGCTGGATGCTCGGCACCAGCTCCTGGTATGCGACCAGCAGCTGGTGGAGCTGGCCCTCATTGGGCGGGTCGCCCCCTCGGTCATGCTGTTCCTCAATGCCAACTTCCCGCTGCGCCTCCGGGTTTTCTCCGAGGAACGAGGCATGCGGGCGCTGAACCGGGCGGAAAAGGGAGAGGTGGTGTCGCTGGTCAGCACCATGATCGACTGGATGGGACCGAAGGCTTTCTTCGAGAAGCTCTCTTCCTTAGCCTCGGTGGTATTCATGGATACGAGGGTGACCTTTGCCCACTGGAAGAAGAAGCTGTCGGACTGGGACAGATTCCACTCGGACCTTGGCCAGGTGAGCAAGATTCAAGATGAGCAGCTGCGGGAGTTCACCGAAGCCGCGTTCAGCTGCGGGATTCCTGTGGTGCTGGGCGGGCATTCGCTGGTGTCCGGAGGCATATGGCTATTGGCCGAGGATGTATTGAAGGACAAAGGTCTGCATCCCAGGCCGGTGCAAACCTTCGGACCAGCACAGCGGTAACCTCAACTGGCCTTCTCCGCAATCCCGGTCAGCAACTGTTCCAGCTCCTGGGCTTCCAGGGTCTCCTTCTCGATCAGCGCATTGGCTATTCTCTCGAGACTGTCTCGGTGCTTCTCCAGGTACTCCTTTGCCCTCTCGTAACAGCGGGTGACCAGCGTCCGGACTTCTTTGTCGATGGCCGCCGCCACTTCTTCGCTGTAGTTACGATCACGCGCGATGTCCCTGCCCAGAAACACCAAATCCTCCTTCGTACCAAAGGTCAGCGGTCCCAGCTGGTCGGACATCCCGAACTCGGTTATCATCCGCCTCACCATCTTCGTGGCCTTTTCCAGATCATCGGAGGCCCCGGTGGAAATCTCGTTGAAGATTAGCTGTTCTGCCGCCCTTCCCGCCAAGGCCACGGTAACGCGATCGAGGATCTCGGACTTGGTGACCAAGTAGCGATCCTCGATGGGTAGCTGCAAGACGTAACCCAGGGCTCCACCGCGAGGAATGATGGAGACCTTGTGCACGGGGTCCGTATTGGGCAGCAGCTTGGCCACCAGCGCGTGCGCCGCTTCGTGGAACGCTATGATCCGCTTCTCTCTGTCGCTGATCAGCCGGGACTTCTTCTCGGGTCCCGCTATGACCCGATCGATGGCTTCCTCCATCTCCTGCATGGTGATCTTCCGCTTCCGGCGACGGGCAGCGAGGAGCGCGGCCTCATTCACCACATTTTCTATGTCGGCACCGGTGAAGCCAGGAGTGCGTTTGGCCAGCACCTCCAAGTCCACACTCTGGTCCAGCGGTTTGCCGCGCACGTGAATCTTGAAGATCTCCAAACGACCGCGAAGATCCGGCTTGTCTATCACGATCTGCCGATCGAAACGCCCAGGTCTTAGCAGCGCGGGGTCCAGTACGTCAGGCCGATTGGTGGCTGCTATCACGATGATACCCTCGTTGATGCTGAAGCCGTCCATCTCCACCAGCAGCTGGTTCAGGGTCTGCTCCCGCTCGTCATGGCCACCGCCATAACCAGCTCCCCGCTGACGGCCCACTGCGTCAATCTCATCCACGAAAACAATGGCGGGAGCGTGCTTCTTTGCCTGCTCGAAGAGGTCGCGGACTCGGGCAGCGCCCACTCCCACGAACATCTCCACGAAGTCAGAACCGCTGATGGAGAAAAAGGGCACGCCCGCCTCCCCCGCCACCGCTCGGGCCACCAGGGTCTTCCCGGTTCCCGGAGCCCCAAAGAGAAGGACGCCCTTGGGTATGCGGGCTCCCATCTCCAGGTATCGTTTGGGGTGTCGCAGGAAATCCACTATCTCCTGCAGTTCCTCCTGCACTTCATCGATCCCGGCAACGTCGGCGAAGGTGACGCGTTTCTTGTCGGGCGTGTACATCCTGGCCCGCGACTTCCCGAATTGCATGACCCGGCTGCCGCCTCCCTGCGTCTGCTGCATTATGAAGAAGAAGGCGCCCACCAGCAGAATGACGGGAAAGATGCTGGTCAGCAGCTGAGTCCACCACGGGGGCTCCGGCGGAAGATCAAAGGTAATGTGTACGCCTTTCTCTCGCATCAACCGGTACAGTTCAGGGTCTTCGGGGATGACGGTGCGAAATCCAGTACCATCCTTCAGCTTGCCCGAGACATCCTTCTCCACGATGGTGACCTGCTCCACGCGGCCCTGCTGGAGCCAGGCCAGGAACTGAGTGTAACTAATTCGCTCGTCAGGAGTGCTGTGGGTGGACAGATAATTGGCGACAGCAACGGATAGAAACAACAGCAATAAATAAAAGCCAAGGCTCCGGAATATCCTAGTGTTCACCGTCTCCCCCCTTTCCAAAGACAAATATAGAGGACCGAGTCCCGCGTACAGTGTAGCACATAAGGGTACAGAGTACAACGCGACGCGGCTCCACCCGAAGGTTCAAAGGCAACCCGCTTCGCAATCGAGGTCCTCTAGGGAACGAGCCGAGAGTCGCAGCACTCTTCTGGTGCTATGGTTTATCTTGTACCGGTCATCCATGCGGTAACCCACAACCCACACGATCTGCCCATCTGCTGACTCCACCAGGGGTACCCTATCCCGCAGCCGGCGGGGAACTTTCAGGTCCACCAGGAAGTCCTGAAGTTTCTTGCTTGCTTGCATGCCCAAGGGGTGAAAGCGATCCCCGGGCCGGCGAGTCCGACACCGGAGCGGCAAGACCAGCTTTTCGTAGTCAAAATACTCAGTCCACGCATCTTGGGTGAGATGAACCCTGTGATCGGCGGATAGAATGTCCGCCCGGAATTCCACCCCCAATTCCTCCACCAGCGTCACGCCCGGTACCGACAGCCGCTTGGGTTCCACTCGTGGCGGGCTCGTACGCCCGTGCGGCTGCCATACCATGACACCATGACCCACCCCAAGTCGTATGCCACCGGGTAAATCGACGTACCGCTCTCCTCTCTCCGTTTCGAGCAACGCCTCCATGGCAGCGACGTGTCGGTAGCTCAGGGCGTCAGCCGGGCATCCGGCGCGACGGCACGCAGCGAGCAACACGCGACGGCGCAAAGCGGTCGGTAGAGCTTTCAGCTGAGCCAGATCCGCATACAAGCTCTCGCCCTGCGCGCGTACCAGGCCCTGGAGGCGAGATCTCGCCATCGCGTCCAGAAACTCGGCATCCGGACGCAACACCGAGGCCAGACGCGCCAGGACGGTGGATATCCCCGGTTGAAACTCTTGCTCGAGCAAAGGGATCAGCCTGTGTCGAACCCAGTTCCTGGGTATCCCCGTGTCCCAGTTGGTCTCATCCACCCGCCACCCGACGCCCCGCTCGCGCAGGTACTGGATCACTTGGTGACGGCGCACTTCGATTAGGGGTCTGATGATCACCCCGCGCGTCTTGGGCGGGATTCCGGCCAGCCCCTGCAAGGAAGCACCCCGCAACAGCCTCAGTAGAACCGTCTCCGCCTGGTCGTCCGCCGTGTGCCCCAGAGCCACCCGCTGAGCCCCTACCTCTTCCGCCACCCTCGTCAGGAACTGATGACGGGCGCGGCGGGCAGCCATCTCCGCCGACATCCCCCACCGGCGCATCAACTCGTGGCCATCCACCTCACCCATGGTACAGGGAACTCCCATGCGGGCGCATAACTCCTCGACGAAGGTGGCATCAGCGGCTGCTTCCGCCCCCCGGAGCCCGTGGTTCAAGTGAGCGGCGCGTAGAGAGAGAGCCCACTCGTCCCGCAGTTCGTGCAGGATAGTCAGAAGCGCCACGGAATCCGGCCCGCCCGAGACCCCTACCAATACCGTATCCCCAGGCCTGATCATGTCGTATCGGTGGATAGTATCCCGCACGAGATCTTCAAGCACCCTGCCTACCCCCAGGCGTCGAACTGCCCGGGACCTGTCCACCAGGTGGGCCCTTCCGGTTACGACGGCATGCCGTCCCTTCCCCAGGCGTCACTCCATTCTGTACCACGGAGTGTCACGTTGTCAACACGGGGGGCTGAGGATAAACCCACAAATTTCAAAAAAGGGGTGTGGCGGATGCCACACCACAGCAGGGGTTGGGAGAGGCTGAAGCGTACCAGCTCCGTCAAGTGCTGGCCATCTTAACCACCAACACTGTCATGTCATCGGAAATCTCCCCACCACGACGCTCCAAGATCCACTCGAGAAACCGCGCGGCCAACCAGTCCGCCGAACGGCCGACGTCCGCCTGACTCAACCAGGCACACAGGCTTGCGTAGCTGCCCCAATCCAGACATCCATCGGTCACCAGGACCAGATGGTCTCCCGGTCGCAGACGAACCCGAAGGCGGGGGGTCTGAATTCGAATTCCGATCCCCAGAGGCGGGGCAGGGCGAGAGAGTGCCAGGCACCGGTGCGAACGCACGAGGAAGCTGGGGGGTGCGCCCCGCTTGTACAGCTCCGCCAGCCCCAATTGAAGGTCAATTCGTGCCATGTCGACCGTCACAACCTCGTGCTCTCGACCTCTCAATGTCACGAGTCTATCTGCATGCTCTATTGCCCACGGGAGGGGTAATCCCACATCGAAAGCACTGCCAATCAACTCGAGCAGTGGCCCACTGGTCCTCGCTGCGCGATCGCCCGCACCCATGCCGTCACTCAAACCAACCAGTATGGATGATCCGCACCTGCGCACAAGGTAGCTGTCCCCACAACAACTTGACCGCCGTGCCGCCCTCCGGGCAAGCCCTACCCAGCATTGATGCGCAATGGTGGACAGCTCCAGGAAGTTCTCCTCGATACTCTCTCCAGAGAGTACGTCGGCGGACGCCAGCAGCTGATCGACAAGTGCAGCAGTCGCGGTGGCCATCCTCTCCTCCCAGTCTCGCTGACTAACAGCCCAATGAACGGCCCAGCTCAGCCCAGCCATCAGTACGTCGGGGCGTACACAGCGATGATAAAGGTAGTCGCCAAGAATGAGCGCCATGTCGTCCTCCAATCCGCACTGCATCCGGACCAACGCGTCCTTCAACTCCGCGTACGTCCTCCCGCCATCCGCCTTCCAGCAGCCGGCGTAACTCGCGCACGGCCGGCAGGTTCTGTCCACCAGCACCCCAAGCGGGGAGATGGCCCAACCCGACTCGTGGCCCCCCTCCCTTACGAAGCCCGCCAGGGCCCGGAGGAAATCGCCAAGCCGCCCAGTAACAGCAGAACCAGGGCCCGCGGAATCCTTATGACGAACTCGTCGCGGGTATGCGAGGTGCTCACTGATCCCCTTGACTGCAGCCAACCACCACACCTCTAGGCATAGGCCACCTGCTTACCAGCAACACGTGGTACGCGCTCTAAACAAGCAGTTCGCCAGCACTTACCGCCAGGCAGTTCCTCATTTTGTTTCTAGGAGTAGTATATCAGCCCACAAGCGCGAGTGATGCCGCTTGATCTGAGAAGCAGCCGCCCCGCTTCGTCACGTACCGCCGCGCTTCGTCACCCGCGAAGATCATTCCCGCCGACGAACCCCGGGTGGTGTCGCCCCATACTCCGGAGAGACTGTCAACTGCGGACAACCAGGCATCGCTCCACAGGTGAGGCAGTGCAGCAAGTGCCCTCCTCACCGGTCCCCCCTGGTGCCGACGCTGTCGAGCAAGGGGCATTGCCGTTCAGCCAAACCGCAGGGGACGCACGATCTTGCAGCATCAGACATCACGAGGACCACCTGCCCCCGATGATTTTGGATGGCAGCCGCACCACATCATTGTCGCCAAATCCTGTCAGACCTTGACCCAGTGCAATCGAACTTGCAATAGGGCGCCCTTGTAGACGAGTTGGCTGCCACTTTTGCTCCTCCGATGAAAGGAACCTGTACCAGGTCTGGGAGCACTCTGCCTAGACTAAGGGTCCGACATCGAGGTCTGGCTGCGCTGCGGCGGGTCAGCCAATCATGCCATCTCCCACGGAGCGAAAGCGCCATTGCCCGCCGGGCTGGCGGAGGATCTGCACCTCATCCTCTTTAGGGATAGAAGGGATTGGCTTGCTTTGGAGCATGTTCACCCGTGCAGGGGGTCTCAGGGCACCTTCCCCTTGACAAACCCTACGGCACGACACTGAGCAGGCGTGCGGCTCACCAGCCGGCAATTACCGAGTGCATTACGAAGTCGGTAATGGGCGTCGAGTTGGCACTAATTTGTTACACTTCGCGTATGTCTCGCATTCCGGCCCTGCTGCCTGCTCTGGGGCAGGGACGATCGACACATCGGGAGTACAACAGTAACTGAACGCAGACGACGGACTCCTGCTGTGGGAGTCCGTCGCTCGTGGCCCCACGGGGAATCGAACCCCGGTTACCGCCTTGAAAGGGCGGTGTCTTAGCCACTTGACCATGAGGCCTTCTGGTGGGCCATGAAGGATTCGAACCCTCGACACCCCGATTAAGAGTCGGGTGCTCTACCAGCTGAGCTAATGGCCCACTCGTAGCGGCGGCTGGAGTCGAACCAGCGACGCCACGGGTATGAGCCGTGTGCTCTAACCACCTGAGCTACGCCGCCACGCAAACCAACTCACAGGTCCTAAAGAAAATATTGGTTGCGGGGGTAGGATTCGAACCTACGACCTCCGGGTTATGAGCCCGACGAGCTACCTGCTGCTCCACCCCGCGTCGGACAAAATCTAATCCCAGAATCAGATTATACAAGCAACCCCGCGGTCGGTCAAGGCAACCATCCCTGGCCCTGGCAGCGGCCACGGGGCCGGATCGGAAATCCCTTATCGACCACCGCAACCCACCAACAGGGGTGTGGCCCCACGGGGAATCGAACCCCGGTTACCGCCTTGAAAGGGCGGTGTCTTAACCACTTGACCATGGGGCCTCGGGTGGGCCATGAAGGATTCGAACCCTCGACACCCCGATTAAGAGTCGGGTGCTCTACCAGCTGAGCTGATGGCCCCTTCAACCCTCCACGGCTTGACCAGACCGGATGAGGCGCGCCATCAACTGCTCCGCGCCCCCGGCACCTAACAATATACCGGATGCGCCGCCGCCAGGTCAAGGCGGCTCACACCATACATGCCATCACCTGGCCTGAAGTTCTCCCCCTTCAGAGGGTCTCCAGCAACCTGGTGAGCAGTGCCGTGCGTTCGGGCATGAAATTCAGCAGCAGGTACTCGTCCACCGCGTGACCGCCGGCGCCTACTGCGCCCAAGCCGTCCAGAGTGGGCACACCCAGAGCAGCTGTGAAATTGCCGTCACTCGCTCCTCCACTGCCGGCCTCTTCCAATTCGAACCCCAGCTCCCGAGCCACACGCTGGGCATGGCGGAACAGCGCCACTATTGACTCGGTCCGCTCCATAGGTGGCCGATTCAAACCCCCTTCCACCTCCACAGTAGCCCCCGGGAGCTCGGGCAGCAGACCTTTGATGAGAGGAATCACTCGCTCCGCTTCCGCCTTTGATGACACCCGCAAATCCACCTCGGCCCATGCCTCCGCGGGAACTACATTTGAACGACTCCCGCCCCGTACGACGCCCACGTTTACGGTGGTCCCGGTCTCGGGATCAGTCAGACGGTGCAGCTTGATGATCTGCCGGGCCAGCTCCTCTATGGCATTGACTCCTTTGTCCGGATCTGCTCCCGCGTGCGCCGCACGGCCTACCACCTTTATGCGGAACATTCCCACTCCTTTGCGGAACGTCTTCAAGGCCCCTTGGGGTGGAACCGAGGGCTCCAGCACCAGAACGGCTTTCGCCGATCGTGCCAGATCTTCTATCAGCGAGCGCGATGAAGGACTGCCGATTTCCTCATCACTGTTGAATAAGATTTTCACCGTGCTACTGCACAGACCGCGGCGTCGTGCGGCTTCCAACGCGAATATCGCCTGCACGATTCCACCTTTCATGTCGAACACGCCCGGGCCATAGGCCCGATTCCCCTCAACGCGAAACGGCCTGCGCTTTACCTCGCCTACCGGCCAAACCGTATCCATGTGGCACAACATCAACAGGGAGGGTTCCT
Source organism: Firmicutes bacterium UBA3570 (assembly GCA_002376005.1). Taxonomy (GTDB): domain Bacteria; phylum Bacillota; class Sulfobacillia; order UBA3561; family UBA3561; genus UBA3561. Next base: position 83,475 of record DFNJ01000035.1, read on the forward strand.
CTTGTTGCCACGTGGCCACGATGTGGTTCCCGTGCTCCTTTTGCCCAACTACTCTTACGTGGAAGCCGGCTCGTTCCAGCCTGCACGCTAGAAAGTCCCCAAGGCGATCCACCGCCGCCTTGTCCACGCTGGGCGACTCGAGCTCGACCAGGTGAGCAAGAAACGAAACCATTTCCTCTTGCCGCTCCGTGAACTCCTTGACCAGTTCGTGCACCTCACTGCCCCCTCCATCGTTGGTTCCAGGCGGTCTCGTGCTGCTGCCCAATCAAGGGTTATTTCAGCCAACGGCCTTTCAGCGCCTTCCAAGTCCAAGGATTGACGGCGGCCCGGGACCGTGAACAGCGAGCCGAGCCGTGGGACGTGGCTTTGCCCACCCCGCACCTTGCCCCAACCCTTTCTACACCCCGAAACAAAACAAGCGAAGGACGGACCCGAATAGATGCCGTCCTCCGTGTCCAAGCTCGATCGCTGGTGCCGGGGGCGGGAATCGAACCCGCACGTCCCAACGGGGACAAGGGATTTTAAGTCCCTTGCGTCTGCCAGTTCCGCCACCCCGGCCGGCGTTTCAGCGCCCCAACCCGGGACCACGCCTACTGTTCCGTCCGCTCCGCCTACCTTCGCTGTGTTTTCTCAGTTGTTGCAGCTTCTCATCGCTTTCCTTCAAGAAGCGAGCCAACTTGTCTTCGAAAGACCCCCTGGCGGTACGGGATGTGCGACGGGGTCGGTAACCTGGCTGCGCCTGCTTTATGGAAAGCCCGATCTTGTCCCTGCCGTCGTAGGACAAGACCTTTACCTTGACGCGGTCATTCTCTTTCAAGTAGTCCCGAATGTCCTTGACGTAAGTATCCGCCACTTCCGAGATATGCACCAGACCGGTCTTGCCGTCCGGGAGCTGCACGAACGCACCAAAATGGGTGATCCCCGTGACCACTCCCTCGACGATCGCCCCCACCTCAATCGACATGCAGGCCGCATTCCTCCCATTTCTCCGCAAAAGTCAACTACATTATAAGGGCGACCCCGTACAGTGTCAAGGAGAGCACTCTCGGAGGCCCGATCTCTAAACTGCTCTTCACTGGCGTGCCCTGGCCAATCGCCCATCCGGCAGGATCTGCGGGACATCGCTGCGAGCTGCTATGGCCCTGGCTTGCCGGCAGGAACCGTCACATAAGGAATTTCTCCCTCCTTGACCAGACCCAGCTGCTCACGAGCGATCTTTTCTATGTACTCCTCAGTATGCAGCAGCCTTATTTCCTCCATCAGGGCCGCGTTCTGTTCCCTCAGCCGTGCAATCTCTCTTCGCAAGTACCGAGCTTCCGCCTGCAGCCTGAATATCGATATCTCCCGGGCCACCAGCCCTGCCAGAAGCCACATCATCAGAGCGTAGACCGCCATTTTCAGCAGTCGCCGCCGCCAATGCAGGCGCTTGGATTTCACGCGCAATGCCCGGGCCGCTATCATCTGGATCCCCGCATCCATCGGCGCTCACTCTCCCGACGTTTCATTATCGTCGCGATCGACGAGAACGCCCAAGGGATCACCGGAGATAACCAAAACCACCTGATACCCCTTACTCCTGGCGCGGGTAAACAACGTGGCGACCGTGGCTGGGCTAAGGCCAAGGCGCCGGCCGATCTGATCGTTACTGAACCCCATTTCCTTGAGGACGACCACCTGGCGCTCTCGGTGACTGAGTCGCTCCACCCCGTGTATCTCTAGTCGCACCCGCACACCTTCTCAGTACAAAATTGGGACAGCACTAGTACACGTTCTGCAGCTGGGCCAAATTTCCTGCCCGCCAGCTCATGATCTCCGGTCAGCGGAGCTCGGCTTGCGTACCAGGGCGCTGAACAGCTTGCGTGCGGAGCGCCACAGTCCTCCGACTAGTCGACCGGCGACATGAACCAGGGGCCGGGTACAGGTCTCGGCTATCTTGCCCAAGCCTGAGCAGAACCACCCCATGGCGCGGTCAACAGTCGAAGCTGCCAGCGCGCGGTAAATCAGGTAGCCACCTAGCATGCTCGCCAGCGGGACGAAACGAACCTGGCCACGGGTTCCCACCATCAAAGCCGAGAACGCCACCACGGTTACCAACAGCCAAAAGAGGAAATCGATCACGTCCTCAAGGGCTCGCAGGAAGTGGGTGCGGCGTACGACAGCAGTCGCGCTCCACATGAATCCAATGGCGCAACCGGCCAGGAAACAAACAGCCACGGCATAGATATCCAGGCTCAGCATGGGTGCCCACCACCTCCATTCGGTGCGCACCCATCATATTCCCCGGGGGTCCGCTTGGCAGCTAAGGTGAAGAGCTTCGCCATCCACTGCGAGCAGAAGCGCCCAAGGCCGGTTGCGCAGCAGCCACCCGGAATGGGAGCCCCTTGGCCCGCGGTCAGAGCTTAGCCACAATCCACGCAAATAGAATGCCCCACAGGGCCAGACTAACCGCGGGGAGTATTCGACGGATTTCCAGCAGCCCCACGAAGTGCTCCGGCGAGAGCACCAACAGAGGCGGCCTGTCCCTTTTGGACACCCAGTTCAATAGTACTCCGCGAACGAATGCCTTCGTTTCAGCAAAGGGAGGAATTCCGCCTTCACTGCCTTGGTCCCCATATGCTGCCACCGCCGTTGGCCCTGCGTTGTACGCGGCGAATGCCAGGACCGCGTCCCCCTGGAACTGTTGGAATAGCTCCTTGAGATAGGCACACCCCGCCGCAATGTTGGCTTCGGGCTCGTATATGCAATGCGCTCCACATGAGGGGGGATTGTGCCCGCCATCACATGGGCTTTCCGGGTTGATGTAACGCCAGGTTGAGGGCAAGATCTGCATGAGCCCTCGGGCACCTCGCGCCGAGACTGCGTAGCGATCGAAATTGCTCTCCAGCTCGATCAGGGCAGCGACCAGCGCGGGGTCAAGGTCATGCTTGATAGAGTAAGCAAGGATGAGATCGAGGTAGGGCGTACCCTCCAGGCTTGTCCGCATCTTGGAGTAGCTGGCCATGACCCGAAAAGCCTCTTCCCGGTGTCGGTCAACGATCTTGCCCACTTGCCAGCTCAGCAGACCAACAAGCAGGCAAAGTATCAGATGACCGGTAACCCACAACCGGGGCACTCGGCGGCCCAACCGGCACAGATCGCCGACCAACACCAACGGTCCCACCAGCACGGCAGCTGCCAAAAGCAGGGATGAAAAAGCTAGGCGAACATAGAGCGAACGGTGGGATTTCCCGCGAGAGAAAAGTCCCTTTCCTGTGTTGAAGCGGTAATACGTGTACGCACCGGGCACCATAACGCGCTCCCCATGACCACCAGTCTAGTTGTGCCCGGGCTAATTTCGACACATCGGCTCCGATTCCTACCCTGGGAGGTAAAATCAGGAAAATGTTCTGCGCTATCTCAACAATCGGTCAATCAAACTTCTGGCCTTCTGGCCTCCGCGCCCCTCAGAATACTCGATGGCGTTAATCAGCCCTTCCACCGCGAACTTTCCCTGCTCCAAGTCAAGCTGCGTGATGCGAAGATCCTCCCCGCGCACCGTGAGCATCCCCATCTCGGTATCCAGCACGATCTCCCGGTCATCAAAGGAGCTAACATGCAGGACACCCTCCACCAGGGTGCTGTCGCGTCCGGTCACCACCACTCGGTGACCGCTTCTGTCTCGGTCCTGCTCGGAAGGCACCCTCCGGTCACCCCCTCCAGTGCGGCACACCCTCGCTAGATGAATATGCCTCCGGAGGTTGGCTATGCCATTCTACTGCCATAAGCGAAAGAACCGTACACCTTGATAAAAATGGCGGATGATTTCCTCCGCGGTAGAACCCTGCTCGGCCATGGCTTTGGCGCCTTCCTGCGACAGGCCCACACCGTGGCCAAAACCCCGCCCGCGTATCACCACCTGGTTCCCGTCGCAGCGGATGTCAGTGAGCAGGGTTGACCGCATTCGCTCCGGCCCCAGCGCCAGACGCAGCTCGTGGGCGGGGACCTCGACGCCGTCCACCGCTATGGTGACCGCGCGCCCTGAGGGACCTCTGCGCGTAACCCGTACCCGCCGAGCCTGCGAAGGAGGCTCAGCCAATTTCCCCACCGCCTCCACCAACTCCGCGAGTTCGAATTTAGCCTCCCAGCGATCCTCCTTGACCCCAGGATCCTCCACGCTCCGCAAATAGGGCAATGCAGGTCGCCGGATCCCCAATCCTTCCCAGGGCTCCGCCGTTCTGCCGCCCGAGCTGGCGTGGAAGTAAGCCCTTACCGGCCGGCCTTTGTACAGGATGATCAATCCTCTCGTGTCCCGTACCGCTCGCCGAATGGCATCGTTTACCCGCGTTGGGTCATAGGCCTGCATGTGCTGAGGATCATCGCACACATCAGTCCCATGGAGCGCCCGAACTCCTCCTCTTCGTACGCGCTCCCAGGTGAACGTCCTGGCCACTATAGCCTGTGCCGCCAATACTTGAGCGGGCCAGGTAGGATCCACCTCCGCCGCTACCACGCCAGCAATGTACTCCTCGAAGGGGATGCGCTCCACCTGTCCTGTGGCATCCCGATGGAGGGTCAGAGTGGGCTCTCTCCCCGGGCGGGCCATCACCGGGGGGAGATAATTATAGGCGAGGGATGCAATAATCACGGCACTGACGGCAACCCCGACCATCAGCAGCCGGCGGCGGGAGGGGAACATGCCACTGACACCTCCGTATGAAATTGTGCCGTAACCCGTCCCGCCCTATTCCAGCGTCTCTTCGCTCAGTACCGTGAACATTGGATCAGCAGCCTCTCGCCGGGGCACCTGGGATACTCGTCGCACTTGCACCACCAAACGACGGTAAGGAAACCGCAGGTCCAGTTGATCTCCTACCTGAACCGGAGTTCCGGGCTTCGCAGGTCTGCCGTTTATGAACACGCCTCCCCGGAGGCACATTTCCTTTGCTACCGTCCGCCTCTTGACCAAACGGCTGACCTTGAGGAATTTGTCTACCCGCATCATCCTCCCCTCTGGGTAACACGACCTCCCCTCCCTTCCGTCTGGCAGCTGCATACGGAAGGGAGGATGGGCAGCGGCCAGCAGCGAATGCCGGCCATCGTTGGTCCCGTCGCGATCAGGACACCCAGATCTGCTAGGGTTCACGGGGCGGAGTTTCCTGCTTGATCGTTTCCCAATACTTGTCCATCTCCTCCAAAGACAGCTCCTCCAGCTGGTGGCCAGCATCCGCCACTGCCCGCTCCATGCGCCGGAAGCGATCCACAAACTTGTTCACTGCCTCATGAAGGGCCAATTCTGGGTTGGCGGGCACGAACCGCGCCAGATTCACCACCGCAAACAATAGATCGCCCAGTTCCTCTGCGGCCTTGTTCTTCTCACCCCGGCGTAGGGCATCGATAAGCTCGTCGAGCTCCTCCCGCACCTTGGCCGCCACTTCCGCCCACTCACGCCAGTCGAACCCAGCTAGAGAAGCAGAAGCCTGCACTTTGGCAGCACGCAGGAGGGCCGGCCAACGCTTCGACAAAGCCACTAAGCGCGATTGCCCCTCGCCCCGCTCACGCTGCTTTATTGTAGACCACCGGTGGAGCACCTCGGTGCTGCTTTCCACTGTGGCCGTACCGAACACATGGGGATGCCGACGAACCATCTTTTCGCAGATTGCATCTACCACATCTTCCCATCCGAACGCTCCCCGTTCCCGGGCGATGGTAGCATGAAGCGCCACCTGCAACAGTAGGTCCCCCAGCTCCTCTTTGAGCTTTTCCGAGCTTCCACTGTCAATGGCCTCCACCACTTCATATGCTTCTTCCACCACATAAGGCCGAAGGGAGTGGTGGGTCTGCTCGCGGTCCCAGGGACACCCACCGGGTCCCCGCAACCTCGCCACCACCCGAAGCAATTTGTCCGCCGCGGGAGTCAAGGCGGGTTCCGCTCCAATTCGGACCGCACATAGGCGATCCGGAGGAAGCTGATCCGCCAGGTCAGAGACGCTGCATCGCGCCTCGGTAATCTCCTCCCCGCAGACCAGCACCCTCACTGCCGCGTGACCCGGATAACTCTCCCCCAGAACCTTCGCTGCCTCGCGCCTTAGGGCCCGCCCATGTATGGGAGCCACCACCAGCTGTCGGTCGGTGCGAAAGGCGAGTGACAAATCGCCAACCTCCCGCAGCTGACCGTCGTGGGGGCGGTCAGAAAGGTGGGGGCACTGTAGGTAGCTGAGACCCTCCACCATCTCCACCCTCAGATCGGAGGAATGGCAGCGGAGCAAGCGCACCGTCAGGTCATCCCAGGGGCTTCCGGGTACCAGATATACCACCGGTCCTGAGGTTGCCCGCTCGAGCAGGAATCGCACTGCGTCGGGGTAAAACTCGCGGGCACTGGCAGCGGAGTCCGCCAACTCGTCCAAAGTGAGGTGGCACGTGCCTTCAAGAAGAGAGCCGATGGCTGGATGCCATCCGGTGCGCGCCACCACCAGATGGCGCTCTGCGAGATCCTGGATCCACCGCTTGGCCGCCTCGGTGAGGAGCTCCATAGGTCCCGGCCCCAGGCCGATGGCCACTATCCTCAACGCCGCCCACTCCCCCACCGCAGCTTACGAAGCATCTCCGCCAGCCGATTTCCCACCACCGGGATCAAGGAGAAATCCCTTTCGGTCACGCCTCCCACCAGTACCAGGATCGACATGTACACCAGCGCCCCCGCCCCAATGCACAGCACGGTGACCAAACCCGATGGGCGGATTATGGTGGAGACCCACTGCCCGCACAGTCTCACCGTCGCACCCATCAGCGCCGCGGCCACCAATGGCTTGAAAACCAACGTCGGCAGCGCCTCTGTTCCCCCGGCGCGCCTGCCTACTGCCGCCAGGTTAAGCGTGGAGGCAACCAGGAATCCACCCACCGTCCCGATGGCGGCACCGGCGATGCCGAGGGCAGGGAGAGCGGTCAGCCACCACCCCAACGCAAACTTAACCATCACGCCTACCGCTATATGTTTGAGCGGCAGGTCGGCAAGACCCAGCCCATGAAGGACACCAGAGGTGGTTTGCGTGAGGCACAGAAAGACCAAGGCTGGCGAAAGGGCCAGCAGGGGCGTGCCAGCCTCGGGTAAAGCGTACAGCAGAGCGCAGATATCCCGCGACAGAACTGCGAGACCGACGGACGCGGGGATAGCCAGAGCAAAGGTCAATCGTAAAGATGCGCGCACCCGGGAGGAGAGCAGAGATGCCCGGCCCAGGGCCACCCCTTCGCTAATGGCCGGAACCAGGCTGGTAGCGAGCGCAGCGGTGAACAGGGTGGGCATGTTGACCAGCGGGAATGCCATTCCGGTGAGCTGCCCGTACAGAGCGGTTGCCCTTTCCGCCACGACTCCCGCGGCTCGCAACCGAGTGGGTACAACCAGCATGTCAGTAAGCTGGATCAATGGCATCATGATCCCGGTCAACGATATGGGGATTGCCAGTCTAATCAGCCTCGAGGCCAGTTGTAGGCGCGATTCTGACGACGGGTACGCGGACCCAACCGCATCGGGGTGCGCTCCGGCGTAACGCAGATAAATCGCAATCAGAAGAAGAAGCCCGGCCAAGCCCCCGGTCACCGCGCCAAACGTGGCCCCCGCAGCAGCGTATTCCACGCCACGGGGAAGCAGTATCGACGCGGCGATGAACATGGTGAGCACCCGTACCGATTGCTCGACAACCTGAGACAGCGCCGTCGGCATCATGTTCTGCAGACCCTGGAAATATCCCCGGAAGGCTGACATGGCCGCAACGAAAAAGATGGCCGGGGATATCACTGCCAGCGACCAGTAGGCACGTACGTCTTTCGCTATTACAGCCGCCACCTCATCGGCCACCAAATACAGGCCAATGGAACCCAGGGCGCCTACCCCTGCCAGCAGGCCAAAAGCTAACCGGAAGGTACGATGGGCCCCCCTGCGGTCGCCCTTGGCCACTTTTTCCGCCACTATCTTGGAAACTGCTACCGGTAGCCCCATGGTAGACAGCATCAGTACCGTGGAGTAGATGGGGTAAGCCATCTGGAAGAGGCCCATTCCCTCGTCTCCGATGAGTCGAGACAGGGGAATCCGGTACACGGCTCCCAGGAGCCGGCAGAAAAGGCCAGCCGCGGCCAGGATAAACGCGCCTCCGAGAAAGCTGCTCCTGCTGCGCACCGATCTCCACTCCGTGATTAACCTAATCCATTATACCAGAGTGCCCGAAAACGAAAAAAGCCGATGAACCCAATCACGTGGGTCCGTCGGCCTGCCGGCTTCCTCTCGAGGAACGATACCGTTTTCTACTTACTGCTCCATCTGCCTCGCCAGAAAACTGGCCGCGGTCTCCGCCAGCTTCTGCTCCAGCTGCCCCATGGTCACTCCTGGTTCCTTCGAGCACAGAATCACGGCGCCAATAGGATCTCCACCGGCCACTATGGGCGCTATCACTTCCGCGGAGTACTTGCACTGCTCTTCTCCTTCGGGAAGGCAGATCCTGCAGTACTCCGTTTTGCCCGGATCGTTTATCACTAAGGTCTTGCGATCTTCCATGACGCGTTCCACTGCTGGGCTAATCTGCTTGCCCAGGTATTCTTTCTTGGGAGCCCCGGAAACCGCCACAATGCTGTCGCGATCCGCAATGAGTGCTATATGCCCCACCGCCTCGTGGAGCGATTCCGCGTATTCTTTGGCAAAATCCCCTAGCTCACCGATAGGGGAATACTTTTTCAAAATCACCTCGCCGTCACGATCCACGAATATCTCAAGGGGATCGCCATCCCGAATCCTGAGGGTGCGTCGTATCTCCTTGGGTATGACCACTCGCCCCAGGTCGTCAATGCGGCGTACGATGCCTGTTGCTTTCACCGACACCCCCTCCTTCACCCGAGCTGCGTCGTCACTGATAGTATATAGGCGCCCAAATGGTTTTATTCACCGCCAGTGCCGGCGGGAAGCCACCTAAGCCGACTTGGTTGCCCGCACTGCAAGCCATTTCAAGACCTCCCCGCAGAACCGCAACTTCTCCAGGGAACTCCCGGTCGCCCGAATGGATAGCGCGGGCTGCCTTCCTCCCACCCAGACCACTCGATGGTGGAAGACGTGGCCCAACTCCGCCAGCCGGGGTATCAGCAACCGGTCCATGGAGTCGAACTTGGCCACGAAGCGGCCGGCCTCCTGGACCAGCCCCTTGATTCCCAGTTGCTGACACAGCACCCGCAGTCGAGCCACCAAGAGCAGTGCCACGACGGGCGGGGGGAGACGGCCGAAGCGGTCTCTGAGCTCCTCCTCCACCTCATCGAGGTCCTCCAGGTAGCGGCAACGGGCAATCTGCCTGTACATCTCCACTCTCTGCCGGGTGTCCGGTACATAGCTGTCGGGAAGATAGGCATCCACGTTGATTTCGATGCTGACCTGGGGTGGCTCCGATACCGGCTGTCCGCGCAGCTCGTCGATAGCCTGTTCCAGCAGCTGGCAGTAGAGGTCGAAACCCACCGACACCATGAATCCGTGCTGCTCAGGGCCAAGCAGATTCCCCGCCCCTCTTATCTCCAGGTCTCGAAGGGCAATCTTGAATCCGGAGCCGAATTCTATGAACTCTCGTATGGTGCGCAGCCGTTTCTCGGCCTGTTCCGTCAGTACTTTGTGCGGTCTGTAGGTGAAGAACGCATAAGCCGGACGGTTGGAACGCCCCACTCGCCCTCGCAACTGATAAAGTTGCGCCAGCCCGAACTGATCAGCATCCTCGACGATGAGCGTATTCACATTGGGGATGTCGAGACCGGACTCGATGATGGTGGTGCACACCAACACATCGAACTGACGCTCAATGAACTTCAGCATGACTCCCTCCAGCTGATCCTCTTTCATCTGGCCGTGGGCGATGGCAATGCGCGCCCCGGGTACGAGTTCCTGCAGACGAGCAGCTGCATGCTGAATGGTCTGAACGCGATTGTGCACGTAAAACACCTGTCCGCCCCGCCTGAGCTCCCGCAGGACGGCGTCACGTATGAGAGCGGGGTTATACTCCACCACGTACGTTTGGACGGGGTAGCGGTCCTCGGGCGGAGTTTCCATCACGCTCATGTCGCGGATGCCGGTGAGCGCCATGTGCAACGTCCTGGGGATCGGCGTGGCACTCATGCTCAAGCAGTCAACATTTCGGCGCAATTGCTTCAAGCGTTCCTTGTGGACGACGCCGAAACGGTGTTCTTCGTCGATTATCAGGAGGCCCAAGTCGTGGAACCGCACGTCATCCTGCAGCAGACGGTGGGTACCGATTATGATATCGATCTTGCCCCGTCGCAGATCGCGCAGTATGCGCCGCTGCTCGGCTGCACTGCGGAAGCGGCTTATGACATCAATGTTGACGGGGTAGTTCGCGAAGCGCTCGCGGAAGGTGTGGTAATGCTGCTGGGCCAGAATGGTGGTGGGCACCAGTACTGCCACCTGTTTCGAGTCAGTGACTGCCTTGAATGCTGCTCTCATCGCCACTTCGGTTTTTCCGTAACCAACGTCCCCGCATAGCAGTCGGTCCATGGGCACCGGCTTTTCCATGTCCTCCTTGATTTCTTGCACCGCCACCAGCTGGTCCGGGGTTTCCTCATAAGGAAAAGCTTCCTCGAAGTCTCGCTGCCAAGGCTGGTCAGGCGGGAAAGCGTGACCTCTGATCGTCTGGCGGACGGCATACAGTTCCAGGAGCTCGCGGGCCAGGCGCATCACTGACTCGCGCACGCGCCGCTTAACCCTGTTCCACTCCCCCCCACCCAGGCGATGGAGCCGAGGGCGGTGCCCATCCGGTCCTATGTATTTCTGAACCAAGTGTATCTGGTCGGTGGGAACGTACAGACAGTCTCCCTGAGCATAGCGCAGAAACAGGTAGTCCCGTCGGACACCCCCTATCTCCAGCGTGCGTATGCCGAGGTACTGCGCGATGCCGTGGTGTACGTGAACCACGTAATCACCCACATTCAGCTCCCGATAGGACTCAAGCCGGACACCCCGTCTTTCCGGCGATCGAGTCCTGCGCACCGCATGCGCCTTGCGACCGAACAGCTCCGCCTCGCTCAGGACCGTTACCCTGGCCTCCGGCAGAACGATCCCAGCGGAAATTCTCCCTTCGGCCACGACCACGCTCCCCCAATCACGCGGATCCCCGTCAACCGACGTCGGCACCCCTTCCCGCCGAAGAGATTCAGCCACGTGATGGCAGCGTTCGCGGTCCGACAGAACCAGTACTGTCAACCAGTCGCTGCACAGCCGATCTCGCAGCTCCTCTACCAGCACAGACCACTGCCCTCTGTAGGCGGGAGCTGGCTGCGCGGAGACAGAGATGACGCGATCAGGCGTGCTGCCCGGAATGCGTCTCAGCAGCAGGCTAAAATGGATGGCCTGACAGGAGCTGAGGCGGTCCCAGACGTCGTTCTCCTCCCACCAAGACCTAGTCTGAGATGGCAGTACGGACCCTTCCTCCAGGGCTTCCGCGAACCGTTCGCGCACGAACGACAACGCCCCGCACAGCCCTTCCCGGATCCTCGCGTGCTCGTCCAGCACCACCAGCGGCTCAGGAGCGAGATAGTCCACCAGATGAGAACCCTCGGGGTAGAAGAAGGCAAAAAAGCTCCGCGGAATGTCCCGGATCCCATCTTCGGCCAAGAGGTCACTCATGCTCTCTTCGAGTCTTTTGGCCACCTGGAACGCACCCTGAGATTCGAGCGCTCTGAGATGCTCCCGCAGCTCTGCGCGGGCAGCCTCCAGTGCGCGTTCCAGGCGTTCCTGTCCAAACAAGAACTCCCGCGCGGGCGAAATGGACAGCCTCTCCACCCGGTCCCGGGAACGTTGGTCCTGAGGATCGAAATGACGAATCGTTTCCACCACGTCACCGAAGAACTCCACCCTGGAAGGCAGCTCGGCATTGGGAGGCCACACATCCAGTATTCCCCCGCGGACGGCGTACTGCCCGGTGCATTCCACCTGGGAGACCCGCGAGTATCCTCGCTGGTGCAACCAAGCTGCGATCTCGCCCATCGGTCCTTGCCACCCGCACCGAAGGTCAAAACCCCACGATGCGAATTCACGCGGGGGGATGAGCTTGGGCAGCAAGGCTTCAACCGGTGCTACCACCACCAGCTTCTCCCCGCGGGCCAGGCGATGCAGTACGCTCACCCTCTCTGCCTCCCGCTGGCGGGACTCCGCCAGGACGCGGTAGGGGAGTAACTGGCAGGGCGGGAATAATGCCACCCGTTGCTTCCCCAGCCAGAATGCAAGGTCTTGAGACAGGCGGTTAGCATGTTCAAGATTCCCGGTGACGACCAGCACCGAACGGTCTAGTTGCGCGAAGAGCACGCTGAGGATGGGAACTGCCTCCAGGACGGATGCCCCGTAAACCAGCTGGGCTCGTGCTCCCTCTTTCACTCCTGAATACAGGGCCCGGCTTGCGGGCAGAGCTCTGATTCGTTCCTTAACCTGAACCCACTCAGTCACCAGAGACAACGCCGCTACCTCCAACAATCCAGTCCCAGGCCCGAATCACGAGCGGGCGTGATACTCCTGCATGGCAGCCTCCAAACCGTCCCTAATCACCTTGAGCGCTGCCCGCGCCGCCTGACCCAGTGCTCGCCGGGCAGCAACCCGTTCATCTGCTGCGAATCTCGATAGCACATATTCCACCACTGATACCCCCGCCACCGGTCGCCCTATGCCGATCCGGATCCGGGCAAAGTCCATGCCCAGGCATTCAATAATGGACTGTACGCCCCGGTGACCGGCTGATCCCCCGTTCCGTTTGATTCGGATGCGACCCAACGGGAGATCGATGTCATCGTGGATCACCAGCATGCGGTCAGTACTCACGCAGGTCATCCCGGGGTGCAGTGTGTGCAGCGTAACACGAAGGCATTCCCCGCTCCGGTTCATGTACCCGAGTGGGAGGCAGAGGTATATGGTGCGGCCTCCCCATTCGGCAGCAGCGTATCTGGCCGGCCCCTCGACCGTCTGCCACTTCACCCGGAGATATCTGCCAAGCATATCAACCACACGGAAGCCCACGTTGTGACGGGTGAAGCGGTACTCAGGTCCTGGGTTGCCTAAACCTACTACCCACATGAAGACTCTCGGGACGTCATGGGGTGGATGGAGGGGCTTTTTCAGCCGGCTGATCTTCTTCTGGTGCCTCTTCCGGTGTCACACTCCTGCCGGACACCACGGTTAGTACCACCTCATGCGGGTCGGTCATGACCCGCACTCCTTCTGGCACCTTCAGCTCAGCGACCGTTAGCTGGTCACCAAACTCCAAACCGCTGACGTCCGCCTCCAGGTGATCCGGAACCTCCGCCGCTCGGCAGCGGACGGTCACAGACCGCAGTTGGTGCTGGATTATGGCCCAGTCGTGTTGCAGCTGATCCTCACCCGTCACCACCACGGGCACGTCGATCTCCACCTCCTCTTCCATGGACACCCGGTGGAAATCGACGTGGATTATGGCCCCGGTGATAGGATGACGCTGGATCTCCTGCACAAGGGCCACGACACCGTTTTGATCACCGTCGCCCTCCAGGCGCAGCTCGATCAACCGACCGCGCAGGGCGCCCTGTGCGATCAGGCGAGTCATTTCCCGCTCCTGGATGGCCACCGGAAAGGTCTCCATGTCCTTGCCATACACTACCCCGGGAATCCACCCTTGCCGGCGCAACCGACGGCTGGAACGTTTCCCCACCGCACGGCTGGTGACATGCACCACCAACTGATCCATCCTGGTACCACACCTCCCTCAAAACATCGACGCAAAGTGCAACGAAGCTCACTGGAATAGAGCGCTTACCGACAGGTCGCGATGCACCCGAATGATCGCTTCGGCTAGCAACGGAGCCACGGAAAGCACCCTTATTTTGCCCAAAGCTCGCTCCTGCAGCGGTATGGTGTTCGTTACCACCAACTCGTCGAGGGGAGCTTTCGCCAGCAACTCCATTGCCGGCGGCGACAGCACGGGGTGAGTACAACACGCCAGCACTGCCCGAGCCCCGTGCTCCTTGAGTACCTCGGCTGCCTGAGCTATGGTGCCTCCGGTATCTATGATGTCGTCGATGAGGATTACCGACTTGCCCGCCACGTCGCCAATTACGTGCACCAGCTCCGCCACTCCCGGTTCCGGCCGCCGCTTATCTATTATAGCAAGACCTACGCCCAGCCGATTGGCCATCTCCCGCGCCCGGGCAACTCCTCCTATGTCTGGAGACACCACGACCAGATCCGGAATCTCCAGACTCTTGAAGTAGTCGGCCAGCAGGGGGACAGCCGATAGATGGTCCACGGGAATGTCGAAGAATCCCTGGATCTGCCCGGCATGTAGATCCATTGTTACCACCCGGTCCGCCCCTGCAGTGGTGATGAGATTGGCAATGAGCTTTGCGGAAATGGGCTCTCTACCCCGCGTCTTCCTGTCCTGCCTCGCGTAAGCAAAGTGGGGGATCACGGCGGTGATCCTCTGGGCGGATGCACGCCTGAGGGCGTCGATCATGATGAGCAACTCCAGAATGCTGTCGTTCACCGCACCACACGTGGGTTGCACCACAAACACGTCGGTTCCCCGTACGCTCTCGTTAATGATCACCCGTACTTCGCCGTTCTTGAAACGCCCCACGTCCGCCTTGCCCAGGCTAATGCCCAATTCGTCGGCAATCTCGCGCGCCAGCTTCGGATTAGCCGTGCCGGAAAACACTCTCAACTTGTCATCGGTGGCGCGATTCATGGCCGGACTCCCTCCCCGTCATCGCGGGCCTCCTCCCGCCCGCCAAGCTTATCGCGCGCCCACCCCTCCTTGTTGACTTGCCTCGCTCGAGCTATGGCCAAGGCTTCAGGAGGAACAGGCTGGTTCACTGTCGAGCCCGCAGCCACATAGGCGCGCTCGCCTATACTCAGGGGTGCAATCAGATTCGCATTGCACCCGATGAATGCACCATCTCCTATCTCGGTGCGATACTTGCGACGCCCGTCATAGTTCACCGTCACCGCCCCCGCTCCCACGTTGACGTCCGCCCCGACATCCGCGTCTCCTAAGTAGCAGTGATGCAGGATGCGCGTGGAGCCGCCCACGTTGGAGTTCTTGATCTCAGCGAAGTTCCCCACGCGAACCCCCTCACCCAGCACTGTCCCTGGTCGCAAGTGGGAAAAGGGGCCGATCCGGCAGCCGGGACCGACAGTGCAACCTTCAAGCACCGAATAGTAGATCCTACAGCCAGCTCCCACGCTGGAGTCCCGAAGATGGGCAGCGGGACCGATGGAGCACCCCTCGCGCACCACCGTTCGTCCCTCCAGGGTGGTGAATGGATATATCACGGTATCAGGTTCCACTTTGACCCCTGCGTCGACGTACGTCGTCTGGGGATCCACCACCGTCACTCCGGACTCCATGAGTTCGCGAAGCAACCGATAGCGGATGACGCGATCGGCCTCCGCCAGCTCAGCGCGGGAATTCACCCCCAAAACGTCATCGGCATCATGCCAGGGGAAGACTTGAACCGGGTACCCGCACTCGCTCATGATGCCGATGACATCGGTGAGATAATACTCCCCTGCCCGATTGTCACAACCCACGCGGGGAAGTAGCTGGAACAAGACCTGGCGGTCAAAGCAGTACACTCCAGCGTTAACCTCTTTGATGCACTTCTGAGCAGCATCGGCGTCCGCTGCCTCCACGATCATCCGCAGCGCGTCCCCCTCGCGGATTATCCTGCCGTATCCGGAAGGGTCCTCGCGGACGCAGCTAACCACCACCGCTGCCGGCCGGGTCCGCCTCCAACAGCCGACAACCTGCTTGAGCAGGTTTCCCGTGAGGCAGGGCATGTCCCCGTAGAGCACCACGACGGCTTCGCAGCTCTCCGAAACCAGTTCCCTGGCCTGCATGACAGCGTGAGCTGTGCCCTTGCGTTCTTCCTGGATCGCCCAGGCAACGCCCTCTCCCACCGCTGCCCGTACCTCGGTGCCTCCATGCCCCACCACCACCACTATTTGTTGTATCCCCGCCCGGCGGCATGCATCTATAACCCACTGAACCATGGGGCGCCCTCTGACGGAATGCAGCACCTTGGGTATGTCCGACTTCATTCTCGTGCCTTCGCCGGCGGCCAGAACCACCGCCGTGATGTCCCGCATCACATCCGCCTCCCGCACGTGGCCGCAATTTTCCTGTTATTGGTATTATAGCACAGGCCCCCATTGGCTCTCAGCTATCGATTAGCCAGGGGCTGGGCCGAACCCGCACCGACTTACTGCGCGTATCGATCTCCTCCAACACTAGCAAACTGATGCAGTCCTCCACCAACTTCGCGCGGGGCTGTGAGGTCTCCATTAAGACGGCCATTCCCACCACCTGTACCCCGCACTCATTCATGAGATCCCTGATGCCCCGCATGGTCCCGCCACCCCTCATGAAGTCATCAACCACCACCACCTTCGCCCCTTCGGCCAGCGCGCGACGGGGCAGCCACATCGTCTGAATGCGGTCGCTCGAGCCCGAGAGATAATGCATGCTGACCGAGGAACCCTCGGTGACTCGCTCGCTTCGGCGGACAATCACCAGTGGCAGATTCATGGCCCGCGCAGTCATCAGCGCTAGCGGAATCCCCTTGGTCTCCACCGTCACGACTCGATCTGCTTGCGCGTCGCGGAATACAGTGGCGAAAATGCCACCGATCCTGGCAGCCCATTTGGGGGAGAAGACAACGTCAGTCATGTACAGGAACCCACCTGGCAACACCCTCTCTGGTGTCGCCAGCAGGCGGCAGAGCTCCTTTACGGTGTGACGCATTTCTTCGTCCGGCTGCTGCGGCACGTAACGGACCCCACCTGCAGCGCCGCTAACGGTCCGTATGTCGCCGAACCCCATGCGCTCGAAGGTTTCCTTGATCACCGCCACGTCCTCGGAAATGGTGGATTTGGCCGCTCGACACTTCTCGGCAAAGTACGAGAGTGCGAACAGCTTTCCTGGGTTATCGGCTAGCAGCTTGGTGATGACGGCTATCCGCTCACTCCTCTTCAGCCTCGCCAATACCCTCACCCACATCAAGGAGATTAGCCGAACAAACCGTCGAAAGCCCACCCCGGCCGTTCGCGTCTTTGGTGTTCTACGGGGCAAAGCCGAACCCCTTTTAGTCGGGTGTCGAGAAATGTCACACATCGGGGCTTGAACCACAGCTCGGGATGGAATATAATGGAAGCACCACGAAACAGGAGGCGATGGATGAGCATTGTCTGTCGTGTACCGTCGGATTTCAGTCGCACTGGTGTTTTGGTTTCTGTTCCTGGCGGTGACCCCCATATCCGTATGCCGAGCCCGGCCGCTTTGCCCGGTGAAATCCACCTCACCCTCCGACGGGGCGGCTGGGGTACCCCCCGGACAACCAATCACCTGGCAGATGGCGACGGACGGTAGGAACTATCGAGCGGTTTTGGGTTTCCTGAAGAGACGGTGTTTCCTGGTGCGAATCACCGATGGGGATGAGGAGGTGGTAATCGAGGGATCGGATCCACAGTTCGAGGTGAGCCTGAGCCCACCTTCGCTGATGCTCCTGCAGCCTCCGCTGGATCGACACCGCACATATCGGGTGACCCTGCTGTTGGGACCATCACGGGGCCGAAGACACGCCCCCGTATTCACCTGCACCCACAGCTTTTCCACCGGATGCGCGATCGGCGAGGCCACGCGCGTGCGGATTGAATGCCCGACCGGTCCAGTGCCCGCCGGACAAGAGACCGCCATTCGCGTGGTGGTGTCGGATGATTACGGGAACCCGGCGCAGAACGCGTATTGTTCGGTACGAGTTCTTGAGAACGGCAGCATAGAGGGGTCGGCACAGTGGGAACCCCAGGAGGCCCAATTGGAACGGGAAGACGCAGGATCCCTACTAATTCGGGTGAGGGACACGGAGGCGGAAACTCTCACCATCCTGGTTAGCAGCCGGGATACGCGCTTTGGCACCCAGTGTCATTCTGAGGTATCACTCCGGATATGTCCCGGCACCCCGGCGGAGTGCCAAGCGGCCGTCGGTTCACCCGTGCGGGAGGGAGAGTGGTGGTATGTTCCAGTCACCATATCGCTCACCGACACATTCGGCAACCCGGCAGAGGACGGCACGCAAATAGCGGTGTCGTCACCTGGTAATCTCCTGAGGACAGGACCGGGCGGAGACCTGGTGGAAAGACTGCTGCTGGAAACCAAGGCGGGTAGTGCCAGCTTTCAAGTGGTCACCGGAACGCCGGTCGGCACAATCACCCTCAGTGTACAGACAGAAGGTTACCTGCAGACCCTGGCCATCTCCCCCGATTGCGACCAGCCAGTGGTGCCTGCCTGGACACCGGTCGCCCTGGGCGAGGGAGGACCCGCTCCACGACTGGGGATGGCGATGGCAGCAGACCGCCGCAGCGGGAAACTGTACGTGTACGGGGGCTGCCGGGGGTCTTTGGTGTTCAACGATCTGTGGATCTACGCACCGGAGGACGAAACATGGACACGTATCATGGCGAATGGAACTTGGCCCAAACCCCTGCGATTTTGTAGCGGGGCTGTCTGCCCCTATACGGGCAGATTCCTGGTCTACGGAGGTCTTTACGATGTCAGCCAACGTCAGCGGCATCTGTGGGCGTACTCCGACGCACAAGGGTGGGAGCTGGTGAGCACGGCTCCGTGGGAATACGATCGTTACCGGCATGCGGCTGTGGTAGATAGCCGCGGTCGCCTGCTGATATTCGGTGGACTGGATTACTATAACCAGACCAGCAGCGATGTGTTGGTATTCCAGCTACCAGAGGGACCGTGGTACAAGCTGGATGTCGGGCAGAATGCGAGTCCCGGACGCACCGAAGCGGCTGTCGCTTACGATCCCTCTCGGGAATGTCTTTGGGTATTCGGTGGGCGGGACGTGCGCGGCAAATTGCTCGGGGATCTATGGCAGCTTCGTCTCCATAGCGGTACCACTGGAACTTGGGTCCGGATCGACGACACTGAAGGCGGCCCGGCCCCCCGATGTGGTTCGGTGGCTTTCGTCGATCCCACCACGGGCAACTTGGTGATAGCGGGCGGGTGGGACGGACAGGGAATATGCGCCGAAATGTGGATATACTCCCCGGATGAGGATCGGTGGATCTGCAGGGTACTGGACCACGATCATCCCCTGGCCCGCGCGGGAGCAGCTCTGGCAGTGGTAACAGAGCCCACCTGGCACGTTTACCTATTCGGTGGCCGCAGGGAAGGAAACGTCGTGGTGGGTGAGCCCTGCAAACTCATACCTTAGCACACCCCTGGGCACCAGCAGACGGGAATCGCCCCGACAGCACGCTGTTCACCAGCTGCAAGTCGGAGGGTTTGTCCACATCCACAGCAATTTCGGGGTAGCGGGCCCACACGGCCACCGCCCGCACCCCGAATATTTCTCGCACCCGGCGTTCCACCTGCTCCACGGTGAGGGTACCGGCCAGGAGTCTAACCGTGAATGTCCAGCCCAACAGGGAAGCCTGCCGTAACGGGTTCTTCCGATGCCGCACGAAGGCCGCTATGCGATCGTAACATCGGTAGAACGCCGCCGGCTCTACCAGCACTATGTTGCCACCGGTGAATGTGCCGTCCCGAACACGACCATAGGTACGCCGCATTCCGGGGTACTTGGCCTCATTCAGTTGTTTGGAGATGATGGGATAGTAAAACTCAGCCGATGTTTCGCTGCACTGATCGAGAAAATCCTCCACTGCCTCCGGCGTCAGCAACGGGAGGTCACCCGTAACCACCAACACGGGGCAGGAACGGTTGCTGGCCCTTATGCCCCGCGACAAACTGGTGAGAAGATCAACCCCCGGTGTTACCGCACTTACCTTCTTTCCCCGAACTGCGCTCTGAACTTCTGGTGCTCCAACCAGAAGGATCCGCGAAACCGACTCACTACCCTCGAGCGCCTCTATCACCCACTGCACCATAGGTCGTCCAGCCACCGGGATCAGTGCCTCCCAGGCGACATCGCTAACCGAGGCCAGTCGTCCTGCATTACGCCTTCCAGCCAGTACCACTGCGTCGACCACCAGCCGGATCCGCCTCCTTGAAGTCATTCAAGAGTGTGGGTGACGAGGACACACCATCCGTGGACTCTCGCCATTTCGCTTACGTGCCGAACGACAGACGGGTCGGCGTCCCATACGTAGCAACAGGGGCCGCTTCCCGTCAGGTGGGCAGTGTACCCCGCCCTTCTCAAGGATGCCAGTAGGCGCCCTATTGCTGGATGGCAGTCACAGGCCGCGGCTTCGAGGGCATTG
Source organism: Firmicutes bacterium UBA3570 (assembly GCA_002376005.1). GTDB lineage: Bacteria > Bacillota > Sulfobacillia > UBA3561 > UBA3561 > UBA3561. The sequence goes on from DFNJ01000035.1 coordinate 103,741, forward strand.
CCTAGATTCTGCCTAACCGCTCGCTCGTCCTTCCGCGCCATAGCAGCCGCGACGGCCTGAGAGCAAGGATTAATCAGAGGCAATCCGTCACTCCGCCGGTAGACCACCCCGGTGCTCAGCCAGCCGCCGGGATGAATGAGCAGCACGTTACGGCGGGTGGCACCGGGCAGATCCGACAGCCGCTCACCTCGCCCCTCCACCAGCACCAGTGGACCGGCAAGAAACAGTGGCACGTCTGAGCCCACCTGGGCTGCTATGTCCTGCAGTCGGTCCATGGTAAGGGGATTCCCATATGCAGCATTCAGGGCCCTCAGTACGGCAGCCGCGTCACTGCTTCCCCCACCGAGGCCCGCTGCCACCGGAATCTTCTTGCTAATGACAATCCGCGCGCCGGGACCGCAGCCCAGCTGCTCAAAGTATTTCAGGGCTGCCGAGTAGGCCAGGTTGCCTGGACCGGAGGGAACACCCGGATGATCGCAACGTACGTCCAGGCCGCCCAATCCGGTTTCCACATATACGAGATCGGCGAGGGCCAGCTTTGCCACAACGCTCCGAATCTCGTGGTAACCGTCCCCCCTCCTCCCAAGCACTTCCAGGGTCAGGTTGAGCTTGGCAGGAGCCCATATCCGCAACATATCAGTCCCCCGAAGATCTAGCCGGAAAGCCACCGGCGCTGGAGGCAGATCCCGAATCTCTGATCCGTCCCAACAAAATGGCAGCCAGAGGTGGCCACTGGGCTGCTCGCACCCAGTGCACCCGATGCGCAGACTATTCTGGGCAGAGGTCCTCAAAACCTGCTGACACGGTGGTGACCATTTCCAGCACGCCCCACCCAGCGGGCCACTATCTCGCGGGCACGATAGTATTCGTCGTGGAGAACGACGATCCAGTCGCCCGGCTTGGCGATCTGAAGGGCATGCCGGATTGCCGCTTCATCCCCCTCAAGCACCTCGCACGCCCCACGATCCGCTTCCTGCAGTGCTGCGCGGGCAACCACACGAGCCCAGTTGTGGTTTGGGTTCCCGCGAGGTTGACTGACGATGACGTGATCCAACATCCTACCGGCAACTGAACCCATCGCCAACAGCAGAGGAACAGTCTGGTCTCGGGGACCAGCCACGACCCCGATCAGGCACCCGTCGGCTAGGCGACGAGCTGCACTGAGCACTGCTTGCAACGCCGCCGGGTTGCGGCACCGATCCAGAACTACGTTGCCGCTCCCGGTACACAAAATGCTAAATCTACCGGGGTTGGACTGGTGATCGTTGCGGAAGGTGGCCAACCCGTGTCGTATGAATGCGAATGGTATCCCCAACGCTATGGCGCATGCAGTTGCGGCCATGGCATTTTCCACCTGATGGGCAAGCAATCCCCCCCATGTGCAGACGATGTCCGATATCCGGCACACTAAGTGCCGTGCAGACCCACAGGCGTAAAGCAGCTTGCCAGCTTCTGCCACCACAGCCTTTCCCCCCGCCTTCAGATGCAGCTGCATCTCCTGGCTTTGCGACTGGCGGCTGAATAGAAAGGCCGGAGCGCGACACCTACGGGCCATGCCCAGCACCGAGGGCTCGTCGGCGTTCAACACTGCCGCGCCGTCAGGATGAAGGGAGCGCAGGGGAAGTGCTTTTACGTCCGCGAGACCATCCAGTGTTTCTATGCCCTCGAATCCCAGGTGGTCGTGAGCCACGTTGATGACCGCCGCGACGTCGCATCGATCGAATCCCAACGCTTGAGCAACCATGCTGGTGCAGGCCACCTCGAGCACAGCCACCTCAACTTTTGGATGACTGAGGACCAGCTGTGCACCGCGGGCAGTCGCGAAATCGCCCGTACTGACCAGTTCTCCACCAACCCAGATGCCGTCGGAAGTGGCAATACCAACCGTCCGACCTGCACATGCCAATATGTGAGCCAGAAGACGAGTAGTGGTCGTTTTGCCGTTGGTGCCCGCTATCACTACCACCGGCACCCGACCGTTACCCTGACCTACAAAGAGGTAACGAATGATAGCGTCTGCTACATCGCGAGGTGAACCTCGCCATGGATAATGGTGGGAACGCAGATCGGGTTCGGCAGTGATGCCGGTGATTGCTCCGCCCGTGCCCTCGATGGGAAGCGAAATGTGACGGGCCACCAGGTCTACGCCCGCCACCGACAGCCCCACCGCCGAGGCCGCGCGCACAGCAATGCGAGCGTTAACCGGGTGTACCACATCGGTCATGTCCACCGTAACCGCTCCGCCTGCAAGTTCGCCGGCGTCGCGCAAGAACACCGGCCTGCCGGGAGGTGCGATGTCATCGGGGTTAATGGACTGGCGCGCCAGCACCGCTCGTGCCACTGAATCAATGGTGAGAGGATCGATGACCCGACTCAGGTTTGGCCATCGGCGCGCATCCTGGTTGGCCTGAGTCACCAGCTGGCGTACCGTATGGACCCCATCTCCGACTACATGAGCCGGCACCCGCTCGTAGGCCGCTACCACCTCTTCCCCCACTACCAATAGCCGGTAGTGTCGCCCGGCAAGGTGTTTGGAGAGCAAGAAGGGCCCATTCCCGCGTGGTGCTATGGCCAGTGCCTCCCGCAGCTCCTCTTCAGATCGCGCCACCAGCCCCAGCGTCTCGCCCTCCGGGTTGCGCCACCTCACCACGACCGGATATCCAATCTGGCAGGCCACTCTAAAGGCCTCTGCCTGATTGCTGGTAGCCGCGACCGGGGAGACCGGGAGCCCAGCACGAGCCAACGCAATACATGCCAGTTCGGGGTGGCACGCCAACCATGTGCCCACGAAAGAGGTCGCATCAGTGATCGTGCCGACCAACCGGTGCTGCCGCACACCGTACCCGAGCTGTATGATCTGTCCGCCTTTGCCGAGGCAAAGGCAAGGAATATCCCTGCGCTGAGCAGCTGCCAGGAGAATGCGGGTGTTCAAGTCCAGCGTGTGTCTGGCTGCCGCTCGACGCACTCGGGCAACCAGCGGCTCCAGGGCGATTGGAGCGCCCTGGAAAAGCGATTTCACCAACCTGACCGAGCAGCGCAGGGCGCATTCCGCCGCCCATGTTGAATTGGACGACACAGCTATTCGCCAGTCGGCGCCCCGCCTAACGGTAGCACCAAACTCTACATGGATCCCGGCCAGGGCCTGCAGCTCTACCATAACGTGCTGCACGACATGCGGGAGAGGCGTTCCCATCACTGCTTCCTCGTGGAATCCCCCGGGACGCGCTACGCGGCAATGATGCTCAGCCAGTCCAGGTAAGAGATCGAACAAACGGGAGATGAATCCGCAGGCGCCGCTGGTGGTACAGTGTTCTTCAGGCTCAAGTTCCATTCCAGCTTCCAGCACGGGCCTCTCGTGGTACATGTTAGGCCCATTCAAAGGCCGTGCCCAAAGTACCCGCATTTGTGAATCCTCTCTGCTGGTGGATGTTTCTGCATGGTATCACGGACACACGCATCCTGGGTGGCGCTTGCCGCCTTTGCGATCCACCGGTACCAGGGCATGTAGCCAAGCTGGGGTGATGGTTCTACAGCAATGCGCAGCACCCAATCGCGCGTCCCCTGTGCACGAACCGTGCGTCGACGGTCGGGTCTGCAGGTACGTTTTGCGTTCTACATTCTGACCAGAAATGTGACCGCATATACCATGCCCCCTGGAGCCGCGCGTCAAAGTACCACCGCAAGGAGTCGACAGACATTGGTGATGGTGGAACACACCGTAGCCTGTTGCGATCCGGCTCCTACTAAACCCACAGCCTCGAGCCGGTGATTGAGCACCAGCGACCCGCTGTCTCCCGGCTCAGCCAGAGCGGTAGTGACCATCTGCTCTGAAAAGTACGCCCAACCTAGCTCTCCCATGAAAACCCGTACCGTTGCCCTGATCACCTGAATCCGTCCCCGTGTCACTCCTGATGTACGCCCACTCTTCAAAACCTCCATCCCAATGCGCGGCTCCGTCGTCCCCCTGGGAACTCCCACCTCCAGGATATCAGGATCTACCAGATCCGACGTCAGTGGCCGGGCCACAGCAGCATCCACCAGGTTCGCAGCACGGGTGACCCGAAACAGTCTCAATTGGTAGCGAGGGGCGACCCTACCCACCAGCCGATTCAGCATGCCTTCGACGGCCTTGGCCACCCGGCAGGACGGTTCAACGGCCGCGCGGTGTATGGGGACGAACCGCTCCAACCGTGCTACTACGTCGGACTGCGTCCCACCGTCGTAGCGTCCCGGTTGCAGTATAGGATCCCCCACCTGCGCCCTTCCATCGGATCCGTCGGTAATGTTAGCCAGTACGTGATTGTTGGAAAGCAACAGCGAAGCACGCGTTCTCCGATCGTATACTACCGCTCCCAAGGTACCTGCGCTCACCCGGTAGTGTGCTATGCTTACCCCGGGCCTTACGGGCCTCAGGCGGGCCCGGCGATCCAAGTCGTGGAGCAACCGCAACTCACCCACCTCCAGCACGTCGGTGGGTGCATCGCCCACCTGCCTGGGTATCAGGTAATGGCGTTCCAGCTCGTTTGCCGGGAGTTTCCGGGACACCAATACCGAAATGCTCAGGATGTCGGTCTGCTGACCACCCACCACCTTGTAGCCAAGTCCAACTCCCACCACGTTGGGGACGCTAAGAAAATGGAGCTGGCATGCCTTCAGAACATCCTCGATGGCCATTCGCTGACACCCCGTTCGCCGATACAAATGAAAAGGGTCGGCTTCCACATGATACGTGAAGCCGACCCCTTAAGTGCAGCGAACAGGGTTCAGTGCGTTACTGGTACAAGGTTTCCCCGTCTGCTCAGTTGGCTGACTGCCTAGTCAGCGGAGACTTGTCGTGATCCTCCAGGAAGGTAATCTGCACGGTCTCCGTCAGGATGTCGCTGTACGAATAAGAAACGCGCCGGCCCATGGCACGCTTCTCGCTCAGACGAATGACGAATATACTCGGGTATGTCTTTTCAAGTATACCCTCGCGTTCCACCACGCGGCGCCGCCCCCGGTTGGCCTTAACCCGCACGCGTCGACCGACAGAATCTTCCAGACTCTTCTTTATGGCAGCGAGCTGGTTTTGAGTAGCCATGTCGTTCACCCTCTCCGTGAAAGAACAAAAACAAGGAGCCTGCGCACCTACATTCTACCATGCTGCGCTCCTGGTGTCAATACATCAGCTCATTTTACCACTAGGTTCCCGTACTGTCAAATCACAAAGCCGGGCGCTCTCCTGTCATTTAGAGTGCTTGTCGGCCACTTTCGACGCGCCATATGAGTCCGGCTTAATCTTCGCATCGAAGCCGCTTCCCATCACCATCCCCACCACGTCGCGGATCAGGCCTTTGGTTTTGCCGTTCGTACCCACATCTAGATGAATCTCTACGTCCACCTTGTGCGCCCTCTCACGCGCCAGCCGTTCCATGATCTTGCTGGCAACGTGCAGACTCAGAGACGCCTCGTAAAAGATCCTTTGCCGCAGACTCTCCACGTGCGGCTCCTTGAACTTCGTATAGTAATAACGGGCTCCTTTGCCCATGCGATGCACGATCACCGCCGTAACGAAACAGTTTCCTTCTCTCTCATGAGAGTCTGTCCCGATGATCAGCCTGTAAGCTGCTTTCGGCTGTTCGCTTAAGTACTGCAGTATATCACCAAACATTCTGTCAAAATCCATGGGGCCTTTGGTGGGACTGATAAACTGCATACTGCTCATCTCCACTACGAATCATACCATAAATACTGCCGCCATCATACCCCTAGGGCCCGGGCAGCCGCGCTCAAAGCCTCGAATTCGCCCGGTCCCAGATCTTCGGCCCGCCTCCCTCCAACGATTCCGGCCTTCTCCAGGGCCCGAGCAATGGCCCACCGGTCTCCCCCCAACCATCCGGACAGGCGCAAGGAGTTCTCCAGAGTCTTGCGCCGATGAGAAAAGCCCGCGTTCACCACTTCAAGGAACGACCGAACCTCCTCTGGCCCCGCCGGCCGCTCGATCCTCACCCGAACCACAGCGGAATCAACACCGGGTCTGGGCCAGAACACGTATGGGGAGACCTTTGCGATTCTCTCTACCTTACCGCGCCAGGCAGCCAGCACGCTCAGTACCCCGTAGTCCTTACCTCCCGGCTCGGCCAACAGCCTTTCTGCTACCTCGAGCTGCACGGTGACGACTATCATCGTCACCAACGAAGATCCCAGCAAACGGTACATCAGGGGCGAAACTATTTGATACGGCAGGTTGGCCACAACCTTCCAGCAGGCCCGACTGTCGCGGTTTTTCATCATGCTTTCAATATCCACGGCAAGAGCATCGCCATGAACCAAATCGATGCGGCCGCCCAGGGCACCCCGCAAGTATCTATATAGCACGGGGTCGCGCTCGATGGCCAGCACTCGACCGGCTCGAGCAAGCAGCTGCACCGTCAGTGCTCCTAACCCTGGCCCCACCTCAAGTACCGGGTCACAGGGGTGGAGTTCCGCCGCCTCGATTATCTTGTCCCGGACGTTGACGTCTATGAGAAAGTGCTGCCCGAGCCGCTTACTGGGCCTCATACCTAAATCAGCCAATGTCTTCCTGACCCACCTGATCGAGGCTGGGTCCTCCACACCAGATCACTCCAGGATGAACACCAGGACCCGCTTCCGGCCCCACTGGATTGCTTCTATCAGGCTGTCAAAGCAAACGTCGATGCGGAGCCCCTTGATGTCCGCTCCCACATCACCGGCCACCCCCAGGCCGTATCCATCGACGTAAAGACGTGATCCCAGGGGGATAACCCCGGGATCTACTGCAACAATGCCCTTGCCAGCCCGCAAGCCAATTGCCGTCAGGCCGTCGGTGTAGGGAGCCGTGCACTCAGGCCCCGGGTAATAGGCGGTAGCAATGACTTCCAGCGCGCGTTGAATCCTATACACCCGTCCGTTTCTATACAGGAACCGATTCGTACCGTAAGCTATGACCTCGTCCACAGGGTCGATGAGCTGCTGTCTTCCCACCACCTCGCGGCTGACTTCCCGCTCGTTCTCGTACCTCACCCGCCAGATAATTCGCTCGATGCCACGGCGACCTCGCTGGAGCACCTTAGTCAGCCCGACGTATAGCCGCGAGTCGGGCACCCGTACCACCCGGTTCGGTACCCGGACATCCTCAACTACGACCTCATATCGCACCCGGACGACTTCCAGCCTGGGCTCCCGGCTAAGCAACAGGGCTCGGGGTAAGGCATAATCATGTGGGCCCATCTCAATACCGGACTCTGCCAGGACTTCTGGGACAGTCCGGGCAGCGCTGAATATGCGTAACAGCTTACCGCCCACCGCCACTTCGAGATGGCGCGCGAGCGCGTAACTCACGTACCACCCCTCCTCCGCCCGAAGTTCCGCCCTGGGAATAACCACATCGGCGCCCAGCGGGCAACCGGAGCGAAGAGCCACCACTTCGCCCACCCTAAATCCTGACGGGGCATGTAGCCGGCGAGGCGTGACCGATTCCCAAACCATCACTTCCGCACCCGCGGCCGTCTGATACAGCCAGCTACCGGAGCCGGCAGTAGCCAGCAATACCAGAAGCGCCAGGCCGAGCGCCCGGAACTCGCGGCAACCGTCCCCTTGGACAGAACTGCTGCACGGCAGCATGGCGCCTTCCTCGGCCTTCCTCAGCCTTCGACCTGCGAGGCGGCATTATGGCCAAATAGCCGTTCTGCAGTAACCCATATACGGTCTGTCAGCACCTCGACGGCCTCGCCCCTGACTTCCGCCAACGTTTCCACCACTCTTGCTACCATCCAGGGCTCGCAACGCCTGCCACGAAAAGGAACGGGTGCCAGGTACGGACAGTCAGTCTCACTGAGCAATCGCTCACTCGGTACATACCGTGCCGCGTCGATCAACTGCGCACCGCCATAGGTAAGCTGACCAGCGAAGGAGATGCAAAGACCCATGTCCAGCGCCATCCTCGCTGCGTCCCGATTGCCGGAAAAGCAATGGAGTACCCCACCTGCCTGCGGCAACCCTTCCCGCTGCAGCACCGCCCAAACCGCCTCGTAAGCGTCTCGCACGTGGATTATCACCGGTAGGTTCAGTTCTCGTGCGATTCCCAGGCAGCCGCAAAAGGCTTCTCGTTGTGCATCTTTGGGCGCGAGGTTCCGGTAGAAATCCAGCCCGGTTTCTCCTATGGCCACAACATGCCGATGGGAGGCCCACCGGAAAAGGGCCTCCCGGATCTCATCGCTCCAGCTAGAACTGTAATGGGGATGTACCCCCAGAGCGACTTTGACCAATTCCGGATATTGATCGGCAATTTCGAGACACCTTTTCCAGTCTTCTGGGTGTAGACCCACTACTACAATCCGGCGTACTCCGTGTTGACAGGATCGGCTCACGACTGTCTCGAGATCATCTCGAAATCTGTGGCTCTGCAGATGAGCATGAACGTCCACCAGCCCGATCAAGCTTTCCACCTCCGCCGGCCAGCCTGGCGAATCCTACCTCCAGGCCTCCCATGGTGCCCGCACCGCGGTCTCCCCGGGCCTGTTACTCACCCACGCCACCGGGCAAGCGTCCCGACGTCGGTCTTCCGTCTGATTGCGCACGTCGCTCATCAATTCGCGGGAACAACACCTCACCGCTTCGCACACGCAGCCCTGGGGGGAGCTTGCCCCACTCACCCACCTCTGCCCAAGTAATGCTACCGGGATCTTCCTCCAGACCCAGCCGTCGCCATATCTTTCCCGGGGTATCAACGAGGTACGGCGTCAGCATGACTGCGGTGATTCTGATCAGTTCGCATACGTTGTAAAGGACAGTTCCACCTCGTTCAACATCTCCGTGACGGAAGAGGGACCAGGGAGCAGTACGATCAAGGTAGCGGTTTCCCGCCCGAACTACCTCCCATATACTGGCAAGGGCGTCGGATATCCTCAGTTCGTCCATGCACCGCTGCACTTGAGCTGCGGCCGCCGCGAGCGTTTCCCGCAGCTCCTGGTCAATGCGGTGCAGGTGACCGGGAACCGGAATCCGACCTTCCAAATAGCGCTCGACCATGCTTAGTGTCCGGTGAACCAGGTTACCCAGGTCGTTAGCCAGGTCGGCATTGGTCCTTGCAATCAGCGCTTCCTCGCTATATGTGCCATCGGAACCGAATGGGATCTCACGCAGGAGGAAATGGCGGACCGCATCCACACCATAACGATCGACTAGTACCAGGGGGTCGACCACATTGCCCTTCGATTTTGACATCTTTCCTCCCTCTAAGACCAGCCAACCGTGACCGAAGACCTGCCTTGGAAGAGGAAGGCCGAGCGCCATCAGCACGGCGGGCCAGATGATTGCGTGGAAGCGGACAATTTCCTTGCCCACTAGATGAACATCCGCCGGCCAATACGCAGCAAATAGGTCTGGATCCCTGGTATATCCGATTGCCGAGATATAGTTGCTGAGTGCATCCAACCAGACGTAAACCACGTGGGATCGGTCCCAGGGTATGGGCACTCCCCAGTCGAAGGTGGTCCGCGAAATGCAGAGGTCCTCCAAACCCTGCTCGATGAAACTTATTACCTCGTTGCGGCGTGACTCGGGCTGTATGAACTCGGGATGAGTGCGTATGTGCTGCAGGAGCGGCTCAGCATACCTGGACATGCGGAAGAAATAGCTCTCCTCAGTCACCTTCTCCAGCTCCCGACCGCAGTCGGGGCACAACCCCTCCTGCAACTGCCGTGGTAGCCAGAACGATTCGCACTCAACGCAGTACCAGCCCGTGTACGTGGACTTGTAGATATCACCCTGCTCCCATAACTTGCTCACCACTTCTTGTACAACCTTGACATGGCGTTCTTCGGTGGTGCGTATGAAATCATCGTACGAAATGTGCAGGACATCCCACAAATGCAGGATATCCTGGACAATGCGATCCACGAACTGCTGGGGGGCTACCCCAGCCTGCCTCGCCCGCTTTTGGATCTTTTGGCCGTGTTCGTCAGTGCCGGTGAGGAATCTGACTTTGAGCCCCTGCATCCTCTTGAAACGCGCCAGGGCATCAGCAGCGACCGTGGAATAAGCATGCCCTATATGCAGTTTGCCGCTGGCATAGTATATGGGAGTCGTGATGTAGTAGGTCCCCCGTTCCTCAGGCACGTTCCCATACCTCCTCATGTCCCGGTAATCAAAAAACGAAAACGCCCCGAAGGGGCGCCTTCGCGCGGTACCACCCTCCTTCGCCGCGGCCTCACGGTCCGCAACCTCTACCGGTACGACTGTCTCTGACCAGACAGCTTATACCGTGGGTAGGATAACGGTCACCCAACCGGCGCAGCCTACTAGCTATTCAGCCCGCGGCTCCAGGGCCATCTTCTGCCCTCTGGCTCACCGCCGGGGTCTCAGCCGTTCCGGCTCTCTGGAGGCAGCCAAGAGGGCTTACTCCTCCCCTTCCTCGCCTTTTGCTCGGCAACCATATTAGCACGGGGTGGGAACCTTTGTCAACGCGTTTGGCAGCACTGGAGTGTATGCAGCAGTAAAGTTTGTGTGAGGTGGCCACCGCGCTCGCAGTGTTATGATCAAGGGAGGGTGCGGTCAATGGCACGCTACATCGGGTTGGACCCGCACAAAGACTACGTGCAGGTTGCGAGTGGATCATCGAGGAGCAAGAGGGAAGGCATCTCCGGTTCCCCAACACCCCTGGGGGCTGGCAGCACCTCAATCGCCCATGAGGTCGAAAGACCACTCACATTGCCCTCGAGGTAACCGGCAATGCCTTCCAAGTATATGATCTACTTTCCGAAGTGGCAGGTCAAGTGGCTTTGGCGAACCGTCCGTATCAACATTCGGTAG
>DFNJ01000016.1:0-22175 GCA_002376005.1 Firmicutes bacterium UBA3570
CTACCAAAAGTTTATACGCTCCAATGAAGAGGCATTTTCGCTGCGCCCGTTTCGACGCATCCCGCAGAGCATTTCTGGATATACCTGGGAATCCGGCGGCTACAGGCCCACCTCAGCCAGGGATCTACAGGGAGCCAGATGACACCAAATCCGCAGCTTGGGCTGCATGAGGTGAATACTTCCCTCTGCTTTCGGATTTTTCATAGCATCTCTAGCACTGATTGTAAAGCGGATTGCTGAGCCCCTCTTCCTAACCAGCATCGCAGCATACCGGAATGTCCTCGTAGAAATCACCGCAATCAATAGCGCATAGATCAGCAGCCCCGCGAAGCCACCACGGAAATCTTCGCCGTTAACTAAGCTCTCCAGCGTCCTTATTCCCGATATGATGGGAAATATATTGGCCGCAAATCGGAGTGGAGCCGGCATGCTGTTCGGCGGCATCACTGTCCCCGACAAGAACAAAATAAGGCCCTTGAGAATAGCGGCTATTGCGGCAATATAGGTTTATCAGGCGTCTTAACTGTGCCAATGCGCATTCAGAAATCCCCAATTTTGGATATGTGTTTCCCCAGCTTGAGGGATGCTCGCTGGCGCTGCAGTGGGGAGATCGCTGTTGATTCAGCTGAAGGGAGCCCCCTGCTGGTACATCTGGACATTGCGACCTGGACTTGCTGGGAAGTGGTCTTCGTGTACGGCTTCTTCGTGATGGGGAAAGCAGTCTGGCACGCCTTGACTTATCGAGGTACGTCCGTTGGGGTCGCCTTGATCGCTTCCTCACCCGTCCCCTAGACCCGCTCTTTCAGATCTACGCTGACTGCTGGGATGAGGACGGTTGGGGGGAGCTGATCGTGGGAGGAACATTACTCGGCCTCAGCGTGCCCAGGTTAGAACTCACTGTGGTGCAACTTGCGGTGGTGGCGGTGATGTTAAGGCGGGCACGGCGGTCTACGCGTCCATCATTCTGCTGGCGAGTTCGCTGTCCTTCCGGACGGTTGAAGAATGAGGGGGCGATGGCCTTGGTGGGGCAGTTGCGTCGCCTCGGACAGTACCCGCTGCCCATGTACTGCCGAGTGTTGCACGGGCTGCGGTCCGCCGTAGTGCCCTTCGGCTTCGTCGGCTCGTGGCCCGCGACCGCCTTTCTTGCCGAGCCGGCTGGCGATCGGCCTACTTTGGGTGTCAATCCGCGTCTTCCGGGCCGGTTTGTCCCGCTATCAAGGGACAGGTACATGATTAGGTTCGGGTGTCGTCCTACCAAGCTTTGGCTAGCAGACCTGGGGGACAATCCCGTGCTTCATCAACCAGCAGACTTGGTAATTCATCTGATGACTGGGAACGTGCAGCAGCTTCGACAAAGTAAGATGCGTACACCGGCACGTTGGCCGCGTACACGATACTCTGGGCGAGGTGCTTGCTGAGGAGCGGCTGAATGACGCGCAGGTGCCACGTGGCCACAATTGCAGGATGCCGTCCGCTTTGCTGGATGCGAGTGGCGGTAGGGGGATTCTGGATGGGTGCGCAGGCGGCGGTTGTACATGCCCGTTATGTACCATGTGATGTTCAATCTGATTCGGTCGAGGCTTGTGTGGAGAGAGGGTGGGGGCCGTTATGCTGCGGATCTCTGCCTCATTCCTGGCCGCGTACCTGGCGCGTCAGGCGCTGGAAGTTAGCAACCAGGGCCCAGAGGGCTTCACCCGCGTCCTCTGAGGACCTGCGAGTGTACACTGGAGAGCCCAACGTCGTGGGTGGGTCTACGCCCGATAGGGTGTTGCCAGGATGGATGCGGGGAAAAAGGCCGTGTCAGAGGACGCAGGGTTGTTGCCGTCGTACGAGGGTATGATCTTTGCGACAATCCATGAGATGTGACCGGGCATGCCAGCCTGATAAGCTTAGCTTCGCGAAGGAGAGCCGCGTTGATGCTGAAGGAGGTATATCACGCTTCACAGAAGCAGGGTCTCGAAGTCATCCTTCCCCGGGAGAGCACCCACCGCCGGTCCTGGGTTTACGCCACCAAGGACCGCGTGATGGCCGCCTGCTTCGTTGGGAATTTGGGAGGAGACTTCACCTGCGCGGTTGGAAGGGACCCGGACACAGGGAAGCCCTTTATCTGCGAACGGTTCCCGGGAGCGTTTGAGCGACGCTACCGGGGTGTTCGGGGCTCGATTTACGGCTTACCCGGGGAGAAGTTCCTGGAAGGGCGGACTGGTTGGGACGAAGAGGTAGTCTGCCCCGAAGCCGTGATGCCATTGTGGGAGATGAAGGTGGGGGATGCCGCCGGCTTCCTCCTCTCCCTGGAAAGGGAGGGAAAGCTTCTCATCGTGCGCTACCCTCGAAAGATCGCCGGAATTCCGGAGGACGACGAGGACTTGGTGTACCGGGCGGTGGTCTGGACACGCAAGTTTGGTGAAGGTGTGCTCGAGGCCTTTGGCCGCTTCCATCCTCATCTCCTCGAGAGGGCTAAGTCTGCCCTCGCGGAAGGGAAATACTTAGACTCCCAGCCAAATGACCGGAAATCCCGCTGACAGCGCAGGGTGCTGGCTGAACTTCGCCAGAGGGTCGTCTTTTGTCACCGGGAGGAACAGCCGCTGCTCACGCTCTGGTTCATCGACAGGCCCAAGGTCATTCTTCCACTGGCTACTTGAAGGGCATCAGGGTCGTTTCCCGAGGTATGCCCGGCACCTCTGAAGACGCCCGAAGCGTGATGGTTGTTGGAGCAGAACCTGCTGGGATCGGCTCCAGTCTCCAGCCGATCCCGTCAGGGGCTAGCTCCAGGGCGACGGCATCCTCCCTGATGCTGATGGCAAGGTCAAAAGATCCAGATCCACCCAAAGACCCAGAGTGTCCCTTCAGCTTGAACTCATCGATTAGGTCGTACAGGGCAAGGGCTATTCTTTGTTCATCCTTCAGCCGGCCACGGGATAGCCGCTCTCCAAGAATTGATTTGGGCCGTCGCCGCTGGGGACTATGCCCGCCGCAAGACCCCGGGTGTGCCCCTCTCTTTCCCCGTCATTCTTGCCCAGCTCCCTGTAACACGAGCACTAGTCGTTCTGCTGGAATGCCTTCGGAGATCGCGCTGGATTAGAGAAGCTCGCCCGGCGTGCGGACTGTCATTCTTGGCGAAGAGGCAGCATGTTTGACGCTTTCCATCGCTTCTACCGCCGGTTGTTTTGGCATTTTTTCCCTCCAATTGCATAGTCTTTAGATCTACGGTGAATAATTCTTAGCGACGGGATGTATCGGAGGGCGGCTCTTCATGAACAAGGTGGAGATATGTGGGGTGAATACGTCGAAGCTCCCGGTACTTACCGCCTCCCAAATGCGGGAGCTGTTCTGCCGCCTCCGGGCCGGAGATGAGGAGGCGCGCGAAAAGCTGGTGGTGGGTAATCTGCGTCTGGTACTGAGCGTGATCCAGCGTTTCAGCAACCGGGGCGAATACGTGGATGATCTGTTCCAGGTGGGTTGTATCGGGCTGATGAAGGCCATAGATAACTTCGATCTCAGTCAAAATGTGCGGTTTTCCACCTACGCCGTACCCATGATCATCGGGGAGATCCGGCGCTACCTCAGGGACAATAACGCGGTACGGGTTAGTCGTTCGTTGCGGGACGTGGCGTACCGTGCGCTGCAGGTCAGGGACGCCCTGGTGAACCGCCACGGGCGGGAGCCGACCTTAGGGGAGATTGCGGAGCAGATGCAGCTTCCCCGTGCTGAGGTTGTGTACGCTCTGGATGCCATCCAAGAACCGGTTTCCCTGTTCGAGCCCATTTACAACGACGGCGGCGACCCCATATATGTCATGGACCAGGTCAGCGATGACAAAGCTAGCGACACCGAGTGGCTCAAGCGCATAGCCCTCGAGGAGGCTTTGGATAAGCTGCCGCCCCGGGAGCGCAGAATATTGCAGCTGAGGTTCTTCAAAGGCAAGACCCAGATGGAGGTGGCAGAACAGATAGGAATCTCTCAGGCACAGGTCTCGCGGTTGGAGAAAGCCGCCCTGCGGCAACTGAGGAAATACCTGTAGGAGGTGAGACCGTGCACCGACTTCGCAATCCCGGGCTGGCATGGTGCGTGCTCGTGGTCTCGGTTGCGGCGGCGGCGAGTGCCCTTGCCTTCCGGGATCGCACTGTAAGGGCCTACACCCCGGACAACCTGATCCGGTTACACGTTATAGCCAATTCGCAGCTATCCCGTGACCAGCAAATAAAGATGGCGGTTCGAGATGTCATCCTGGAACACACTCGCGGGCTTCTGGCCACCGCTCCCTCCGCGCAGGTGGCGCTGCGCCGCCTGGCGCGTCAGCTGGATGAGATACGATTGGCAGTATCCAGAACCGTGCGCGCCCACGGCGCCCCTTACGATGCCCGGGTGGAGCTGGGGTGGTACGTCTTTCCACCCAGAAGCTACGGTCAGGTGTGGCTGCCTGGGGGACGTTACTGCGCTCTACGCGTGGCTCTCGGGGAGGGGTCGGGCAGCAACTGGTGGTGCGTACTGTTCCCGCCCCTGTGCCTGATTGAGGAGGCCCAGGAAGTGCGGGAAAGCAACCCGACACCATCTGCCGATGGAGATATCGAGCGGCTGGTTGCGGAGTGGAACGGTTCCGACCCGCTGCCCACGCAGGTGAAGTTCCTCCTGCTGGAGTGGATCAGGGATTCCTGGTCCCGTGCCATGGAGATTCTCAAGCACCTGCGCGCCCGGTGGATAGCAGCTGGGCCCCCCGCCAGCATAGACTGACTGTGAACAACGTCACTGCTGGAGGGGGAAGGTGCTGTGCTGAGGGCGTCCGACCTGAGAACCCGGGACGTGATCAGTGCTGCCGACGGCAAGCGCCTGGGGTTCGTAGAGGATCTGGAAATTGACCCCAGCACGGGCCGGGTGATTGCCCTCATCGTACCCAGACGGTCCAGCTGGTGGGGCCTGTTGGGCAGACAGGAAGAGCACATCATCCCCTGGTCGGAGATCAAGACCATTGGGGCAGACGTGATATTGGTCGACGTGGGAAGCCACCACTGAGGATCGGGAAGGTATCGCGCCCGAAATGTCAAAGTCATGGCGCGAGGTGATGGGTTTGACGGAGCCCTTTTCACCGGTCCGGCGGGGTGACTTCCTAATGCTCCAGTGCCGCGCCCTCCAACCCGAGGTTGCGGCTTTGTATTTCACCACCCGCCACGGTCCCCAATTGAGCTCGCCAAACTTGAGACTGAGTGGCCAAGACCCATGGGAAGAGTTGCTGGAGGCCCTCGGCCTTCCGGGCTCTCGTCTCCGACGCTGCCGGCAGGTTCATGGTTCTGTGGTCTGGGAGGCGGACAGGCTCCTCCCCGGTCAGTTGCCTCCGGGGGACGGTCTGGTGACTGCTGGTCCCCAGGTGCTGGGCGCCCAGTTCGCCGATTGCCTCGCCATCTGGGTGCTGGACACCGCTGCTCCCGCCCTGGGGCTGCTTCACGCCGGCTGGCGCGGCCTGCGGGCGGGGATAGTTGCTGCGGGGCTCAAAGCACTCGACCGGGTAGGCAGCGGAGACCGGGGGCGGGTGAGGGCGGTGCTGGGTCCTTGCATCGGCCCCTGCTGCTACGAGGTGGGAGAGGAAGTGGCAGCCTGGTTTCATCACCGCTTTCCCGGCGCGGTCATCCGCCGCGGGCACAGGCGGTACCTCGACCTCAGGGAGGTGGCCAGACAGCAGCTGGCAGCAGAAGGGGTGAAGGGAGAACGAGTGGTGAGCAGCCAACTGTGCACTTGTTGCCGCTCGGACCTGTTCCACTCTCACCGGCGTGACGGGGGGCGGGCCGGGCGGATGGCTGCCATCGGGTGGCTGCGAGAGGGCAGGAATCGCATCCCGGATCGAAGAAGTGGCGATAAAACGCTCGCTGGCCCTGGCCCTGAGGGAGCGCAGCCAGATGGGGAGAAAACGGCCTTCTAGGAGAGGCAGGTATCGGCGTCGTCGGACTCGCCGGACGGGGCAGAAAATCCTGTTGCGGTTCCTGGTGCTGGCGGCTGCCTTCGTGGTTGTCTGGATGGTGGCTGGCAATGGTGCGGAGGCGCTGTTTGCCCGCCTGGCGCGGGCCAGGGTGGTGGAACGGGGCACCCTGGAGACCGTCGTCAGAGCCGAAGTGATGATAGTCAGGAGAGAAGAGGTCTACCGCAGCCCCATCCAGGGGCGGGTGGAACTGCTGGTGGGCGAAGGCAGCTGGGTGCGGGGGGGAGAACCAGTCTGCCGCGTGGAGCAAAGTACCGCCCGGGAACAGCTGCTCCAGGAGAGGGCTGAAGTGACCGAGGAGCTCCGGCGTTTCCAGGCGGAGGAGGGTCCCGAGCTGGAACAGCTGCGCCGGAGACTGGCCGACACGGACTCCAGGATCCGTGCCTGTCTCGACGAGCTTCAGCAGGCGCTGGCGGCGCCGGAGCCGCAGGATCTGCAGTCCATACAGGCCCAGCTTCAGGAGTTATTTGCGGAGCGGGGTGATCTGTGGACCCGCTACGTTCGCTTGAAGGAGAGGGGCAGCACCCTAGAGGCCAAATTGGCCGAGCTGGAGCGGAGCCTTGGGGAATTGACGGTGACGATCGTGTCGCGGACTGCCGGAGTTGTCAGCTACACGCTGGACGGGCTGGAGGAGGCCATCGATCCTGCGCGAATGGACCAACTGGAAGCAGAAGCTCTGTACCGGTTAGCGGCCAAGCCGCATACGGTGCAGGCCGGGGAGAGGGTGAAGGCAGGCCAGCCGGTGTTCCGGGTCGTGGAACCCACCTCGGCGTACTTGTGCATACCGCTACCCACCGCTCATGCCCTGCGCCTGTTGGACAGAGGGCAGGCAGGCGTGAGGTTTGTTGATTTCCCGGGTCAGGTGCAGGGTAAGGTGGTGGCGCTGGGCCCGCGTTCTGGCGACGGTGAAGGCTACGCGGTGGTCACGGTGTTGACCGAGCAGTACCTCGAGGATTTCACCTACTATCGGAAGGTGAAGGCGGAAGTGGTGGTGGAAAGTGTTAGCGGAGTCCTGGTTCCCCGCACGGCCTTGGTGGACCGTGAGGGGCAGCCGGGCGTGTACGTCCTGCGCCGGGCCACCGTCCGCTACGCGCCGGTCACCGTACAGGGCCAGGATCGCTACTGGGTGGCGGTGGAAGGTATCCAGGAGGGAACCTTGGTGATCACCACTCCATGGCTGGTCAAGGAGGGTATGAAGATTCCGTGAGTCGCCCACTGATCCATGCAGTCAAGGACAACCTGGCCCGGGTCCGGGAACGAATCGAGGCGGCCGCCAGCCGCGCCGGCTGCTCCGCCGAGGAGATCACCCTGGTGGCGGTCTCAAAAGGGGTGGACCTGGGGCGCATTCGCGCCGCGCTGGAGGCAGGAGTGCAGCACCTGGGAGAATCCCGGGTGCAGGAGGCCTGGAGCAAATGGCCCGACGTTCCATCCGGGGTGGTTTTTCACCTAGTCGGACACCTGCAGACCAACAAGGTCAAGCGGGCGGTGGAGATGTTCGATCTGATCCAGTCGGTGGACGGCCGGCGCCTGGCGAGGGAGGTGGCTCGGCGGGCGCAGCAGCGGGGCAAGGTGCAGCGGGTGCTGCTGCAGGTGAACACTGCCGGGGAAGAGTCCAAGTATGGGGTGGCGCCAGAAGAGCTGCCTGCGCTGGTGGAGGAGATCGCCTCTCTGGAAGGGATCGCGGTGGAAGGACTGATGACCATCGGCCCTCTGGCGCCCGAGGCGGAGGTGCGGCGGGCGTTCCGCCGGCTGGCACGTCTTTACCGGGATCTGGAAGCTCAGCAGATTCGTAACGTGAGCATGCGGTACCTCTCCATGGGAATGTCCTCGGACTTCGAGGTGGCCATCGAGGAAGGCGCCAACATGGTCCGCATAGGGACGGCTATCTTCGGACCACGCTACTAGCTGGGGCGGACCTGAGGTTTAACTGATCTTGCCCGGGCGGGCCATGGGGGGCGGAAAGGTGGTGTGGGACGTTGTACGGCGTGATACGGGTAGTGCGCTTGGCCTTCGAGGTTTACTTCTGGATCATAATTGCCAGGGCCTTGCTGTCGTGGTTCCGTCCAGGCGTGCGTACGCGCTGGTTGCGACGGCTGAACGAGGTACTTTACGACCTGACGGAGCCGGTACTGGCACCCCTGCGGCGGATGCTTCCCGACACCGGTGGCTTTGATTTCTCCCCGGTGGTGGCGGTGGTGTTGCTATCCCTGCTGGAGAGGCTGGTGGTGCGCCTGCTGGTGATCCTCATCTAGGACGGGAAGGAATTGTATGGCAGCTGTCGAAGCATAGTTTGACTTGGCGACGGGATGCGGCGGGGAGGTGGGGTGGTGCTGACTCCTCTTGACATACATCAGAAGGAGTTCCGGCGGTCGTTCCGGGGATACAACGAGCGGGAAGTGGACGAGTTCCTGGACGAGGTGGTGCGAGACTTTGAGTTGTTGCTGAAGGAGAACGCCGAACTCCGCGACCAGCTGGAGGAAATGCACCGCCAGTTGGAGCATTACCGACACCTGGAAGAGACCCTCAACCGGGCCCTGGTAGTGGCTCAAGAGACGGCGGACGAAGTCAAGGCCAACGCCCGCCGCGAGGCGGAATTGATCATAAAAGAGGCCGAGCGACGTGCAGAGCAGATGGCAGAGCAGGCTCGCGAACGGGTCCGACAGCTGGAGGAAGAGTATCGGGAGCTGCGTTCCGAGGTCCGCTCGTACCGCGCGCGCATGCGGGCGCTCGCCCATTCCTTGCTGGAGCTGTTCGCGGAGGCAGAACGCGAGGAAGAACTGGAAGACACCAGAATCGTGTCCCAGCAGTGAGACGAACGGAGGCGCCCACCGGCATGCCTGCGGCCGGAGCAGGGGTGGGAAGGCAAGCTAGGCGGTCGACCCGGGGATAGGCGGGTGCGCTGGTTGCCCCCAATGTTTAGCGGTTGGCACGTGACTGCCTCGGCTCTGCGCAAGGCAGTTGTGGGATTGGTGAAGCCAGTGGTGCTTGTTGCTCGACAGGACCCGACAGGGGTTCGTTCATTGTATCTTGGCCAGGTTGAATTCGGTGAACACTTGCCACTTCACGGAGGGAACAGCGGTGGATCTCAAGGATACGCTGAACCTACCCCGCACTGATTTTCCCATGCGGGCACGTCTACCGGAACGGGAGCCGGAAATACTGGCATTTTGGGAGGAGCGCTCCTGTTACCGCAGACTGCGCGAACTCAGGAAGGGAAGGCCCAAGTTCATCCTGCACGACGGGCCTCCCTATGCCAACGGGGACGTGCACATCGGCACCGCCCTGAACAAGGTTCTCAAGGACATCGTGGTGCGTTATGCCAGCATGCGGGGATACGACAGCCCCTACGTCCCCGGGTGGGACACCCATGGTCTTCCCATCGAGCTGCAGGCCCTCCGGGAGGCAGCAGTAGACTACCATGAGCTTTCGCCCCTGGAGCTGCGGGAGCGTTGCCGTCAGTATGCGTTGCGTTATGTTAACATCCAGAGAGAGCAATTTCGCCGCCTGGGGGTGTGGGCGGATTGGGATAACCCTTATCTGACCATGGATCCCGCCTTCGAGGCAGAACAGATACGTGCCTTCGGGGTGATGGCGGCCCGCGGGTACATCTACCGAGGGCTGAAGCCGGTGTACTGGTGTGCCTCTTGTGAGACGGCCCTGGCGGAGGCCGAGGTGGAGTACCGGGACAAGGTCTCGCCGGCCATTTGGGTGGGCTTCCCGGTGAAGGACGGTAAGGGGAAGTTGCCCGCAGGAAGCCAGGTTCTGGTCTGGACTACCACTCCCTGGACCATCCCTGCCAATACCGGCATAGCACTTCATCCCGAGGTGCAATACGTGCTGGTCCAGACCCCGCGAGGGCCGGTCCTCCTGGCCGAGGCGAGGAGAGACGAAGTGTTCCGGCACCTGGACGTGGTAGCAGGGCGGGTGCTGGCGAAATTTTCAGGCCGTGACCTGGAAGGGGTGGTATGCCGGCATCCCCTCTACGAGCGCGACTCGCTCCTCATCCTGGGGGAACATGTGACCCTGGATCAGGGAACCGGGTGTGTACATACCTCGCCGGGCCACGGCCACGAGGACTTCGAGGTGGGTGCCAGGTACGGACTACCGGTGCTGGTGCCTCTCGATGACCGGGGGATATTCACCGAGGAGGCCGGGCCCTTTGCGGGAATGTTCTGCCGCGATGCCGACCCCGAGATCACCCGCGCCCTGGATCGGGCAGGGGTACTATGGAAAGCGGAGGAGGTAGTGCATCAGTACCCGCATTGCTGGCGGTGCAAGGAGCCGTTGCTATTTCGGGCCACCAGCCAGTGGTTTGCATCGGTGGAGGGTTTCCGCGAGCAGGCCCTCGAGGCGGTGGACCAGGTCACTTGGATTCCGGCCTGGGCGCGGGAGCGGATACGCAGTATGGTGGCGGAGCGAACCGACTGGTGCATCTCGCGCCAGCGCCGGTGGGGAGTTCCCCTGCCCGCGCTTTACTGCTGTGACTGCGAGCGGGAGGTACTGGATCCGCTGGTGATCGAGCGGGTAGCTGACTGCTTCGCGCGGGAGGGGTCAGACGCCTGGTACCGGTACCCGGTGGAGCGCTTCCTGCCCGACGACATGACCTGCCCACATTGCGGAGGACGGCGGTTCCGCAAGGAGACGGACATCATGGACGTGTGGTTTGACTCCGGTACCACCCACGCCTCGGTGCTCCGGCAACGGGAGGAGCTGCGCTGGCCTGCAGACATCTATTTGGAGGGCAGCGATCAGCACCGCGGCTGGTTCCAGTCCTCCCTGCTGACCGCAGTGGCGGTTTTCGGGCAGCCGCCCTACCGTACCGTGCTCACCCATGGCTTCGTGGTGGATGGTGAAGGTCGCAAGATGTCCAAATCCTTGGGCAACGTGATCTCTCCGGCGGAGATCATCGAGCGGTACGGCGCCGACATCCTCCGCCTGTGGGTTTCTTCCGCCGACTATCGCTCCGACGTGCGGGTTTCCCCGGTGATCATCCAGCAGACGGTGGAGGCCTACCGCAAAATCAGAAATACCTTCCGCTTCATGCTGGGGAACCTGGCTGATTTTCAGCCGGAGCGGCACCTGGTGGAATTCGACGATCTGCCGGAGGTCGACCGCTGGCTGCTCATTCAGCTGCGCAAGCTGGCCGAGCAGGTGAGCGCGGCGTACGACCGTTACGAGTACCATTTGGTCTCACAACGCATACACAATTTCTGCGTGGTGGTCCTGAGCAATTTCTACCTGGACATCCTCAAGGATCCCCTGTACACCTTCGCGGCTGGTGATCCGCGGAGGAGGGCGGCGCAGACGGCCATGTACCATGTGGCCTGTGCCCTGGTGAAGATGATTGCACCGGTTTTGTGTTTCACTGCCGAGGAGGTGTGGCAGCACCTGCCCAAGCCACAGGATGCGCCGGTAAGCGTGCATCTGGCTGACTGGCCCTGCTTACCCGACCAGTGGCGCGATCCCGAACTGGAGGAACGCTGGGATCAGCTGCTACGGGTGCGGGAGGCGGTGTCCAAGGCGCTGGAGATGGCCCGGGCGGAGAAGATCATCGGATCCTCGCTGGACGCACAGGTGACGGTGCAGGCGGATGGCAACCTGGGGGACCTTTTGAGGGGATACCGGGAGGAGCTGCCGGGACTGTTCATCGTCTCCGAGGTGAGCCTGGGCTTGGTGCCGGATGCTCCGGTGGTTCATCAGGACTCGGAGCTGGGCGTGGTGGTGGCAGTACGACGCGCGGCGGCGGAGAGGTGCCCTCGTTGCTGGCGACGGGTGCCCGACCGCGTACGGGTGCCTCCCTGGCCGGAGGTGTGCCCGCGCTGCGCGGCGGTGATCAGCGCCCTGCGGACGGAGGGAGATCATGGCTGAAGAGAAGGTGGTGGGTATTCTGGGGGGCATGGGCCCGGAGGCCACCGTGGATCTGATGGCCAAGATCATCCGGGCCACGCCGGCCCGCACGGACCAGGAGCACCTGCGGATCATCGTGGATTGCAACCCCAAGATTCCCGACCGTACCGATGCCATCCTCGGGCGTGGGCCGGATCCCACCCCCGCCCTGGTGGAGACCGCCAGGAACCTGCAGCGGGCGGGAGCCGATTTCATCGTCATCCCGTGCAACAGCGCCCACTATTTCTACCCCCAGCTCAGCCAGGCGGTGACCATCCCCGTGCTGCACATGATGCGGGAGGTGGCCCGGCACATCGTTCGGGAATGGCCCCAGGTGAGGCGGGTGGGCCTGCTGGCGGCCACCGGCACCGTGCGCTCGGGGCTTTATGCCCGCGAGCTGGGCGCACAGGGGCGGGAAACCCTCACCCCGGAGGAGGAAGTCCAGCAGCGGCTGATGGAGGCCATTCGCATGATCAAGGCGGGTGCGCGAGAAAGGGCGCGGGATATCTGCCTGGAGGCGGGGCGGCAGCTGGCGCGGTCGGGCGCGGAGGTGGTGGTGGCCGGGTGTACGGAGATCCCCTTGGTGCTTGGTGATGGGGATCTGCCCGTGCCGGTGGTGGATGCCACGGTGGTACTGGCTCGGGCGGCAGTTCGCACCGCCCTGGGACGGGAGGTGTGAGGCGAATGAAGGCCGATCTGATCGTCAGCGGAAGTCGGGTGCGAGAGCCCTCCGGGGTCCGAGGTGACGCGGTGGCGGTGAGGGGTGGGCGCATCCTGGCTGTGGGCCGGCGCGACCAGCTGCGTTCTTGGGCGGGTCATGGGACGCGGTGGCTGCACGTGGACGGTGCCACGTGGGTTCCGGGGTTCATCGACAGCCACCTGCATCTACTCAGCTTCGGATTCAGTCTCGGTCGCCTGGACCTGGGCGGCTGTCAAAGTATCGAGGAGCTGACATCGCGGGTAGCGCGGGCGGCCCAGCAGCGGCCGGAAGGAACCTGGATCCTGGGCGGGGGCTGGGATCAGGATAGTTTTCGTGAGAAGCGGTACCCAACGCGGGAGGATCTGGATGCTGCCGCTCCCCGGCATCCGGTGCTGTTGCGCCGTGCATGTGGCCACGTGGCGGTGGCCAACAGCCTGGCGCTGCGGATGGCGGAGGTGACCGCCCAGACGGCCGATCCTCCAGGAGGAGCTATCGATCGCCATCCTGACGGGGAGCCCACCGGTGTGCTGCGTGAACGTGCCATCGAACTGGTGACGGGCAAAATACCGCCACCCGAATTCGAAGAACTATGCTTTGCCCTGCGCCGGGCGGTGCGTTTTGCCTGGTCGGTGGGCGTGACTTCGGTGCACACCGAAGACGTGCGCGCGGCGGGGGGTCTGGATCCGCTCCTCAGAGCGTACGAGCGCGTGCTGCGGGAAGAAGAGATGCCCCTGGGGGTTTACCTCGACATCTTCTGGCAGGCCTTTGGGGAACTTCGGGAGCGGGGACTGCGGACGGGCGACGGCGATGACCTGCTGAGGATCGGAGCGGTGAAGCTGTTCGCCGACGGATCCCTGGGCGCGGCCACCGCTGCCCTGAGCGAGCCTTACGCTGACGAGCCCGGCAATACGGGGATTCTGGTCATGCAGCCCGATGAGCTGGAGCGGGCGGTATCTGACTGTCACCTGGCGGGGATGCAGGTGGCCATACACGCCATCGGGGACCGGGCCATTGAGCTCGGTCTGCGAGCCATAGGGCGTGCCCTCCAGCAGCACCCGCGCCAGGACGCGCGCCACCGATTGATACACTGTCAGGTGATGCGCCAGGACCTGGTGGAAGGGTTCCTGCGGTACGGGGTGGTGGCGGACATCCAGCCCAAGTTCGTGGGCACCGACCAGCGCTGGGCGGAGGCACGGCTGGGAAAGGAGAGGTTGCGCTGGGCGTACGCATGGCGTTCCATGTGGGAGGCGGGGCTAAAGCTGGCCGGAGGGTCCGATTGCCCGGTGGAACCTTTGAACCCTGCTTACGGACTGCACGCCGCGGTCACTCGCTGCGATCTGTCCGGGCAGCCGGAGGGCGGATGGCAGCCACAGCAGCGGCTCAGCGCCGAGCAGGCGCTGCA
Source organism: Firmicutes bacterium UBA3570 (assembly GCA_002376005.1). Classification (GTDB taxonomy): domain Bacteria; phylum Bacillota; class Sulfobacillia; order UBA3561; family UBA3561; genus UBA3561. The sequence goes on from DFNJ01000016.1 coordinate 13,957, forward strand.
CCTTTTTACCGCCGGAGCGGCCTATGCCTCCTTCGAGGAGCGCAAGCGGGGGACCATCCAGCCGGGGGCCATTGCTGACCTGGTGGCGCTGGACGGGGACCCGGTGACGGTGGAACCGGACCGGCTGAAAGACCTCCGCGTGCTGGCCACCGTGGCGCAAGGGCGAGTGGTGTACCTGCCGTGAACCGGGAGGGCCTGGAACGACTCACCGACCGCCTGGATACTTTGGCGCTCAAGCTGGAGAAGATGAAGATTGAGGAGTACGTCAGCATGCTGGAGCGGCCCGCGCGCTTGCTGTACCTCAACTTCTTGGCGGGGCTGGCGCGAGGCCTGGGGTTTGCCGTCGGCTTCACCATCCTGGGTGCGGTGGTGCTGTACATCCTCCAGAGGACCTTCGTGGCCAACTTGCCCCTGGTGGGAGATTTCATCGCCGAGATCGTGCTGATCGTGCAGCAGCAACTGGGCCGTTGAGGTGGGACGGATGTCGCGAAAGATCCGGGAGCGACTGGAGTCGGAAAGGGAAAGATTGGCCCGGATGCTGGATGGGCTCCGGCAGCAGACTCGCAGCTGGACCCAGGAGGGGTTGCAGCAATCCTCCAAGTATGGTCACCATCCGGGCGATGCGGGGACTGAAACCTTCGAGAAGGAGAAGGCGGTGGCCATGGTGCGCCTGACCGAAAGGCAGCTACACGCGGTCGAGGAGGCCCTCCGGCGCCTGGACGCGGGCGAGTACGGACGATGCGAGCGGTGCGGGGATACCATCGAAGCCGAACGCCTGGAGGCCAATCCGGCTGCCGCCACCTGCGGTCGGTGTGCACGGGAGGATGAGCGGAGATAAAGGCCGTGGGCTGGATATGGATGGCCGGCGTCCTCCTGGCCGACCAGGGGACGAAGGCGGCGGTGATCAGGTGGTTGCCGCAGGGCCAACGGGTGCCGGTACTGGGGGGTTGGCTGCACTGGACTTTAGTTCACAACCCCGGCGGGGCCTTTGGGTTGTTCCCTGGATGGTCGGGTGCTTATCTGCTGGTAGCGGTACTGGCACTGGGGGGAGCGATCTGGTATCTGAGACAGCGACCTGCTAGGGTAGTGCAGCCGTGGCTGGGCATGATCGGCGGGGGGGTTGCCGGCAACCTGCTCGATCGTCTGCGCTGGGGCGCGGTGGTGGACTTCATCGACCTGGGATTCTGGCCCGTATTCAATTTGGCGGACGTGGCCCTGGTCTGCGGAGTGATGGGCATGGTCTGGGTCACCTGGCGCACTTCCAGCGCGGGCCGGGGGGCGTCAGATGGCTGAGCGGGTGCGAATCTGGATGGTGGAAGTGGGAGATGACGCCGCTGGTGAGCGGCTCGATGTTTATCTGGCAAGGTTGGCGCGGCCGGAGCTTTCGCGTAGCCGCATACAAGAGCTAATCCGCGAGGGAAGGGTAACGGTAAACGGGCAGTCGGCCAAGCCTTCGCATCGGCTACGACCTGGGGAACGGGTGCGGGTGGAGGTGGTGCCGCGGCCCACCCTCTCTGCTGCCCCCGAGGAGATCCCCATCGATGTGGTGTACGAGGACGAGGATCTGTTGGTGGTCAACAAGCCCCGCGGCATGGTGGTGCATCCCGCTCCAGGGCATCCCAGCGGTACCTTGGTGAACGCCCTGCTGGCTCACTGTCGGCTGCCAGCGGGAGACGATCCGATACGGCCAGGGATTGTCCATCGCCTGGACAAAGACACCACCGGCCTGGTGGTGGTGGCCAAGAACGAACTCGCGCTGCGGGCATTGCAACGACAGCTCCTGCAGCGCGAGGTGTCGCGAAAGTACCTGGCATTGGTGGTGGGGCGACCGCAGCCATCCGCGGGCACCGTGCGCGCCCCCATCGCCCGCCACCCGCACCAGCGAAAAAGGATGGCGGTGGTAGACGGAGGACGGCCGGCGGTCACTCACTACCGCGTCGTGGAAGAGCTGGGGGAATATAGCCTGCTGGAGGTGGCTCTGGAGACCGGGCGCACCCACCAGATACGGGTGCACATGGCCCATATGGGCCATCCCGTAGTGGGAGACACTGTCTACGGAGGGCGTCGGGCGCGGTGTCCTTTGCTGGGTGGACAGGCTCTGCACGCCTATCAGCTGAGCTTTCGACACCCCCGCACCGGGGAGGTGATGAGGCTGACCGCCTCTTTGCCCGAGGACTTCCGGGGGCTACTGAGCCGGTTGCGTTGCCAGGCGGTTGACAGGGACCGACAGGGGTGCTAGACTGAACGTGAATGAAAACGGCCCTTTAAATTAGCCCGGTGAGGCTAGAAAGGAGCGACATATGGGCAGGAGTAAGGGATTCCCAGTGCCAGGGGGATCCCTATTTCGTTACTGAAAGGAGGTGGGAGAAGGTGCGGATGAGGGAGAAGGCGCGCATCATGGACGCCGAAGGCATCCGGCGGGCGGTGGTCCGGATCGCCCACGAGATACTGGAACGCAACAAGGGTACCCAGAACCTGGTGCTGGTCGGGATCCGCCGGCGCGGGGTTCCCCTGGCCTGCAGGCTGGCGCGGACCATTGAGGAGATCGAGGGTGCTCGACTCCCCACCGGGGTACTGGACATCACCCTGTACCGGGACGATCTGTCCACCCGCTTGGACCAGCCGGTGGTGCATCGGACGGAGGTGCCCTTCGATGTGAGCGGCAAGCGGGTGGTGCTGGTGGATGACGTGCTCTACACGGGAAGGACGGTGCGGGCGGCGATGGATGCCATCATGGATCTGGGGCGCCCGCAGGTGATCCAGCTGGCGGTGCTGGTGGACCGCGGGCACCGGGAGCTACCCATCCGGGCGGATTACGTGGGCAAGAACCTGCCCACCTCGCGCCGCGAGGTGGTGGCCGTCAGGCTGCAGGAGACCGACGGCCGCGACGAGGTGGTCATCGAGGAACCTTGTGCGGCCGATCAGGGGAAGGAGAGGTGATGGAGGCTTGCCTCTGAAGAGTCACGACGTGCTGGCGCTGGAAGAGATGGACGCCGAGGACATTCGGTTGATTCTGGATACCGCGGACTCCCTCAAAGAGATCATGTTCCGGGCCATAAAGAAGGTGCCCACCCTGCGCGGCAAAACGGTGGTCACCCTTTTTTATGAGCCCAGCACCCGCACCCGTACCTCCTTCGAGCTGGCGGCCAAATACATGAGCGCCGACACCGTCAGCATTTCCACCACCACCAGCAGCATCCAGAAGGGGGAGACGCTGCGGGACACGGTGAGGACCCTGGAGGCCATGGGGGCGGACCTGGTGGTGATGAGACATCCAGTGTCCGGTTCTTGCCACTATCTGGCCCGCTGCCTGGACGCGCCGGTCATCAACGCAGGTGACGGTATGCATGAACACCCCACCCAAGGCCTGCTGGATTTGTTCACCATCCGAGAAAGGAAGGGTCGGCTGGAGGGCCTCACGGTGGCCATCGTGGGCGACATCCTGCACAGCCGCGTGGCCAGGTCGGACATCTGGGGACTCCTGAAGATGGGGGCCCGGGTACGGGTGGCGGGTCCGCCCACCCTGTTGCCGCCCGGACTGGAGGATGTGGGCGTCAGGGTGTGCCGGACGGTGGAGGAGGCACTACAGGACGCCGACGTGGTTCAGGTGCTGCGCATTCAGAGGGAACGGCAGCGGGGCGGATACTTCCCCAGCGTGAGGGAATATGCAAAGTTCTTCGGGGTGAACGCGGCGCGGCTTGGGTTGGCCAAACCGGACGTGTTGTTGATGCATCCCGGGCCCATGAACAGGGGCGTGGAGATCACTTCCGACATTGCCGACGGCCCCCGCGCCGTCATCCGCGAGCAGGTGACCAACGGCGTGGCGGTGAGGATGGCGCTGCTTTACCTGTTGCTGGGGGGTAGGGAAGAATGAGCGAAGCGCGGCTGCTCATCCGGGGGGGCAGGGTTGTGGACCCATCCCAGGAGCTGGACGCGGAGATGGACGTTCTCATCAACGGCGACCGTATCGAGGCGGTGGGGCCGAATCTCGAGGCAAAGGGTGCCGAGGTACTGGAGGTCAAGGGACTGGTGGTGGCTCCCGGCTTCATCGACCTGCACGCCCACCTCCGTGACCCCGGCCAAGAATGGAAGGAAGATATCGGCAGCGGCAGCCGGGCGGCGGCGGCGGGCGGTTACACAACCATCCTGTGCATGCCTAATACCTCTCCGCCACTGGACGAGGCGGCCAGGATTGCTTACGTGCTTCGCCGGGCCCAGGACGCGGCGATGGTGAGGGTGCTGCCGGTGGGGGCAATTAGTCGCGGCCTGGAGGGCCAGCACCTGGCGGAGATGGGGGACATGCACTGCGCGGGTGCAGTGGCTTTCTCCGACGACGGCAAACCGGTGGCCGATGCCGGGTTGATGCGGCGCGCGTTGGAGTACGCCACCGCCTGGGATACCTTCATCATAGCTCATGCCGAGGAACCGGCCCTCGCTGCCCACGGGGTGATGCATGAGGGCGCGGTGTCCGGCCGGTTGGGCCTGCGGGGCATCCCGGCGGCGGCGGAGGCGGTGATGGTGGCCCGCGACCTCATGCTGGCGGAAATGACCGGTGGACGGTTGCATCTCGCCCACCTGAGCACTCGCGAGTCGGTCCGGTGGCTCGAGCAGTACCGGTCCCGGGGGGTGGCAGTCACCGCGGAGGTGACCCCTCATCACCTGGTGCTCACCGACGAGGAGGTCGCCCGGACCGGGTTTGATACCAATACCAAGGTCAATCCGCCTCTCCGGAGCCCCGAGCACCGGGAGTGCCTGCGGCGAGCTTTGGCGGAGGGCATCATCGACGCGGTGGCCACCGATCATGCGCCACACCATCCCGATGACAAGGATGTGGAATACGACTGGGCGGCCTTTGGGGTCATCGGCATGGAGACCGCCTTCCCCGTCCTTTACACCCACCTGGTGCAGGCGGGCATCCTCAGCCTGGCGCGGCTGGTGGAAGCCCTGACCTGGGGCCCTGCCCGGGTGCTGCGGCGTCATCTGGGTTCCCTGCGACCGGGGTGGCCGGCGGACGTGGTGGTGGTGGACCTGAAGCAGGAGCGCACCGTCGATCCCGACGCCTTTTACTCCAAAGGTCGTAACTGTCCCTTTGCGGGGTGGGAGCTCCGGGGCTGGCCGCGGTACACCATCAGCGCGGGACGGCTGGTGTTCGCCGATGGACAGATACTCTGATTCCCTCCCGGGGCCGGTGCGCTGTCCGGAGGCGGTCGTCGTGAAGCGCTGCGAGATCGCTCCCGGGCATCACTGGATGGTGGTCTCCGCCCCGGAACTGGCCCGCAGGGCCCGGCCCGGACAGTTCGCCCAGGTCCGCTGCGGCGAAGGTTGGTGGCCCTTAATGCGCCGGCCCTTCAGTCTGGCCCGCATTGACCCGGCGCGGGGACAGGTGGGGTTTCTCTTTCGGGTGGTCGGGGACGGTACCCGATGGCTGGGTGCCCGCCAGCCTGGCCAGGTTGTGGACCTCATCGGACCCTTGGGTAAAGGTTTTCCACCGTTACCACCGGGCACGGTGTGGCTGGTGGCGGGTGGGGTGGGAGTGGCGGCGTTGCTGCCGCTGGCGGAACAGCTGGGTTCTCGGGCCCGCGCGATGCTCGGGGCCCGTACGCACTCACTGCTCGCCGGGCGGGATGAGCTGATCCAGACTGGGGCGGTGGTGGAGGTGGCCACCGAAGACGGGAGCGCGGGATGGCGGGGCCAGGTGACGGAGCTGGTTCAGGCGCGTCTGCAGGAGGAAAGACCCGCGGCCCTGGTGGGATGCGGGCCCGCGGGTATGCTCCAGGAGTTGCGGCTGGTGGCGGCCAGGTATCGCATCCCCTGCTGGATCTCCCTCGAGGCCCGGCTTGGCTGCGGAGTGGGGGCCTGCCGCGGGTGCGCGGTACCGCGGAGCGACGGTAACGGTTACCTCATGGTGTGCAGCGACGGACCGGTCTTCGCCGCCGGAGAGGTGATCCCGGTTGAGGTCTGAGGTGGACCTGTCGGTGAAGCTGGGCCCGTTGCGCCTGGCCAACCCGCTGCTAACCGCTTCGGGATGCTACGGCTACGGAACGGAGTTCGGCGATCTCTGTCCACCCGGTCTCTTCGGGGCGGTGGTGGTCAAGGGAACCACGCCGGAGCCGCGATCTGGCAACCCACCTCCCCGCCTGGCGGAGGTGGCGGGAGGGTTGCTGAATGCGATCGGGCTGGAAAACCCCGGCCTTGACGGGTTCCTGAAGCTGCACCTCCCACGGCTGCGACGCTACCAGGTGCCGGTGATCGTGAACATTGCTGGCCACCGGGTGGAGGACTACCGGGAGATGGCGGCCCGCCTGGACCAGGTGGAAGGGGTGGACGCTCTCGAGGTCAACATTTCCTGCCCCAATGTCCGGCAGGGGGGCATGGCTTTCGGGGTGGATCCGGCCAGCACGGCTGCGGTGGTGCGGGCGGTGCGCCGGGTGACCACAAAGCCGCTCTTAGTGAAGCTCACCCCCAACGTTGCCGACCCGGTGCCCATCGCCCGAGCAGCGGTGGACGAGGGGGCGGATGTGCTATCGATGATCAACACCCTGGTGGGTATGCGCATCGACGTGGAACGCCGCCGACCGGTGCTCGGCAACATCACCGGGGGTCTTTCCGGCCCCGCCATCCGTCCGGTGGCGGTGCGCATGATCTGGCAGGTGTACCGGGCGGTGCCGGCGCCCATCGTGGGGATGGGCGGGGTGACGAGTGCGGAGGATGCCCTGGAGTTCTTCTTGGCGGGCGCCAGCGCGGTGGCCTTGGGGACGGTGCTACTGCGCGACCCCGGCGCCCCCGTCCAGGTACTGGATGGCATCCGGGAGTACCTGGTCCGTCACCGCTTCCGGTCGGTGGGTGAGCTGGTGGGCCTCGCTCACCGGAATGCGGGAGGAGGGGGAACATGAAGGCAGCGCAGCGTCTCATCTTGGCTCTTGATGCGTCGGACTTGGACCGGGTGCTGGACCTTGGGGCACTGGCGGTGCGACACGGCATCAGGTGCAAGGTGGGGTTGGAGACCTTCGCGGCGGGCGGGCCGCGTCTGGTAGACCGCCTGGCCCTTCTGGGGGCGAAGGTACTGCTGGATCTGAAGTTGCACGACATACCCCGTACGGTGGAGGCAGCGGCACGGCTGCTGGTGCGTCCAGGGGTGTTTGCCCTGACCGTCCATGCCCTGGGGGGCTCCGCCATGATGGGCGCCTGCCGGCGGGCAGTCAGGGAGGAGGCCGCGCGCAGGGGGCTGGAGCCGCCCCTGGTGCTGGCGGTGACCGTGCTGACCAGCGTGGACCGGGAGGTGGCCAGGGAGGAGCTGGGTTTTGCCGATGCTCTCCCGGAGCAGGTACTGCGCCTGGCGCGGCTGGCCAAAGCCTCGGAACTGGATGGGGTGGTGTGCTCGGCGGCGGAAGCCCCCGCCGTGCGGCGGTGCCTGGGCCCGGGGGCGGTGCTGGTGTGTCCGGGAATCCGGCCGGCGGGTGCTGCGGCAGACGACCAGAAACGCCGCGCTACCCCGGGCGAGGCAATCCGCAGTGGGGCCGACTACCTGGTAGTGGGACGCCCGGTGGTGAAGGCACCCGATCCGGATGCGGCCCTGCGTCAGCTACTGCAGGAAATCGAGGAGGCATTGCGGCCATGAGCAATATGACCGAGACGGAAATCCTGGAACTGTTCCGTCGCACAGGGGTGCTTCAGGAAGGACATTTCCGTCTCACCTCTGGGCGCCACAGCGACCAATACTTGCAATGCGCCCAGGTGCTGCAGTATCCTGAGCACGCGGAAGCGCTCTGCCGCCAGCTGGCCGCTTGGTTCGCGGACGCGCGGGTGGACGCAGTGGTGGGGCCGGCGCTGGGAGGAATCATCATGGCATACGAGATGGCGCGCCAGCTGGGGTGCAGGGCACTGTTTGCCGAGCGGGAAGAGGGTCGGATGTGTCTCCGCCGCGGCTTTGTCCTCCGCCCGGGCGAGCGGGTCCTGGTGGCGGAGGACGTCATCACCACGGGTGGTTCGGTCAACGAGGTGTTGGAGGTGGTGGCCGCGGCGGGGGCCCGCAGCGTGGGGGTGGCGGCACTGGTCGATCGGAGCGGGGGAGAAGTGGACTTCGGGATACCGCTGCGAACCCTGCTGCGGCTCAGGATACCATCATATTCGCCCGCCGATTGCCCACTGTGCCGACAGGGCGTGCCGCTGGTCAAGCCCGGGAGTCGCCCTCAGTGACGGCGGGGGGGGGGGGGGGGCCC
>DFNJ01000016.1:22428-50942 GCA_002376005.1 Firmicutes bacterium UBA3570
TTCGCCCGCCGATTGCCCACTGTGCCGACAGGGCGTGCCGCTGGTCAAGCCCGGGAGTCGCCCTCAGTGACGGCGGGCGGGGCGGGTTCCACCCACAGGGTGCGCTCGCCCCGGTAGGTCACCAGTCCCGGAGGTGCTCCTCGGGGCCGGCGCAGGTAGCGGACTGGGCAGCAGTCCACCGCCACCTTGCCGCCGGCAGAGGCCTTGCTGTAGTAGGCGGCGGCTGCTGCTGCTTCCCGTAAGGTCTCCTGGTCGGGCTCGAGCTCGGCCGGGTGCTTGAGGATCACGTGGCAGCCGGGCAGGCCCCGGACGTGGAACCAAAAGTCCTGGGGCTTGGCCAGCCGGGTGATCAGGATGTGGTTCTCAGCGGCGTTGCGACCAATGAGCAGCAGGTGGCCCCGGGAGGTGCGGGCACGGAGCGGGCCCCGGCGGTGTCCGGGCTCTGCCGGCTGTGCGGCTTCAGTTTGCAGGCCGAGCTGCCGCGCCACCTCGTGAACATTGCCGCTGGTAGGGTTGCAGTCCAGCTGGTAGTCCAGATCCTCAAGCCAGCTGAGTTCTGCCCTGGCCTGCTGCAGCTGCTGCTGCAAACGCGGCAGGTGCTCCTGGGCCCGGCGGTAGGCCCGGAAATATCTCTGGGCGTTTTCCACCGGGGAGAGGCTGGGATCGAGCTCGATCTCCACCAGCCGATTGGGATCGGCCGGGCAGGGTAGCCGGACGGAACCCTTGCCTGGTTCCACCAGGTGGGCCCAGGCAAGCAGGCACTCGCCTGCCTCCCGGCTGGCCGTCAGGCGGGCCCGGGTCCGTTCCACGGCGGCTTCCAGCTCGCCGAGCCTCTGCCGGGCGCGCTGCCGGCGCCGTTGTAGTTCCTTCCGCACCCAGTGCTCGAGGCGTCGCTGGCGTTGGCCGGCAAGGCGAGCCTGCCATAGCTCGGCCAGGGCTCGCAACATGCTGTCCCTGGGTTCCTGTTCATCTGGTGGCCAGGAGCACATGGGGAAGGGGGCGCAGTCCACCACCTCGCCGGTGCCGTTGCGGCGCACGGTGGGCCGAAAGCGCCCCTCCTGGATAGCCGCGAACAAGCGGCGCGCTGTTTGAGCCAGCTGCTGGCGGACGTGCTCATCCGGGGGCAATGGTCGTTCGGGGGGCCAGCCGGCGCGGGTGCAGATTTCCCGGGCGAGGGAGAAATCGGTGCCGGCCAGCCACTGGACCAGCGTGCGCCAGGCCGGCCCGGTGCCGGAGGGCGGAAGTGGGTGCTGGTTCGCCATGAGCTCGGCCGGCTGTACCTTCCTCTGACGCGGAGGGGTGCAGTAAGGCAGGCCAGGCAGGATCTGGCGGTACCGGTTCTCGTCGGCAGGGACGGGCCGGGCGCAGGCCACGATGATCCCGCGGTCATCGGTCAGGATGAGGTTGGATCGGCGACCTGCCAGCTCAACGATGAGGCGGTAGGCATGGGCTGTGGGCCCCGGCCCCCGCCTGAGGTGATGGAACATCACCACTCGCTCGAAAGCCAGTTGTTCCACTCCCACCAGTTCCGCATCTCCCAGGTGTTTCCGGCAGAGCAACAGCATGGGGGTGACCGCCTCCTGGTCCTTCTCAACGCGGCCCAGGACCCAGTGCATCCGCGGTGCATCCGGCTGGCAGCTGAGCAGTAGCGCGGGATGAGCGGCGGACGCGTACTGAATCAGGATCGTGTGCCGATCCGGCATGCGAATCCTGCGTACCCGATAGCCCACCAGGGCTTCCAGTTCCCGCACCGCCGCCGCCAGGGTGGCCTGATTACTGTACATCCTCACCCCTCCGGGGGAAAGTATATCAAAAAGGGAGGAGAAGTGGGCGGGAAGAGGTTCAATCCAACCACACGGAGGTGTGAGGCTGTGGCCAGCTGGCGCTGCTCGGTCTGTGGTTTCGAAAAGGAAGCCAAGACCAAACCCCGTAAGTGCCCGCGGTGCGACGGCAAGGAAACGTTTGCCAAGAGGTAAAGTGGCGGGGCCGCTCGCCGCAGCAAGGAGCGGCCCCCACTACGTAGCACCCATGAGCCAGGATGCAATCTACCGCCGGCCGCGAGTTCTTCCCGGGCATGGTCACGGAGGATCGAGTGGTCTCTGTACAACGGGTGATGGGCCAGCTCTGGTCACATCCCCACCGGTGGAGTCCTTCTTCCCGCCGCTTTGCGGCGACCGCCTGAAGGGGTCGATCGCGCGGAAAGTCCAGGGAAGATAAGACATCAGGCCAGACTCGATGTTTGGCCCCCGGCCGTTCCTTCAATGCGTGGGAGGGGGATATCAGACGGACTGCGCCAGCGCCCAAGGGTGCTTGCACGTCGCGGGCGTTGCCAGGCCTGCAGTGCCGGCAGTTGCTGCTCCTTGCCGGCTCCCCGCCGCGCGGACATTTCTACTTGTTTTTGCTCTCTATACAACGGGGTGTAGCCGTGCGCAGCGGTGACAACCTCACGGATGTGGAGGGATGCGCATGCGCCGTGCAACGAATTGCTGGAAGAGGCCGGCAGCTCGGCATGATAATATATGCATGGGACTTTGGTGGAGGTTGCTTCATTTGCGGTGATGGACCCCAAGAAATTGGGAGAGCGCCTAAAAAAATTGCGCAAGGAAGCCGGCCTGACCCAAGCCCAGCTCGCCATGTGTGTGAACCTGAGCACCGGTGCAATCGGTAACTACGAAGCTGGCACGAGAGCCCCCAGTATCGACGCCTTGGTTGCCATGGGCGAGTATTTTGGTGTTTCCATAGATTACTTAGTTGGCCGTACTAATTACCGACGTGGTGTCCCCGATCCTCTGGAAATCGAGTGGCCAGACGCCATCAAGCTGCTGCAACGGGCTTCCAGGATGTTGTCGCCCAGAGACAAGGCCATCATCGTTACCCTGATCAGGAGCATGCTCGACCACGAGCGGAAGAAAGAGGATCGCGCCAAGATCAAACAGCATCAAGTGGATGCCTGATACCAGACCCTCACCGTCTGGCCGGGGGATCCAGGGCAAGGATGATGGCCATGGATTGGACTGTCGGTGCAGTGGCAGTGCAGCTGCTGGGGTGCCAGTGTCGGCGCACCGTAGACGGGTACGCAGGCTGATTTCGCCTGCGGAGCTGTCGGTGGTCATGTTTGCTGCGGGGCCAGGCAACGGTGGCACACATCCAAGCAGATGGCGGGATCTGTCCCGAGTCATACGTCTGGGTGCGGACATGCAAAGGGAAGCCAAACGCGGTCTCATTATGCTCCATGCACGATCAGGGGCAGCGACACAGCCAGCTCCCATCTTAGCCTCCTCAATGACACCACCTCTGGCGGCAGTAGCTCCGGTACTGGAAATGACCTGCATCCATGGAACCTGAGAAGTTGGTGTTCCGCGGGCCTACCGGCGAGAAAGAGCGGGTGCAATGACGACCGAGAGGCGGGTGACTTGCAGAGGCCTTGGCCACGGCTGCGGTTTTGGGGCCCTAGGCTTGACTATTTGTGGCGGAGGTTTCCAGTACTGGGCTCAGTTCAGAATCGTTGAGCACCGTGCCAGTCGGTTCGCGCTGAAGGTGGCGTGCTTCCCCTGAGTGTTTGCGAAAGGTGGGCATTGCGTGGCGAGGTGACCCCACCATGGCTACAGGATGGCTGCCGCAATTGGGTTCGTCGGGCGATTTTACGTACCAACAAGCCCAGCATAGCGGGGCGCAACCTTCGGGCATGGTAACGGGGCACGTGGGTCGCGAGTTTGCGGCCCACGTGCATTCAGGCCACCTGCATTCCCGTCCCCAGCTGCAGTGGCTGGGCAAAGGCAAGCATGCTCGTCCCGAGGTGGACGTGGTGTGCCTTCACGTGCACGAGCGCATATCGCCTCGTGCCATCCTGGAGGCGGTGAGGCGGCCGGAGCCAGTGCAGCTTTCACTGTTTGGCGATCCCCAGCTCCCCTTTGATGAGGCGGTTCGATTCTACCGCCATGGCGCGGGCTGGACGAACCGGCTGATTCTGGGTGACTGCCTGCTGATCATGAACTCGCTGCTCCTGAGGGAAGGTATGGCCGGCGAGGTGCAGATGGTGTACATGGATCCACCGTACGGCATCAGCTATTCCCCGAGCTTCCAGCCTATTGCCGACGATGGGGAGCATGACCAGGGTGATCCGCGGGGGCGGATCGTCGCCTACCGCGATACGTGGACCTGGGGGATACATTCCTACCTCAGCTACTTGCGCCAGCGGCTGCTGCTCTGCCGGGAACTTCTTGCCGACAGCGGCAGCATATTCCTTCAGACCAATGATGAGAATGTGCATTTGGTACGGTGCGTGCTCGACGAGGTATTCTCGGCGGAGAATTTCGTCGGCACCATAACCTTTGTCAAGACCAGCGGCAAAGGGGGCGCACGTCTGGACCTGGTGAACGACTACCTGCTGTGGTACGCCAAGGACAAGGCCCGAATGAAGTACCGCCAACTGTATCTGGACAAGGAGCTGGGGAGGGAGGGGGCCAAGGGGTACCAGTACGTGGAGCTCCCTGATGGAACTCGCCGGCGAATGACCGCTCGGGAACTTCGCGACCCGCAGCTGCTACCCGAGGGCGCGAAGGTATTCATGGCCGACAACATGACATCGCAAAGTGGAACGGCCACCACAAAGTTTGCCTTCCAGTTCCGGGGAAAAGAATTCACCCCCGGCCGTAACTACTGGAAGACCAACCGCCAGGGGCTGCAGAGACTCGCGCGCGCCGATCGGCTGTTTGCCATTGGCAATAGCCTTCGCTACGTCCGCTACCTCCATGAAACGCCTGTTCGCCCTATCACCAACCTGTGGACGGACACCGGTATCGCTGGCTACGGCGGGCCCAAGATATACGCGGTCCAGACCAACGCCAAAGTGGTGGAACGCTGTATCCTCATGACCACTGACCCCGGCGACCTGGTTTTCGATCCCACCTGCGGTTCTGGCACCACTGCCTACTGCGCTGAGAAATGGGGCAGGCGCTGGATTGCCTGTGACACCTCGCGCGTTGCCCTGAGTGTCGCCCGACGACGACTGATGACCGCGACGTACGACTTTTACGAGCTGCGCCATCCGGAGCGCGGGCCAGCCGGGGGGTTCATTTACCAGACGGTTCGTCACGTTACCCTGCGAAGCATCGCGCGGAACAGCGAAATAGACCATATTGCTGGCAAGTACCAGCCGCGCATCGACTCTGCCCTCACCAGACTGAACCGCGCTTTGTCCGCTTCATACAGGGAGTGGGAAGTCCCCAGAGTCGCCCCCAGCAGCTGGCCCTCGGACGCCCGGGAGGCGCATTGCCAGTTCTGGGACCTCCGGGCATCCAAGCGGAGGGAGATCGCCCAAAGCATCCAGAATGGCGCATCGCAAAGGGTGCTGTACGATCGCCCCAGGGTAAAACGGGGCATCAAGCGCGTCTGCGGACCATTCACCGTGGAGGCAATACCGGCTCCTGTGGTGAGCGGGGCTGGCGTTCCCGGGTCCGGGGATCCAGACCCGGCCAGCCATGCTGCGCCTGATTACCTGGCAGCAATGTTGACCCTCCTGCAACAGGCCGGAGGGGTGATCTTCCCGGATAACCGAAGGATGGAGCTTCAGGACCTGCGGCCACTCTCGGACCCCTTCATCCACGCCGAGGCGGAGGCCAAAGGCCGGAAGCTGAGGGTGGCAATAAGTTTCGGTCCTCCCTACGGGCCGGTGACTGCAGGACAAGTGCGGCAAGCCATCCGCGCCGCCGGCAGCGGTGGCTATGACATACTCATACTTGCGGGTTTTGGCATAGAGCCGGCCGCTCAGCAGGTGGCGCGGGAAGTCGCTGGTTCTCTTCCCGTTCATTTCGCTTACATATCTTCGGACGCGCTGCTCGGTGACCTGCTGAAGACGACGCCGGGCAGTGAGGTGTTCACCGTATTCGGCCACCCCCAGGTCTCCATCGTCAAAACCGGAGCTGGGAGCTTCGTGGTGGAACTGGAAGGAATCCGCACATACGATCCGGTGACAGGACAGACACGTTTGAGTCGTGGCAGTCACGTGGCGGCCTGGTTCCTTGATTCTGATTACGATGGGCTGACCTTTCGCACTTCCCAGGCATTCTTCCCCGGAGGTAAGAACCCGTGGCGGAAACTTCAGCGCGCCGTGAAGGCCCATATCGACCCCGAAGCCTTCCGAAGGATGCGGGGCACCCGGTCGTTTCCCTTCAGGGCTGGCCGGCACGGGCGCATCGCGGTGAAAGTCCTTGACTTCCGCGGCAACGAGGCGATGGTGGTTATGCCAATCGGCAGGGCGGGAGGGGGGAGTAACCCCTGACGGTGGCTGGTTCGACGTCTCAAGGCGGCCCTACCATCGGCTGTCGGATGGGGCTGGAGGGTTTGAGTATTCCGCCACTTGAGGCCTGCTGCCAGTGCGTGGGGGCCAGTGAGCGGCCTCGAAAGCTATATCCCGCACCGCGATGACGCGATCCACCCACCACTCGTTGAAATTTTCAACGAGCTAGTAGTTCCAGGCGTTGCCCCCGCAGGGGTAGTTTCGGCTGGTCTTCGCCCCTTTCGCAATGGAAGAAAGGAGGTGGTTTCCGGGGTGCTCATCAGGTGTCTAGCTGATACTAAGGCGCGGACCGGCCTGGGAGGGGCAGGGTAGAGGAATTGGGCATTGCCAGGAGAATAATAGCCAGGGATCCTCGGATGTCGGTGAGTGTTTCATGATGCTCAACAGCATGACGGGGTACGGCCGAGCGAGCCGTCTGCATCAGCTGCTGGGTGCATTCACGGTGGAGATCAGATCGGTGAACCACCGGTTTTGTGAGGTGGTGGTCCACGCCCCGCCAGAACTAAATGCCATGGAGGAAACCATAAAGCGGTGTGTCCGCGACAGGGTCCACCGGGGACGGGTGACCGTGTGGGTTCACTGGTCCGCTGCTCCCGCGCTGCCAAAGAAGGTGGTGGTGGATCGCGGGTTGCTGGCCGGCTACCGGGAGGCGATGGGAGAGGTCGCAGATCTGCTGGAGGCTCCGATCCCCAGGCGGTCTGCCTGGTGGGCAGCCCTCCCGGGGGTTCTCAGGATCGAGGGTCCCCAGCTCACGGGGGACGAGCTCTGGGAGGCAGTGGAACCGGCCCTGCGAGAAGCGCTGGATCAGCTGGTGGCCATGCGGGAGCACGAAGGTAGGGCCGCGGCCCGGGAGATCCTGGGATGCGTGCAGAGATTGCGTTCCCTGCTACATCAGATGTCGCGACGGGCTCCGGAAGTCGCCGAGGAATACCGGGCAAGGATCATGGATCGCCTGAAGGACTGGCTGTCACCGGAGGAGGTCGATGCCCTGCGCCTGGCACAAGAGGTGGCTCTGTTGGCGGAAAGGAGCGACGTGAGCGAGGAAATTTCCCGTGGCCTCAGCCACCTGGAGCAACTTGAGCAAACCGTGCGCAACGGGGAGGGCCCGCGCGGCCGCAAGCTGGAATTCATTCTCCAGGAACTGGGGCGGGAGCTGAACACCCTGGGTGCCAAGAGTAACGATTTCGATCTTTCGAGCTGGGCGGTGGAAGGTAAGCTGCTGGTGGAGCGGATGCGGGAGCAGGCCCAGAACGTGGAGTAAGGGGCCTGACCCGTGTCCGTCGGTGCAGAAATGGGTGGTAGAACTCAATCCGCGGCGTAGGGAGGGTGCTCGGTGCAAATCAAACTGGTCAACATAGGCTTTGGCAACATCGTGTCCGCCAACCGCATCGTGGCTATAGTTTCTCCCGAGTCGGCACCCATCAAGCGCATAATCAACGATGCTCGGGACCGGGGCATGCTGATCGATGCCACGTACGGGCGCCGCACGCGGGCGGTCATCATCACCGACAGCGACCACGTCATCCTCTCAGCGGTGCAACCGGAGACGGTGGCCAACCGCCTGAACAGTCGTGAGCAGGAAAGCGACGTCGCGGCGGTCCGCTGACTGGACCGGTGACCCCATGCGCCGGCCGCTAGTATTGGTGATTTCCGGGCCCTCGGGTGCCGGCAAGGGGGCCCTTTGCCAGGGCTTGCTGGCAGCGCACCCTGAGCTGAGGTTTTCCGTTTCCGTGACCACCCGTAAACCCCGTGCGGGCGAGGTAGACGGTTCCAGCTATTTTTTCGTCACCCCCGAGCGGTTCCGGGAGATGGTACGCGAGGGAGAGCTGCTCGAATGGGTGGAGATTTACGGTAACATGTACGGGACGCCCCGACGTTGGGTGGAAGACACCTTAGCCGCCGGCCGGGACGTGCTCATGGATCTGGAGGTTCAGGGAGGACTCCGAGTCAAGCGGTGCTTCCCGGAAGCGGTGCTGGTATTCGTGGTCCCACCTAGCTTGAAGGAGATGGAGCGCCGGCTGCGCGAGCGAGGAACGGAAACCGAAGAGGAGCTGCGTCGGCGCATGGAAGAGGCGACCCAGCTGCTCCAGTACGCGGCGCGCTACGACTATCTGGTGGTGAACGACGACTTGCAGCGAGCGGTGGAAGTGGTATCCTGTATAATCGAAGCAGAACGACATCGGACCGAGCGGCAGGATCTCTCGTTCCTTGGCCGCTGGGGCCGAAAAGGGGGTGCTTCGGGTTGATCAAACCTTCGCTTGATGCGTTACTGTCGCGGGTCGACTCCAAGTACACCCTGGTGACCCTGGTTGCCAAGAGGGCGCGGCAGCTGGTGGATGGCGATGTCCCTCTGGTGAATGCCCAGGGTAACAACCCGGTCACCATTGCCCTGACCGAGATCATTGAGGGCAAGGTTGGATACCACAAGACCAGATCGGGGGCGAAGTGAGGGAGTACTGTTGCTGGATGGTCGGAAGATAATGCTGGGGGTCACGGGGGGGATTGCCGCCTACAAAGCGGTGGAGGTGGCCAGCAGACTGCGCAAGCTGGGTGCCGAGGTGGCGGTGGTGATGACCCGCAACGCCACCCGCCTAGTGTCTCCCCTCACTTTCCGCACCATAACCGGCCATCCGGTGTACACGGAGATGTTCGAGGAGCCGCGCCGCTGGAACGTGGAACACGTGGAGCTGGCGCAATGGGCGGAGCTGGTGGTGGTAGCTCCCGCCACTGCCAATCTGCTGGGCAAGGTGGCTGCTGGCATCGCCGATGATTTCCTCACTACCGCCATTGTGGCGGCAGATTGTCCCTGCCTGCTGGTGCCGGCCATGAACCACCGGATGTACGCCAACCCGGTGGTTCAGCGCAACATCCGGCTGTTGCGAGCCCTGGGTTATGAAATCATGGAGCCGGAGCACGGGCGGTTAGCTTCGGGGGCGGTGGGCAAGGGTAGACTCCCCGAGCCGGACCGCATCGTGCGCCGGGTGGTCCAGATGCTCACCCGGCGAGAGGACATGGTTGGGGTGCGGGTGCTCATCACCGCCGGACCCACTCGGGAGCCCTTGGATCCCGTGCGGTACCTGTCGAACCGTTCCTCCGGCCGGATGGGTTACGCCCTGGCGGAAACGGCTAGAGCCCGCGGCGCGGAGGTGGTCTTGATCAGTGGTCCCACCGCCCTGGCTGCTCCGGAGGGTGTGCAGCTGGTACGGGTGGTGACCGCCGAGGAGATGCGGCGGGCGGTATTGGACCATCTGGCGTGGGCGCGGGTGGTGGTGGCCGCGGCCGCGGTGGCTGACTGGAGGCCTGTGGAGGTCGCCAAACAGAAGCTGAAGAAGGAGCAAGGCCCCCTCACCATCCAGCTGGTGCCCACCGTTGACATACTCGCGGAGGTGAGCCAGCGGCGCAGGCCGGGTCAGCTGGTGGTGGGGTTTGCCGCCGAGACGGAGGACGTGCTGGCCAACGCCCGGGCGAAACTGGAACGCAAGGGTCTGGATCTGATGGTGGCCAATAACGTTGGTCGCCCGGATGTGGGGTTCGACAGCGAGTTCAACGAGGTATGGCTGCTGGATCCCGGCGGAGGCTGCCTGCACGTACCGCGCTGCCGAAAGGAAGAGGTAGCCGACCGGATCTGGGATCGGGTGGTGGAACTCCTGGCCAATGCCACCCCTTCAGGCGGGTGAGGCCGCTGTGGACGGAGTGACCGAGCGCGGACCCGGGCAGCTGCCGGGGTCTTCGTCGTTTTCGGGGGCCGGCCCGTGGGTGGAAGTGGTGGTGGACGTGGCGATCCGCAGGACCGCCGACGTCTTTCACTACCGGATACCCGAGCCCATGCGGCGTGCAGTGAGGCTGGGGAGTCGGGTCGAGGTTCCCTTCGGCCGCCGAAGGGTGACCGGCACGGTGGTGGGTTTTCCCGCTCAGCCGCACCAGGGGGAACTCAAGGACATAGTCCGGGTGCTGGCGGGACAGCCAGCGTTGCCTGCGTCTCTGGTAGGTCTGGCGCGGGCCCTGAGCGAGCACTATCTATGCGCCACCCGCCAGTGCTTGTGGTCTATGGTGGTTCCCGGGTTGTGGGGCACGCGGCACCGACTGGTGGTGCTGAAGGTCTCCCCTTCGGAGGCGGAGAGCTGGATCGAACGACACGGTCGGCGGATGCCGCGGCAGGCTGCCATCCTGGAGGAAGTGCTGGAGGCGGGCGGCGAGGTGGTGGTGACCTCCCTGGCCGATGCCGTGGGGAGCCGGGGGCTGAGTTCGGCCCTCCGGCGACTGGAGGAGCAGGGGCTGGTCAGCAGGGAGTCAACGGCCCCCCGCGCGGCGTCGGCCCCCGGCACCCAGTGGCTCCTCATCCCCGCCTGGCCGGGAGATGCCCTGCGGGCTGCGGCAGATGCCCTCCAGGCGCGGGCACCCAAGCAGGCGGCTCTGCTGAGGCAGCTGGCTCAGACCGCCGGAAACACAGCCTGGGATCCGGCCAGGCTGGCCCAGACTTGCCGCACCGGGCGCCGCACGGTGCTGAGCCTGGTGGAGAAGGGCTTCGTGCGCATGGTGGAGATGTCACCACTGCCTGGACCGGCCGGTGCGGTGCAGAGAGGCCCCGAGCTGACGCGCGAGCAGGCCCAGGCTTTAGATGGGCTGCGGGAGGTGCTGGCGGCGGCAGGTAGCACTGCCCTGCTGGAGGGGGTGACGGGAAGCGGCAAGACTGAGGTGTACCTGCGGCTGATCGAGGAGTGCCTGGATCAGGACGCAGGGGCCATCGTGCTGGTACCGGAGATTGCCCTCACCCCCCAGATGACTGAACGGTTCCGGGCTCGCTTCGGGAGCCTGGTGGGAGTCTGGCACAGCGGGATGTCGCTCGGCGACCGGCAGCGGGAATGGTGGCGGGTGCGTCGCGGGGAATCTCGGGTGGTTATCGGCCCGCGCTCGGCGGTGTTCGCGCCCGTATATCGGTTGCGACTGGTGGTGGTGGACGAAGAGCACGAGCCCAGTTACAAGCAGGAGTGCGACCCGCGGTATCATGCGCGCACCGTGGCCCGGCTGCGCGCGCGGCTGGAGGGCGCATCGGTCCTGCTGGGGAGTGCCACCCCGTCGCTGGAGTCTCGTTACCGGGCGGAACGCGGAGAGTATGCCCATTTCCGCTTGCCCACCCGCGTAGCTCGACGGCCCCTTCCTCCCGTCGAGCTGGTGGATCTGCGGCAGGAGCGGCCATCGGGTGCCCTCAGTGGGCTGATGGTGGAGGCCATACGGGAGGCGCTGGGGGCCGGTGGGCAGGTGATACTGTTCCTCAACCGCCGCGGGTTCTCCGCCTTCATCCTCTGCCGGGAGTGCGGCTGGGTAGTGCGTTGCCCGCAGTGCGAGGTGACCCTGACCTATCACCGGACGGGCAGGCGCCTGCGCTGCCACTACTGTGGCTATGATCGCGAGCCCCCGTGGAGGTGCCCGGCGTGTGGTGGCTACCGGTTGGGGTTTCACGGAGTGGGCACCCAGCGGGTGGAGGAGGAGGTGCGGGAATTCTTTCCCGGGGTTGAGGTGGCGCGAATGGATCTCGACACCATGGGGTACCGGGGAGCTCACGAGCGCGTCTACCGCGAGTTCCGGGAAGGACGCATCCGGGTTCTGGTGGGGACGCAGATGCTGGCCAAGGGATTCCACGTGGAGGGCGTCACCCTGGTGGGAGTGGTTTCCGCGGACACCGCGCTCAACTTGCCGGACTTCCGGGCAGCGGAAAGGACTTTCCAGCTGCTCACCCAGGTGGCGGGCCGGGCAGGAAGGGGAGGGGCACCGGGGCGGGTAGTGGTACAGACTTATGCACCGGATCATTACGCCATTCAGGCTGCGAGCCGCCACGATTTCGAAACGTTCTATCGCACGGAGGTGAGCCTGAGGCAGGAACTAGGGTACCCCCCCTTTGCCGACATGGTGCGGCTACTGATCAGTGCCCGGTCAGCGGCGGAAGTGGAGGCCTATGCCCAAAAGCTGGGCGCGGTTCTACGGGCGGGTCCCTGGCGGCTGTTGGGGCCAGCACCTGCACCGCTATGGCGTTTGCGGGGGAAGTATCGGTGGCAGATGTGTCTGCTCGCAGAAGACGTAGATGAGATGACCAGTGCATTGAGGGACCTTCTGGAGAAGAATGGCCCGCCACCGAGCCGTCGGGTATCCCTGGTGGTGGATGTGGATCCGGTGTCGTTGTTGTAAACTGTAAGGTGGGTGAAGGGGTTGGGATTGAGCATCGTCACCTACGACGCGCCAGTGCTGCGGGCGGTTAGCCGACCGGTTCGACGCATTAACCGCACCGTGCAGCAATTGATCGACGAGATGATAGAGCTGATGCGCGGGGAACAGGGAATCGGTCTGGCCGCCCCCCAGGTGGGAGAGCTCAGGAGAGTAATCGTCGTGGAGGCAGAGAAGGGCCCGGTGGGTATGGTCAATCCCCGGATCAGGGAGCGGGTAGGGTCGGTCACCGCCTTGGAAGGATGTTTGAGCTTGCCGGGCATCCTGGCTGAAGTGACCCGTGCCGAGAAGGTCCGGGTGGAGTACCTCGACCGGGAGGGACGGCGCTCCTGGCTCGACGCCGACGGCCTGCTGGCGCGGGCAGTGCAGCACGAGGTGGATCACCTGAACGGTATCCTGATTACCGACCGGGCTCTGTCGCTGATTGCCCTGGGAGTGGGGGAGGGAGATGGGCGATGCGAATAGTCTTCATGGGAACGCCGGCCTTCGCCCTTCCGGTTCTGGATGCGGTGTGCAGCCGCCACCAGGTAACCTTGGTGGTGACGCAGCCTCCCCGACCTCGGGGCAGGGGCAGACGGGTACAACCCAGCGAGGTGGCGAAGGAGGCCCACCGCCGGGGACTGTCCACACTGGCCCTGGTGCGGTTTGACGAAGACGCCTTGCAGGCCATCGAGAACGCCCGCCCCGACGCGGTGGTGGTGGCGGCCTTCGGCCGCATACTCCCCCCTGCGGTGCTGAAGATCCCGCGGCTGGGGTGCGTGAACGTGCACCCATCGCTTCTGCCCCGATACCGGGGTGCGGCTCCCATCCAGCGCGCTTTGATGGCGGGAGAGGAGGTCACCGGAGTGAGCGTGGTGCTGGTGACCGAGGAGGTGGATGCCGGGCCCATACTGGCACAACGTCGGGTCCGGATCGGTTCTGCGGAGACTGCGGGTGAGCTGGCGGAACGGCTGAGCCAGCTGGGTGCCGAGCTGCTGCTGGAGGTGCTGGATGGGCTCGAGGCGGGGAGGATCCAGCCGCAGCCTCAGGATGATCGGCAGGCTTGCCCCGCCCCACGCATCAGGCCGCAGGACGAAGTGATCGACTGGCGCGAGCCCGCCCGGCGCGTCGTGGATCGGGTGCGGGCGCTCAACCCGGAACCAGGAGCCCACACCTTCTGGAAAGGACGGCGGCTGAAGGTGTGGCGGGCGGCGGTGGCGTCGGGGCACGGAGAGCCGGGGATGGTGTTGGTGGCATCTCCTCGTGCCGGGCTGGTGGTGGCCGCGGGTGACGGGGCGGTGGAAATCCTCAGCCTGCAGCCGGAGGGCCGTCGGGCAATGGACGCCCAGGAGTTCCTGAGAGGCTACCGACTGGCGGTGGGACAATGTCTAGGACAGGGAGGAGAAAGGAGGGAGTGACGGCATGTACTACTTTTGGGATGCTAGTTACTTCTACCTGGTCATTCCTGCGCTCCTGTTTGCGTTCTATGCACAATCTCGGGTGCGGGGGGCCTTCGAGGAGTACTCGCGGGTAAGATCCAGTTCTGGTATGACCGGGTCGCAGGCAGCTCGGGCCATTCTCAACGCTGCCGGATTGCGGGGGGTGCGCGTCGAGCGAGTGGGCCGCGTCCTGGCCGACCACTACGACCCGCGTGCCCGAGTGCTGCGGCTGTCGCCTCCCGTGCACGATGCCAGTTCCGTTGCCGCCATCGGGGTGGCGGCGCACGAGGCGGGTCATGCCCTGCAGGATCATCTGGGCTACCTGCCCCTGCGGCTGCGCAACGGAATCCTGCCCCTGGCCCAGCTGGGATCAGGGGCGGCCTGGCCGCTGTTTCTGGTGGGGTTCCTATTTAATTCCCCCAGCTTGATGGACCTCGGGATACTGCTCTTCTTGGGGGCAGTGCTTTTTCAGGTGATCACGCTGCCCGTGGAGTACAACGCGAGCCAGCGGGCGCTGGAGACCCTGAGGGCGACGGGACTGGTGGCGGGCCGGGAGGAGGAGATGGTCCGGCGGGTGCTCAACGCCGCCGCCTTGACCTACCTAGCTGCTACCGCCATGGCGCTGGCGCAGCTGGCCCGACTCTTGATCTTGAGGGGCAGGCGTGACTGACGTGTGGATGCTGATGTTTTTGCTGTGGCCGTTGATGCTGTTTGTGCTCATCAACGCATTGCTCGTACCCTTTCATTTCGCGTTGCAGTCGCTGGGGGGATTGCTGAGCATACCGGTACAGATATACAAGGTGGCCACCAACCCGTTGCTGCGGCGCAACCATGCCCTCGAGCATGCCACCATTAACGTGATCGAGGAACGGTACGGGCCGCGCCCTCTGGCGGGCCTGGCCCGGGAGGATGGTTTCCTGTTGCGGGGGGATGCTGACCCGCTACTGGTGGAGCAAGCGGCCCGCATTGGGCTCGAGCGCCTGAAGCGGGGTGAGACATCCCTGGCCGTGCACCCCAGATGCGGTACCAGCATCCTGACCGCCAATTTCGTGTCCTCGGTGGTGTTCCTGCTGCTGTTGCTCCAGGCGGGGATGCTGTCCATCTGGACCGTTCTCATGGCCATGTTGCTGGCCAATCTGCTGGGTCCGGTCTTTGGCCAGGTGGTCCAGCGGCTGTTCACCACCTCCACCGATGTGTACGGCATGGAGATCGTGGGGATCCAGTACCGCCCTTCCGCCATCAGGGTTTTTGGCCTGCCCCTGCGGGGGATGCCCGACCTGTTCCTGGTGCGCACGAGGTGGGTGCCGTACTATTGACCGCTGGCATCACGGCGCGGGAGGTGGCGCTGAGGGTCCTGTGGAGGGTGGAGGTGGATCGGGCTTTTGCGGATGTCCAGCTGGATGCGGAGCTGGGGCGCTCCAGGCTGGCCCAGCGGGACCGACGCCTGGCCAGCGAGCTGGTTTACGGAACCTTGCGCTGGCGGCTGTTTCTGGATTGGGTGCTGGAGCAGGTAGCTGGCCGGCAGATGGGGGCCCTTCCCGCCTGGATCCGCAATATACTGCGCCTGGGGGCATACCAGCTTTTGTTCCTCGAGCGGATACCCCCCTGGGCGGCCTGCAACGTTAGCGTGGAGCTGGCCAAGAAATACGGGCACCGGGGCACGGCGGCTCTGGTGAACGCGGTCCTCCGCCGCCTCGCCCGACAGCGGCACTCTCCGCCCCAGCCACCTGCAGGCGGGGACCCAGACAGCCTGGCCATCCGGTACTCGCACCCCGCCTGGGCCGTCCGGGAATGGCAAAGATGGTTGGGCGAGGAGACCACTCTGGCTCTGCTGGAGGCTAACAATCGTCAGGCCCCGGCGGTGGTGAGGGCTAATCTCCTGCGCTGCACGCGGGAGGAGCTGCGCCGGCGACTGGAGGAGGAGGGGGTGCGGGCGGAAGCACTGGCGGGGGCCCCGGAGGCCATGGTATTGGCCTCGGGCACAGCTCCAGTATACACCCGCGCCTGGCGTGAGGGACTGTTCACCCCGCAAGATCTTTCCTCCATGGTGGCGGCGCGAGCGTTGGAGCCCCAGCCGGGGCAGCTGTTGATCGACGCTTGTGCCGCGCCGGGAGGCAAGGCCACCCACCTGGCGGAGCTGGCCGGAGATCGGGCCCGGGTGCTGGCGGTGGATGTCCACCCCCAGCGACTGCAGCTGGTGGGGGAAAATGCCCGACGTCTGAGCCTGACTTCTCTGGAGCTGGTGTGCCAGGACGCCCGCCGGCTGCCGGAGAACTGGCGCGGCCAGGCCGACGGCGTGCTGGTGGACGCCCCCTGCAGCGGCCTAGGACTGTTCCGCCGACACCCCGATGCCCGCTGGCGGAAAGAGCCGGGGCTGGTGACGGCACTGGCTGATCTCCAGCTGGAGATCCTGTGCGCGGCGGCGGAGTGCCTCCGTCCGGGGGGGTTGTTGCTGTACAGCGTCTGCACTCTCACTCGCGCGGAGACCGAAGGGGTGACGCAGCGTCTGGAATCGCTCCGTCCGGACCTGGTTCCTGCCAGCCTCAAGGGGTTGGGGACGGAGCTTCTCGACGGGTGTCCGGGCGCTGAGAGGGGGAAGGTGCTTTTGCTTCCTCACCTCCACGGTACAGACGGGTTCTTTTTGGCCCGCTACCGCCGGAAGGAGGGTTTTCATGGGTTCCAGCATCCTCGATCTGGACCCCGATGAGTTGGGCGAACTGATGTCCGCCTGGGGCGAGCCCTCCTACCGCGTCCGGCAGCTGGTCCGCTGGTTACATCGCCACGGGGTGAGGGACTTCGAGAAGATCACTGTCTTCCCGCGGCAGCTGCGACAGCGGTTGGCCTCTTCATATGAAATCCGTCGGCTGAAAGTTCAGGGGGAAGTGCGCTGTCGGGATGGTACGGTGAAAATGCTGCTGAAGCTGGCCGACGGTGAATGCATCGAGACGGTATGGATGACCCACCCCTGGGGCAGGAGTCTGTGCATGTCGGTCCAGGTGGGATGTGCGATGGGCTGCGTGTTCTGTGCCTCCTGCCTGGGTGGGAAGAAGAGGGACCTGACCCTTGGGGAGCTGATAGAACAGATGTTGCTGAGCCCGACGGGGCAGGGGCGCAGCGGGCCGGACAGGGTGGATCTCATGGGCATTGGAGAGCCGCTGGACAACCTGCCGGTCATCTTGCGCTTTCTGCGAGTGGTGACCTTGCGGGAGGGCTTTTCTCTGAGTCCTCGACGCATCTGTCTTTCCACCTGCGGCTTGGTGGACGGAATTCGGGCGCTGGTGGAAGAGGGATGGCCGCTGACCCTGTGCATCTCCCTGCATGCCCCGGAACAACGCCTGAGGCAGCAGCTCATGCCACGGGCGGCGGCACGGCATTCGGTGGAGGAAGTGGTTGCAGCCGGCAGGTACTGGTGGGAGCGCACGGGTAGGCGACCCAGTTTTGAGTACGTGCTGCTGGCGGGCATCAACGATCAGACCGAGCACGCGCGTAAGCTGGCTCGCCTGCTGCAGGGTTGGCCCTGCCACGTCAACCTGATCCGGTACAATCCCGTTCCTGGCCGTCCGTTCGTTCCCAGCGACAACAGCGTGACGCGGCGCTTTATGGAAATCCTCCGGCAGGCAGGAGTGGCTGTTACCCTTCGGCGAAGCCTGGGTCTGGAGATGCAAGCGGCGTGCGGCCAGCTGCGGCGCCGCCTTGGGGTGTCGGGGGAGGGAGGGGACTGATCTGCAAGCCTTCGCGGCCAGCGATGTCGGGCTGGTGAGATCGGTTAATGAGGACAGCTACCTGGTGGTGGCTGTCGGCAACCCGCGGCGGGGAGTGTTGTGCGCGGTGGCCGACGGCCTGGGGGGCTATACGGGGGGCGACGTGGCCAGCCGGACGGCGGTGGAGGTGTTGCGAGAGGCGGTACCGGAACGGGAGAGCGATATCTGCTGGCCGTCGGTGCTCCGCCGGGCGTTTCAGGAAGCGAACTGTCGCATTTACCGGGCGGGATTGAGGCTCCTGGGGGTGCCAGGCATGGGCACCACGTTGACGGCGTGCGCGGTGCTACCGGGCCGTGCGTGGGTGGCACACGTGGGAGACAGCCGGGCTTATCTCCTGGACCGTAACCGGATCCTCCAGCTGACCCAGGACCACTCGGTGACCGCGGAAATGGTGCGAAGGGGCGTCCTCACGCCGGAACAGGCCCGCTGGCACAGCCAGCGCCACATCCTGACCCGCGCGCTGGGTACGGAACCGGAGGTGCGGGTCGACGTCACATCAAGGGAAGTGAAGGCCGATGAGGCGGTCCTGCTGTGCACCGACGGCTTGTGTGGACTGGTGGAGGATCCAGAACTGCACCAGGTGACGCTGCAGGCAAAGGATGGGCAGCAGGCCTGCCAGCAATTGGTGGAGCTGGCCAAACGGCGGGGGGGGTTCGATAACATAACAGTGGTACTGGTGGAAATGCCCGATTTTCGGGCCTTCGGCGGTAGGTGAAGGACATGGAGTCACTGATAGGTTGCACGCTCGGTGGGCGATACCGAATATTGGAGCGGGTGGGCGGCGGCGGCATGGGCCACGTCTACAAGGCCCGCTGCCAGTTGTTGGATCGGACGGTGGCGGTGAAGGTACTGAATCCCGCCCTGGCCGAAGACCAGGAGTTCCTGCGCCGCTTTCGGCGGGAGGCGCGGGCGGCGGCCAGCCTCTCCCACCCCAACGTGGTCAGTGTCTATGATGTGGGGCAGCAAGGCGACATCCACTATCTGGTCATGGAATTCCTGGAGGGCGAGGACCTGAAGCGATACATAAAGCGGGGTCGGCCGTCGGTCAGGGAGGCCCTCATGATCGCGCGTCAGATCGCCCAGGCCCTGGCCCACGCCCACCAGCAGGGGCTCATCCACCGAGACATCAAGCCGCACAACATTCTGCTGACTGCATACGGCACGGTGAAGGTGACCGATTTCGGCATTGCCCGGGCGGCGGTTCCCGGCGCCACCTTGACATACGAAGGTACCATCATTGGGTCGGTGCATTACATTTCCCCCGAGCAGGCACGGGGTGAGCCCGCGGGACCGCGGTCTGATCTGTACTCCCTGGGCGTGGTGCTGTACGAAATGCTCACCGGGAAGGTGCCTTTCCACGGAACCACTGCCCTGGGGGTGGCAATGCAGCATCTCCGGGCGCGCCCCCGGGCGCCTCGCGAGCTCGACCCCTCCATTCCGGCTGCCGTCAATGCCCTGGTGCTGAAGGCACTGGAGAAAGATCCCGACCGTCGGTTCCAGACCGCAGAGGAGATGGTCCGCGCCATCGATGCCTGCCTGGAGCAGCTGTCCCGGCAGGAAGCGGAGGCGACCACCGGGTATAACACCAAGGATAGGGCAAAGCCCCGACCGCCGCGCGAAGAGGTGGAAACAGTGCCAAAAACCAGGAAACGCCGCAGGAAGGCGCGGGCGGCACGTATCCTGGTAGTGCTGCTGGTCTT
The DNA here is from genome assembly GCA_002376005.1 of Firmicutes bacterium UBA3570. Classification (GTDB taxonomy): domain Bacteria; phylum Bacillota; class Sulfobacillia; order UBA3561; family UBA3561; genus UBA3561. The sequence continues at coordinate 41,825 of DFNJ01000016.1, forward strand.
GGCTCTGCTGGGCGCCGGGGGCTGGTACGGCTGGCAGCGTTTCATGGACTGGTACGCGGTGCCCACTGTGCTGGTACCCGACGTGGTGGGCCAGAGCGTCGTGCAGGCGGAACGGACCCTGTGGGAGGTGGGCCTGCGGGGGACGGTGGTAGCAGAGCGCTCCGATCCTGACATCCCGGCGGGGCAGATCATTGCGCAGGATCCGGCGGCTGGCGAGACGGTGCGGCGGGGCCGGCTGGTGCGGCTGGTGGTCAGCACCGGCCCACAATTCGTGGAAGAAGGGGTGCCCGATGTGGTGGGTATGACCTGGCGGGATGCCGCCCTGGCCCTGGACGCGGTGGGGCTCAAGGTAGGTGAGATCGCCCGCCAGTATCACGAAGAAATCGGTCTCGACCGGGTCATAGCCCAAAACCCCAAGGCAGGGACCAGGGTGGTGGAGGGAACAGCCGTGGATCTGGTCCTGAGTCTGGGCCCCCCGCCTCCCCTGGTGACCGTGCCTCGCCTGGAGGGGGCCACCCTGGAGCAGGCGAAGGTGGTGCTGGAACAGGCGGGACTGCTGGTAGGGCAGCTCCAGGAGCGCGAATCGTGGCAGCCCGCCGGGACGGTCATTGCTCAGGATCCCGAGGCGGGGACCAGGGTGCCGCAGGGCTCCACGGTGAACCTCGTGCTGTCCAAGGGTCCACCGAGCGGTACCAAGCGGACCACCCTGCGGATCGAGGTGCCCTCCACCTCGCGGGTACCGGTCACGGTGCGGGTGGTGCTGGTTGACATTTCGGGCCCCCGGGTGGTGTACAACGCCAAGCACCATCCGGGCGAGATCATCGAGCTGCCCGTGGCCTGGGCCGGGCAGGAGGCGCAAGCCAAGATTTATTTCAATGGCCAGCTGGCGATAGAGAAGGTGCTGAGGTGATACCAGAGGTCCATGCCTGAGGGCACGGTGGTCAGGGTGCTGAGCAACTTCGTGTCGGTCCTGAGCCCGGACGGGGACCTTATTATCTGTCGCCTGCGGGGTAGGTTGCGACGCCAGGGTGCGGTGCTGGCCGGCGATAAAGTAGTCTACCGGCAGGTTGACGGTGATGGGTTGGTGGAGAAGGTGCTGCCGCGTCGGTCCCGCCTGGTGCGACCGCCGGTGGCCAATGTGGATCAGGTGGTGGTTGTATTCACCCTGCGCGAGCCGGAGCTCAACCTCTCGTTATTGGACAGGTTGTTGGTACTGGTGGCGTACCAGAGGCTGCAGGCACTGCTGGTGCTGAACAAGGTAGATCTGCTGCGACCGGATGAAGCCGAAAGCCTGCTCGGTGTGTATCGGGACATTGGCTATCGGGCACTGGCGGTGAGTGCCATCTTGGGTACGGGGCTGGACAGACTGGCGCAGGAGCTGCGCCATCGGATATCGGTGTTCGCCGGGGCCAGTGGAGTGGGGAAGTCGCGGCTGCTCAGTGCCCTGGTGCCCGGAAAGGAGCTGCTCACCGGCGAGCTCAGTCCGAAAGGTGGCCGAGGGAGACACACCACCAGGTGGGTGGAGATGATCCTGCTTCCCGACGGGGGGATGGTGGCAGACGCGCCGGGGTTTACTCGTTTGGATCTTGACCGCATTCCCAGCCGGTCACTGCCTGATTGCTTCCCGGAAATGGCGAAGCTAGCCGGAAGCTGTCAGTTTAACGACTGCTTGCACCATCACGAGCCGGGATGTGCGATCAAAGAGGCGGTGAGGGAGGGCAGGATTGCCCGGCATCGGTATGACCATTACCTGTCCTTCCTGGGAGAAATTAGGGAATTCGAGGAGCGGAGGTACCAGTAATGGCGGTCAGGATTGCCCCCTCGTTGCTTTCCGCGGACTTTGGCCGTTTGGGCGAGGAAGCGCAACGAGCGGAGGAAGCGGGCGCGGACTGGCTGCACGTGGACGTGATGGACGGGCATTTCGTACCCGAAATCACCTTCGGGGCTCGGATGGTGGAGGCGATCCGGCGGCGGGTGAAGATACCCCTGGACGTTCACCTCATGGTGGCCCAGCCGCAGGATCACTTGGCCCGGTTCGCGGAAGCGGGGGCTGACTACCTCACGGTGCATGTTGAAGCTTGTGTTCATATCCACCGGGTGCTTTGCCAGATCCGCACCCTGGGGGTAAAGGCGGGCATTGCCCTTTGTCCGGGGACGGGGGTTGCGGTGCTCGAGCACCTCCAGGACGTGCTGGATCTGGTGCTGGTGATGGGTGTCAATCCCGGCTACGGTGGCCAGCAGTTCCTGTCCTCGGCTCTGAAAAAGCTCCGGCAGGCGGAACAGCTTCTGCGAGAGCGACGCAACGAAATCCTCCTCTCGGTGGACGGGGGGGTAACGGAAGAGCTGGCCGGGAACCTGTGTCGCGCGGGCGCGCAGGTATTAGTCGCGGGCTCGTGGTTATTCCGGCAGCCGGATCTCCGCAGGGGGATTGCAGCGCTGCGGCTTGCCGGAGAGGCTTCGAGGCCGGATGAACCCCGGGGGTGAACGCGGCCGTATGGCAGGCTGTGGAAGAGGGGGTCGAGAAACGGGCGGTACGTTCTTCATGTAAGGAACCCAGCTATACTTTATGCGTCCCTTGCATGAAGGCACTCCAGCGTTCCCACAGGAAACGGTCCGGCTCCTCTTGGCTCCTGCTGGTTTCCGCAAGCGGGTGCACGCACGGGCAGGGGACATCCGTTCTCCGCGCCGCCAGGAGCGTGAGTGGGGCAGAAGGCGTCGGCGCTCAGTGGGCCGGAGGGTTCGGAGACAGGTCGGGATGCGCGCTCCTGACCGCTGGCTCTGAGGGGGGCGCCTGCCCCAGGGGTCTGTCACTACGAACTATCTGGAATCCGAGCATAGCCTTGACCGTGCAGAGGTCAGGCGAGGCGGATCAGCAACCAGCACGCCGTTCGCTGAGATCCTGAGCTTGCAGAAGCAATAGTTTTCCAGGGCGGCAGGAGCGGGGAAGTGCCCCCATACATACGCGTGATCACGTCCTCTTGACAGTACTCCACGCCCGTGGTATGCTTTGCCTGGCAAAGTGAGTCTTGGTGGCCACAGTCAGGGGGCGACACGGCCTTGCACAGAGACCAAAGGGAGCTCAGTCTATACGCAAGTTTCGAACGAGCCAAGGGTGGTCTCCTCTACGTGGCGCAATCGGCCTTCGTGCTTTTGGCTCTTCTGGTCCACTGGTTCATCGGGCCGTGGCAGGGGTGGGTAGCTGTGCTGGTCATTATCGCTGCCTACGGCGGTTACTTCGCCGTGCGTTGGACCGGCCCCTGTGGAGGAACCTCTACCGTCCACGGGGGCATCTGGAGCACGAAGGTCTGCTCAGGGAAGCCAGGAACCAGGTCTGGGTGGCGGTGTTTCTCGCTTTGGTGCTGCCGCTCAGTCTTTTCTTCGGCCGCGTGTATCCGGGGCTGCTGTGGTTGCTTCTGGGGAGCAGTGCGCTCGTGGCGGCCATGGTTGTCGCCTTTGGCCGGCTGCCGGTTGATGCGGCCATTCTGACGTTGATCACCATCATCGTGCACCAGACCTGGCTTGCGGCGTACGTAGGCGAAAGCTTCCGGAACTTGCCGTGGATATGGCTCGCTGGTGTGGGCGGCCTGGCGGCATGGGGGCTCATCGAGCACTACATCTGGATCCGTTCGGGTACGGGAGGCCCACCCGGGGAGGACGACAAGGGGGACGGCGCGTGAACGGCGGGGCGAGGAGCCCATCCGACCACGGGGCGGGGGCCATCGACCCGGTCGTCCACGAGCCGGTCCGCCTGACCCTGATGGTGGCCCTGGACGGTCACGAGGCCGACTTCACCTACCTCAAGAACCACCTTGGTCTCACCGACGGGAACCTTCTGTTCCATCTACGCAAGCTCGGCGAAGCCGGGTACGTCACCTCCGCTTCCCGCCGTGTGGGCTCACGCCGGTTGACGTTCTACCGGTTAACCCCCGAAGGGAGGGAGGCTCTGGACCGCTACCGGGAAGTCATGCGGCACCTCCTGGGCGGCGAGCCGCCCCGCTAGAGGCCGAGCCTGCGTAGCATGCCGCTCAACCTGGCGGCCGCGACCCAGGCGCGGGTTAACGGGTATCTGTTGGACGGACGTGGACAGCCAGCACCTGAGGGGGCCGGGCCGTGTGGGGCTTCATCAGGTTAAAGGCCGCACATTGCAGTCACCGTTTCGACGCTGAAGTTGCCTGAAGCGCATGGCTTCCTTGATGTGGCTGAAGACCAGTGCCGGGGATGTATCCTGAGCCTGTCCGTCTTGGCACGAAACTTTCGCCTCATCTGCTACCTGTGGGAGGCATCGGGGGGAGCGGTAACGGCGCCGAGCTTGACTCTTCGAGAGCGTCCACATTGGCTTTACTGTAGTAGGCGGCGTCGGCGGACAGTGCTTCAGAGTGTCTGTCGGTGTCGCTGTCGACCTGCCACACCATCCCCTTGAGGTGGGGGCTGTCGGGCACCCGGCCCGTCAGTTGGGCCGCGACGGTGCTGTGGATCTCGGCGTCGGCAGCGGCCTGGATGTCGTGGCTCTGGATGAAGGCGAGTGGAGCATGATCCGCGAGCCACAGTGGGTGAAGTTATCTGGGCTTCGTCCTTGGGTGCGCCCTGCCTCTTTTCCCCCTTTTACGGCTTTGGAGCCTGGGGTCTGGGGCTGCTTGTGTGCGCTCTCCGGTCCGGGCTCGTGGAAGTGAGCCCGGTCTGGCTCAGGTGCGGTCTGCTTTCTGCTCTTGCCGCGGCAGGAGTCCATAGGGCTCCCTTCGTTTGCCTCGTCCCCTCCAGCTCCGCGTTCCTTCTCCCCCGCCTCGCTCCACGTTCGAGCTCTTTGCGGCGCCTCCTGGTAGCGACGGATGCCGTTTTCCCCTCCATCATCAATGGATGTTCGTCCGCGCTCGGGAAAGATTGCCAATTCCTTTCAACTGGTGACGCCGGATGAGAAATACACCAGGGCCGACTACCCGCGGTGGGTGAGAAAGACCTATACGAATTCATCGGCCAGTTCGGGCAGTTTCTGGATGACCCCGACCGACGCGGCGCGGGGATCAGATGTTGGTGTTGCCCGGATGTCGGTGGGAGTGGCGCCCTGTCGAAAGCGCCCCAGGGTGTAGCACAATGACCGGCGGTGCCGAAGGGGCTCTCCTGGTTGCCGGGCAAGCTGCGGCGTCGATGAACCCGCCGGGTAGTGGCGGTGCATGGTAACCGGACCAGCTACTCCGGTCCATTGCGGCTGCCGGTGGAAATGAAGCCACGCACAGTGTCGGGTCATCGTGCCGGTGGTGGAAGACTGGCCCCCGCGCATCTGTGCAGTTTTCCTCCTCAACCCCCATTGGCAGGATCCATGTCGGCGAAGCCGCGCAATGCGGCGGCCGGGGTCCTGGCGGAGAGTTGGTCTGTCCCCATTGGTGTTTGGCTCGGGCGAAGCGGAGCGTCGGCCAGTGACATGGTGGGATCGAGGGACGAGCAACGGAGACCGCTCGTTCCTCACCGTAGTCCGGGCAGTGGCTCACCAGCGGTGCCAGGTCGGCATTTGCGGTTGGACCGGGGGGTTGCGCCGATGGGCCCGGCCTTGCCTGCTGTCAGAGGAGGTGGCGACAATGCCGAGAAATGCGTACTACAGGACTGGGCATGCTGGGAACAGGACCGCGGGAAGTAGGTGAGTTGTGATGGGTTGCCAGCGTATCCGTCGTATAGGGGTTCTCACCAGTGGGGGCGATGCCCCCGGGATGAATGCCGCGCTGCGAGGCGTGACCAGGAAGGGTATTGCCCTGGGCTACGAAGTGGTGGGGGTGGAGCACGGGTTTCAGGGCCTCCTGGACGGAGCTTTTCGGGTGTTATCGCTGAGAGCGGTGGGAGGAATCTTACAGCGCGGGGGTACCATACTGTTCTCTGCCCGCTGCGAGGAATTCAGAACCCCTGAAGGCCAGGCGCGGGCTCTGGCCCGGTTACGACAGGAGAGCATCGACGCGCTGGTGATCATTGGTGGGAACGGCTCGTTTGCAGGAGCGCTTGCCTTACACCAGCAGGGATTTCCCGTTGTAGGCATCCCTGCCACTATAGACGATGATGTGCCATTCACCGAGCACGCCATCGGTTTTGACACCGCGGTGAACACTGCAGTGTGGGCCATCGACCGCATACGAGATACCGCCACTTCCCACGAAAGGGTCTTCGTCATTCAAGTGATGGGTAGGGACTCTGGCCACCTGGCGGTTGCTGTGGGTTTGGCGGTAGGGGCAGAGTCGGTGGTCATTCCCGAGTTTCACGAACCCATAGAAGTGATTTGCGAGCGAGTGAGGAGGGGGCGGGCCCGGGGCAAGAAGCATGACCTTGTGGTCATCGCGGAAGGGGCAGGTGACGCATACCACCTGGCTCAGCAGATCAAGGAGCAGACGGGCATGGAGACCCGGGTCACAGTGCTCGGCCACATCCAGCGAGGGGGCTCACCCACCGCTCGGGATCGGATCCTGGCCAGCCGGCTAGCGGCGGCGGCTGTCGAGGCCATCGACGAGGGAGTCTGCGGAGTGATGGTGGGTTCGGGTGGGGACGGAGTGAGACTAACCCCGCTGGAACAGGTGGTATCGGAGCGGCGCCTGGTGGATCGCGATATGTGGGAGCTGGCACACGTGCTGGCGATCTGAGATACTAAGGCGGGGAGGTGGTCGAGCTGCCGCTGGCGACGCTGGAGGACGTGCTGCAGGACGCAGCAGCCGGTGGCTACGCGGTGGGCGCGTTTAATGCCAACAACCTGGAGTACGTGCAAGCCATTGTCGCAGCTGCTGAGGACGAGCGGGCTCCAGTGGTCGTTCAAGCTAGCCAAGGCGCGATACGGCACGCTGGACTTGAGTATATTGCCCGGATAGTGCGTTTGGCAGCCGAGCGGGCCGACGTTCCAGTGGTTCTGCACCTGGATCACGGGCGCGACCTGACCCTGCTGAAGCGGTGCCTCGGGGTTGGGTTCACCTCGGTGATGTTCGATGGTTCACATCTGCCGCTAGAGGAGAACATCCGGCTCACCGCCGAGGTGGTGCGCTGGGCCCGGCGCGTGGGGATATCAGTGGAAGGTGAGCTCGGACAGGTACCCCGTAGCAGTTACACTTCCCTGAATGAGCTGGCGGGGCTACTGACTGACCCGGACGAGGCGGCGAGGTTCGTGACCGAGACCGGGGTGAACGCCCTGGCGGTATCGGTGGGAAGCGTGCACCAGATGACTCGGCAGCAGGCAGTCCTGGATGTCCGGCGGGTGCGGGCCATCCGCGAGGCTACGGGGGTGCCGCTGGTTCTGCATGGATCCTCGGGGGTGACCGACGAGAGCCTCCAGGCTGTCATACGGGAAGGGATACGCAAGGTGAATTTTGCCACTGCCCTCAACCAGGCCTTCCGCCGCGGTTTAGAAGAGACCTTAGCGGCCAGCGCCGAGCCCGATCCACGTCCTGCCCTGTCTCGTGCTCGCGAACTTGTGCGCGAAGTGGTCAGAGACAAGATCAGGTTGCTGGGTGCTGCCGGGCGTGCCTGAGGAGGCATGGTCAGCGGCGCGGTGAAAGTGCACTCCCATGACTACCATTGGGAAACCGTTTTGCCGGTAGCTAGGCTGCTTAGAAGCAGGCGCTTGCGCTCAACGAGGCCACCGGCTGGCTGGGAGCGCGAGGTGGCAAGTGGCCCGGTGCAGGGCAGTGGTCAGTATGTTGTGGGCCACTGCTCGGACTTTTGAAAGCAAGATGGGCATGCAAAGGATCAACCGTTGGGGCAAGTCGGACGTGTACTGCGGCCAGCTTACCTTCGCAAAGGAAGAAAGGGGTCGTGGGATGGTTCAGCATCGACAGATGGATGATCTCTTCAGGTGGGAGCGGGGACGCAGCGAGCATCCCTATTTCATGTGGGACAGTATTGTGCAGGCACCCCGGTTGCTGCGAGAATGCCTGGGAGGGGCTGCTGCCGCGCAGGCGAAGTCGGTGGGTGAGCGCATCCGCGACAACCGGATCAAGCGTATATATTTGTTAGGTTGTGGCACGTCGCGCTTTGCCGCTGTTGGGATTGCCCACGCCATGAACTCGTGGGCGGGATTGGATGCAGATGCTTATGATGCCTTTGAATTTGCGAAGTATCGGCGGGTAGAGGCCGGAACTGCGTGTATGGCGGTGGCTCTGTCACACTCTGGACACACTGAACCGGTCGTCGAAGCTGCGGAACGCGCCAAGCGGATGGGCATGCTGGTGGTCAGCCTGACCGAGATCGAGGATTCACCCCTGGCGGAGATGGCCGATATGGTAATCGTGGCTCCCGGGGGCCGGGATAGGGCATTACCCCATACCCGTAGTTACTTGGCGGCGCTCCTGAATGGATACATGATGGCGGCTGTTGCCGGTGGGCGCCAGGACTTGTGGAACTCTTTGCAGCGGATTCCAACTCTCCTGGAGCGGATCCGCCTCGAGAAGGAGGGGTACCTGAAGGAGCTGGCCGTGGATCTCAGCAAGGCCAGCTGGATCCTCCTGGCGGGGGGAGGTCCGTGCGCCTCGGTGGCGTCCGAAATTGCCCTGAAGTTCATGGAGACGGCCCTAATACCTGCCCTAGGTCTGGAGATAGAGAGTGCCTTGCGTGGTCCACTGTTGGCGGCGGACCCCGACACGGCGGTGATCGCGCTGTCAGCACCCGCACCGAGCCGCGAAAAGGTGGCTGCCTTCATGAACGCAGCACGTCTCATCGGCTGCAGGGTTGTGGAGGTGGCGGCAGGTAAGCTTGTTGGAGGGCGCGGGGTGGGTGGAATAATGGTCGAGGCCGACCAAATCCACGAGTGTGCCATGCCGGTGCTACTGGCCTATCCGCTCCCGATTCTGGTCTATTGGACGGCGCTGGCCCGGCGAGTTAACCCGGATATGAGCAGGGTGGGCTTTCCGGGGTACCGTGAAGCCCTGCTAGCGGTGATGCCCTCGGAAGGGTAGCAAGCTTTGTGGTCGGAGAAGGGCCAAGGTGACGGATGCAGCCCTTGGTCGTTGGTGGAGACAAAGGGGTTGTCCTGGACTGGTTTGCATTCTCGCGGCGCCTGCCGAGGTGCTAAAGAAGGAAGCGCGGCCTGGCCCAGGTGGGGTTAAGTGGACGGAAGGCTGCTAAATCGACCATGCCGCTGAGCGTATAAACTTTTGGTAGG